>JABBOG010000128.1 GCA_019351975.1 Acidobacteriota bacterium
GCGCCGCCTCCGCCGTCAGCCCGTACTTCTCCTTGAGCGCCTCGGCCTTGCCGTGTTCGATAAACTCATCCGGCCAGCCCACGCGAACCACCGGCACAGAGATCTCCAGGTCGTTCACCGTCTCCAGCACCGCCGAGCCAAAGCCGCCGGCCAGCACATGGTCCTCCAGCGTAATCAGCAATCCGGCCTGGTGCCCATAGGCCTCCACGCACGCCCGATCAATAGGCTTCGCGAACCGAGGATTCACTACCGCCACCGACAGCCCCTCGCGCTCAAGCATTGCAGCCAGCCGCACCGCCTCCGGCAGCATCGCGCCCAGGCCGAAGATGGCAACGTCGTGCCCATCTTGAATCACCTCAGCCTTGCCGATCTCGAGCGCCACAGGCTCAGCCTTCACCGCGGTACCTGGCCCCGTTCCACGCGGATACCGGATCGCCGAAGGCCCATCATGCTTCAGCGCCGTGTACATCATGTCGGCCAGTTCGTCCTCATCCTTCGGAACCATGTGGATCAGGTTCGGCACGCTCCGCAGATAGCTGATGTCGAACAGCCCATGGTGCGTCGGCCCATCGTCGCCGCTCAGGCCACCGCGATCCATGCAGAACACCACCGGCAGGTTCTGCAGGCACACATCATGCACCACCTGGTCGAACGCCCGCTGCAGAAACGTCGAGTAGATCGCGCAGAACGGCCTGTACCCCTTGGTCGCCATACCCGCCGCAAAGATCACAGCGTGCTCCTCGGCAATACCTACATCGAAGTACCGCGTCGGGTGCAGCGGACGGAACAGATCGAGCGCCGTCCCGTTCGGCATCGCCGCCGTAATCGCCACCACCTTGTCGTCCCGCGTCGCCAGCTTCGACAGGCTCTCGGCGAAGATCTCCGAGTAGGTCTTCTGTCCGCCTGGCTTGGTCTCGCCCGTCATCGCGTCATACGGCCCAAGACCATGGAACTTCTTCTGCTTCTCGATCGCCGGCTGAAATCCGCGGCCCTTCTGCGTAATCGCATGCAGCAGCACCGGCTTGTTCTGCTGCTTCAGAAACTTGAACGTCTCGATCAGCAGCGGCAGGTTATGCCCGTCGATCGGCCCGTAGTACACCAGCCCGAACTCCTCAAACAGCATCCCCGGCCCGATCAGCCCCTTGGCTGCCTCTTCGGCCTTGCGCGCCATGTGCCGCACCGTCTTGCCGCCGAACCGTTCCAGCAGCCCCGCCGCGCGGTCATGCAGACCGGCAATCGTCGGGTTGGTCACAATCTTGTGGAAGTACTCCGCAATCGCGCCGACGTTCTTGTCGATCGACCACGCATTGTCGTTCAGCACGACAATCAGCCTCTTGGTCTGCGACGAGATATTATTCAACGCCTCAAACGAGATGCCGTTCGTAAACGCCGCATCTCCGGCCAGCGCAACGATGTGCTCGCTGCCGCCCGACATATCCCGCGCCACCGCCATCCCGAGAGCCGCACTCAGTGCCGTACCGGCATGTCCTGCGCCGTAGCTGTCATGCTCGCTCTCGGTCCGCAGCATAAAGCCGTTCAGCCCGCCCGGCTGCCGGATCGTCTCGAACCGGTCTTCCCTGCCCGTCAGCAGCTTGTGCACATACGCCTGGTGGCTCACGTCAAAGACGAAGCTGTCGGTCGGCGTATCGAAGACATAGTGCATCGCAATCGTTAGCTCAACCACGCCCAGGTTCGGCCCAATGTGGCCGCCCGTCTTCGACACCCCGACGATCAGCCGCTCGCGGATCTCCGCCGCAAGCTGCTCCAGCTCAGGCATCGAGAGCTTCTTGACATCAGCGGGGGATCGGATTCCTTGCAGTATGTTACTCATCTCGTACCAGTCTGCCGCGATCGTTTACGCGGCTCGCCTCATGCCTCTCATACCATCCACTGGCCGCGCATCGCAACACTTCATCCTGGGAGTACAACCAGCGACGAAAAGGATGCACGGGGAGATCTTAGTGTCTCCGGACGAACTGTCACTCCGGCTTATCTGACAATCCATCCAGCCATGAGGCAAAGAGGAAGCCTCTCATCTACTTACAACCATCAAGTATAGCAATCTTAACCTTCTGCGAAAAAGATTCCGCAAGCGCATCGCAGACGCCCACAACATCCATAACCATACTTATTATCATAAGCTTAGAAGTCACTTAGGCCCGCCAAGCTCTTGACAGCCCCTCTACAATTAACGTGTGGGTTCTTCAATCCGACGCAAGTTGTCTTTGGGCATGTCACTGCTCCGCCTGAGTCAACGCCCGCCAAGCCGCAAAGCGGCAGCACACTGCTCTTTGTCAATCCGACCTTCGCTTCCAGCTTTGCCCCGATCATCGCCCTCGATGGCGAAGTCCCCGCTTAAGTCCAATCGATTGGAGACTTTAGCCAAAAACAGGGGGGGGTACCGTCAACGAACCCTACTCCAACACTCCATCGAGCACCGCCGCCGTCGGCTCTTCGCTCTCGAACTGGCCCTCCCAGCGTGCAACCACTACGCTCGCCAGGCAGTTGCCCACCACGTTCACCATCGTCCGCGCCATATCCATCAAAGCGTCGATGCCGAGGATGACGAAGATCGGCTCGGTCGGCAGGCGAAAGGTCGCCG
>JABBOG010000129.1 GCA_019351975.1 Acidobacteriota bacterium
GAATGATCAAGAAAAAAGTAGCGACACTCCGAAACATGCTCCGCCAGAAAGGCCGGTCGCTTCACTACTTCTGATCCTTTCCGAACTTTTGGATGCGGGGCACCAATCATTGTTCTACCTCCGAAGTCATGATTATCCATTACGGCGCAGCATTTAGCCATTCCCAATGCTTCACAGATCTCTCGATAATCTCGTCGAGGTTCTTTCCGCATGACGCAATTCCACGAGACCATTGATCCTGCATGCGTGCCCCAACGTACGCTCTCCAATGGAACGCAAATTCCGGTCATCGGTCTGGGCACCTTCGGCTCTGATCACGTCACAGGATCGCAGATCGCCTCAGCCGTCCTCGACGCCGCGCGTATCGGGTACCGTCACTTCGATTGCGCCGCGGTGTACGGCAACGAGCCGTTGATCGGCGAAGCCCTCCAAACCATCACCAAAACCGTCGCTCCCCGCAAAGACCTTTGGATCACCTCCAAGCTCTGGAACGACAAGCACGCTGCGAAAGACGTAATTCCCGCCTTCAAGCAATCCCTCCATGATCTCCGGTTGGACTACCTCGACCTCTATCTTGTCCATTGGCCCTTTCCGAACTTCCACGCTCCCGGCTGCAGCATCGAGTCACGCAGCGCCGACGCGCAACCCTACATCCACGCCGCCTTCATGGAAACATGGGGCGAAATGGAAAAGTTGCTGGAGCAGGGCCTTGTCCGAAGCATTGGAACCTCCAATATGACTGTCCCCAAGCTGAATCTGCTGCTCAAAGATGCGCGCGTGTCTCCACACTGCAACGAGATGGAGTTGCATCCGCACTTTCAGCAGCCAGAGTTCCTCGCGCACCTCCAGGCGCGAAATATCCAGTCCATCGGCTTCTGCCCTCTCGGCTCGCCTGGGCGCCCGGAGCGCGACCGCACCCCGCAAGACACCTCACCTCTACAGGACCCTATCCTTTGCTCCATTGCCGATGCACATGGCGTCCATGCCGCAACCATCTGTCTCAAATGGGCAGTCCAACGCGGAGAAGTCGTCATTCCCTTCTCCGTCAACCCGCGCAACTACACTCAAAATCTCCGCTCTGTCATCGAAGATCCTCTAACCGGCACAGAAATGGACCAAATCGCCGCCGCCGATCAACGCTGTCGGCTCATCAAGGGTCAGGTCTTTCTGTGGAAAGAAAATCAGTCATGGGAAGACCTTTGGGATGTCCACGGAGAAATCACACCAGCATGAGCCCACTCACACCCAACCCCACAGGAGGAGCTTTGTCCACGACAGCAACATTCGAACTCCAACCAGACATGCATGGCGTTCTTCTTCCAGGCGACAGCACCACTAGCCTTCGCTCCTTCGCCGTTCCAGAACCCGGCTGGGGACAAGTCCTTCTCCGCATGAAATCCTCCACCATCTGCGGTTCCGACATCCGCGCAATTTACCACGAACACCTCGGCAAAGGCCCCGAAGGCTACCAGGGGGTCATCGCGGGCCACGAACCCTGCGGGCAGATCATCAAGACTGGACCTGGCTGCCGCGGCTTCGCTGTGGGAGACCGTGTCATCGTCTACCACATCTCCGGCTGCGGCCTCTGCAACGACTGCCGCCGCGGCTACATGATCTCCTGCACCAGCGAGCAGTACCGCCGCGCCTACGGTTGGCAGCGTGACGGCGGCATGGCCGACTTCCTCCTCGCCGAAGAAAAAGATCTCATCCACCTTCCCGACGAGCTCTCCTACACGGACGGCGCACAAGTGGCCTGCGGCTTCGGCACCGCATATGAAGGCCTCGAAAAGATCGGCATCAGCGGCAACGACGCCGTCCTCATCACCGGCCTCGGCCCCGTCGGCCTGGCCACTGCTGCACTCTGCCGCAAACTCGGCGCGCAGCGCATCTTCGGCATCGACGTTCTTCCAGGCCGCCTCCAGCTTGCCCGCGACCTCGGCCTCTGCGACGAGGTCATCGCTTCCGGCCCAGACAACGTCGCCGAAATCCGCGCCCTCACCGGTGGCCACGGAGTCGAGCGTTCCGTTGAGTGCTCCGGGCATCCGCAGGCGCGCCACACCGCCATCGCCGCAGCTCGTCGCTGGGGCCGCATCGTCTTCCTCGGTGAAGGCAGCACCGTGCAATTTCAACCCTCCGCCGACCTCATGCACGACCAGAAGACGCTCTTTGGCTCCTGGGTGACCTCCACCTGGCGCATGGATGAGCTGGTGCAGCGCCTGGTGCGCTGGCATCTTCATCCATCGTCACTTGTCACACACCGCTTTCCACTCGCACGCATCGATGAAGCTTACGCTCTCATGGCATCCGGCCTCTGCGGCAAAGTCGCCGTCTGCTTCGACGAGGAGCTGCTCTAATGCTCAAAGGTATCTCTCCCTCCATCAGTCCCGAACTCCTCAAGCTGCTCTGCGAGATGGGGCACGGCGACGAAATCGTTCTCGCCGACGCCAACTTCCCCGGCGTCACCTGCGCCAAACGCCTCGTCCGCGCCGATGCTCTTCCCATCGCAACTCTCCTCGACGCCATCCTTGCGCTCTTCCCGCTTGACACCTACGCACCTCCCCTCATCATGATGCAGGTTGGCGGCGGCGACCGCCTCG
>JABBOG010000130.1 GCA_019351975.1 Acidobacteriota bacterium
AATGATACGGCTGAACGGATGCAATCACGTTGAGCTTTTTGTAGCGCGGAATATCCTCTTTCCGGAGGTGCTGCGCGTGTTCGATGCGCGTTCTTCGATCCCTCGCGCCATTCTCTATCTCGAGTCGCTCGAGCATATCGAGCACTGTGCTGTTTGCCCTGTCGCCGATTGCATGGATGACGAGTTGTAGACCTGCGTTGTCTGCGGCACGAAGGGTTGCGTACCAGGCCTCGATATCATGGAGCTCTTCGCTTGGAAGTCCACACGTATGCGGTGCGTCCGTATACGGCTCGAAGAACCAGGCTGTAGTGGACCCAAGCGAGCCATCGGAAAAACTCTTTACAGCGCCGAGCTGCAGTCGCCCTGTGTTGAAGTTTGCGATGATTCCAGCATTGGCCAGCCGCGGCCAATCGGCTAGTGGCACATGCGCTGAGATCCGCAGGTGAAGTGTTCCTGCATGATCCAGCTCCTGGTAGGTTCGCAGAACCTTAACCATCGTCTCGGCTCCACGGCTTCCGAGGACGCCCATATCCTGAACGCTGGTTACACCATTTTCAAGGGCATATTGCTGCGCCGCAATGATTGCGTTGCGAATATGTGTTGCAGGCGGCAGAGGGATGAAGCGCTCTACGAGCTGCTTTGCGGCATCCTTGAAGATGCCGGTTGGGTTGCCATCGGGATAGCGTACGATCTCACCGCCGGGAAGATCTGGAGTGTTGCGGTCGATGCCTGCAATCTGCATTGCCACGCGGTTGGCCAGCATCATGTGACCATCCGATCGGTTCACCCAGACTGGATGATTCGGCGTCACGTCGTCGATTAGAGCGGAGGTGGGCAGCACCGCAGGCGACCATCGTTCCTGGTCCCAGCCTCCGTTTAGAATCCATTGCCCATTTGGGCGAGTCGAGACAAAACGTGCAACTTCATCACGAAACTCGTCCAGGCTCGACACATCGCGCAGGTCGACACTTGTAAGCGTATCGCCGCCGATATAGAAGTGAACGTGCGCATCGTTGAAGCCGGGAAGTGTAAGTTTTCCGGCGAGATCGACAACCTCGGTGCGTGATCCGCGTAACTCCAACATCGCTTCATCGGAGCCGACGGCGATGATCTTTCCATCCGCAATTGCTATCGCTCGCGCAGATGGAATATCCGTTTCGCCGGTCCAGATGTTGCCGTTCAACAGAATGAGATTGACTGGCCGGGTTGAGATTGCATCAACTTCCATGAGTATTTCCTGCCTGTGATGTGCCTAAAATGGCTTACGCCAGCTGGACCAGTGATACTGCACGTTTCCGATAACATCGCGGCGAGCACCATAGTTGCAATAGCTGGCGGACTCGCAGATGGGAACAAAGATCTTGTCGCCAACATTCGTCGCTGCTACCTGGAACTCCAGCGTCTTCCAGTAGTATTGCAGAGAGCCATCGAACAAGGTGTAGCCGGGCAGGATAAATGTGTTTGCTGGATCGCCAGCGACTGTACCGGTGTAGCGTGCACCCGCCGAAAGGCCGAGCCCGCTGAGTTTGCCCTGCGAGACGGTATAGTTTGCCGACAAGCTGATGAGATCCTTTGGAATCAGCACAGGACGTTTGCCGATTTCGCTAGTTGGCTGTGTATACGTTACGACCTCGTCATCGTACGCGTAGGAGGCGTGCAGGTCGAGGCCATGCATAACGTTAGCCACGCCTTCGAGTTCCACACCGCGCGACCTAACCGAACCGAGCTGCAGGGTGTTCTGCGGATTCGTTGGGTCTGGCGACTCCACATTGTTTTCATCGATGTTGTACACGGACGCTGTGATGAAGCTGTTGGAGTGGCGCGGCTGGTACTTCAGGCCGCCCTCATACTGAGTTCCCGTCGTTGGCTTGAACTCCTGACCATAGAAGTTCACTCCTGTGGTTGGTAGGAACGATGTGGAGTAGCTGAAGTACGGTGCGATGCCGTATTTGGAGACGTAGGTGATACCTGCGCGCTCCGTGAAGCGGTTGGGATTCTGACTCTGGGTTGGCGAGCCGAAGAGCAGATCCTTGGTGGCGAGCTGGGTCCAATCCTCACGTCCACTCAAGGTCGCGATAAGTTTGGGCGTGAACTTGATCAAGTCCTGTGCGTATACACCTGTCTGCCACGAAGGCTGGCTCGACTTGAGGTAGGGAACCGGCGGCGAAATTTTCTGACTGTAATCGGGGTTGTACACATCAATGGACGGAGCGGCGGATATGCCGCTGATTTGGAGCGAGTTCGCATGGGAGTAATCAACGCCGACCAGAACCGAATGGCTGATCTTGCCCGTCATGAACTGCGCGAACGCATTGCTATCCACAGCCGCGAGGCCAAGCGTCAACGCATCTGAATAGCCGTAACGATTCAGAGTGCGAAGGTCTGCCTGGAGGCCACCACCGAACGCGTCATTACCATCGAACGCGATGTGGGAGTAGCGGAAGGTCTGCCGGAAGGTCCAAATCTTGGAGATGTGATGCTCGAAGAGATACGCAGTTGACCACTGCTGGCGGTGGAAGTAGTCGAATCCTGGCTGGCCTACGAAGAAGCTTGTTGGAATTCTACCGTTCGGGTTGTATTGCAGGGTTCCCT
>JABBOG010000062.1 GCA_019351975.1 Acidobacteriota bacterium
GCTCTTCAGTATTGATCTCCTGTTCCAATTCTGCCAATCCGGCCAGGATCGCTTCAAACGAAGGAGGCTCCACGAAGAACATATCGCGCATGGCTCGGTAGTCCCTTTGAAGCGCGGGGAGTTGGCTATCAGGAGGACTCAACCTAAATGACCCGGGAACAGCCAAATCGTAGCGTGCCCAGGAAGAGTAGTAGAACCGCCCTTTGAATTCGACGACCGCCTTCAACAAGGCGAGATCGGAAAGCGCGGAACTCCTGATCGAGCTTTCGCTCAGTTTGTAGAGGTCATAATAATGCCGCGAATACCGGGCAGGAATCGTGCCAGGACGATGGGTTTCTTGATGAAGGATCGTTGCTTTTTCCCAGAACGTCCGCTCGGCATCAATGGCGATGACCTCAAAAACGGGGTTGGAGAAGGCTTCCGGAAAGGCTTGAGCGGCATACGCCTTGATGCTGTGAGAGCTGGAAGGAACCCACGACGCGAGCGGGCCGATCTCCAACCGCACCGCGGGCCGGATGTATTCCGCCGCGAACGCCGCCGGGTAGAACACGTTCACCGTATGAGGATCGACTTCGTCGATTCTGGCGACGACACCAGAGATTGGCGCGAAGAGATAGTTGAGTTGAGAAAGCAGCGTGTCCCGGATGTACGCAACTGCCTTTGCGTTCATCTCCATGTTGTAACGGCCTTGCTTTGACTTGGAGGGCGCGGCATGGAATGGATCGTTAGCCCCCGCTTGGTCGTAGCCAAGGAGACGCCAGTCGAGAACCAAGTCGATGTCTTCGGAGAAGCGGTCAATCAACCCGAAGACCTTTGACAGACTTGTGCCGCCTTTGAACACCATCTGGCTCTTCAAGGCCGGTTCCGCAAAGAGGAGTTTGAGAATCCAGCAGACCCAGAAGTCCTTCTCGACAATGGCGGGATTCATGCCGAGTCGGCTCGCCGACTCTCGAAAGAGATCCCGCCTGTCCGAGGCTGGCCCAGCGGCGATCTTATCCATGAGTATCCTCTTGAGCGATCTGCCGAATGGCGCTGTACACCCAGCCAGTCGCGGTTTTGGTATCCGCCCGAACTTTCGCACGTAGCGATTCTGGCAACCATGCACGGATCTTCGTGATGATCTCGGGAGTAATTCCTTCCGGTCCAAGCGACTTGAGCGCCTGAACGATCAGGCCGCTTTCCTTGAGTTCGATGGCGGATTCCTTCAAGGCCGTGTGCTCGAATGCCAGCGCGGTATTGCCAATTTGGTAGACCCTATCTGGGCCATCAGAGAGGTAGACGGCACGGGCAGGAACCTGTGTGGAAAGTCCTAGGAAGTTCAATGCAGTTGCACCGCTGGGCTGAATGCGCCAACGGAACTTCCGCGCCAAAGCCCTCGCAACCTGGTCGATGTCAGGGCTCAAGCTCTGATCGAGAAATTTGCTGAAACGTGGGTAGTCATAGATGCCGCGAATGACGCGGCGAATCTCTCCGCGCTTTTCCAGCCTGTAGAGTCCAGAGTCAACAGTAGAGCGGCCTCCGAGATCCAGAAAGTCTCGTGGTGAGAATGCCCACCCTCCTCCTGTACCCCGAATTCGATATAGCGCCTTATCTTCGAATGTTTGGCTCATTCTTATTCCTCGTTCTGCAAGGAAAAATACCACTTTTTTCTTGCAATGACAAGAAATGACAAGATCAGAGCGGCGAACAGATCGTCCAAGCGTCCGGGTCCCTGCGATGGCCCACAATTGACAGCTGCCTGCGGCTCTCAAAAGCGACACCCCATGAATCGTGGCGAAACCACTTCTCTTACAAGGCCGGCAAACTTCTTTGTGGAATCGATCCGGGTTCTATGCCCCGTCTGACGACAGGCACGGAGGAAGCGGCACTCGTACCCCGTCTGAAAAACCCCAGATCAGAGCATCGGTGGTAACTGCGGAGAAGCGGATCGAAAATATCGGCAATAGTGCAACAGCCTGTGGCAATATTGCCTGGACGTACTTGAAGAGTTTTAGGCTGCTCCCCCCACGGGTTCAGCCCAAGCCGCTCGGTTAGATTTTTGGTAGCAAATTGGTAGCATTTAGCGCCGATTGGGCCGGTTTTGCCGACTCAGCCGACTCATAAGTCCTTTACCGTCAACAAATCGACCCTCTGGTCGTTCCATGGCATGGAAGAGGTCATCGGTTCGATCCCGATCAGGTCCACCAATAAATCCGTTACAAATCAGTACCTTAGCGGAAGTTGCTGCAGCGCCTTGATGCATGAGCGCTTGACTGCGTGACTCTTCCGCTGCCCTTGAGACGAGCCTCTAGTCGGTCCGGCAAATCGCACAATCGCCTTTGGTAGTGTGCTCGCGCACACAATTCCAAAAAGAGACGGAAGCCCCAGCCCTTTTCCTGCCGCTGCGGACCCGCAGAGGTGTCGTGATATCGTGTTCCTTCCGCGGGCTGACCGTGTATGCGGTTTCGCTCAACAACGCCTTCCGCCATGGCAACCGTCGAGGGGCGCCAGCAAATCCCGATCTGGCCGGGAGCCGCGCCGGATCCAGTCGTCTACGACGGCCCCGAGTTACTCAGAAAAAGAAGAGCGCAAGAATGAGTTCACAGCAGGTAATCCAATCCCGCGAGCCCGTGGTGCGCGCCGACCGGAACGACCCACTCAATCTCTTCGGCAACCAACGCCATCAAACGTTTGCTTATTGCCGCTTCCTATTACTGGAAAGAAATCCTTCACAACCTGGATAGTCTTTTCGATACTCATCGAAGTTTCTCCATTTCCTAACGTCGGATCGTGTAACTTTCAGCGCGACTGCTCTCGCACCACCGCCATGTTTTTTGATTTCGTCCACGACTTGATCTGCACACTCCTGACTCCACCTGGCCATGCCCCCATCGACGGCGAGATCCACGCCGATGATGTAAGAACTTTCATCAGAGGCGAGGAATACGACTGCTGCCGCAATTTCCTCGGGCACGCCTCTGCGACCCATCGGGATCTGCGAGGTGAACCGGGCGATGGCTTGCCCAGCCTCTTCAGTGGTGACGCCCGTCGTCGCCGCTAAGGCTGGGGTATCGATTCTTTCTAGCAGTGGCCACATGAGTCCCAAAAACGCTCTTCTCGGAAGTGATCTTGTCCGGTAGCTGCGCGGCCAGCCATCTCGTTTGCCATCGCGCTGGAAACGAGGCAGTACCTGAATTTGCTCGGGCAAGATGGCCGAGAAGCGATCATCCTGCATTCTCAGCTAGCTTCGATCAGTTGCCGGTTTCTACGGACGCGCCATCACTCATGATGTCCATCTCTCGTGCTGTCTGGCCGGCCCCCCGCGGATGCACTCGAAAGTGCATCGGAGCTCTCCCATAGCTGCTCTTGAACACGCGCGAAAAGTGATACGGATCAGAGTATCCCACGCGCGCTGCGACCTCCGTCACACCCATGGAAGTCGCCACCAGCAGCGACGCCGCCTCTGCCATCTTCATTGCCGTCAGCGCCCGATGCGGACTCGTATTTGAATATCGCTGGAACAGTCGCGCCAGGTACGCCGGTGTTATATCTAACCGCTGCGCAACATCCGCCGCTGACCGCAGACTCTGATAGCCAATGCGCAGCTCCTGGTATGCACGTTCGTAAGTCTCGAACGCTCCGGATGCTGCCTCCTCCTGTCGCATCGCATTTTGGTCGAGCCGCAGCAGCAATACACCGAAGATCGCACAGCACAGTCTCTGCGATAGTTGGCTGACTTCCTGCCCGGCGTCCACAATTTGCTGAAACAAATCCTGGATCACGCGTGGCTGCCGCATCCATATCGATCCGGCCTCACCCAGAGGAAGGCGATCGAAGCTTCTCTTCGCCTCCGCGCCCGAAAAGTCTAGAAAATACTTGACCAGCGGCTGCTCTGCGCTGCTCGTTATCACATGGGCACTGCCCGGAGCATAGCCGTACAGCATCCCCGGTTGCAGTTGTGTCGTGAGCCCATGGCACGTGAAGCTTCCGTAACCCTCCGCTACATACTCCACTGCAAAGAAACGGAAGCTATTACGCCGAACCACATAGCTCCCGGTACATCGCTCCCACCCTCCACAGGGTATGGCCAGCCTTCCGCCGACATGCGCCGAATCATCAAGAAAAAAGTACCGACATTCCGAAACATGCTCCGCCAGAAACGCCGGCCGCTTCAATGCTTCTGATCCCTTCCGGCTCTTTGGATTCAGGGCCCCAATCATCTCTCATCCTCCGAAGTCACGATTATCCATCACGACGCAGTGTGTAGCCACTCCCGGTTGCCTTCGTCGCTCTCTCGATAACCTCGTGGAGCCCTTTCAGAGCGGTCACGCTCCCGCTTGTAACATCGAATCGCGCAACCTCGACGTGCGACCTCCATTCACGCCGCGTCCATGCAGACCTGGGGCAAGATGCAGAAGTTACTGAGGCAGGGCCTCCTCCGAAACATTGGTAGCTCCAACATGACCATCCCCAAGCTCATCTGCTGCTCTAAAATGCGCATCGTCCTCGACACTGCAACGACATGGAGCCGCAAGTCGTACCCACCCCTTTCGATAGAGAACCCACGGTAGGAATAAGCAAGCAGGACCGACGCGTAATACTTGTGGCGATGTGTCATCTACTTGCTATGTGCCTCCGAGGCTTGAATCGATCCCTCACAAACGATTCAAGCCGCTAGACCAGTTCTACGGGGACAGCGCTGAGATGGAACTCGATTATCTGGGAGCCAAGTCGAGGATGTGTCGCGGTCAATTGCACAGTGCCTCCCTGTTCCTTGGCGCGAATCCAAACCGCTCCCGTGCCGCCAATCAATGCGAAGGGATTATCGCCGATCAGGGTCGCCGGACCCTCCAGCTTAAACACGATGGGATCGTTTGCGTACGTCCGCGTGGCTCCGAACTCGTCCGTAACACGCATGACCACGCGTGTCGTGTCTGCGCCGTCGGCATGGAGCTCCCTATCATCTGGGATCAGAGCGAACTTCTGATCGACACCAAGTCCTGACAGGGTTCTGGATGCAACTTGCTTGCCTTGCAAATAACCATCGATCCTGAGGTCGCCCCACACATGGCGGTGCTCTTGTCGCAATTTAATCCGGTCGAGAATGAACGGCGGATACTTCAGATACTGAAATTCCGCACGGTCCGGGTCAAGCTCCGCAATCAACTCCCAGGGATTCGTTGCCACGCTATCAGCGCGCTGGTAGAGCTTCAAATGGTCGCAGTTCGAGCACACAACGGCCTCAGTGAAATAAGTCGATTCATCGCTGTTGGCCCAGTGGAAAGCCGGCTCGATGACGATCTCCTCCGACGGATCGCACTGCGATTTGTAGAAGCCTGCAGCGGGCTTGGGCTCACGAAAGATATCTGTAACGCCGTGGTAGCAGATCCGGTCGCCTGCGCCGAAATTCGCGTGGGTGTTGTAGTCGAAGGCGCACCAACCGATGCCGCCCGCATATTGAGGGTCGGATGCAAGCTGATTATGGATGCGAGCATGTCGCAGTGTGTGTTCACGCTGTCGTTCATCGTCGTCCGTTGTTTTAGTCGGGAACGTGTGACCGACGAACTCGGTGTTGAGATAGCGGGGATGATTCGGCTTTTTCAGCGGGAAGCCAAAGTCGTTAATTGTGAAAACATCTTCCAAAAACTCCGACTCCCTGAAATTGCGGATGCCGCCTGTTTGTCTTGTCGTATCGAGCGCGTGCGCAAGGGCATTGGTGCGGGTGTAGAAGCTGTGGTCGTCCGGAGATTCATTGATGCGAACGCCCCAGAGAATGACCGACGGATGGTTCCAATCCCGTCGCACCATGCGCCCAACATTGTCGATGGCGATGAGCTTCCAGGGCTCAGGGCCGATGTGCTGCCAGCCCGGAATCTCCTCCAGCACCAGCAGGCCGATCTCGTCACAGCAATCTAAAAAATGCCGCGATTGAGGATAGTGTGAAGTCCGTACGATGTTGCAGTGCAAGTTGTGGCGAAGGATCTTCGCGTCCTGTCGCTGCACCCGCGCTGGCATAGCTTGACCAGCAAAGGGGAAAGTCTGGTGGCGGTCAAGGCCGCGCAGCTTAACGATTCTTCCGTTCAACGAAAAGCCATGATCGGTGAATATCGCCTCACGGAAGCCGATCCGTCGAGTATCCTCATCGACGACGCCTCCAGCCCGCAAAAGACGCACCCGAACTGTATAGAGGTTCGGGCTCGCCAGATCCCACAGCTTCACTCCATCGATCTCCTTGAACGATATCGTCTGCTTCCCCGGATCGTTTACTGTCTCCGTGCTCGAGTAGACAGGAGCGCTCGTGGCCGGATCATCCGCCGCGTCAGCATCGCTTGCCGACGACATGCTGAATGATCGGCTCGTCTTTGCGAGAGTTCGTTTGCCATCGAGCAGTTCTGCTTCGAGCACGAGATTTCCGTGAGGGGCGATGCCCGCCAGGAAGCAGTCCACGTCGAGCCCTGGCTTGCCGCTCAGCACATCCTTGGGTCGCGCAAAGATGTTGTCAAGATAAAGAGCGGGTACCACGCGCAGGGAAACCTCGCGGTAAATTCCGCCAAACGTCATATAGTCGATCTCGTAGCCGAAGGGCGGGATATCGCTGCGCTCCGTCGAATCTACCTGCACAGTCAGGACATTCTCTCCGTCCTTGCTCAAATGCGGAGTCAATTCAAAAGAGAACGGAGTGAAGCCACCTTTGTATTCGCCGAGCGGGACGCCGTTGATCCACACAGTCGACGCCGTCATGACACCTTCGAAATCCACGAAGACACGTTTGCCTTGACTCCCACGTGGTGTTCTAAAGCGCCGTCGATAGGTCGAAATGAACTCGTAGTCCTTATCGTCGAAGCTGTGCCATGGAACGCTGATATTCGTATGCGGAATCACCACTTTTTCGAAAAGAGCATCATCGAACTCCGGAGCTTCGGCCCCGGCGACCTTGCTCGGGTGGTATCTCCAGCCGCGGTTGATTGGAACAATCAACCGCCCATAAGCCATAGGCTCTTCAGAGAAGGCAGGGATGCCTGGCAGCGCCGCCGCTGCCAGAAGTGTTCCCGTACGTTGAAGAAAAATGCGTCTGTCCATAAGGTGAGCCATCCTACCATCTGCTAGGTGCATTTGGCTCACAATTTCAAAAGTGATGCAGGCAGAGACTTCAGCAGCCCTCTCGATCGCAACGGATGTCGCAGACCTGATCGGAAACCAGCCAGCTCCGTCCCTTCGCTCCTGTAGGTCGATCCCTTCTCCCGCGCCATCCGGTATTCAAAACAAACGCTGCACCCCTTGTCTCGTATTCTCCGCAGCCCCACCGAATCGGTTCAAATCGCGCTATGGGCAATTCGCCGTGAAGCAGAGATTCTTGCTGAAGAACGGCATGACGTGGTTCTGGAACCGGTCTGCGACGGCGCTGGTATGCGTTCCCGAGTAGATCTCAAAACTGTTCGCGATGCCATAGTTGTCAAGCAATTGGTGTAGCTTGGTTGCGTCGAACCGCAATCCATCCTGATCCCCTACATCCATGGAGATAGCATGGTACCGCTTCAAACCGTCGATATACTGGTCGACGAACGCAAGCGCAGCATTCGCCGTGTACTTCTGCACGATCTCCGGGACTGGCACACCGTCCTTGGTCGGCAGGTCAAAGTAGAGTGGTGGATTCTTCGGGTCCGGTGCCCATGCTGCCGCAGTTGCATACTGCGCGGATTCAAACCCAGGGGCCTTCGCAGACAAATCCGCCGGAGACGTCGCCGAAGCCGCTTTTTTCTCCGCAGCAATCGCACGCTCCTTCGCCTGGTCGGCAGATCCCGGGCCGCCGCCCGCCATCGGCGAAAGACAGCACGGGCTCATGATGTACAGCGCGCCAAATACATCCGAGTGCTTCATCCCAATGCGCGTTGCGCCATACCCGCCCATAGAATGGCCCACAAGACCGCGGCTCTCGCGCTTCGGAATCGTACGGTAGTGTGCATCCATGTATGACACAACGTCGTGGGCAATATAATTCTCAAAGTCGCCCGTCGTCATTGAACTGGAGTACATCGATCCGTTGTAGATGGTCTTCGAGTCAGGAAGAACGACGATCATCTCATGCGCTCCCTCAGCAAAAGCACCTTCGATCGTCTGTGGGACATGGATCTCGTGGCTCCACTGCTCCGCTCCAATCGAGTAGCCATGTAGCGCATACACAACCGGATAACGGCGGTGTTTGTCCTTCGCGTAACTCGGCGGAAGAAACACGATCGCATCGCGGTCAACCGCGTCGCCCTCAAGATTCCCTTCAAGATACGATCCATGAATCTTGATGTGCTCGACGTCCACAGGCTTTGCATTCGGAATCACGGCAGGGACTATGGTTTGGACCTGCGCCACCAGCCCGGATACGCGGGCGCTCGCGAAGATCGTTGCAAATGCAAGGAACAGTACATTGAGTCTCATCTGGATCTCCCATCGGTTGCTACTGCACTGGATACGAATAAATATTCACGCTGAAGGGCTTTACCGACAATGTCTCCGGCCACGCACCCATCGTCTCTTCTTCCACATGAACCTCAGGCTTCTTGTCCACCGCAACGATCGCGTTGATAGAGTCAGGTGCCATGCGATACAGGTGCCCCGAGCCCGCGAGCTTCGTCCCGTTGATCGCAACGCTGATCGTCTGCGCGTTCTCCGACGGGTTCAGCACGGCAACCGTGAACGTCCTTCGATCTGCGCTGAACGCCGCCACGACATCAAGCGGATACGTTGGGCTGCCAGGGTTCACAGCAGGCTGATCGCCTCCAGCCGGAAACACCGGTTTTGGCTGCGGCGAGTCCCCAGTCACCTCCACTGGAATTGTGCCAAAATGTTCGCGGTACATCTTGAACAGCATGCCGGTCGGATTCAGCACAGCCTGCGTCCGATTCTCACTCATCATCGCCGTTGCAAAGGTGAATGCCCCCAGCTGAAACACATCCGAGTGGCGGAACATCTCATGGAAGGCCCATGCATACGCCGGCACGACCTTGTACGAGTCACGCGCACCACCGAAGTACGCCCACTCATCGATCGCTATAGGTACTGGCCGCGCCCGAAATGCAGGAATGAGCTTCATGTACTCCTCATAGTGTTCGTACTTCGCGCGCAACTGCACTGCGGGCGCGCGCTCCCATTCAATCAGCGACAGCGGCGGATTGATCGGAACCTTCTTCTGCAGCTTGATGTCCGTGTGTTCGGTTCCCGATGCGTAGTAGTGCTCACTGATCATATCGATGTGCTGCAGGCAGTGCAGGATCATCTGCCCCGTCCAGTCTGCTGAAGAAAGATAGTCAGGAATGTACTGACCGTTAATGCGTCTTGCCTGGTCGGCGCCCTCCATCACGTCGGGCATAGCTCCCGGCGCAATCAGCGTAATCGTCGGATCAACCTTCAGCATCGCCTTTGCGAACAGATCGTACTTCACCTCGAATGCGGCAGCGCCATAGCGCCCATCTGATAGTCGCCCCACGGCTCATTGCCGACGCCCCAGAACTTCACACCATACGGTGCCGCATGTCCGTTCGCCGCACGCCACTTGCCCATCGGCGTGGTCGCTGCACCGTTCGTATATTCAACGAGCTGACGTGCCGACCACGCGTCGCCGAACCCCGCATTCACCGTGATATAAGGATCGACACCCAGCAGTCGGCAAAGCGTCAAAAACTCGTCCGTGCCCACATCATTTGGCTGCACCGCGTGCCACACCGGATCGAAAATCGGAGGACGCTTGTCGATGTCGCCCACCGCGTTGCGCCACTCATAGGCAGAGACAAAGTTGCCGCCAGGGAAGCGCAGAACGCCGAAGTGCAGCTGCTTCAACGCGGCGATCACCTCAGGCCGGTAGCCGTCAATGTTGTCCGCCGGCATGAGCGACACCGCACCAACATGAAACGACCCTTTTCCGGCTCCCGTGATCTCCAGCGTCGCATCATCGGAATCTGCCGTCGCACTGTAGCGCAGGTGAAACTTGCGATAGTTCGCTCCGAGCGCGCTGATCGTAACGCTCTCGCGCTCCCCAGCCTCTTTGCCCCAAATCAGCGTCACCTTCACCACTGCACCCGGAGTGCCCGCCATCACGATGCGTCCGGTGTAGCTCTTGCCCTTTCGAACGGCAATCCCGGCCTCGCTGAAGCCATGCGGCTCTCGGCCGTCGAGCGTCACCAGCGGCGATTGATCTCCGCTGTACGGTGCTTTCGTGTCCATCGTTACAGCATCGCTTCCGCCAATCGGTGCCCACCACCGCGTAGGATTATTCCTGAAGCGCGGATTGCCGGCGGCATTTCCCATCACTGGCGGCGGCACAGGCGCTCCCGCCTCGACCGGATAATAAAACTTGCGGTCCACCAGCATCTCTGACCAGATGCCATTGTTGACGATGTCGCCGCCATGCTCCAGAAACTGCCCATAGATGTTCTTTGAGATGGGTGCTCCCGTCTTTGCCGTGTCGATGGACGCATGGATCGTAGGCGTTTGAGCCACACCACTGCATGCCACTGCGATCGTCGACAAGAGCAGCATCGCCGAAGCCATAGAAAACCTTTTCACGCACGACGTCGCTACATCCAGTCGCATCTTCTCTCCTCATCTCGAACAATTGCCAACCAAAGCCACAACGAGTTCGCTCTACGTCACATCCATCTACTGAACTGCACAAAATCGATTTTTGCGCCAACATTTCATCAACGGATCGAGCCATATGACATTACATGCTGACAGCAACCAGTGACAAGTCGAATCTACAAAAGTGTCTTCACAAGTTTCCACCACCGCCACATCTCTTTTTGTAGTAAATTTCCCGCATTGCAGTACATACGCGTGCAAGCTTGTGTACACTCCTCACAAGGATGGCCTCCCTTGACGGATTCGAATGCAACTCGCGTTCACCTCACGCTTGATTCCGTTCTCGACAGCGTCGAAACCGTCGAGACTCTGGCAGAGACCTTTGCGCAGCGCGCTGGTTTCGACGAAGACACTGCCAGCCAGATCGCCATGGTCTCCCGCGAGGCCACCGTCAACGCCATCGTCCACGGTAACCAGTACGACCCCGCCAAGCACGTCAACATCACCATGGAAATCACCCAGGCCATCCTCGAAATCCGCATCGCCGACGAAGGTGCCGGCCTGGACGCAGATGCTCTCCCGGACCCCCTCGCTCCAGAGAACATCCTCCTTCCGTCCGGCCGGGGAGTTTTTCTCATGCGCGCCATTATGGATGAGGTACACTTTCACAAGTTGACGCCAGGAACAGAGATCGAGATGGTCAAACACAGAGATCAAAAGGAGACGCACCCATGAGCATGAAGTTCACAACACGTGAAGTGAATGGAGTAACAATTCTGGATCTGAGCGGAAAAATTACCCTAGGTGAAGGTGGAGCGACACTTCGCGACGAAGTGCGCAGCATCGTCAGCAAAGGGTCTAAGAAAATCCTGCTCAACCTCGCAGATGTCAACTACATCGACAGCTCCGGCCTCGGTGAGCTGGTGAGCGCCTTCACCGCGGTCAAGAACGCTGGCGGAGAACTCAAACTCGTCAATCTGACCAAGAAAGTCCGCGATCTGCTCGTCATCACCAAGCTGGTCACGGTCTTCGACGTCAAAGATGACGAAGCATCCGCTGTCAGCGCCTTCGCTTAAGACGCTCGTCAGCGCCAGTCTGCCGCTGGCCTCTACGGTTCGCCGCAAGTCTATTTGTTACCAGCGCCTGCATCTGTCGCAGCAGGTGTCACTACCACCTTCGGTGCGCTCTGGGCCGCAAACTTCTCGTTCGGTTTGTCGGCCACAGCCACCCTCATAAAATCCATCCAGATCGGCAGCGCGGCCTTCGCTCCCGTCTCTTTGCTGCCCAGCGATTGCCGATTGTCGAACCCGATCCATGTTCCGCACGTGATCGACGGCGAAAACCCTACGAACCACGCGTCCGTATAGTTGTTGGTTGTGCCTGTCTTTCCTGCCAGCGCATGCTGTAATTGCCCAGCCGCGGCGCCTGTGCCGTGCTGCACCACCGCTTCCAGCAGCACCATCATCTCTCGCGCAATCTTTACCGGGATCACCTCCACGACCTTCGGCCGCTGCTGCGCCAGGGGCAGCCCATCCGCCTGCACGATGCTACGAATGTAGTGTGGAGCAATGCGTATCCCGTCATTGGGAAACACGCTGTACGCTCCCACCTGCTCCTCCAGCGTAATGTCTGCTGCGCCGATCGCCACAGGCAGAAACGCCGGCATGTTGCTCGTGATCCCAAAGTCATGCGCCACCTGGATGACCCGCTTGATCCCTACCTTGTCCGCAAGGCGCAGTGCCGGAATATTCCGCGACTCCGCAAACGCATCCACAAGCGTCATCGGTCCAAGATAATCCCCCTCGTAGTTGTGCGGTGAATACGGTCCGCCCGCGGTGTAAAACGTCGCTGGCGAGTCCATCACCGTGTCATACGGCGTCATTCCCGCTTCCATCGCCGCTGTATAGACATACGGCTTGAACGACGACCCCACCTGCCGCTGCGCCTGCGTCGCCCGGTTATACTGCGACAGCGCAAAGTCTCGCCCGCCCACCATCGCAAGCACCTCGCCGTCATTGTTATCAACGGCCATCAGGCTCGCCTGCGCTCCGCTGTCCTGTTCCAGTGCAGCATGCGCAGCTCCGCTCGCAGCTCCGCTCACCACCCTCACATAGACGATATCCCCCGCCATCGCCAGGTCCGTACCGCTCGTGTATCCCGTCCAGGCCCAGTCCGCCGGCGTCATCGTGACACTGTGCGTGCCGATCTTCACCGTCATCTGCCCAGCCGAAACACCCGTTACCAGCGCATGAAAGTACCCTCCATCTACAAACGCCTGCGCCCAGTCCGGATGCTTGTACGCACTCATCGTCACGCCGGTACTCAGCGCGTTCTCCAGATGTCCCTTCCAGCCTTCCCTGCGCTCATACGCCGCAGTCTCGTCCAGCACTGCACGGTTCGCTGCCCGCTGCAGGTCAAGATCCAGCGTCGTATACACGCGGAGCCCCGCGCCGTGCGCCTCGTCCTCGCCGTAATCATGCTCGAGCTCACGCCGCACCTCATCCACAAAGTACGGTGCCTCGCTGTTTGGCGGAGATTCCAGATGCAGGCCCAGTGGCGCAGCCTTTGCCTCAGCCGCCTGTCCCGGTGTGATCTTTCTATCCAGCAGCATCTCCTGCAACACCAGATTCCTGCGCTTCAACGCGCGCTCTGGATACCGCAATGGCGAGTAGTACTCCGGCCCCTTCGGCAACGCCGCCAGCAGAGCCGCCTCCGGCAGTGTCAGCGCATGCGCAGGTTTGCTGAAGTAATACTCCGAACCCGCCTCGAAGCCGTACGTCCCGCGCCCCAGATAAATCTGGTTGGCATACAGCGTAAAGATCTGCGCCTTCGTAAATCGCCGCTCAATCTGCAACGCCAGCAGAATCTCCTGCAGCTTTCGGCCATACGTCTTCTCCGACGACAGGAACAGGTTCCTCGCCAGCTGCATCGTCAGTGTAGACGCACCCTGTGATTTCCCCCCCGAGTGGACATCCTTGTAGGCCGCGCCGACCACGCGTATCAGGTTGATGCCGCCATTGTTCTCGAAGTCCTTGTCCTCAATCGAGAAGATGGCCTGTCGCAAATCCGGGGGAAACTCCGAGTACGGCTCAACCACCCGCCGCTCTAGCGCAAACGAGCCAAACACACGCCCATGAACATCGTAAAGCTCCGTCGTCGTACTCGGCCTGTACCGCTCCAGGTCCGTCATCTCGGGCAAATTGATTGAGTACACCAGCATCAGCCCAACCATCACCCCGAAGACCGCGGAAACCCCCAGCAACGCCACCACAGCGCCGCGTGCCGCGATGCGCGGATCACCCGGCAGAGGGTCGCGAAAAGGGAAGCGCCGCGCCGCGCGCCATATCGCCGCCCGCCGCTTCGCAGCCAGTTCCTTTTTCTTGTTGAGTGGTCGAGGCAAGTCAAAACCACCTTACCACGCGACGCACCCTCGAACACAAGCGCCGCATCTCTGCACGCGCACTACGCCGTCTTCGCCCGCAGCATGTCCAGCGCCTTGGTCAACTGATCGTCCGGCGGCAGAATTGTCTTCTTAGGCCCTGCGCTCGTCACCGTCTTATCCAGGTCAGCCTCAGTCGCATCCTCGTCATCTAGCATGTCCGCATTCGACGCCACCAGCGTCGTCGGCGTCACCGCATCCTCTTCAAACTGCTTGCCCGAAGGCGACGCATATTTGGCGATCGAAAGGATCACCGCGCCTCCATCCTGCAGGTCGAACGTCTTCTGCAACGATCCCTCACCGAACGTCCGTTCGCCCACCAACTGTCCGCGCTTGTCGTCCTGAATCGCCGCAGCAATCAACTCTGCTGGCCCGGACGTCCCACGGTTCACCAGCACGATCAGCGGTGCCGTCGTGTTGATCGCCTTCCCAGGCTCAGCCGTGAACGTCTGCGTCGTAAACTTCTGCCCTGACAACGTCGCCAGCGTTCCCGAACCGATAAAGAAGTTCGCCACCCGCACTGCATCCGGCATAGTACCCGATGAAACATCGCGCAAGTCCAGCAGGATCTTCTTGTTCCCAGCCTTATTCATCGCCTTCAGCTTCGACTCCAGCTCCTGCGCATGCTCCTTGTCGATCGTCATCGGCTTCAGATACAGGATCGATCCGCTGTCATAGACCGTCTCGTCCACCGGCGGCTCCGACACGACAACCCGCTTCAGCGTCACCTTTTCCGGCTCCGCTTTGCGCGGCCGAATCACCGACACCTGCAACTCGCTACCCGGCGCACCCTCCAGCAGTAACTGGATCATCGCCAGCGAAAGGTCCCGCGTATCCTGGTTCCCGATCGCCTCGATAATGTCCCCATCCGTAAACTTCGCCTTGTCCGCAGGGGAGCCAGGCACCACCGAGATCACCGTCGCATATCCATATCGCTTCGACACATACATCCCCACCTGCGCCTTGCCGCCATGATCGTTCTTGTACGCCGTATAGTCCGCCGGCGTCAGGTAGCTCGAGTCCGCATCCAGCGACTCCAGCAGCCCCCGCATCGCACCATTCGTCACCTCAGGAATATTCGGCACCTCAACGTAATCAGCCTGAATATGCTGCAGCACCTCGCCATACACGTTGATCTGCGTGTACGCACCCTGCTGCGCTGCCTCGCTCGCAGCACTCACACCATGAGCATTCACGCCCAGAAAAACTGCCAGAACAACGGCTACCGATAACGCAAGCAGTGAAATCTTGAGACTCTTTGGCATAGTGCGGTCAACAACTCCGAAGCGGTTTTGTACAGAACAGGTCGAGCTTCCTGCGTTTTAGACGTAACCCGATACCCGAATGATACTCTCAGCGGCCAATCATGAGGAAGATTCTGCAAACGCCGCCGCGCTGCCTGCCCGCTGCGCCTTCAAACCTGCGCAAACGCCATGTCACCCACATTCAAGAGATAATGGTGGCGGTGAGTGGGATCGAACCACTGACCTACGGGTTATGAGTCCGTCGCTCTAACCATCTGAGCTACACCGCCGGGTGCGCGCCTTGCATCCAGCGACCACAATTCCGGCCGCGACGACAGCCGCTCTACCATCATAGATTTCGTAACTGCGCAGGTCAAACATGCTTCCGAACATCCTAACCCGAAAGGGCCGCCCTCGCGCCGCTATACCTGCCGCCGTCAGCCTCACCGGACTCTCCGCCCGCGCCGCCTCCGCGTCCACCATCCTGCTCACCCAGAACTGCCGTACCGCGCCCGGCAGCCTCGACTGCCGCCTCAACGGCGTGCTCGACTTCCTCTACGCCGCCGCCTTCATCCTCTGCATCGTGCTCGTCGCCGTGATCGCGGTTACGATCAAAATCTACCGCAAAAACAGCAGCAAGGATAAGGGCCAGATAGGATGACCTCAACCCACGTCCGCGTTCTCGGCGTCATCCCTGCCCGTCTCGCCTCCACCCGCCTCCCTCGCAAAGTCCTCCGCGCCGTCGCCGGTCGCCCACTGCTTGCGTGGGTCTACGATGCCGCAAAAGCCTGCCCCGGCCTCGACGATGTCGTCATCGCCGCAGACTCACCCGAAGTCCAGCAGGTGTGTCGCGAGAACGGCTGGCCCTGCATCCTCACCTCGCCCGACCTCCCCAGCGGCACCGATCGCCTCTTCGCCGTCTCCCAGCAGCGCCACGCCGAGATCTACGTCAACGTGCAGGGCGACGAGCCGCTCCTCCACCCGCAGCACATCACTGCCATCCTTGCTCCCTTCGCCGATCCGCACGTCGAAGTCACCACCCTCAAAGTCCGCTGCACCCCCGAAAACATCACCAACCCCAACGCCGTCAAGGTCGTCACTGCCGCCGACGGCCGTGCACTGTACTTCTCCCGCGCCACCATCCCCTACAACCGCGACCCGGCGCAAGCCGCAAGCGCCATCTATTGGAAGCACCTCGGACTCTACGCCTACCGCCGCGCCGCCCTCGCCCGCTTCGCCGCCCTCGTTCCCAGCGAACTTGAGCTGACCGAGCGGCTCGAACAGCTACGCCTGCTTGAAAACGGCATCGCCCTCTACGTCGCCGAAACCCCACACGACACCATCGGCGTTGATACCGAAGAAGATCTGCTCCGCGTCGAACATCTTCTCTCCAACCGCCGCACCTAGGAAACCGCTGATGAAGGCACTCTGAGAAGGGGACGGGCTT
>JABBOG010000009.1:0-71028 GCA_019351975.1 Acidobacteriota bacterium
GCGGTTACGGTTCCCAGCATCGGTGCCTTCTTCGCTGGTCCCAAAACCACCGACGCACGCAGTTACTGCCCCTCCAGCACCGTAGGCGCTACCGGCAATCCCCCCAACGTTACCAACCAATTCATCCCAATTGCGGGTCAAAGCGCCGCCATCACAGATCAGATTGCTGCAACATCGAACGGCACGCATATCATCGGTGCCCACGCCGTCGCGGGCGGTGCCTCAACCCTGAGCGACATCGATGTGACGCTGCCCACGAGCACCGGGACCGGTGCCGGCACAGATAAGGGAACCGCCTGTCCCACTGTAATCCCAACCGATTACTTCCAGACAGCGTATACGACCCAGCCGATGACTGGGGTAAACGCCGGAACTATCACCGGCGTCTTTCCTTCCAGCAATTCCTCGGTTGCGTTCGTCACCTATGTTCCGCCCGCCGCAAATCTGGTAACCAACGGCATCCTTCCTTGGTACTCCGTTCCCGCGACGGGTCAGGGCACACTGCACTACATCACGCTCGGCAATGGAGCTACAGCCAACGCTCAACCGTTGTACGGCGTCTTCAGCACGGATAACTTCACCTTCTACGTCGGCACCGGTGCAAGCGATGCTACCGCAGCCGATAACGACGTTCATCTCATCACGATGACATACCCCACCAACGGTACGCCAACCGCTACAGAAACCGGCATTCTCAACCCGGGTCTTCCCATCTACACCACCGGCGGTGGCACAGGTGTTGGCGACGCGCCTGTCAACCTCCTCGCGCAGTATCCGAAGAGAACCACGAACTAATCGAAACGCAGACTGCACAGCAAAAGGCCCTCGGTGATCCGAGGGCCTTTGCTGTGCTACTTGATCTGCTCCTACAGTTTCAGACGCTTCTCCAAAAGATCGCGCCCTATAGCGTCCAACACGCCATTCAAGAAGTTCACACTCTCGGGCGCAGCATAACGCCGCGCAATCTCCAGCGTCTCATTGATCACCACAGCAGCGGGCGTCTTCGGATATCCAAGCATCTCAGCCACCGCTGTCCGCAGCAGGTTGCGGTCCACGACGGGCATGCGCTCCAACCGCCAATTCTGCGCGTGCTTCTGAATCAAATCGTTGACCTCGTCTTCGCGCTTCGTCGCAAGGCGGTGAAGATCGTCGGCAAATCCGCGAGTTTCATCGTCTACATCGTCTCTGGACTCCCAAAAAAGCTGCTCCACTTCCTCGGGCTTCTGCTTACCCAAATCACCTTGAAACAACATTTGCATCGCCAATTCACGAGACTTCCGTCGGGTTCCCATCAGGCATTCACCTCTGCGTTCTCAGGTTGCTGCCTGGCGGTCAGTTTCTCTTGAATCGAGGCCATCTCGATGGCCGCGATGGCCGCCTCAAACCCTTTGTTTCCAGCCTTTAGCCCAGCCCGGTCGAGTGCCTGCTCCAGCGTCTCGCAGGTGAGCACACCGAACGCGTGCGGGACCCCCGTCTCTTGCTGCGACTGTCCGATGCCGCGCGCAACCTCGGTGTAGATCGCTTCATAGTGCGCGGTCTCTCCGCGCAGCAGCACGCCTAGCGTGATAATCGCGTGAAAACGCTTGGTTTCAGCCAATATTCTCGCAGCGGATGGAATCTCCCAGGCGCCTGGAACGCGCACAATTTCGATGTTGGCTCTGGCACATCCGCTGCGGTGGAGCGCGTCGAGCGACCCATGCAGCAGCCGGTCCGTGATCACTGCATTCCAGCGTGCAACGACGATGGCGAAGCGCTTCCCGGCAGCCGAAAGATCGCCCTCCACGGCAATGGGTCGGTTATGCAGCACGTTCTCCGACTCCCAGAACCCGATCGTTAGCCCGGATGCGAAATCGACAGTAAACACGCGGGAGTTCCAGTGGCTAAGAGCAGTCTCCGAGAGCTTTGTGACGCCGTCATTGGACGGCTTTTGGGCCGCTGCCCAGGACTTCACGGCAGCGTAAACGGCGTCAATCTGCGTAACCTCGACGAGCAGCGACGGAACTGCCGGGGTGCGGCCGGTGACGAGCTCCAGATTCCCTACAGGAGCTAGAAACGCCGCGCCTTTTCCGCCCTCATCGCTCCATCCCTTGCCCGTTTCGAAGCCGAGCGCGCGAAACAGCTCTCCGAGCTGCGTCAATGCTTCTTCCGAAGCGACGTGCGCAACGGTGGTCATTCCCTTGATCATGCTTCGATTGTATCGTCTGCGTTCGGCGGTTCGGTTGCATTTGAAGCGCTTCCGGCCGGGCTTAGTGGTATCTGCGCGGGTTTTAGTGCGCATGACGAAGAACACGCTCCGAAGCGCGGTCTTGACCTCCGTACAGCGCGGTGTACCCAACGGTACCTACTGCAGCTTTCCGCTCTCCAGGTCATAGACCACGATACCGAGGTCGTTGAGCTTGCTGATGGTCGCCTCCATGTTGCGGCGGACGGCGGGCTCGGCTGAAGGGGGGGTCTTGTTCGCCTCCTCGATGGCGACGACGCGGCCATAGGGCCAAGAGGTCTGCGGGACGGCGCTGATCGCGTCGCCCAGCGTGTTGGTGCTGATGTTCAGCTCCTCCTGTCGTGCACCGATGGGACGGAACATGCCGCCTACGCCGATAGGCGTTGGATTCGAGTCGGCAAGCGTGACGTGCAGCTCCAACATACCCGGCTGGATGGTGAGGACAGGATTCTCCCAGCTTTTGTAGGTGTGGATGGACATGTAGCGGCTCTTGGTTGGGGGCGGAATCTGCTCCAGCTCTTCGCGCTGTGTCTCGAGCTCGACACGTTGTTCCGCGGGGCTCAGGGTAGATGCGTCGACTGGGCCGTGGTGGCACCCGATACACGAAATCAGGACGGTCGGGAGGACGCAGATGGGGAGGAGATGTTTCAGGCTCAGCACTTTAACAGGATAGCAAGTGCGGAGCGACCAAGGAAACGCGGCGAAGCTCCAAGGCTCCGCCGCGTCGATTCTGTGCGATCTTACAGTTTAGTGATGGCCTCCGCCGCCGCTGTGTCCGCCACCGCCACCGTGGAAGCCACCACCGCCGCCGCCGTGGAAGCCACCGCCGCCACGCATCTGGCCGCCGCCGCGCATCTGACCGCCCTGAAAGCCGCCACGACCGCCGGGGCCGCCGCGCATCTGACCGCCCTGGAAGCCGCCGCGATCCCCATGATCCCCGGAACCTCCGCGCATCTGACCATAGCCGCCACGGCCGTAGTCGCCGTGGTTGTAGTCACCACGTCCGTATCCGCCGTGGTTATAGCGGTCCCAGCCACCACCCCAGTAGCGTCCGCCGCCGGGGCCGCCGAAGCGATGATCGCCCCAGCCGTGTCCGTAACCCCAGTTGGCCCATGGACCCATCCCGAGGAAGATACCGTTATAGAAGTAGCCTGGGCCGTAGAATCCCGGCGGCGCGCAGCCATAGGGTGCGTAGCCGTAGTATCCGTACGGGCAGGCTGGAGGTCCCCCGATGTCGAGCCCAAAACTGATCTGTGCCTTTGCCTGCGGCATCAGCGCCATGAACATCAGGACAGCCGTTGCAACGAAGAGAATCCGGAATCTGCGCATAGTACCCTTTCCTGCTACTTCGTGCTGTCTACGTGGTTCATCTGTTAGATGTGAGACGGCAGTCTTCTGATTTGGTGATGACCTGCCAAACCAACCAGCCCTTGTGTTGGGTGTGAACGGGGATCCATACGTTGCCCCTGTAGACATTTTGGCTTTGGTGAGTCCAAGTGTACGCGTATTCCTTGCGTCAGGATAGCGGAGCGCGTCAAACCAGATATCCTGAGGGTATGAAACCCGCGTTTCCGCTGTTCTGCTGTCTATCCCTGTGTTTGAGTATCACGAGCAGGGCGCAGCAGGTTCCGTCGCCAACGACAACCGCAGCCACAGCGCAGCCAACGGACGGTGCGGGTGTGCGAACGTTGGGCGGGGTGATTGCGGACATGGATGGTGCGCTGGTTCCCGGGGCAAAGGTCACGCTCTCCACCGCATCCTCGAAGGAGACACAAACCGCCACGAGCGACAGCGAAGGCCACTTCAGCTTCAGCCATGTCGCGGCCGGAGCGTTTACGTTGACTGTATTGGCGAGTGGGCTGCAGGGAACGGCGGTGGAGGGGACGCTGAATCCGGACGAGTCGCTGGAATTACCACCGATCCAACTGCGCGTGGCGGCCGACAGTACCAGCATCGAGGTGTCTTCGCTGACACAGAAGGAAGTTGCAGCGAGCCAGCTAAAGCAGGAGGAGAAGCAGCGGCTGGCGGGCGTTATTCCAAACTTTTACGTGACGTATGACTGGAAGGCCGCTCCGCTGGATACGCCGCAGAAGTACAAGCTGGCGGCGCGGTCTCTGTTCGATCCTGCGACGTTCGTGATCGTCGGCGGGTTTGCGGGCATTGAACAGGCAATGAACAGTTACAGCGGCTATGGGCAGGGTGCGATGGGTTATGCCAAGCGGTATGGCGCGGGGATGGCCAATGCGGGCATCGGCACGGTGCTTGGCGGAGCCGTATTTCCGGAGTTATTTCATCAGGATCCGAGGTACTTCTACAAGGGCAGGGGCAGCATCCGTTCGCGTGTGCTGTATGCCCTCTCGACGGCGGTGATCGCGCGCGGGGATAATGGGAAGTGGCAGCCTGCCTATGCCGCTGTGGCTGCCGACTTTACTACGGCGGCGATCTCCAATTTGTATTATCCGACGAGCGACCGCACGGATGAGGGGCTGACGATCGAAAACGGTTTTGTAAATATTGGCACCAACGCAGCGGGAAATCTTTTACAGGAGTTTCTCTTGAAGCGGCTGAGTACAGGCATCAAAGCCCTGAGGACACCACAGCCGTGAACGATTGCGCTGAAACGAGTGATTGGATGCAAATGTTCTGAAGATGCTGCAGCGGTTTTTGCCGGGAGACAGGCTATGCTCAAAGGATAACCCTGAGCAGGCAAAGGATTGAATCATCGTAAGCAACTGGCGAACCTTGAAACCTGGACGAGTGGGAACGATGGCTGCATGCGCGATGGCGCTTCTGTGCGCAGGTACAGCGGCGTATGGTCAGGACGCTGCACGGCCACAGATGGCTGCGATACGGGAGGAGGCGCAGCTACCCAGTGCGCCGACGCCCGCTTTGCAAACCGACGGTGCGACACAAGCGACTGGAACCATCAGCGGAACGGTAACGGATGCGCAGGGGGAGCTGGTGAGCGGAGCGAAGGTGACGCTCACGGGCGATGTCGTCAAGGCACCGCGGACAACGATCTCCGCTGGGGACGGAACGTACTTCTTCGAGAAGGTGGACGCAGGCACGTTTCACCTGGAAGCCGCAGCTTCAGGGATGAATCAGGGGAATATCGAAGGCACCATCGCAGCGGGCGCGGTGTATCTGGCACCGCCGATACGGCTTGGCGCGGCAACCTCCAGCACCGAGCTGACGGTTACACCTCTGACCGAACGAGAGATTGCCACGCAAGAGGTGAAGCAGGAAGAGAAGCAGCGCGTGCTGGGAATCGTGCCGAACTATTTTGTGACGTACGACAAGGATCCGGCACCGTTGGACGCGAAGCAGAAGTTCAGCCTCGGATTGCATGAGGTGCTTGATCCGGTGAGCTTTATCCTCGCAGCAGGTGAGGCGGGTGGTGAGCAACTGGTGAACTACTACCCTGGATTCGGTTCGGGACCGGCGGCGTTCGGAAAGCGGTATGGAGCGGCAGTTGCAGACGCAACATCGAGCACGTTGTTCAGGGATTCCATCTATCCGTCGCTATTTCATCAGGACCCGCGATACTACTATCTGGGTGAGGGAACGACGTGGCACCGCGCGAAGTATGCACTGGAGACAGCGTTGATCTGCAAGGGTGATAACGGCAAGTGGCAGACGAACTACTCCAGCATCGTAGGCAGCCTGAGCTCGGGCGCGCTCTCGAATCTGTACTACGCACCGAGCGATCGAAAGGGAGTTTCGCTGACGCTTGAAAACAGCTTGATCGGGATTGCAGGCGAAGGTGCGGCACATCTGCTGCAGGAGTTTGTGCTTCGCCGTTACACGTCGCATGTGCCTATAGGGACGCCGGGGCCATAGGGCTTCACTGCTGCTGGATCCTGCGTCACCGGCCCTGCCAGACAGCGGGGCGTTTGGCGAGGAAGGCAGTGAGACCCTCGTGCTTGTCGGCGGTGCCGCAGAGTCGACCGAAGATCTCAGCTTCGGCGTGCAGCCCATCGGAGAGCGGAGCGTCGGCACCGCGCTGCATGGCTTCGAGGACGCCGGCGATGGCGAGCGGTGCCATGGCTGCGATGGTCTCGGCTATGGAGCGGGCGCGGGGCAGCAGGTCGGCAGCGGGATGAACCTCGTCGACCAGGCCGAGGCGCAGGGCTTCGGCGGCGTCGACGATCTGCGCGGTGAGCATAAGGCGCAAGGCGGCGCTGCGGCCGATCAGGCGCGGAAGACGCTGCGATCCGCCATAGCCGGGAATGAGGCCGAGCTTGACCTCGGGCAGACCGAGACGAGCCTTATCACTGGCGAGGCGGAGCGTGCAGGCCAAGGCAAGCTCGCAGCCACCGCCGAGCGCGACGCCGTTGACGGCAGCGATGACCGGCTTTCCAGCGCGGGCAAGGCGATTTTCGATGAGATCAAAGACCTGCTGGCCGCGCTGCGAGACGGCAAGGCCGCTGGCGGCGTCGGTGTCGGCCAGAGCGCGGATGTCGGCGCCGGCGGCGAAGGCGCGTTCACCAGATCCGGTGAGGATGAGCACGCGGACGGAGGAATCGTCGGCTGCAGAGGCGAAGACGCTCTCCAGTTGGTCGAACATCTGCGCGTTGAGCGCGTGCAGGACGTCGGGGCGGTCCAGGGTAATGGTTGCGACCGGGCCGGTCTGATCGTAACGAAGGGTGCGGAGGTCTTGAAGCGTCTTCATGGTGGAGCGATCCTCGTCGGGGATGGTGCCGGGGGATGGTCTGCGCCGGGTCAAATGGATAGCGCTGGCGTTGATGGCTGCGCTCACCGATAATGATAGCTCTGCCGGTGCTTGGGAGCAGGAGCGCGACCTGCTTCTGTGCTATGAAATCATAGAAGTACGTGAGACGCGTATTTCTTAGCCATAGAGCAGCCCGAGCGAAACTTTTTTGGAAGCTGCACCATCTCTAGTTTGTAGAGACCGAGATCAGCCTACCCGCAACCGCTACCCCTACGCCCAAAGGTGAACCCCAGTGAAGAGGATGAAGCATGGCCCAGCAAGATAGCCGAGACGTACCACCGCAAGGTGAAGACCTGGGCCAGTCGTTTGAAGCACATAACGGAAATATTGGCTCTGCGTTTCAGGAGCGGAATGCTTCGCCGGAGCTGGTGATTGAGAAGCGCTCGCACACGACCATGTGGGTGATTCTCATTGTGGTGATCGTACTTGTGGCGCTGCTGGTGTACTACCTGACGTCTCCGAAGACGCCGGAGGGTGCGCCGCCGGGGGGTGGGCGAGGGCAGAATGGACCCGCAGCCATCACGGTCGGCAAGTCGGCGACCGGCAATATCAATATGTATGTGGACGCTCTGGGGACGGCGACACCGGTGGCCACGATCACGCTCTACAGCCAGATTACCGGCGTGGTGCAGTCGGTGCACTATCGCGAGGGCCAGATCGTGCGCAAGGGCGATCCGCTGGTGGATGTAGACCCGCGGCCCTATGAAGCGACGCTGGTGCAGGCCGAAGGAACGCTGATCCGCGACGAAGGTCTGCTGGCTGAGGCGCGCATGGATCTGGCCCGCTACCAGGCCGCGTGGGCGCGGAACGCCATCCAGAAGCAGCAGCTTGACGACCAGGAGAAGGTGGTGGTGCAGGATGAGGGATCGGTGAAGGCCGACCAAGGCTCGGTGGACTACGACAAGGTAGAGCTGAGTTACTGCCACATCGTTTCGCCGATCAATGGCCGAGTAGGTTTGCGCCTGGTCGATCCTGGAAACACGGTATTCTCCGGCAGCAGTTCAACGCTTGTGGTGATCACGCAGCTGCAACCGATCACGGTCGTCTTCGACGTCTCGGAGGATGAACTCCCGGAGATCCAGTCGCAGTTGAAGGACAGAAGAGCAATGGAAGTGGACGCCTTCGATCGCGGCGATGAGAAGCTGCTCGAAGCTGGGAAGCTTCTTGCGGTGGACAACGAGATCGACACGACGACAGGAACGGTGAAGTTCCGCGCGAACTTTCCAAATCGCGGCGATGCACTGTTCCCCAACCAGTTCGTGAATGCTCGCCTGCTGGTACGCACGCTGACCAACACTACTCTGGTTCCTACTGCGGCAGTGCAGTACAACGGCACAGCGGCGTTTCTCTACATGGTCAACCCGAACAACACGGTCACGGTGCAGCCGATTACAGTAGTTACGAGCAATGTCGATGTGTCTGCCGTGACCGGGGTCAATCCTGGCGAGACGCTGGCAACGAGCGGCTTTGACCGGCTGGAAAACGGTGCTCACGTACAGATTCACCAGAGCAAACAGACGCTGCAACCGGCCATTCGCACGGGCGGTCCCGGCAGCCCCGGAAGCAAGGCCTCCACCGCAGGCGGTGCGAAGACCCCATGAGTCCTTCACGGCCATTTATTCTCCGCCCCGTAGCGACGTGGCTGCTGATGGCAGCGATGTTTCTGGCGGGTGGCGTTGCCTATCTGCAACTACCCGTCTCGGCGCTGCCTGAGGTCGATTACCCGACCATTGAGGTGCAGACGTTCTATCCCGGCGCAAGCCCGGACGTGATGGCGTCTGCGGTAACAGCGCCGCTGGAACGGCAGTTCGGCGAGGTGGCCGGTCTTAGCCAGATGACTTCGATCAGCTCGGGAGGATCGTCGGTCATCGTCATGCAGTTCCAGCTCAGCCTCAACATCGATGTGGCCGAGCAAGAGGTGCAGGCGGCGATCAACGCGGCGCAGAGCTACCTGCCGGCGAACCTGCCGACACCGCCGGTGTACAGCAAGTCCAACCCCGCGGATGCTCCAGTGCTGACGCTGGCGTTGAATTCAACGACGATGCCGCTGTCTCAGGTCGAGGACCTTGCGGATACGCGGCTCGCACCAAAGATCTCGCAGATCTCGGGCGTAGGTCTGGTGAGTATCTCCGGTGGACAAAAGCCCGCAGTGCGGATTCAAGCCAATCCGACAGCGCTTGCGTCGTACGGCATCAACCTTGAGGACCTGCGCAATGCCTTGACGGCCAACAGTCTGAACGCCGCAAAGGGCAACTTTGACGGGCCGTCGCAGGATTACACGATCAACTCCAACGACCAATTGCTGAGCAGCAAGGACTACCGCAACGTCGTTGTCGCATATCGCGATGGCGCGCCCGTCATGCTGCCCGATGTCGCGCGTATTATCGACGGCGTCGAGAACAACAAGCTGGCAGCATGGGCCAACACAACGCCAGCGGTCATTCTGAACATCCAGCGGCAGCCGGGCGCAAACACGATCGCGGTGGTCGACAACATCCAGCACCTGCTGCCGCAGTTGGAATCGACGCTACCGAAGTCCGTGCACGTCTCGATCATCTCGGATCGCACGACAGGCATCCGCGCCTCGGTGAAGGACGTCGAGTTTGAGCTGGCGCTGGTCATCGCGCTGGTCATCATGGTGATCTTTTTATTTCTGCGCAGCCTTGCAGCAACGGTCATCCCAAGCATCGCTGTACCGCTGTCGCTGGTGGGCACCTTCGGTGTCATGTATCTCGCGGGCTACAGTCTTAACAATCTGACGATGATGGCGCTGACGATCTCGACGGGCTTCGTTGTGGACGATGCCATCGTCATGATCGAGAACATCTCGCGCTACATTGAAGAAGGAATGGCGCCGATGGAAGCCGCATTGGTGGGCGCCGAGCAGATTGGATTTACGATCCTTTCGCTGACCGTTTCGCTGATCGCGGTGCTGATCCCGCTGCTGTTTATGGGCGACGTTGCAGGACGCCTCTTCCGGCAGTTCGCTGTGACGCTGGCCGTGACCATTGTGCTGTCCGCGTTCGTCTCGCTCACGCTGACGCCGATGATGTCGGCGCGCCTTCTGAAGTACAAGCCGCACAGCGAACAGGGCTGGTTCTACAAGCGCTCCGAAGAGGTCTTCGAAGACATCATCGCGTTCTATGGGCGAACGCTGCGCTGGGTTCTGCGCTTCCAGACGATCACGCTGCTGGTGGCGCTGGCAACGCTGGTGCTCACCGTCGCGCTATACACGATCATCCCGAAAGGCTTCTTTCCGACGCAGGATACGGGCATGATTCAGGGCATCTCGCAGGCTTCGCCGTCGATCTCGTTTGAGGCGATGGAGCAGCGGCAGCAGGCGCTCGCGAAGGTCATCCTTGCCGACCCGGCGGTGCAGAACATCTCCTCTTTCATCGGAGCCGATGGGACAAATACGACACTCAACAGCGGCCGCATCGAGATCATACTCAAGCCGCTCGATCAGCGCAGTCTCTCTGCCACCGAGGTGATCGATCGGCTGTCGCAGAAGCTGCAAAGCGTTCCCGGCATCAAGCTCTACATGCAACCGGTGCAGGACCTGACCGTGGACGACGTAGTCAGCCGCACGGAGTATCAGTACACGCTTGAAGACCCGAACCAGACTGAGCTGAACGAGACTGTGCACAAGCTGGTGGCGAAGCTGAAAACTCTGCCGCAGCTGTCTGACGTCGTGACCGACCAACAGTTGGGCGGCGACGCAGAGGAGGTGCAGATTGATCGCGCGACAGCATCGCGCTTCGGAGTCACACCTTCGACGATCGACAATACGCTGTATGACGCATTCGGCCAGCGGCAAATCAATACGATGTATACGCAGCTGAATCAGTACCATGTGATTCTTGAGACCGCACCGAGCTTCCAGCTTGATCCGAATAAGCTGAACGACATCTATGTGCAGGCAACGTCAACGGGCGTTGTACCGCCCACGGCATCGAACACGGCGGGTTCATCGTCGGGCGCAGGTGCGGGCTCGGGGCCGGCTGCCGCATCGCTGCTTACGCCAACACCAACCAACGGCATCTCCTCGGCAACGGCTGCGACAACGGCGCTTTCGCCCAATAGCGTCAGCCTGACGTCGGCGTCCATGAGCGTGAACTCTACTTCAGCGCTTTCGTCGGCTTCAACGTCGGGCACCATCGCGACGACGCTTTCGACGACGGGCACGAGCACCGGCACATCGTCGAGCACCACCACCTCGCTGAGCGGAACCTCGCGGCCTACCTCTGCCAGCGGCGGCACCAGCGCAGGCGGCAGTGGCGGCGCTGGCGGCACAAGCACGGCGCCCACGTTGCCCGTACCCGTACCGCTCAGTGCGTTTACACGCTTCGTGCCTTCGAGCGAGCCGCTGACGATCAACCACATGGGTCAGTTCCCTGCCGTCACAATCTCCTTCAACCTGAATACGGGATATTCGCTGGGCGAGGCGCTGACGGCGATCAATAAGGTCATCAAGGACCAGAACCTGCCCACCAGCGTGGTATCGAATTATCAGGGAACAGCCGCTGCGTTCGAGGGTTCGCTGTCGAACGAAGGGCTGTTGATTCTCGCCGCTCTGGTCACGGTGTACATCGTTCTCGGCGTGCTGTATGAAAGCTTCGTCCACCCGATTACGATTCTCTCCACACTGCCGTCGGCCGGCGTCGGTGCGCTTCTGGCACTTCAGCTCTTCCACCTCGACCTCGATATTGTGGCGATCATCGGCATCATTCTTCTGATCGGAATCGTGAAGAAGAACGGCATCATGATGGTGGACTTTGCCCTGGAGGCGGAACGCGAGCATGGCCTCGATGCAACTGAGGCGATCTATCAGGCGTCGCTGCTGCGCTTTCGCCCGATTCTAATGACGACCATGGCAGCGCTACTCAGCGGCATTCCGTTGGCATTCGGCACCGGCATCGGATCAGAGCTGCGCAAGCCGCTCGGCGTGGCGATGGTCGGGGGACTGCTGTTCAGCCAGGTGCTGACGCTCTACACCACGCCCGTGATCTACATCTTCTTCGACAACCTCGGCGCACGCTTCTCGCGCCGCCCTAGCAAGACAACCATCGCGCAGCCGGAGACCGGTCTGCCGTCAGAGACACATGGGGCATCGCACGCATGAACCCATCGCGCGTATTCATCGAGAGGCCCGTTGCGACCACGCTGCTGACGATCGCCATCGCGATTGCAGGGATCATCTCCTTTTTAGTGCTTCCGGTTTCGCCGCTGCCGCAAATCGATTTTCCGACGATCAGCGTCGGCGCAGGCCTACCCGGCGCCAGCCCCGACATTATGGCCTCGTCGGTGGCAACGCCGCTGGAGCGTCAGTTCGGTCACATCGCTGGCGTCACAGAGATGACATCGTCGAGTTCGCTGGGCACGACGTCAGTAACGCTGCAGTTCGACCTCAACCGCGATATCAACGGAGCCGCGCGCGATGTCGAAGCGGGCATCAACGCGGCGCGAACGTACCTGCCTATCAATCTCCCGCAGAACCCGACCTACAGAGAGGTCAACCCAGCTGATTCGCCCATCATGGTGCTCGGTATGCAATCGAGTGTTTACGACATTCCCGCGCTCTACGATGAAGCTTCGACGGTGGTCGAGCAACGCATCTCGCAGATCTCCGGGGTGGGCGAGGTGACAGCCGTCGGTGCATCGTTGCCTGCTGTACGCGTGGAGTTGAATCCCACGCAGTTGAACAGCTACGGCATCAGCCTGGCAACGGTGCAGGGCGTGATCTCCGGGCAGAACTCAAATTCTGCCAAGGGGCAACTCTCTAACGGCAACACCACAGCCGACGTGCTCGCGAACGATCAGATCTCCAAGGCCGACGAGTACAAACCGCTGGTCGTCGGGTACCATAACGGCGGCGCGGTGCGATTGCAAGACGTCGCCGACGTGATTGACTCGCAACAATCCGTACGGCAAGCCGGCTATCTCAACGGACAGCGCTCGGTGAACCTGATCATCTTCCGCCAGCCCGGAGCGAATATCATCACCACCGTCGACGCCATCAAGGCAGCGCTTCCGTCGCTGCAGGCAGCGATTCCAAAGGGCCAACACCTCTTCACCATCCTCGACAAGACCACGACCATCCGCGCCTCTGTGAATGATATTGAGTTCACGCTGATTATCTCCGTGATCCTCGTCATCCTCGTCGTGTTTGTCTTCCTGCGCAATGTTCCGGCAACGCTTGTTCCCGCCGTTGCGGTGCCTGTATCCCTGATCGGGACATGTTCGGTGATGTACCTCTGCGGCTTCTCGCTGGACAATTTATCGCTGATGGCGCTCGCCATCGCGAGCGGCTTTGTAGTGGACGACGCCATCGTTGTGATGGAGAACATCGCGCGCCACATTGAAGAGGGGTTGACGCCGATGCAGGCGTCGTTGAAGGGCGCGCAGGAGATTGGCTTTACGGTCTTTTCGATCAGCATCTCGCTCATCGCCGTGTTTATTCCGCTGCTGCTGATGGGCGGCATCATCGGCCGCCTGTTCCGTGAGTTCGCCATCACACTCTCCACGGCCATCCTTGTTTCCATGGTCATCTCGCTTACAACCACGCCGATGATGTGTGCGCGCGTGATGCGTTCCGAGCACGAAGTGGAGCATGGCAGGATCTACAAACTAAGCGAGCGCGGCTTCAATGGCCTGCTCAGCTTCTACCGCATAACCCTCACCTGGGTGCTGGATCATCCGGGTCTCATGCTATTCGTGTTCGTATGTACGCTTGGGCTGAACGTATACCTGCTGGATACTGCTGCGCTGGGCTTCTTTCCGCAACAGGATACGGGCCTTTTGATGGGCGGCATGCAGGGGCCGCAGGACACATCGTTCTATGCAATGAACAAAGCCGTGCACAGGGCAAATGAGATTATCTCGAAGTACCCTGGCGTGATGAACGCGATGGCGTTTACAGGTGGCCAGGGATCGATGAACGGCGGCTTCACGTTCATCGCGCTGAAGCCGTTGGATCAGCGAACGCAGAGCGCCGCGCAGATCATCAACGGGCTGCGGCCACTGCTTGCGAAGGTGCCTGGAGCCGCCACGTATCTTCAGGCGGTGCAGGACATCCGCATCGGCGGCCGCAACTCCAACGCGCAGTATCAGTACACGATTCAAGCAGAGACAACGCAGGACCTGCAGAAATTCGGACCCGAGCTGCTCTCCGCGCTGCGCAAGGCTCCCGGTATTCAGGACGCAAACACCGACCAGCAAAATGACGGCCTGCAGGCGCTGCTGACCTATGACAGGCCAACCGCAGAGCGTCTCGGCATCACACCGCAGACCATGGACACCACGCTCTACGATGCCTTCGGTCAAGCGGAGGTCTCGACCATCTACACCGAGCTCAATCAATACTATGTGGTGATGGAAGTTGCGCCGAAGTACTGGCAGTCACCGCAGGGACTGAAGGACACGTATCTCTTTTGGAAGACGGGAGCAGGCGCAATCCCGCTAGCTACGGTGATGAAGTACGCTCCGTCCACGTCACCGCTTGCAGTCAATCACACAGGTCTTTTTCCATCCGTGACAGTGAACTTCAATCTCGCGCCTGGTGTATCGCTCGGGCAGGCGACGGAGGAGATCAACGAAATACAGCAGCGGCTCAACTTTCCGCAATCCGTGCACGGTGAGTATTCAGGAACGTTGCAAGCATTCAAGCAGTCGCTGAAGACTGAGCCGTACTTGATCCTCACTGCAATCATCGCTGTCTACATCGTTCTTGGCATACTGTACGAGAGCCTCGTTCACCCTCTTACCATTCTCTCCACGCTGCCGCCGGCCAGCGTTGGAGCCATGCTCGCGCTGAAGGTCACGCACACCGATCTCAACGTGATGTCGATCATCGGCATTGTGCTGCTCATCGGTATCGTTAAGAAGAATGCAATCATGATGATCGACTTCGCCTTAAACGCTGAGCGCGTTGAGCATAAGAACACGCGCGACTCGATCTTCGAGGCGTCGATGCTACGCTTCCGCCCCATCCTGATGACGACCATGGCGGCACTCTTTGGCGCGATACCTCTGGCCGTCGGAACGGGTACGGGATCGGAGCTGCGCCGTCCGCTGGGCATCTCGATCATCGGCGGACTTCTTGTAAGCCAGGTATTGACGCTGTATACGACTCCGGTAATTTATCTCTTTATGGATAACCTGCGTCTGAAGATACAGGGAGACAAGCATGCACGGCTGTTCACCGCGACACCGGTGACGGCTCGATGAAAGCAGATCCCATGAAAGTAGAAACGATGAGAGCGAAGATTCAGACCTCAAAGCTCGCCACAACGAACCGCCTGAGTGCACAGCGCAACGCAGCGGCAAAGTCCCTCGCGTGTTCCGCTTCGGTTGCGGCCGTGCTGATGGCCGGCTGTAACGTCGGCCCCAAGTATGTTAAGCCCACCGCGCCTGCGCCTCCCGCGTTCAAAGAGTCATCACCCGCAGCATACAACGAGACACCCGCCGGAACATGGCAGCCTGCCAGCCCGGCCGATGCAACGATTCGCGGCAAATGGTGGGAGATGTTCCACGATGATGAGCTGAATTCACTCGAAGATCAGTTAAACATCAACAACCAGAACATCGCTGTCTACTTTCAGGACTTCATGGCCGCGCGCGCTCTGGTCGGTGAGGCGAAGTCGCAGTACTATCCCACCGTCAGCACCAGCCCCTCTGCGACGCGTTCGAAGACTCCTGCTGCCGAGCGCGGTGCGGCCGCCGCCTCTACCACCGGCATCACTTCAAATAACTTTGCGGTCCCGCTGGATGTTTCGTGGGCACCGGACCTGTGGGGGCGTGTTCGCAACCTCGTTCATGAGTCGCAGTATGCTGCACAGATCAGCGCCGCCGATCTTGAAGGCGAGCGGTTGACGGAACAAGCCAGCCTCGCAGAATACTACTTCGAGCTGCGCGGACAAGACTCACTGCAGGACTTATACACGCAAACTGTGAAGGCCGATAAAGAACAGCTAAATCTCATCAACGCGCTGTATCAGACAGGCATCGACAACGACGAGTCCGTAGCGCAGGCAGAGGTGACGCTGCAGAGTGCGGAAGAGGCAGCCACATCGGTACAGACCAATCGCGCCATCTACGAGCACGCCATCGCCATGCTGATCGGCAAGCCTGCATCGTCATTCTCGCTGCCTGTGAAGCCGCTGACAACGCCCATTCCGCCGATCCCCGTTGGTTTGCCTTCGGACCTGTTACAGCGGCGCCCCGACATTGCAGCTGCAGAGCGCGCTATGGCGGAGTCCAATGCGCTGATAGGTATCGAGCAGGCTGCGTACTATCCCAACATCGTTCTCTCCGGGGCGGGCGGGCTCGAATCTGCGATGCTGGGATCGCTTTTCTCCGTCCCCGCCCTCTTCTGGTCGGCGGGCGCATCCGCATCCGAGACCATCTTCGACGCTGGACTGCGTCACTCCACGATCCAGCAGTATAAGGCAGAGTACGACGCGAACGTGGCAAACTATCGCCAGACCGTCCTTACCGCATTCGAGCAGGTCGAGGATTCGCTCTCCACCATGCGCATCACATCGCAGGAGATACAGCAGCAGGCCTCCGCCGTACGCTCCGCCCAGCGCTACATGACCGTCGCCAACTCCCGCTATGAAACCGGACTCGACCCGTACATCAACGTGATGATCGCCGAGGACACGCTCCTGGGGGACCAGCAACTCCAGGTCACGCTACAAATCCAGGACATCACCACAGCAGTGCAACTGGTTGAATCGCTCGGCGGCGGTTGGAATGTAGCGCAGCTTCCGAAGGCGTCCGCTATCGCCTCGTCCGCGGCCGTGCGACAGGTGTCCACCACTCCTTAGCCATAAGGCGCGAATCTGAGCATCCGGCTGAACCTTCGTATCGAAGGCGTCAGCCGGATGTTCATCACACGGTGTGTGAGAGTCTACTCTGCGCTTGGGATTGTGCCGCTGGTGGTGACGCCTGCGGTGACGACCGAACTGTAGCCAGAGTTTGCCGTTGTAAAGCTGAAGCCTGCGCTCTGGGAGGTGCTGGAGGCCAGGAACGGAGTCAACGCAGCACCCGCGGTCGTACCCGTGCTGCCAACGCCAACCAGCAATCCGGTTAGGCCCGCCTGGCTCTCGTAGTTCAGATTATTGGCCGGAATCAGGTTCAGGCCTGCGTACATGGGGCTTGCAATCGTCACACTCGGAATCGCCCGCGCAAGTGCACGGTGCTCTGATTCGACGCCAAGAATCGAGGCTGCAACCTTCGCATACAGGATGAGATCGGCCCGGGTGTAGTTGTTCCCGCTCGAAGCCGGATTCGCCTGCGTCGCGCTAAAGCCGTTATACCCTGCAGCCATGGATGTAAACTCTTCAACGGCCGTCATATACGCGCCAATGAAGGCTGTCTCCAGTGCCACGAGGACCGGAAGGAAGTTCGTCAGCGTATCAAATGTTCCGGTGGGATAGTAGAACATTGGCGGCACACCTGCAGCCAAATCGCCGCTGCCATTGGGATTGAGGCCAAGCAGCGTCCGAAGCAACATCGCATGCTGCACTTCCTCAAGCAAGGCACCCTGAAGATACGCTACATTCACTACGCTGCCGCTCGCTGAAACGTTCGTTGCCGTGCCCCCCGGACCAGCAAGATTCGCATCCGTGATCAGACCGCCAGAAAGCGCGTTGTAGTACGTAGTGATGGCGAGGTCTTCAGCGATAAGGGCCGCTGTAAAGATCTGCGTTGCGGTGTCGGTCGATCCAGCAGCCTGTGCCGGCGAACTGTATCCCGGCTGCGGGGTGACGCTGTTGCTGCATCCGATCATCGTAGCCGACGCGACTGCGGCACCCACGGCACCGACGCCAGCAAGGAACGAGCGGCGATTGATAACGATATCAATCATGTCTTCAGTTGGTTTGAGTAATGCCATGGCTTGTCTCCTGAAATTGTTAGATAGGTATTGGGTACATGCAGCTTGGTGGGCTTTTTGGACTCACGACGCATGCTATTCTCTTGCGTCATCGCCGGTCAACAGGTTTAAACGAATATTGTCGACCTGCGCTGATTTCGTTATCACCGTGCGATCAAGTCTTCCTGATCCTGGGTTTGCTGTCACTCCGTGCGGACACATTTCACGTCTCCCAACAGCGCCTAGGTGCCTTGATGAAATTCACGCTTGCGAATGCAACTCAAAGAAGCAAGGGCGAAGATGGCAGCTGCCACCTTCGCCCTTACGTTGAACAAACACGGTACCAACTTACTCAGCGGTCGGAATCGAGCCGCTCGTGGTGACACCTGCCGTAACAACCGAGTTATAGCCAGAGTTTGCCGTCGTAAAGCTGAAGCCAGCGCTTTGCGAGCTGCTTGAAGCAAGGAACGGAGTCAACGCAGCCGCTGCCGTCGTGGACGTTCCGCCCACACCCGTGATCAACCCGGTCAGACCGGCCTGGCTCTCGTAGTTCAGGTTGTTTGCCGGAAGAACACTGACGCCTGCATACATCGGGCTGGCAATCGTCACCGAGGGAATCGCACGAGCCAGAGCACGGTGCTCAGACTCTACACCCAGAATGGAAGCCGCAACCTTTGCATACAGGATCAGGTCTGCCTGGGTGTAGTTATTGCCAGAGGACGCCGGGTTCGACTGGGTCGCGCTGAAGCCGTTATACCCGGCGGCCATCGAAGCAAACTCCTCTACGGCCGTCATGTACGCGCCGATAAAGGCAGTCTCAAGAGCAAGCAGCAAAGGCAGGAAATTTGTGAGCGTATCAAAGGTGCCCGTCGGATAGTAGAACATTGCCGGAACGCCTGCGGCGACGTCACCGCTGCCGTTGGGATTGATGCCAAGCAACGTGCGGAGCAACTGGGCATGCTGAACTTCTTCCAGCAACGCAGCCTGAAGATATGCCACATTGACCACACTTCCGCTCGCCGATACATTGGTTGCGGTGCCACCGGGCCCAGCAAGGTTCGCATCTGTGATCAGGCCACCCGAAAGCGCGTTGTAGTAGGTCGTAATTGCCAGATCTTCCGCAATCAACGCTGCCGTGAAGATGTTGGTAGCGGTGTCGGTCGTTGCTGCTGCCTGCACACCCGTCGTGCTGGTTCCGCCCGAACCTGCGCTGTTGCTGCATCCAATAATGGTCGCCGCTGCTGCACCGATACCAACCGCACCTACTCCGGTGAGGAACGAACGACGGTTGACGACGCTATCAATCATTTCCTGTGTTGCCTTACGCAAAGCCATGGTCATCTCCTAAGTAATTGCTGCTGTGGTGCGTGAACGCTGTAGGCCGATCAAACTCAGAGGGCGTTGAAATCTCCAGCGTCGTGAACGGTCAAAGAATAGATAAGTCATGTCGAAACTTGAGATCCCAAATACATTCCACAGAAGTGACGGGAGCCGCTGCTGATTGTACATGCGAAATAGCGGGTTAGCCACTCCAGTCGTCCATCACTTGATACTGCATTGCTTCGTCAGGAGAACGAACCGGTTCGCAAAGTGGATTGGCTTCTGCGTAAATTTTTTCCGCGTAGCATCACAGACCGCATCACCCTCCGATCAAACCACTCGGTTCTGCCATCGCATCCCATGAATGTGAGTCGCCATCAGTCAAGTTTGCGTCATACTAACTACCGATCTTTCGGATAAGGATTCTCTTCATGCAATACAAAACCCTCGGCAATACCGGCCTTCTCGTCTCCCATCTCTGCCTCGGCTGCATGACCTTTCACGGAGGTAGCGGCATGTGGAAGGCCATCGGCAACGTAGATCAGGCCGGCGCCGATGATCTCATCAAAAACTCTATTGATGGCGGCATTAACTTCTTCGATACCGCCGATGTTTACTCCGAAGGCGAAAGCGAGAAAACGCTCGGCCAGTCTCTCAAGAATCTTGGCATCGCACGCAAAGATGTTGTCATCGCCAGCAAGGTCTTCGGTCGCGTCGGTCCCGGCCGCAACGACGTCGGTGCCTCCCGCGGCCATATCATGGACGGCATCGATGCCAGCCTTCGCCGCCTGCAAACCGACTACATCGACCTCTACCAGATCCACGGCAACGACGCCATCACGCCCATCGAAGAGACGCTGCGCGCGCTCGACGCGCTCGTCGCCTCCGGCAAAGTCCGTTACATCGGCGTCTCCAACTGGCAGGCATGGAAGATCGCCAAGGCGCTCTCCATCTCCGAGTTCCGCAATCTCGCCCGCTTCGATACCCTCCAGGCCTACTACTCCATCGCCGGGCGTGACATCGAGCGCGAGATTGTGCCTCTGCTCGAAGCCGAAAAGACCGGTCTGCTCGTCTGGAGTCCGCTCGCTGGCGGCCTGCTCTCCGGGAAATTCTCGCGCGACAATCAGAAGCCCGAAGACTCCCGCCGCAGCGAGTTCGACTTTCCGCTCGTCGACAAAGAGCGCGCCTGGCGCATCCTTGACGTCATCGCACCCATCGCAAAGGCGCACAACTGCAGCGCTGCACGCATCTCTCTCGCCTGGCTGCTGGCCAAGCCTGTCGTAACCTCCGTCATCATCGGCGCGAAACGCCCCGATCAACTGCACGACAATCTCGCCGCCGCCGACCTTAAACTTACCGCCGATGAGATCAGGCAGCTCGACGAAGTCAGCGCCCTCCCGCCCGAGTACCCCGGCTGGATGCTTCCCTTCCAAAGCGCCAACCGCCTCGACCCCAGCGTCGCGCGCCCCGGTACGCTCTCGGACCAGAAGTAATCACCAAGATAGGCGCGTCGGTCATCGACGCGCCACGCCCTTCCCCAACCAATGGTCGCTGCTAATCCTTCTCGCCTGCCCACGGGTTATAACTTCCTACCCACCAGATATGTCCCTCGGAATCCTTGCAGTTGAACGCCTTTCCGCCATACTCCGGCGAGTGCAACTCCACCACAAACTCAGCGCCAGCAGCCTTCGCCCGCGCATATATCGCCTCGCAGTCCTCCACAATCAGGCACAGCCCCGCCGTCTCGCGATTCCCAATTTCATCCGGCTGCACTGAGTGAGCGTCATACGTCGTCTCTCCGCCCGTCGACCCCAGCATCAGCATCCCATTCCCATACGTCAGTTGAGCATGCATCACCCGGCCCTCCGGCCCCTCATACACCGCCTGTTTTTCGAAACCAAACACTCGCACCAGCCAGTCGACCCCCGCATGGGCATCGCGGTAGCGCACCGAAGGAATAATGGTGGAACCTGTCGTCTTCATGACTTCATCCTCCTCCATCTCAGCTACGCGCGTCTTGGCCAAATCGGAAATCCTCACCCCGAGACCTACAGCGGGATATGATTCCCCCACCGTCCCACCGTCTGCGTATACGTCGTCACGTTCACTCCTGAAAACTCCCGAAAATCATTCGCGAAGTGTGACTGGTCCCCATACCCGCACTCCAACGCCAGCGCATCCCACCGCATCTCACCGCCGCGATGCAGCCGCTGCACCGCCCGCTGAAATCGCACGATCCGCGTAAACATCTTCGGCCCCACACCAATCTCCTCGTCGAACAACTGTCCCAGCCGCCGCGACGTATACCCCGTCACCGCACTCATCTCGCGCACGGAAACATTCGCCCCTCTTCGCGAGGCCGCCCGTATCTCCCGCATCGCCAGCAGGAACCCCGGATGAGCCTCCTCCCCCCGCAACCTTCCCACCAGCCCACGCTCCAGCACCGCAAACTTCTCCGCAACGCTCCCTGCCTCCATAAGCCGTTCGCGCAACTCCACGGCAGCGCGCCCCCACACGGCCTCCAGCGCAGTCTCCGCGAACCGAAACTCCACTGCAGGCTCTGCCACAAACCGCCGCACCCCACCCGCGCGAAATACCACCCCCACCATCTCCCTTAAATCCGACCCGTCAATCACCCCATAGCAACGCTGCGTCCCGACCAGCAGCGCAGGAGCCTGCCGAAACTCCGCCTCCTCACCCTCCCTGCACCCGGCGCAGTACTCCCGCGCCAGGTTGATCACCATCTGCACATCGCCATTGGGCAGCACCCGCTCCCGTCCCTCCGCCTCCGGAGCCCGCACATACCATAGCAGCCGCACCCACGGCAGCAACTGTGCCTCCGGCCTGTGCTCCAGGTAGATCAATCCGCAACGCCTCTGCAACCGATCATCAACACATCTCTATTCTCAGGCAAGAATCCAGAAACGTCCTCACACATCCACCAAATAAGCGAAAATGGTGAAGGTGCGCATTCGCTTCCATGCGCTCTATGAAAGAGGCTCCCTTTGGCTGCAGCACCCGTCGTCGGCATCGACCTTGGCACCACCAACTCGCTCATCGCCTTCATGCAGGGCGACACGCCCGTCGTCATCCCCGGCGAAGACGGATCTCCGATCGTGCCTTCGGTGGTCGCGTTCGATCAGGACACAGCCAACGGGTTCGCTGTCGGCAACGCAGCGCGTAACGTGCTGCTGACCAACTCCGCCAACGCCGTCTACTCCGTCAAGCGCCTCATGGGCCGCGATCTCACCGACGTCACGCCCGAGCTCAAGCTCTTCCCATTCCATTTGGCCCCGGATCTCAAGCCCGGCGAAGTCCTCAAGCTCAACGTCGGCGGCCTCACCCTCACTCCGCCGGAGATCTCCGCTTACATCCTCCTCCAGCTCAAGCGCAACGCCGAGCGGTTCTTCGGCGCCGAAGTCACAAAGGCCGTCATCACCGTCCCTGCATACTTCAACGACGCCCAGCGACAGGCCACCAAAGATGCCGGCCGCATCGCCGGCCTGGAGGTTCTACGCCTCGTCAACGAGCCGACCGCAGCCGCGCTCGCCTATGGGCTCGACAAGCAGAAAGACGGCATCATCGCCGTCTACGACTTCGGCGGTGGCACCTTCGACATCTCCATCCTCAAGCTGCACGACGGCATCTTCGAAGTCATCGCCACCGGCGGCGACACCCACCTCGGCGGCGACGACATCGACAACCTCCTTCTCGCCGTCGCGCTCGACGACATCCGCGGTGACCTCGGCCTCGACATCGCGCAGGACCCCGAGGCCATCCAGGCCCTTCGCAAAGCCGTCATCGAAGCCAAGATCGCCCTCTCTGCCGCGGACACAACCCGCCTCCAGGTCGGACTGCCCAACGGAAAGCAGTACCTTCGCGAGATCACCCGCGCGCAGTTTGAGCAGCTCATCGCGCCTGTCGTCCAACGCACCGCCGCCCCCGTCAAGCAGGCGCTCAAAGACGCTCAACTCACCGCCAGCCAGATCGACGAGGTCGTCATGGTCGGCGGCAGCACACGCGTTCCATCCGTGCGCACGCTGGTGACGCAGCTCTTCGATCTCGGCGCACGCAACAAACAGCTCCACACCGAGCTCAACCCCGACGAGGTAGTCGCGCTCGGCGCCGCCGTTCAGGCTCAAATCCTTTCTGGGACTGAGAATGCCGCGACCAACGATCTCCTCCTTCTCGACGTAACTCCGCTTTCATTGGGCATTGAGGCTCTAGGCGGCGTCGTCGCTAAGATCATCCAGCGCAACAGCACCATTCCCGCCTCCGCCACCGAGCACTTCACCACCGGCGTCGACGGCCAGACCAACGTCGCCATCCACGTCCTGCAAGGCGAGCGCGAACTCGCCAAAGACTGCCGCTCCCTCGCTCGCTTCGACCTCAAAAACATCCCGCCCATGGTCGCCGGTCTTCCGCGCATCGAAGTCAAGTTCCTCATCGACGCCAACGGCATCCTACACGTCAGCGCGCGCGAGCAGCGCAGCGGACAAGAGGCGCAGGTGGAGGTCAAACCCACCTACGGCCTCACCGACGAACAGGTGGAAACCATGATCCTAGACTCCTTCGACAACGCCGAAGAAGACATCACCGCGCGACAGCTCATCGAGGCGCAAAACGAGGCGCAGACCATCCTCGACGCCACCGAGAAGGGCAAGAAGACCCCCGCCTGGCAGCAGCTCACCTTCGACGAACACGCCGCCATCGAAGCCGCCGCCAAGGAGCTCAAAGCCTCGCTTCAGGGCGGCGACTACAAGATCATTCGCAAGGCCATCGAGCAGCTCGATAAAGCCACGCGCCGCTTCGCCGAGATCATGATGGACTCCGCCGTCACCGGCGCTCTCGGCGGCAAAACCATGACCGCCGCCGGAGAATCCCTCGCCGCCAATCAGCAGGGAGCCACCCCCACCGCACCGCACGCCTTCGCCAAAGCCGAGGTGGAGGCTTCGCCTAAGCCCAACCCCATCGAAGCCGCCGAGGCCGACCCCGAAACACCGGGAGAATCCACCGAGGATTAGCATCTACCCACGCAGCGCAGCGCCATCGCCATGCATGATCGACTCGGTCTACCTCTATATTCGCGCAGCAAAGAGGTAGACTGAAAGAGCCATGTCCGATCACGAATCCACCCCGCTCCCCGAAGTCGACCTCTCCAGGCCTCCCGCCGACAACATCGTCCGCGTCACGTTCGAGCCCGAAAACAAGACCGTCGAGTTCCCCTTCGGCTCGCTCCCATACGACGGCCACGGCCAGCCCATGAGCTTCCTCGATGTCGCCGAAAACTACGGCATCTTCCTCGACCACGCCTGCGGTGGCGTCGCCGCCTGCACCACCTGCCACATCTTCCTCAAGCAGGGCGCAACCGGCGTCTCGGAAGCCGAAGACCTCGAACTGGACCGCCTCGAACTGTCTCCCGGCCTGCAACTTAACAGCCGTCTCGGCTGCCAGTGCGTCATCGAAAAACCCGGCGCCTACGTCGCCGAGATCCCTGCATGGAACAAGAACTACGTGCAGGAAGGCAAGCCCGCCGCCATCAAAAAGTAGCGGCGTATTCCGTCGGCTCACGGACCCGCTCGTCGCCGCGCGTTGCATAATCGACTATGGCATCTTTATGGACACCCACCCGCTGGTCTGAACGCCTCGCCGAGCTGGAAGCCCGCTCCGGCGATCAGAAAGAAGCGCCGTTACGCCGTGATATCCGCGCGCTCGCTACGCTGCTCGGGCAGGTGCTGCGCGAGCAAGCCGGCGACGACCTCTTCAACGCCATCGAAAGCCTGCGCCGAACCGCCATCAGCCGTCGCGAAGCCGACAGCAACAACGACGCCGACGCCAGCCGCGGCTATCTCCAGCAAGCCGAGACGCTTACACACAAAGTCGCGACCGCGCCGCAGGCCGCCTTTTTTCTCGCGCGCGCCTTCGCCTTTTACTTCGAACTCATCAACCTCGCCGAGACCAACCACCGCAAGCGGCGGCGGCGCTCCGCACTCCTAGACGCAACAGCACCACCGCAGCGCGGCAGCCTGCGCGGAACCCTCCGCCGCTTGCGTGCAGCAGGCGTCTCGCGCGATCAGGCCCTCAATCTTCTCAGCCGCATCTGCATCACGCCCGTATTCACGGCGCACCCTACGGAAGTGGCTCGTCGCAGCGTCATGTTCAAGCGTCGCAGCATCTCCGACCTGCTCGAACGCCTCGACCAGATTCCCGTACCCGCCGCGGAACTTGACGCCCTGGAGGCTGATGTTCTCGCAGAGATCACCGCGCTCTGGCAGACCGACGACGTTCGCCACGCGCGCCCCACCGTCCGCGATGAAGTGCGCATGGCGCTCGACTACTACGAGGCTTCCCTCTTCGAGACCGTCCCCGTCCTGTACACCGAAATTGCAAGCGCGCTCGACGCAGAATTCCCTGCGCCCGCCGCTGCACCACAACCAAAGCTCGCCGCAACCGAGTTGCCCATCGTCGTTCGCTTCGGCTCGTGGATCGGCGGCGACCGCGATGGCAACCCCTTTGTCACGGCGGACACCACCGTCGAATCTCTCGCCATGTCCCGCGAGCTGCTGCACGACTTCTATCTCGCCCGCGTCAAAGACCTCTTCGACCAGCTCGCATCTTCTACCCGCCAGGCACCCATCTCCGCTGCGCTCCGCAGTCGCCTCGACACCTATCTCACGCAGCTTCGCGCCGCCGGCCACGCCACACCCTTTGCCGACCGCTTCCCCACCGAGGCCGTTCGCCTCCAGCTCGCCTGCATCACGCTTCGCCTCGGCGGTGTGCCTCCCACCACCATGCACCGCAATCTTGCTCTGGCCACCACCGCGACGCTGCCGCAGTACACTACCCCAGCGGCGCTCCTCGACGACCTCACCCTCCTTCGCGACTCCCTCGCGGCCAACCACGGCGAGCGCCTCGCCGAGCTCTTCCTCGACCCCATGCTGGTCACCGTCCGCACCTTCGGTCTCCACCTCCAGACCCTCGACATCCGCCAGCACGCCCTTGTCCATAAAGCCGCGCTCGCCGAGCTCGCCGCAGGTACAGCCTCCGAACAAACCAGAGAAGTGCTGGACACCTTCCGCGCCATCGCAACCTTGAAGCAGACCTCGCCCGCAGCCATCGAGCAGTACGTCGTCTCCGGCGCAAGCTCCATGGATGACGCCATCAACGTCCTGAAGCTCGCCCGCATGTGCGGCGTCAACGTGGAGGGCGGCACCACAGCATCCGGCGAACACGACCCCGGCCTGCAGCCTGTGCTTCTCTTCGAATCCATCGAAGATCTCCGCAACGCATCCGCCATCTGCCGCGCGCTCTGGACCAGCGAAGCCTACAAGGCTCTGCTCGCCGCTTGGAACGGGCATCAGGAGATGATGCTCGGCTACTCCGACTCCAACAAAGACGGCGGCATGATCACCAGCACATGGGAGATCTGGAAGGCCCACCGCGCACTCCACGAAGTCGCACGCGACTGCGGCGTCACGCTGCGCCTCTTCCACGGTCGCGGCGGCACCGTAGGCCGCGGCGGCGGCCCCACCCACCGCGCCATCTTCGCCCAGCCGCTGGACAGCTTCACCGGCGAACTGCGCCTCACCGAACAAGGCGAAGTCCTCAACTGGAAGTACAGCGACGTCGTCCTCGCAGAGCGCAACCTCGAGCTGATGATCGCTGCCTCTCTCGATGCCATCGCGCGCCCCGACATCAAGCCCAGCGTTCCACCCCGCTTCACAGGAGAGATTCTCCCGTCCTGGGAGTCCGCCATGGACGAGCTCTCAACCATCTCCTTCGACTTCTACAAACGCCACATCGTCGAAGATCCCGAGGTCTTCACCTACTTCGAGCAGGCCACCCCCGTCGCAGAACTCGAGCACGCCCGCATCGGCTCACGTCCCGCCAAGCGCACCGACGCCAGCGCCTCGAAGAAGCGCAGCATGGCCGATCTCCGCGCCATCCCATGGGTCTTCGGCTGGATGCAATCCCGTCACGTCGTTCCGGCGTACTTCGGCGTTGGCTATGCGCTGGAGCAGTTCGCAGCCACGCACCCGGGCGGCCTCCAACTGCTGCGCGACATGGCCCAGGGCTTCCCCTTGTTCATCGACATCATCCGCAACGTAGAGATCGCGCTCGCCAAAGCCGACTTCGGCATCGCCCGCCTCTACGCCTCGCTCGTGCAGGATGCTGCCCTGCGCGATCGCGTCTTCAACACCCTCGAAGCCGAGTTCTCACGCACTGGAAAGATGGTCCTTGCCGTCACCGAGCAGACCTCCCTTCTGGAGAAAAATCAGGTCCTCGCGCAATCCGTCCGCCTGCGCAACCCCTACGTCGATCCAATGAGCCTCCTGCAGCTCGAACTCCTGCGCCGCAAACGCAAAGGCGAAAGCAGCGAAGACCTCGATCGCGCCATCACGGCCACCATCAACGGCATCAGCGCAGGCTTGCGCAACACCGGCTGATTCCCATCGGTGCAGTACTGTACGCCTCCATACGTCTCGACCACGTTGTACCGATTACAACGCATGTTCTCTTGCGTTACACTCTCGGTCATGTCAAAGTCTCTGCTCCTCGCGACGCTACTCTTTGCCGCCCGCGCCTTCGCGCAGGCCGCACCCGCCCCAGTGGCCCTCCAGAGCCACCAGGTAAACCCCGACAACACCATCACCTTCCGCTATCCCGCACCTTCCGCCAAAACCGTCGAAGTCGCCGTAGACGCCTACCTCAAACCACTTCCCATGACCAAAGGTGCCGATGGAGTCTGGTCGCTCACCACGCCCGTCCTCCCCCCGGAGATCTACCAGTATCGCTTCATCGAAGACGGCGTCACCAAGCTCGATCCCTTCAACGCAGACACCGTAAAGAACCTCGTCTCCCTGAGCGACATGATGCTGCTTCCAGCCCACCCACCCGCTCCATGGCAGCTCACCGACATCCCCCACGGCCAGGTCAATCACATCCTCTACACCACGCACATCGCAAAGAACCTGCCTGAAAACCAGGAGGGCTACGTCGTCTACACGCCACCCGGTTACGATCCAAAACATAAAGGCGGTTACCCCGTTCTCTACCTGCTGCACGGCTGGTCCGACACGCAGGACGCATGGATCGCCAACGGCCGTGCCAACTACATTCTCGACTCGCTCTTATCCAGCGGCAAAGTCGTTCCCATGATTGTCGTCATGCCTGAAGGATACGGCGACATGAATTTCGTCACGAACGGATGGTCCGTCTGGTCCGACCCGCAGCAGATCGTCGGCAACCTTCAACTCTATTCGCAGATGCTGCTGACCGAGATCATCCCTGCCGTCGAAGCCGAATATAACGTCGCTCCCGGCCGCGACAACCGCGCCATCGCCGGCCTCTCCATGGGTGGCCTGGAGAGCCTCACCATCGGCCTCAACCACCCCGAAGAGTTCGCATACGTTGGCGGCATGAGCGCCGCCATCTTCGGCGCAAAGGGCCACAACGCCGACGCCTTCGAGCGCCTCATCCCCCACGCCGACGCAAAGACCGCCAACCTCAAGCTGCTCTGGGTCGCCTGCGGCAAAACCGACGGCCTCTTCGCCGACAATCAGGACTTCGAAGCATGGGTGAAGACCAAGGGCTTCCGTCCCGTCACCGTCGAGACCGAAGGCGCCCACACCTGGCTAACCTGGCGGCCAAACCTGCTCGACCTCGCTCCCCTGCTCTTCCACAACAACTAACAGCAGCGGACGTTTTCGTGCCATGAAAACGTCCGCTGTTCCCGGTCTCGTCGCAGCCGCTGCATCCGAAATACGGATTACGCTAGGAAGAGCAACGTACGAGGACTCAGTGAACCAAACGCATCTGTCTCGCCGCAATTTTCTTGCCACCACATCGCTCGCCGCATCCGCTCTCTTGCTACGCCCCAAAGACCTCTTCGCTCAGGCTCAGCCCATTCCCGCTGTGTTAGCCCAGGGCCGCGCCTCCGGAGCAACGGCAAAGATCAAGACGCAGGCGCTGCGCGGCAACGTCAGCGCGCTCATCGGCTCCGGCGGCAACATCGCCGTTCTCCCCGGCAAAGATGGCCTCCTGCTGATCGACTCCGGTTATTCCACCTCGCAACCCCAGATCACAGCCGCGCTGGCCGCGCTCTCCAGCGATCCCATCAAGCACCTCATCAACACCCACTGGCACTTCGACCACACCGACGGCAACGAGTGGATGCACTCCGCCGGTGCAACCATCCTCGCGCAGGTCAACACGCAGCGCCGACTCTCAACGACCCAGACCATCGCCGCCTTCAACGCCGTCATCCCTCCATCCCCCGCCGGAGCCATCCCTACGCAGACCTTCATCCAACGGAAGGACCTGCACCTCAACGACGCAAAGCTGGTCTTGCAGTACTACGGCCCAGCTCACACGGATACCGACATCTCGATCCACTTCCCCGAGGCCGATGTGATGCACGTCGGCGACACCTGGTGGAACGGGATCTATCCCTTCATCGACTACTCTACTGGCGGCAACATCAACGGCATGATCCAGGCCACAGAGAAGAATCTTGCCGCCGTCGGCCCCAACACCATCATCATTCCAGGCCACGGACCCATCGGAGACAAAGACCAGCTCACCCAGTATCGCGATGTGCTGGTCTTCGCCAGAGACAAAGTAGCCGCCCTGAAACAGCAGGGGATGACCCTCACCGAAGTGGTCGCCGCACGCCCTACAGCGCAGTATGACGAACAGTGGGGCGGCGGCCCAAAGGGTGGCGCAGCTTTCCTCGGCTACGTCTATCAAGGCGTGTAGCATCTGCCCGGCACACAGCTTCTATCCTGGGGATCCCGGTGCTGCGCCTACTTCTCCGGCGTAATCTTCACCGCCTTGTTATGCACGAACTCCACCGTGATCGGATGCCCGTTATTGTCGTACGTCACATCGCGGTCGCCGGTGTTGTCTGAGTCAGGCTTCATCACCTGTCCCAGCGCCATCATCGTCTGGTTCTCGCTCATCCCCGGCACCACCTCATGCTTGTCGATGTGCGCCCACGTCGCCGCTCCCCAGTGCTTGTACAGCTGATGAGGGTCATCGTAAAAGAAAATCTCATCGTTCAGCATCGTATACAGCCCATTGTCATAGTCGCCCACAGGCGTTGCATACAGCGTCTTCGGGTCGCTCGAATTCGGCAGCGTAAACGCCAGCAGCACATGCTTTTCGCCCGCTGGAATCCGCATCACCGCCGGCCCCGACGCTGGTGCCTTCTCCTCAAACACGTCCTTGATGTCCAGCGGCGTCGCCCCAAGCAGCGTTCCCACCGGCTTCGCATAGTCCACATGCTTGTCCTTATCCACGTAATAATCCAGTTGCCCGCCGGCACTCACCCACACCGTCGTCCCGATCAGCGCACGCTCGTCCTTGATCGAGTCCGGACGCTCCTTCTTCAAGAACACCAGATCATCCGGATCAAGCTTCTGCTCAGGGTAAGGATTCTTCGCCACCGGCCCCTGCTCGTGGTTCTTCCGATACTGATTTCCTACCAGCGCTCCCACAACGACGATAAAAAGCCCCGCCGAGGCCAGTGCAATCTTTGGTCCCTTTTGCATAAAATCCTCCGTTCAAAGAGAGTAGCTGTATCCTGAAAAACTTGCGAGTACCCCACCCGGCACGCACTGCGCTATGATGGGCAATCACCGTTTCTACAGGGGTTTCACTGCATGCGCGTTCGCTTCGCCCTCATCGCCATACCCTTCGCTTGGATGCTCCACGCGCAGCAGCCGATAGTCTCCGCACCGCAAGCTCACGCGCCCTCACCGGACGTCGCGCGCTACATCAAAGTGCCCGCAGCCCAGTGGATCATCCTCAAAAACGTTCGCCTCATCGACGGCACCGGCGCTCCCGCGCTCGAACACACCAACCTCATCCTCCATAGCGGCAAGATCGATTCCATCGGCACAGTCTCAAACGAAGCCAAATATCCCGGCGCTACGATCCTCGACCTCACCGGACGCACCGTCTTACCCGGCCTCGTCGGCATGCACGACCACATGTACTACATTGCGCGCCCCAACCTCGACGCCGAAGGCCACTCCGAACCACCGCTCATCGTTCCCGAGATGCCCTTCTCCTCGCCCCACCTTTATCTCGGCGCAGGCGTCACCACCCTCCGCACCACCGGATCTGTCGAACCCTACACCGACCTCAACCTCAAGCAACAGATCGACGATGGCCGAATCCCCGGCCCGCACATCGACGTAACCGCGCCCTACCTCGAAGGCGCTGGCTCACCCTTCATCCAGATGCATCAGCTTCGCGACGCCGCGGACGCCCGCCACGCCGTCGATTTCTGGGCGGACCAGGGTGCAACCAGCTTCAAAGCCTACATGTACATCACCCGCGCTGAACTCAAAGCCGCCATCGACGAAGCCCATGCACACGGCCTCAAGATCACCGGCCATCTCTGCGCCGTCACCTACCCCGAAGCCGCGGAGCTCGGCATCGACAACCTCGAGCATGGATTCTTCGTCAACACACAGCTCGACCCCGGCAAAACCCCCGACGTCTGTCCCGACACCGCCGGCAACCCAACCATGGAGAAGATGACCGCCGGATCACCCGAAGCCAAGGCCCTCATCGATCTCCTCATCCGCCACCACGTCGCCGTCACCTCCACGCTCCCCGTCTTCGAGTCCTACGATCCCACCCACCTTCACCTGCAATCCCGCGTGCTCGATACCATGTCCCCGCCCGCCCGCGCAGCCTACCTCTACACCCGCAACCTCGAACTGATGCGCGCGGCTGCCAATCCACAGGCCGCCGCGCAACACGCCGCAATCTTCAACAATGGCATGGCCCTGGAGCGCGAGTTCGTCGCCGCCGGCGGCCTGCTCCTCGCCGGTCCCGACCCCACCGGTGACGGCGGCGTTCTTCCCGGCTTCGGCGATCAGCGCGAGGTCGAACTCCTCGTCGACGCAGGCTTCTCCCCGCTCGAAGCCATCCGCATCGCCACCCTCAACGGTGCCACCTACGAAGGCAAGGCCGCCACCATCGGCAGCATCGCCCCCGGCAAAGATGCCGACCTCGTCGTCGTCCAGGGAGACCCATCGCGACACATCAGCGACATCGAAAACACCGAGATCGTCTTCAAGGACGGCGTCGGCTACGACTCCAGAAAGCTCATCGACTCCGCGCGCGGCCGCTACGGCCAGTATTAAATCGCTACGGCCAATGTTAAATAGTCTAGATAGCCGCTCGTACATAGTGAAGAATTGTCATCTCGACCGAAGCCAAACAGCTTCATCGTTTGGCGCAGCGGAGAAACCTGTAGCCCGGTATAGGGTCGGCTTAACTCGTCTGTTGTCATTCCCGAAGGGAATCTGCGTCGACGTTCCTCAACACCAACGACAGCACTGCTCTAAATCCAGCCGCATCACTCCACCGGCTCCATGCCACTCATCTGCTTCTCCAGCGCAATGAGACTGTCCGCCGTGAGCGTATCCGCATGACGCAGCGCCGGAAAAAATACGCTCCAGGTCCCCGTCACAGCCATGCTCGCAACCCCGCCAATCACCACCGCGCGCACCGCTCCCCACCAGTGCGCCGTCAGCCCGCTCTCATACTCTCCGAGTTCATTCGACGCACCCAGAAACAGCCAGTTGATACTCGAAACCCGTCCCCGCATCTCCGGCGGCGTCGCAAGCTGCAGAATGCTCGACCGCACCACCACCGAGACCATGTCACTGGCTCCAATCACCACCAGCGCCACACAACTCAACGCGATATTACGACTCAACCCAAACACCACCGTCGCCGCGCCGAAGATGCCCACGCACACCAGCATGGTCTTCCCCGCGCGCCGCTTGATAGGCAGCGCCAGCAGCGTCAGCGAAACCACCAAAGCCCCTAATGACGGCATGGCGCGCAATAAACCCAGCCCATTGGCCCCCGAATGCAACACATCTGCTGCGAAGATCGGCATCAGCGACGCCGCGCCACCCAGCAGCACAGCAAACAGATCCAGCGAGATCGACCCCAGCAACAGCTTCGTTCCAATCACATACCGCAGCCCCGCCAGCATCGTCTCCACCGTAAACCCTTTCTTTTCCGCAGATGCACGCGGCTTCACAACACTGAAGAACACAAGAAACGTCAGCAGCCCCAACAGCGTGAACGCATACACCAGCGGCGCTCCACTCATGCTCACAAACCGCCCTCCAAACGCATGCGCCAGCGACACCGTAAACAACAGCCCACCCACCATCGGCCCCGTCGCATTGGCAATCTGGAAGATCGTCGCTCCCCACGTCACCGCATTCACAAAGTGTTCTTTCGGCACCAGCGTTGGCACCAGCGCACTCGCTGCCGGCCCGCTGAAGCAGCGTCCTGTCCCAATCACAAACAGGATCCCATAGATTACCCAGATATTCTTTGCCCCATGCAGCGCCAGCCACAGCAGCGCAAACGTCGCAATCGCCTGGATCGAATAGCACGTCAGGATGATCGTGCGCCGGTCATATCGATCGGCCACATGCCCCGCCGGCAGCACAAAGAACAGCCCCGGAACAAACAGCGCCAACCCTGTATATCCCAGCGCCAGCGCCGAGTGCGTGATCTGATATACCTGCCACGCAACCCCCACCGACTGCGCCTCTGCCCCCATGATGCCCGCCAGTCGAGCCGCCGAATAAAATCGGAACTCTCGCGACTGCCACGCTACGGTAGCACTGGGTTGCTGCTCATCGGCATCGCTCATGTCCCTTCTATGCTGACACACGCAAGCCTCCTCAAGCCATCTCAAGCAAAGATCGCTATCATGACTGTGGAGATCCGATGACGCCACCCGACAAAGAATCCCTCGCCGGCCTGCTCACCGAAGCACGCAACCCCGCCAGCGAGAACCTCGATGCTCTCTCCACCCTCGACATGCTCACGCTCATCAACGCCGAGGACGCCAGGATCGCCGCCGCAGTCCACGCCGAACTCCCCAACATCGCCCGCGCCGTCGATGCCATCGCCGAACGCTTCCACCGCGGCGGACGCCTCGTCTACATCGGCGCAGGCACCAGCGGCCGCCTCGGTGTCCTCGACGCCTCCGAGTGCCCACCCACCTTTTCCGTTGCGCCCGATCTCGTGCAAGGCATCATCGCTGGTGGTGACCGCGCACTCCGGCTCTCCAGCGAACACTCCGAAGACTCGCGCGAAGAAGGTGCGCGAGACCTCGCAGCCGCCGGGTTTGCCGCAGACGCACGGCCCGACACGCTCGTCGGCATCGCCGCCAGCGGACGCACCCCCTACGTCCTCGGCGCCATCGAATACGCCGCAGCCCACGGCGCTCTCACCATCGGCCTGAGCTGCGTTCCCGCATCAGCCCTCGCCATCGCGTCCGACATCGCCATCACTCCCGCCACAGGCCCTGAGGTTCTCACCGGAAGCACACGCATGAAGGCCGGTACCGCAACGAAGCTGGTCCTCAATATGCTCTCCACCGGCATCATGGTGCGTACCGGCGCAACCTTTGGCAACCTGATGGTCAACCTCCGCCCCACCAACGCCAAACTCGTCGACCGCGGGCAGCGCATCATCGCCGCAGCCTTGCACTGCGACGCATCCACCGCCGCCGATCTCCTCAACAACGCCGACAATGACGTAAAGATCGCCATCGTCATGGGCAGCCTGCACCTCGACCACACCGCCGCCGCGAGTCGCCTCGCCAAAGCCTCTGGTGTCCTCCGCGCTGCAATCGCGCTCTAGCTCTACCCAAACAGCGTTGGCTTGCGCGGCATCTCGATCCCCAGATGCTCATACGCCAGCCGCGTCGCAACCCGCCCGCGCGGCGTGCGATCCAGAAACCCAATCTGAATCAGAAACGGCTCGTACACCTCTTCCAGCGCGTCCTGCTCCTCCGCCAGCGCCGCCGCCAGTGTGTTCAAACCCACCGGCCCGCCGTCGTACTTCTCGATGATCGTCCGTAACAGCCGCCGGTCCAGCTCGTCGAAACCGTGCGCGTCGACCTCCAGCATCTCCAGCGCCGCCATCGCCGTTGGCCGGTCAATCTTCCCCTCCGCGCGCACCTCTGCATAGTCCCGCACCCGCCGCAGCAGACGGTTCGCAATCCTCGGTGTACCCCTGGACCGCACCGCGATCTCCGCTGCTCCATCCCGGTCAATCGGCACGCCCAGCACCTCCGCCGACCGCTCCACCACCCATCGCAGCTCATCGTCGGTATAAAACTCCAGCCGCAGCAGTATCCCAAACCTTGACCGCAGTGGCGACGACAACAGCCCTGGCCGCGTCGTCGCCGCCACAAACGTAAACGGATCGATCCGCATCACATGCGTGCGCGCCGAAGGCCCGGTTCCAATCATGATGTCCAGCTGGTAGTCCTCAAGCGCCGTGTACAGCTTCTCTTCCATCACCGGCTGCAGGCGGTGAATCTCATCCAGAAACAGCACCTGCCTGGCCTTCAAATTTGTCAGGATCGCAGCCATATCGCCCTGCACCTGAAGCGCCGGTCCACTGGTCTGCTGAAATCCCACCCCCAGCTCGTTCGCAATAATCGTCGCAAGCGTCGTCTTTCCCAGCCCCGGCGGACCAAACAGCAGCACATGGTCCAGCGCCTCGCCCCGCGACTTCGCCGCCTCCAGCGCGATCGCCAACTGTTCCTTCGCCTTCGTCTGGCCGATGAACTCCGCCAGACGCTTCGGCCGCAGCTTTAGTTCGACAGCGTCGTCGTCGTCCACGCGGCCCGCCGAGACCAGCCGCTCAGACTCCGAACTGCCGCCCTCTCCCGCGCTCCGCGGCGCTGCCGCACCAATCCCCATCTTCCTCTTCTGCTCGAAATCCATCCTCACGCGAGCATAAGGCGAAGCCGTCGCCGACGCAATCACCGCACGTTGAAAAACTCCACCCCTGGCCAGGGTCTATAGTTGTTCTGCATCCTATCGATAGGTTCCACAGGAGCACCGTTCTTTATGTTGAAGCGTATTCCCTTCACTTTGCTGGCTTTCTTGACGATCCCCATCGGCTCATTTGCCCAGCAGACACCACCTTCGGCACTGCACCCACGCCCAGGGCCTCCAGTCCGCACCATCGGCATCAATGTCGTCGTCACCTCGAAGTCCGGCGTTCCCGTAGCTGGTCTTCCCCAAAATGACTTCACCCTCATCGACGACAAAGAACAGCGCACCATCACGTCCTTCCATGAGTTCGACGGCTCCAAAGTCCCGGTTATCCTGCTGATTGATTCCGTCAATACCGATTTCAGTGTCGTCGCACAGGCCCGCATTGAAATGGACAAGTTCCTCCACGCCAACGGCGGTCATCTCTCGCATCCCACGGCCCTCGCCGTCTTCACCGACGACGGCGTCGAACTGCAGGGCGGCTACAGCCAGGACGGCAACGCCCTCGCTGCTGCCCTCGACAAGTTCACCATCGGCCTGCGCTACATCACCCGCTCCACCGGCGTTGAAGGTGCCGGCGAACGCCTCAACGACTCCATGAAGGCGCTCAGGACCCTCACCGGCTATGAGGCAGCACGCCCCGGCCGCAAAATCATCCTCTGGGTCTCGCCCGGCTGGCCGCTGCTCTCCGGCCCAGACATCGACCTCTCGACCTCCCAGGAAAAGGGCATCTTCGACGAGATCACCTGGCTCTCCACCGAACTTCGCGACGCGCAAACCTCCATCTATGCCATCAACCCTCTCGGTGTCGATGAAAATCTTGCCCGCGTCTTCATGTATCAGGACTACCTGAAAGGCGTCACCAAGCCATCCGAGGCCAACTTTGCGAATATCTCGCTTCAGGTCCTCGCCACGGAGACCGGCGGCCTTGTCCTCAGCAGCAGCGACATCTCCGGCATCCTCAAACAATCCATGGATGACGCCGGGCCCTACTACCGGCTGACCTTTGAGCCCCCGCCGACCGAGCGCCGGGATGTCTACCACCGCCTCGACGTGAAATTATCACAGCGCGGACTCACCGCCTATACCAATACCGGGTACTACGACCAGCCTTGATCTCCGTCGGCCGGCATCCCTTCCGTCGAACCGCAACTAATCTTCAGAGGATGCGTCTAGACGAGAGTGGCAACCGTCTGTAAATTTACAGGTAACAGTTTTGTCATCTCTGTTACCGAGGGATGAGCGTGATTCCTGTCATCATTTAAATTCGTGCGCTGTGGATGCTGCCATCCACACCGTTCGAAGCAAGTACATACCATGTGGGTTGCGGAGACTTCTAGGCGCAACTCCGGGGGAGCCAAACAAGTATGAAGCGCATTTTGCCAGTGTTCGTTTCCATCGTTACCTGTGTCTGCCTCCTTCTGGCAACCGAGCGCCGCGCCATGGCTTATGTTGACCCCGGCTCAGGTCTTCTCGCGCTGCAATCCATCGCCTCCATGTTCGCGGCAGCAGCCTTCTTCCTCCGGCGGCGTATCATGGCTGTATTCAGCCGCAAAAAGCCGGTTACGAATACGCCATCGCCGGTAAGCCCGCGGAAGGAAGATTCTCGACACGCAGCATGACACCAGCAACACCAATAGCTACCTTCCGCGATCCGGCTGGTTCTCTCTGCCTGGAGGGTGACTTTGCCATCCGCACCATCCATCCACACTCCCGCGATGAGGTGCTCGACTTCCTCGCATCTCCCCTCTGCGCGCGCCTTCAAAGCAGCGGGGATATGGTCGCCACAACCATCGATGACACCCCCGCCGGCCTGACACTACTCCATCCCAGGATTCAGATACCCACCTACCCGTGGGAGTGGACGCCCTCCCAATGGCTCGCCGCCGCTGATCTGACCCTCACCCTCTGCGAACAAGCCCTCGCCGAAGGCTGGGTGCTCAAAGACGCGACCCCCCTCAACATCCTCTTCGTCGGCCCGCGCCCCATCCTTGTCGATGTACTCTCCTTCGAGCGCTGGAATCCAGCACCATCCACCTACGCTTCCCACATCTGGCTCGCCTACGCGCAGTACATCCGCACCTTCCTTCTACCGCTTCTCATGAACCGCATGCTCAGTTGGCCGCTGGAGCTCTCCCTCTTCAAGCGCGACGGGTACGAGCCCTCCGAACTGTACAAGGCCCTGAGCATATCTCAGCGCCTCTCACCCGCCGCCTTCTGGCCTGTCACTCTCCCCGCAAAGCTGGATAAAGCAGGCTCCGGCCCTCCCAGGCCTCCGATGCACAAGTCGCCCGACCTCGCGCTGCATCTGCTCAAGCGCACCCTCTCCGGCCTCCGCAAGCGCACCCATCGCGCCATGCCGCAACACGTCGGCTCTGAATGGAATGACTACACCTCCACCCTCCATCACTACACAGAGCAGGAGAGCGCACAAAAGCTCGCCTGGGTGCGGCAGATCCTCACCGACCTCACGCCCTCCCGCGTCCTCGACATCGGCGCCAACACCGGCGTCTTCAGCGCCCTTGCCGCATCCACCGGAGCCACCGTCATCGCCCTTGAACGCGACCCCTCCGCCGCCGAAAGCCTCTTTCGCATGAGCCGCAAGAGCAGCCTGCCCATTCAAACCATCCACGCCGACCTCGCCCGTCCCACCCCCTCCGTCGGCTGGAACAACCGCGAAACCAGCACCCTCCTGCATCGCCTCCAGGGCCACGCCGATCTCATACTGATGCTCGCCGTGATCCACCACCTCATCTTGATGGAACAGATTCCACTCCCTGCCATCATCGATCTCGTTCACAGCCTCACATCGCGACACCTCGTCCTCGAGTGGGTTCCCGTCACCGATCCCATGTTCCAAAGCCTCATGCGCGGCCGCGACAGCCTGTATGGCGCACTTACTGAAAGCGATCTCCTCGCCGCCTGCCATGGCCGCTTCCGCACCTTGCAACGGCAGCCCCTGGACAACGGACGCGTCCTGTTCCTCTTCTCAAAAGAAAATTAGACTAATGCAGTTGCCAACCGCGCGGACGCCCTGCGCCGCCCATCGCGTACAAAGGAACAGATGCTCAAGAAGCTGAGCCAGTGCATCGGCCTTGCCTCCATCATTCTCGTCATGCAATACGGCGACCTGCTGGGAGGCGGCTCCGACGTCCGCATGCACGTTCCCTTCGCCCTCGGAGGCATCGTCTTCGCCCAACTCGCGGACATCTTCCTCCTCGGCCTTCTGCTCTTCGCCGTCCTCGCTCCACTCTCGCGCACGCGCCTCTATCCTGCTCTCCGCCTGCTTCTCGCCATCGCCATCCCTCCTTACCTCATCCAACGCATCCGCCCCGCAATTCCATTCCCCCTTTCAAATGCCGCCCTGCTGATCGTGTCCATCGTCTGGGCAGCCTTCGTCATCGCCCTTTTCGCACGTTCCTACCGCTCCTATCAAAGACTCCTCCGCCTTGGAGACTTCGTCGGCACCTTTTTTGCCATCTTCGCCTTCTGCACCGTCATTCAGCTGCTCTACACCACACGTTGGACGCCCGGCCCCCATCAGCGCACCGCGACCTGGGCTACAACCACCCAGCTCCCTCGCCAGCATTCCCTCGTCGTATGGATCGTCTTCGACGAACTCTCCTTCGACCAGATCTACGAACACCGCTATCCCGGCCTCAATCTCCCTAACTTCGACGCCTTGCGCAACCAAAGCACCCTCTTTACCAACGCTCAGCCCATCGGCGACCGCACCGTCAAAGTGATTCCCTCGCTGCTCGGCGGCCGCATCATCAGCCACTACCGCTTCACCTTCGACAATCAGCTCAAAGTTCGCTACGCCGACACCCCCGGCGTCCACCCCTTCGCCGGCCCCCAGACCATCTTCGCCGACGCGCAGACGCAAGGCTGGCGCACCGCCGCCGTCGGCTGGTACAACCCCTACTGCACCATCTACGCCTCAGCCATCGACGACTGCTACTGGATGAACCTCGACAAATTCGACGCTCCCATGGCACAGGACGCCACCGCCGCCAACAACATCCTGCTCCCCCTCAAAGTCACCGCCGAAGAGCTCGTCCAGCCCAGCAAAGCACGCGACTTCCTCTGCACCTTTGACGTTCGCCAACGCTACAAAACCTACATCGACCTCGAACAGTACACAGCGCAGCTACTCAAAAACGACCAGGCCGATTTCGTCTTCCTCCACCTGCCCATCCCGCACAGCCCCAACATCTGGGACCGCAAAACCAACAGCTTCACCCGCAAGTGCGGCAGCTCCTACGTCGATAACCTCGCCCTCACAGACCGCGAACTGGGCAAGATCATGCGTACCCTCCAAAGCTCTCCGCGCTGGAAAGATACCACCCTCATCGTCGAAGGCGACCACTCCTGGCGCACCTATCTCTGGGAGAATCAGCCCTCATGGACTGACGAAGATGAAGTGGCCTCACACGATGACTTCGATCCCCGCCCTGCGATGATCATCCATCAGGCCGGCCAGACCACGCCGCAGATAAACGCCACAGCGTGGTCCATCCTCAACCTGCACACGGTCCTCGAACACATCATCCACGGCCAGACCATCCACCTCTAACTCTTCTCAATACTTGAACCGGTACCGCACCTCCGCAAAGAACTGCCGCGGATCGTTGTAGTGAAAGCCGCCAAACGTCAAACTGTTATCCAGCAGCGTCCTGCGGTCTTGCACATTCGTCACCGTCATCGATCCGCTCAGTTTGCTGTTGAACGTCTTGCCCACTGCAACATCCACGCTCGTGTTGTACGGCAGATACTGGTTCGGATACGGCGTCGCAGGGTCCGGATCGCCATTATGAAATCCTGACCCAAAGTAGTAGTTCATCGACGCATACGACTGCCACGGCAGCGTCGCTCTAAATCCAACATTCAGCGTGTCGCGCTGATCGTGATCCAGCGGCGTATACCCCGGCGCAATGTAGCAGGGATCGCCCACAGCAGCCGACGGCCCCTGGCAGATCAAGCCGCCCGTGATCGCTCCAAGCTGCTCTGCAATCTGGTTCGAGTACGCCACATGGGCCTGCCCAAACTTCCACACTCGCGGCGACCGCAACGTCAGCTCCCACGCCCGCACCAGCGCTCCCTGGTCCGTGATCGGAAAGTAGATGCTCGAGTTTCCTACATTCGAGTGATCGAGAAAGTTCACAGCGCGCGTCTTGAAGTTGTCCACGTCCAGCAACCATCCCCTGGCCGGTCCTGGCAGCGGAATCTGCACACCAAACTGATGCTCTTCATCGCGCTCTCCATGCAATGTCGCGAAGCTCGTTCCACTGCTCACAGCATACGATTCCACCGCACAGTTTGTCGGCGTCGCACTTGCCGTCGTGCTCGTTCCGCACTGCACGGTCAACAGTGGCGGCGGCTGATAGAAGTGTCCATAGAATGCGCGGAATACCCATCCAATCTTCGGCACCCGTACCGCCACCCCAAAGCGCGGGTAGATATAGTTCTCCGCAAACGTCGTCTGGAAGTGCGACTGCCGCACCCCTGCAATCAGCGTCAGCCACGCAAACGGCTTGTAGTTGTCCGATACATACGACTCCACCAGCCCTGCGGACTCAGACCCAGGCGTCAGAAAATTCGGAGTCGGGCCGCCCGGCGGATTGAACACCGCACCAAACAGATCCTTGTCGTGCTGACCAAACGAATACACCCCACCCTCGATGCTGTTCCGCGCCACCACGGTGTTGAACGCGATCTGCCCACCCGCATAGTTCGACGCCCGCTTGTACGTCGTCGATACCGGCGTATCCTCAGGACTCGATGCATAGTCCACCGCGTTGTAGTGATAGAACGGCGACAGCTGTAGCACCGTCGTCGTCGTGAACGAATGCAGATACGAGAACGCGTCCGCAATATCCGTCTCATGCTGCCCATCGCGCAGCCCGCTGGAGTTATATTGCAGCGCCTCAAAGTCCGTGCTGCTTGGGTCATACGGGACCTGGAAGTAATCCTCACGTTCCATCGCAATCAGCCGCAGCTGGTCCTTCGGCGTGCGATTGTAGATCAGCGAAGCGAAGCCTCCATAGCCGTTGTCCGCATCGTGATACACCTGCGCGATCGGCGGCGCGAGCCCATAATCGCTACGGTTGCCATTCAGGCTGCCGTAGTACGCAAACTTCTCCGTATGGTCGCCGAAGTTCAACTGATCGTTGGTCTGGTTGAAGTTGCCCGCATTGATCACCAGCTCTGCCTCGCGGTTGCGTTCAAACCCACTGCGCGGTACCACGTTGAAAACACCATACGTGCGGTCGCCCACATCCGCCGTGTAGCTGCCGCGCTGCACCTCGATATAGTCAATATCCTTCGGATCGATCTGCGCCGCAAGATTGCTCCCGATGTTCGTATTCGGAATCTCCACACCGTCGATCTGCCAATCAAGCTGGTGCCCGCCGCGCATGTGCAGCATGTCGTGCGTGACATACGCTCCCGGCGTGAAGTCCGTAATCATCGCGAGACTATTCGTGCGATCCGCTCCCGGCGTCTGCGCGATATCCTCGCGATCCACCAGCGTCGTCGGCGTCACACTGTTCACATTCGCCGTCGTCACCACGCCGTCCACCGACACACGCTGCTGCACCCTTCCCACCTGCATCTCAAAGTGCAGCACCGGCGACGTATCCGATGCCAGCGTGTACACCCGCTCCTGCGTCTCGAACCCCGCCTTCGACACCACCACACGATAATCTCCGAGCGGCACCGAAGGAACTGAAAACTTCCCCGAAGCATCACTCTCCGCCTTTAGCACCAGGTCCGAGTGCACCGCACGTATCTCCACGCTCGCCCCCTCAATCGGCCTGTGCTGCGCATCATGGACGACGCCCTGCACCGTTCCAAAGATCGAAGCCCACGCACACGTGGCTGAAAGCACCAGCACACCCAACCACACCCCAACGCGGCGCGCCACAGCACCGCCTTGGAAACAAAAGAACCAACACATAGAAATCTCTCCGATCACGCATCGCGCGAACAGCAAACAAACTGCCTGACAGCACAAGCGCGCAACGCATTGTTCCCCACACAGAGGATCAATCCATCCCAACGCAGTTCCTTAGCTTGAGAGAGAATCCACCGGTGGCCCACGCTTCTGCCGTGAGCGATCAAACGAAATCCGCCGCAGGCACTCCGCACGCGATGCCGCCGATGGCTCCCGCACCGCACCCACCACCCGATCCGCACGCATCTCAGGCACATAGCCTGAAAGATGCACCGCAGCCAGTGCGCGATGTCCCTGCGGATACATATCGCACACCGCACTCACGCGCAGAGTCTTCGACGCACCGTCCTCGCCCACCAACATCGCGCGCTCGTCCGCGGACATCGCACAATGATGTTTGCCATCCCGTCGACAACACGCAGGCAGCGACGACTCCGCCGAAGCTCCCATCGAGAGCATCGGCGCAACAGTCGGCAGTATCGTGACCGCAAATAACAGGATGGACAGCAGGCTTCGCAACATACGTTCTTCCGCCATCATCATCGCATAGCGGCGCGTCACCCCTCCATCCATAGCCGCTTATCGGCTTTCCTGCAACATCAGCAACACGCAGGCATGCGGCGCAAGCTCTACTGAAACACCCTTCTTCTTGCCCATCGACTTCGCCGCCCAAACGTCTCGCACGGCCCACGCGTGTCCACTCAGTCCAGCGTCCATCGCCGCAAACGTCCGGTCCACCTTCATCGGCGCATCGCCGGTGTTGAACACCGCCACCGCCACCCTTCCATCCTTCAGCCTAGACCGCCACACAATCAAGCTACCGTCATGCACCACCTGCGCGCTCTCGGTCGCCTGCTGGTTCACTGCGATGAAATCCTTGTTCGTCAGCATCGCCATCATCGCCGCATCCATCTTCGTCAGGTTCGCTCCTAAAATCATCGGACTTCGCCCAATCGACCACAGCGTCAGCTCTGTCTTCACCTCATCCGGCGTCAGCATCGACATACGCGCTTTGCCCCACCCCGGCACCGGCCCCAGATACCCAATCGGCAGCATATCCGCATCCGGCCACGCGCCCGGCTTCGCATACTTGCTCCACGCATTCAGCCGCGCAAACTGATCCTTCGTCCCCTGCGGAAACGGCTTTCCCTGCGAGTCCCATACATCCCAGTGGTCATCCGCAATCCTCCACATATTCGAGAGCCGCGCCACCTCCGCAGCATGCGCCAGCGACGTCGGCCCAGGCGACAAACTCAACACCATCGGCCGTCCCGTCCTATCAATCGCCCGCCGGATCATCTCAATCTCATCCAGCTTGTACGGATGGTCCGAGATGCAATCCACCTTCACAAAATCCACGCCCCATGCCGCATACTGCCGCATCAGCGAGTCATACCAGGCCTGCCCTGCCGCATTGTCTTTCACGCCCCAGTTCGTCGGGTCCCACGGGCATGCATCCGTCTCGTCCGCTGCCTCCACCGCGTGAAACTTGCTGCCCTGAATCGGCATATCGCGCTCCACCGCCACGCGCGGAATCCCTCGCACAATGTGGATGCCAAACTTCAGCCCCTGCGCATGCACCCACTCCCCCAGCGCCGAAAAACTTGTGTCCTCAATCGTCGCCGCCAGCTTTTCCTGTCCCGTTGGCGCTCGCTTCACCGGGGCAGGCATCCCCTGCACGCGCGCCGACGGAAACCGCTCCGGCACAGGCACATATCTTCCATACTCATCGATCGCATACCGCAGCGTGTCCGGCGTATCGCGATCCTGCGGATTCTCAAAGTACCACCCCTCGTCAATCACCGAGTAGTTCCACCCCGCGGGCAGCAGCTTCTCCTTCTGCACCATCACATTGTCGCGAAACTGCGGCTCCGTAATCGTCAGCCCATATCCGTCCCAGCTGTTCCATCCCATCGGAGGCGTCGGCGCCACGCCCGCCTGTTGCGCCATCGCCATCCCTGACATCAGACCCATCGCCGTCAATACTGCAAAAAATCTCATGCAGAGAACGATACCATCGGCTCCCGCACCTGCGCACCTTCACCGCTCAGCTTTCACGCCACACGAAGCAGCACAGCGCTCAACGCCGGCACATAGCACGATATCTCCGCCCCATTCACCTCCAGCGTATACGGCTCCCCTTCATAGAACATCCCATCCGTCCCCACCGCTCTCCCCTGAATCATCGCCGAACCCGACGCCGCGCTTTGCGTCATCGCCACCAACGTTCCTGCACTCGCGCTTGCAGGCAGGCTCAAGCTCAACTGAAGATTCTGCGTCGCATCCTTGTTCACCACCACCACGCTCACACCGCCATCCGCCCCCTGCACCGCGTACCCGCTCACGTTCAGCCCTCCCGCGCTCATCTGCGCAGAGAGCATCGTTCCCTGCCCCACCTTCGACGCCAGCAGCAGCCCATAGAAGCTCGGCTGCACACCGCTCACCGTGCCCCCCGCATCCACCAGCGGCGTCCCAATCTCCCCAGCGCCCGACGCTACACTTAGCCCCGACGCGCCTCCCTGCGCAGCTCCAAGCGCCGCATCCACCGCCCACAGCGCCGACTCGTACGCATCGCTCACGCCTTCCACTCCGCCACCATCCACAGCACCGCATCGCGTCATCCTGTACGGCACACCCACCGACTGCGCCCCATACTTCAACTGCAGCAACTCGGCCGCAAACGCAGAGTCCTCCACCAGCAAATCCTTCGCCGAACCCACCGTCGCCGCACTCCTCGCATACTGCTGCGTCAATCCTCCAACCCCCGCTGCCGTCACATACTCCGCAAACGGAATCGTCCATCCATCCACATCGCTCGCCGCCGCCGGCCCCACCACCGGAGCATTCGGCGTCACCACCACAATCGCGTCACGGTACTGCTTCCACAGCGCCTCAAACTGCTCCACACTCCATCGCCCCGCATAGTAGCTTTCCGCGTCGCCATATCTCTCGCACGCGTTCCCAATCTCGACCCCAACCAGCAGCGCCCCAAGCCGCTGCGCCACATAGCCCACCTCCGCCGCCGCCAGCGCCGCCGTCGTCGCTCCACTGGCCGACCCGCCCAGATTCACCCCGTACACGCAGCTCCACCCCGTCGCCTTCAGAAACCCCGCAAGCCCATCCACATCCGCCGGCGCAATCTGGCCCTGCACCTGCCCCTTGCCCTCAGCCACCCACACACTCTCATCCACCGAGCTCCCGCCCACACAAAGCACCCCCGCACCCATCAGCTTGAACAGCGCCACCAGCCCTGAATTCGACGCCGAAAACATCGGCCCCGCCAACGCACTCTTCTCATACGCCAACCCCGCAAATCCCGTCCCCACGCTCCCCAACGCCTCCGTACTGACCACCATCGACGCCGCCACCACGGCACCCACCGGCACCGGCTGCGTACTCTCCACCATCGACACCGTCGAGCTTGGCGTCGAGTACACCGGAACCGCACCGCTCGCCGGTGCCGCTACCGGCTTCGTCACCGGCGCAGCCGCCACCATCCGCACCGCCAGCGATCCACATCCAGTCAATACCGAACTTCCCGCTATCGCCCCAAAACCCCGCAGCATCTGCCGCCGCGACATCCAACCTGCTCCCTTCACGCTCATCCTGTCCTCCCCTTGCAGCCTTCCGCGAGACCGCGCTTCTGCGTCGCCAACTTAGAAAAGTCTAAGGATGCAACGATGATCTTGGGTAACGCCTCATGAATCCAACGGTTGTGTAGCAAAGCCGTACAGCATCCTGAGAGATCCCTCAATCTCCGCCACGCTGCCCACCCAAACCCATGGCGTATCCTTAACTCACGCCGATTCCTCCGCGTACCAACGACACCGCGCAGCCTCAAGCCTCGCGCACCCATCGCACCCCAAGGACCCGCAATGCCGCTCTACGAATACGAATGCACCGCCTGCCACCGACGCACCGAAAAGATCCTCAAGTTCTCCGACCCCGACCTCACCATCTGCCCCCACTGCGGCGGCCCGCTCGAGCGCACCCTCACCGCACCCAACGTCCAGTTCAAAGGCGGCGGCTGGTACAAAGACCTCTACTCCTCCGCCAAACCCGCCAGCTCCGGCGAATCGTCCAGCGACTCCACCCCTTCCACCGACGCCAAGCCTGCAGCCTCCGACGCCAAGCCGTCCGAATCCAAATCCTCCGGCGACGGCTCCAGCGCCAGCAACAGCTCCGCCGCGCCATCCTCCTCCCCATCCCCAGCGCCGGCTCCGTCGGCACCAGCCGCCGCCGCCAAGCCCTGATGCCAGCAGCCGCATCCACAGCCGAAATCTCGCCCAGCGAGACATACCCCACTCAGCCCTGCTAACGTTACAACAATGGCTGTGCAACAAGAGCTGCTCTTGATGGAAGCGGAACCCCCTCGCGGCGAGCCCTCGCACGAGGCTCCCGCACCGGCACCCGTCTGGCTGCAGCGCATGAGCCTCATCGTTCTCGTCCTCTTCTGCTTCTACATCGGCGGTCTGCTCTCCGTCATCCCCTGGTCGCCGCGCTACTGGAACCAGAACGCCTGGCTTCTCGCCCATCCCACGCTGCAAACACTCCTCGGCAAAGGCTGGGTCCGCGGCATCGTCACCGGCGTCGGCCTGCTTGACATCTGGATCGGCGTCAGCGAGCTCCTCCACTACAAAGACTTCCGCAACTGAATCGTCCCGAAAGCCACCTCCATGCCACCAGAGAACGATCCCTCGCCCCAACCGCTCCACCAGGCCCCCCTCGCCTACGAAAACCCCGACTTCCTCAACTCCCCCGACGCCCGCATGCTCCGCATCATGGCCGAGTACAGCGAGCCCATGGCACGCTTCCGCCGTGAGCGCATCCAGGACACCATCGTTTTCTTCGGCTCCGCACGCTTCCGTGCCCTCGACGTCGCATCCCACGAGCTCGAGCTCCTCGACAACACCGGCAGCCTCGCTCCCGCACCCGAGCACGAGCAGCCCGCCCGCTCCTCCGACACAGCCAGCACCGAAACCTCAGAGCTCCGCCACAAGCGCGCCGAAGCCGCCGTCGAAATGGCCCGCTACTACGAAGACGCACGCACCCTCGCTCGCCTCCTCACCCAGTGGTCCATCACCCTCCCCGGCCGCCGTCACCGCTTCGTCATCACCTCCGGCGGTGGCCCCGGCATCATGGAAGCCGCCAACCGCGGCGCTCACGAAGCCGGCGGCAAAACCATCGGCCTCAACATCATGCTCCCCTTCGAGCAGATGCCCAACCCCTACATCACCCCCGCCCTAAACCTCAACTTCCACTACTTCTTCATGCGCAAGTACTGGTTCGCCTACCTCGCCAAAGCCCTCGTCGTCTTCCCCGGCGGCTTCGGCACCCTCGACGAGATGTTCGAGCTTCTCACCCTCGATCAGACCCACAAGCTATCCAAGCCCATCACCATCGTTATCTACGGTTCCAGCTACTGGAAGAACGTCATCAACCTTGAACTCCTCGCCGAAAAGGGCGCCATCGCCGTCAAGGATCTCGGCCTATTCCGCTTCGCCGACACCCCCGAAGCCGCCTTCGCCATCCTCAAAGAGGGCCTCACCCGCGACCATCTCACCTCCCCCGGCCAGACCTACGCTGACCCCGGCGCCGACGACTGGAAGACCGGCTCCCCTATCCCCACCGAGCCCTCGCCCGACGCACAGGAGCTCCTCGGCCCCGACATCGCCCGCACCCGCTCCAAATAAAGCAAAGCATCTATCGGTGCAGAGTCCAACGCTATCGGTGCAGAGTCCAACGCTATCGGTGCAGAGTCCAACGCTGCTGGTGCAGGGTCCGCCGCTGCCTTTCTTTCTCTCCTCAAAACCTTGTCATCCTTCGCCGCAGGCGGAGGACCCGCTTCTTGCTCTTGCCTTTCTTTCTGTCATTCCCGAAGGGAATCTGCTGTTGCTCTTCTCTCCACCAGCAGCAAATTGTTCTACGAACAGCCGACCGAAACATGCACAGCAGCGAATGAGCTACCGGTCCTACTCTCGACTGTCTTCCGTGTTGACTCTCTATCCTTCAACTATCCGCAACAAAGCCTGCGGTATCGCAAGCACATACTCCAAAACAACACGCGGCAGATGATGCGCATCATGCGTCATCGTCGTGCTCGCATCCCCACCCAGCATCACCCCATGCCGCATCGCAAACCAGCTAAACGACGACGCAATCGCGCTCAGCGCAAACGACGCCACAAGTCCCGTTCCCATGTACCTCGTACCCGCCTCCTGGTGTACCCCAAACTGGGCCAGCATCATGATCGCCGGGAACGCGAGCCACACCACCACCACCGTCGCCCACATCGGCCGCGCCAGCCGCAGCCGCTGCGATACCGCCCCCAGCAGCCCCGCCGCAAACACCGCAAACACCACCTCCACCCCACCCGCGCGCACCGCCGCAGCCACTCCCGCGCGCAAATTCGTCAGAAAAAATATGGCCGCCCGAAACACGGCACTCGATACTGCAGCCTGCCAGCTCCACGCCGGAAATAGACAGCGCTGCGGATGCAGCACCATCTCGCGCAGCTCCGCACGAAGCTCCGTGTCCTCATCACAACCGTACTTCCGCAGCTTCTCCGTCGAGCGCATCATCCTGCGGCCTTGGATGCATCGACCGAATTGTGAGTTCGAGGTGCCACTTTACGCGTCCAGCTTCTTCACCACCAACTCATTGAGCAGTGCAGGGTTCGCCTGCCCCTTGCTCAACCGCATCACCTGACCCACAAAAAACGCAGCCACGGTACGCTTGCCGCCCTTGAACTGCGCCACCTGTCCCGGATTCGCCGCAATCACCTCATCGATCATCGCCTCAATCGCCGCTGTATCGGAGATCTGCTGTGGCTTGTCGCGGTCATACACAAACGCAAAGTCGCGTCCCTCCGCAAAGCACGTATCCAGCAGCTGTTTCAGCTGCTTCGAGCTGATCTCGCCCGCCTCCGCCAGGTCCGCCGCCAGCACCACGCCATCCAGCGTCACCGGCGACTGCTCAAACGCTATCCCAGCCGCCCGCAGCCGCATCGTAATCTCGCTCAACAGAATTGCCGCCACCCTTCGCGCCGACTTCGCCGCCCGCGCTGCAACCTCAAACCGGTCCCCCAACCCGCGGTCCGTCGTCAGCGTCGCCGCATCCTGGGCCGACAACCCATACTGCTCCATCAACCGCGCTCGCCGAGCCTCCGGCAGCTCCGGCATCGCCGCTAGAATCTGCTCTTGCCACGCCGCTCCCACCACCAGCGGCGGCAGGTCCGGCTCTGGAAAATACCGATAATCATGCGCCTGCTCCTTGCTGCGCATCGAAAACGTCCGCCCCTCCGCGTTGTTCCACAGCCGCGACTCCTGCACCACCCGCCCGCCGTCCTCGATCACCCCAATCTGCCGCTCGATCTCATACTCCAGCGCCGCGCGAATATACCGGAAGCTGTTGACGTTCTTCACCTCAGCCTTCGTCCCGAACGCAGCCGCACCGCGCGCCTCCCAATCCGACTTGAGCATCACGCTCACGTTGGCGTCGCAGCGCAGGCTGCCCTCCTCCATATTGCAGTCGGAGACGCCCGTGTACAGCAGAATCTCCTTCAGCTTGGTCAGGTACTCGAACGCCTCATCCGGCGTCCGTAAATCCGGCTCCGACACAATCTCCACCAGCGGCGTCCCGCATCGGTTCAAGTCGATATACGTCCGCGTCCCCGAGTCAGCAAACCCATCATGCAGGCTCTTCCCTGCGTCCTCTTCCATGTGCAGCCGAGTGATCCCAATCGCCTTCGTAATCGCCTCGCCGCCAGCACCAAACGCAGGCACATGCAGCACGCCATGCTCTGCAATCGGCTTATCAAACTGCGAAATCTGATATCCCTTCGGCGAGTCCGGATAAAAATAATTCTTGCGCGAAAACACGCTCGTCTCGCGGATCTCGCAGCCGATCGCCTTCGCCGCCAGCACCGCAAACTCCACCGCCTGCTTGTTTAGAACCGGCAGCGCTCCCGGCAGCCCCAGGCATACCGGACACACATGCGTATTCGGCTCGCCGCCATACTCATTGCGGCATCCGCAGAACGCCTTCGACCGCGTCAGCAGCTGAACATGAACCTCCAGCCCAATCACAGGCTGGTACTTGGCAAGAACCTCGGGCGAAAGTGCAAGGGCGGCGGACATTATCTCGATTTTATCAACCTTCCCTCCAGTGCACCCGCGCATCTGCATCTCATGCTCCATAAGCAAATTGCAACGAGGAAACCTTATGGCGGACGACACCAATATCCATGCTCCAAACGAAACACCCGAATCCGGCTGGGCCACGCCCGAAGATGCCACCGCCGCCACACAGCCCTCCTCCGAACCCGACGCCAACTCCGATCAGAAAAACCTCTCCCGCCCCAGCGCCCAGGACATCTACGAGCAGGTCGCCAAAAACGCCAAGGAAGAACTCAAGCGCTCCAGCGTCTCGCTCGCCATCTCCGGCCTCATGGGCGGCGTTCTCATGGGCCTCTCCGCGCTCGGTGTCGCGCTCATTCTCGCCACTCTCGGCACCGGCCCCAGAGCCTTCGTCATCTCCCGCATGTTCTATCCCCTCGGCTTCATCGTCGTCATCCTCGGCCGCTCACAGCTCTTCACCGAAAACACCCTCTACCCCGTCGCGCTTGTCCTCACCGAACCCCGCCAGCTTTGGAACACCATGCGCCTCTGGGCCACCGTGCTCCCCGCCAACATCATCGGCGCGCTCGCCTTCGCCGCCCTCGCCGGACTCACCCAGTCCATGCCTCCCGCCGTCGTCCGCGCCATCGCCAGCCTCGGCGTCGATGCGGTCAACCATCCGTCCTCCGCTGTCTTCTGGAGCGGCGTCGTCGCCGGCTGGATCATCGCCACCGCCGCCTGGCTCGTCTCCGGTTCGCACTCCATCACTGGTTCCGTCATGGTCATCTGGGCGCTCACCTTCGTCGTCGGCCTCGGCAACTTCGCCCACTGCATCGCCTCCTCCGGCGAAATCCTCACCGCCGTCCTCACCCACCAACTTCCCTGGATCGCCTACCCACGCTGGCTCCTCCCCGCCGTCGGCGGCAACATCGCCGGCGGCGTCATCATGGTCACACTGCTGGAATACGGCCAGGCCGTCCTCAGCCGTCCGGATAACCGCGAAGAAAACGCAGCCTGAGCGCAACCTCACGATAGACTAGTCTCTGCATGATTCTTCCCTTTGTCCGCGAGTTCATGGCGGATCTGGAGCACACCGCCGCCTTCGAGCGTGCGCGTCGCCACCTGGCCGGCGGCACGGGCCGGAGACGTGTGTCCGGCCTCACCGCCACCGCACGCGCCCTCTATCTCCCCTACTTCGTCCGCGCCTCGCAATCCGCCACCGGCGCACCCTCCCCCGCTCTCGTCCTCGTCTCCGACAACAAAGCCGCCGAAGCCCTCCACACCGCCGTCCTCGCCGCCTGCGAGCTCACCGGCGCACTCCACCCCGACGAGGTCCTTCGCCTCCCCGCGCACGACGTCCTTCCCTTCGAAAGCATCTCTCCCCACGGCGAAATCCAGGAACAGCGCGCCGTTGCTCTCTGGAAGCTCGCCAGCGGCTCAAAGGCCGACCGTCCCGCACGCCTCGTCATCGCTCCCGTCGAAGCCGCCTGCATGAAGCTCTTCACCCGCGACTTCTACGCCGCTCTTGCGCTCCGTCTGCGCGTCGGCGAAGAGCATCTCCCCGACATGCTCATCGACCATCTCCTCTCCGTCGGCTACACCCGCGTCGACGTCGTCGAGATGCCCGGACAGGTCACCGTTCGCGGCGGCATCCTGGACGTCTACGGCCCCGAAATGGAGCGCCCCGTCCGCATAGACTTCTTCGGCGACGAGATCGAATCCATGCGCCGCTTCGACCCCGACACCCAGCGCTCCAGCTCCGCCGTCGACGAAGTCCTTCTCCTCCCGCTCACCGAAACCCCCGCCACCGAAGCCCTCCTCAGCGCCATCAACGCCCGCCTCACCCGCAGCGGTGCCGCAGGCGCCGCCCTCGAAGGCGGCGAAACCTCCCGCGAGCTCCAGACCCACGTCGCAGGCCGCGCCTCCGAGGCCACCATCTTCCCCGGATGGGAGTTCTACGCCGCCGTCGCCGGTGCCAAATCCTCTCTCCTCGAACTCATGGGCCCCCACACCCGCGTCTTCGTCGAAGAGCCCGCCATGGTCGAAAACCAGGGCGAACGCTGGTGGAATAAAGTCGAGCAGCGCCACGACCGCTCCGGCATCGGATCCCTCGTACGCGCCGAAGATCTCTACCTCTCCCCCTGGGAGCTGCAGGACAACATCCGCGCCTACTCCGGCTTCGAACTCGACCAGCTCGGTGCCGTCGACATCCTCGAAGGCGACCGCAGCGACGCCAGCGAAATCGAGTTCTCCACCCGCCCCACCATGCGCTTCCACGGCTCCATCCCCGCCCTCATCGACCAGCTCAAACTCCTCATGGAGAACGAAGCCCGCGTCCTCATCGCCGCCCCCAATCAAGGCGAAGTCGAACGCCTCGCCGGCCTCATGCAGGAGTACGGCGTAGCCTACCGCATCGGTTCACGCCTCGATCAGGGCAGCTCCACCACCGTCTACTCCGAATCCAGCTACCTCGCCGGCGATCTCCGCACCCCCGTCATCGTCCGCGCCGCCATCGCCAACGGCGTGCAGGTGCAGGACGTCGATCGCCGCTCCGCCCGCCAGGTCATCCTCATCGGTGCCAACGACCTCAACGACGACGCCGACGTCATGGCCCGTCCCGCCCGCAAGCGCTCCAAAACCTCCGCCTTCGTCTCCGACTTCCGCGACCTCGCCGTCGGCGACTTCGTCGTTCACGTCGAACACGGCATCGCGCGCTACGACGGCCTGCGCTCCATAGAACAGCCCGACGGCTCAGCCCTCGAGCTCATGATCCTCACCTTCGCTGAAGACGCCAAGCTCTACGTCCCTCTCACCCGCCTCGACCTCATCCAGAAGTACCGCTCCACCGAAACCGGCCCCGCGCCCCAGCTCAACCGCCTCGGCAACCCCGCCTGGGCCAAGACCAAGGCCCGCGTCAAAAAAGCCATGCAGGACATGGCCGAGGAGCTCCTCAAGCTTTACGCCCAGCGCAAAGCCGCCGTCGGCACCGCCTTCTCGCCCGACAACAACATGCAGCGCGAGTTCGAAGACGCCTTCGACTTCAACGAGACCGACGACCAGCTCACCGCCATCGCCGACATCAAGGCCGACATGGAATCCACCCAGCCCATGGACCGCCTCCTCTGCGGAGACGTCGGCTACGGCAAGACCGAAGTCGCCATGCGCGCCGCCTTCAAAGCCGTGCAGGACGGCAAACAGGTCGCCGTCCTCACCCCCACCACCGTCCTCTGCTTCCAGCACTTCGAAAGCTTCAAACGCCGCTTCAGCAAGTTCCCCGTCATCATCGAAATGCTCTCCCGCTTCCGCACCGCGAAAGAAAAAAAAGACGTCCTCGAGCGCGCCGCACAAGGCAAAGTTGATATCCTCATCGGCACCCACGCGCTGCTCTCCCAGGGTCTCAAATTCCAGGACCTCGGCCTCCTCGTCGTCGACGAAGAACAGCGCTTCGGCGTCCGCCACAAAGAGCGCCTCAAGCAGATGCGCGCCGCCATCGACGTCCTCAGCATGTCCGCCACGCCCATCCCCCGCACCCTGCACATGTCGCTCGTCGGTCTGCGCGACATGAGCGTCATCGAGACCCCGCCCAAAGACCGCATGGCCATCCAGACCATCGTCGCCAAGTTCGACGAGAAGCTCATCCGCACCGCCGTCGAAGTCGAACTCGAGCGCGGCGGCCAGGTCTACTTCGTCCACAACCGCGTCGAAACCATCTACGAGCTCGCCTCCAAGATTCGAGAACTTGTCCCCCACGCCCGCGTCGTCGTCGGCCACGGCCAGCTCCCCGAAGCCGAGCTTGAACGCACCATGCTCGCCTTCATGGACGGCGAGTACGACGTCCTCTGCGCCACCTCCATCATCGAAAACGGCCTCGACATCCCCCGCGCCAACACCATCATCATCAACCGCGCCGACCGCCACGGCCTCTCCGAGCTCTATCAGCTCCGCGGTCGGGTCGGACGCTCCAACCGCCGCGCCTACGCCTACCTCCTCATCCCGCCCGAGCAGCAGCTCACCGAGATCGCACGCCGCCGCCTCGCCGCCCTCAAAGAGTTCTCCGACCTCGGCGCCGGCTTCAAAATCGCCGCCCTCGACCTCGAACTCCGCGGCGCCGGCAACATGCTCGGCGGCGAGCAGTCCGGCCACATCGAAGCCATCGGCTTTGAGATGTACACCACCATGCTCGAAGAGGCCGTCAGCCGCCTCAAAGGCGACGCCCGCGAAGAGCGTCCCCAGGTCACCGTCAACCTCGGCATCTCCCTCCGCATCGACGACACCTACATCCCCGAAGAAGGCCAGCGCCTCCGCATGTACAAACGCATCGCTGGTGCCGAGTCCATGGCCATGCTCACCGAGGTCCGCGCCGAGCTCGAAGACCGCTACGGCAAGCCCCCCGAAACCGTCCTCCACCTCCTCATCGCCGGCGAAATCCGCCTCACCTGCGAGACCCTCGGCATCGCCCAGATCGAACGCAAGCGCACCGCCTTCGAGGAGCAGAAAAAAGAAGAGCCCAAAAAAGCCGCACCAGCACCCGCTCCCGCGCGCCCCACCATGCAGCGCCCCACCTTCGGCAGCTGGTCCACGCAGCCCCCCACACCCTCCCAGCGCGCACCGCTCGCCGGTCGCCACGGTCAGGCACCCCAGACCGCCAACCTCCAGTTCTCCACCCGCGCCGCCGCCAACCGCCCCGTTACCAACGCCACTGTAGCCCTGCGCGAAACCGCCGCCGCCCGCCCCTCCAACGCACCCTCCGCACAGGCAGGCAAGCTCAAGCCCATGCGCGAGATGCTCTACATCACCTTCAGCGAGAAGCTCCACACCGCCCCCGCAGACAACCGAGGCGTCAACGTCGGCGCCCTCATGAAGCTCGTCGCCCGCAATGCCAAAAACGGTGCCCAGCTCACCCCGCAAGGCACCCTCCGCTGGCCCCTCTCCAGCGCCCAGGCCAGCATCGTCCTCTCCGAAACCCGCGACCTCCTCGAACTCCTCCGCCCCTCCGACACCCCCTAACCCTGGTTCCTGCAATAAACCTTGTCATCCTTCGCCGCACCGGGGTCCCCGGCGAGTGTTCTGGCTCGCTGGGATGGTCAGGCGGAGGACCTGCTTTTTATCCGGACCATGAACTCGAAAGCACCAGAATTTGTCATCCTTCGCCGCAGGCGGAGGACCTTCTTTTTGCACGGACCATGAACTCCGCCCCCATTTGCGCTACACTTTGCGCAAGATGATTCTTCGCCGCCTCGCTTTGCTCCCCTTGCTCGCCACCCTCCTCATCACCCCGTCCACCCCCGCCCAGCACCTCTCCGCCGACGGCGCCAACCAGACCTTCAGCTACCTCACCGACCAGTACTTCGACCAGGTCTACTTCAAGTTCTCCCCCACCGCCGCCACCAGCGCCGGCCTCCACCAGTACGACACCCAGCTCGAAGACTACTCCGAAGCCAGCGAGCAGCGCGAAGTCGCCGCCCTCCACGAGTATGAAAAGAAGCTCCAAGCGATCGACCCCACCGCTCTCGACGCCGAGCCTGCCGCCGACTATCAGATCCTCCTCAACTCCATCCGCGCCCAGCTCCTCCAACTCGAAGTTATCCGCCCATGGGAGAAGAACCCCGACAACTACTCCAGCGGCGTCACCAACTCCATCTTCGTCATCATGGAGCGCCCCTACGCCCCCGTCGACGTACGCCTTCACGCCGCCGTCGAGCGCGAGCGCCAGATCCCGCAAGCCCTCGAAGACGCACGCAAAAACCTCAAAAATCCCCCTCGCATCTACACCGAAATTGCCCTCGAACAGATCGACGGCCTCGTCAGCTTCTTCCAGCACGACGTCCCCGAAGCCTTCGCCACCGCCACCGATCCCCAGGCCAAAGCCGACTTCGCCAAGTCCAACGCCGCCGTCATCGCCGCCCTCCAAAGCTACGGCGCATGGATGAAATCCGACCTCCTCCTCCGCTCCAGCGGCGACTTCCGCTGGGGTGCCGACACCTTCTCCAAGGCCCTCTCCTACAACGAGATGGTCGACATCCCCCTCCCTCAACTCCTCCAGATCGGTTACGACGACCTCCACAAAAATCAAGCTGAGTTCGCCAGGATCGCCAAAGAGATCGACCCCTCCAAGACCCCACAGCAGGAGCTCGCCGAACTCGCCGCCATCCACCCCGCGCCCGACAAGCTCCTGCAGGCCTTCCACGACCGCTTCAACTCCGAAATATCCTTCATCCAGACCCACCACATCATCACCATCCCCAGCCAGGTCCAGCCCACCCTCGAAGAGACCCCGCCCTTCATGCGCGCCACCACGCAGGCCTCCATGGACCCTCCCGGCCCCTTCGAAACCCACTCCGCCAAGGCCTACTTCAACGTCACCTTGCCTGACCCCTCATGGTCCGCCCAGCGCACATCCGAGTACATGGCCGCCTTCAACGAAGGCACCATCGTCTCCACCAGCGTCCACGAAGCCTACCCCGGCCACTACGTCCAGTTCCTCTGGCAGCCGCAGTTCCCCTCGAAAATCCGCAAGCTCATCGGTGCCAACACCAACATCGAAGGCTGGGCCCACTACTGCGAGCAGATGATGCTCGACGAGGGTTACGGCCAGCCCGGCGCCGGTGCCTCTACCGAACGCGAAGCCAAACTCATCCGCCTCGGCCAGCTCCAGGACGCCCTCCTCCGCGACGCCCGCTTCGTCGTCGGCATTCGCATGCAGACCGGCGTCGGCGGTGCCCTCACCATCCCCGAAGCCGAAGACTTCTTCGTCAAGGAAGGCTACCAGGCGCGCCCCATCGCCGAAGTCGAAACCAAGCGCGGCACCTCCGACGCCCTCTACCTCTACTACACCCTCGGCAAGCTCGAAATCATGAAACTCCGCGCCGACGTCCAGAAGCAGCAAGGCGCCGCCTTCAACCTCGAACAGTTCCACGACAACTTCATGCGCCAGGGTTTCGCCCCCATCAGAATCATTCGCAAAGCCATGCTCCACAACGACAGCCCCGTCCTCTAAAAAGCATTCCCCCAAGCCGTACCCCAGCCACACCCAAGCCGCGCCCGCCGCGCCCATAAACCTGTCATCCTGAGCGAAGCCTCTCGCAGCCTCACCGCGAGAGGCGCAGTCGAAGGACCCCGAAGCCCCTCACAGAACCCATATCCTCCCCTCCTTTTCCACCAGCAACGTTGCGTCAGGCCCCTTCCTGCAAATCCCCCATAGCCGCACGCAGCCACCCAATCTCCTCCGCCTCAAACCGGCTGCGCTCCATCGCCGCCACATTCGCCCGCACATGCTCCACCCGCATCATCGACGCCACCACCACCTGCACCCCGCTCCCGCCCGCCACCACGTTCAGCACTACATCCGCCAGCAACGCATCCCCGCCCTCTCGCAGCTTCTCCCGCAGCACCTCCGGCGTCCTCTCATCCCCGGCCACCGCCGCCAGCATCTCCCTGCACCGCACCACACCCGCCGCACCGCCAAACGGATGGTTCCCCACCGCTACCACCCCCTCCGCCAGCCGCACCTCCGGCGCAAAAACCCCACACCCAAACTGCACCGCCTTGACCCCCATTCCCAGCGCCGCCTCCACCACATCCGCCTCACCTGACACCCCAAACCCCCGCACCTTTCCCTGCGCCACCAACGCCTCCAGCGCCTCCATCAGCTCTCCGCGCTCCAGCACGCCCAACGTCGGCTCATGCATCCACAGCAAATCCACATACTCCGTCCGCAGCGCCCGCAAGCTCGCCTCCACGCTCTCCCGCATCGCCGCCACGCCGAACTGCCCACCCCAAGACTGCGCCTGCAGCCGCCCCCGCACCACTCTCCGCAACCCCGGCGCAACCTCCAGCACCGCTCGCGCCACCGGCTTCACCGCCCGCTTCAGCGCACTCACCCGCGCCGGCACAATCCCAAACTTCGTCGAAACCACCACCTGCTCTCGCCGCCCCTGCAAAAACTCCCCCAGCAATCCCTCAGCCTCCCCGTACCCGTACGACCGCGCCGTATCGAAAAAGCTCACCCCCGCGTCGTACGCCGCTCCCAGCGCCGCCAGCGACGCCTTCCTTCCCACACGGCCCATCACCGGCGCGCACCCAAACCCCAGCGCCGAGCACCCCGCCCCCAAATCCCCCAGCTCCGCCCTCCGCATTTTCACAAACCTTTCACTCTACCCGGCAACCTCAACGCCGCCATTCCCATCTCAGCTTGAATATCCGGGCTCTACTATCGTTCCGCGCCTCGTCACGCACTTTACCGTGGCTACACTACTTCACGCGTGGGCCGACTCCCATAGCGCCCGGCTTCGTTGATACTACTCGTTGAACATTGAGAGATTTCCAGGTAATGACTCAGACAATCCGCAAAGCAGTGATTCCCGCAGCCGGTTTCGGCACACGCTTCCTTCCCGCCACCAAAGCCACGCCCAAAGAGATGCTTCCCCTCGTCGACAAGCCTCTCATCCAGTACGGCGTCGAAGAGGCCGTCGCCGCCGGCTGCACCGACATCATCATCGTCACCGGACGCGGCAAAACCACCATGGAAGACCACTTCGACCGCTCCCCTGAGCTCGAAGCCACCCTCGAAGCGCGCGGCAAACAGCAGCTCCTCGACCTCACCCGCTCCGTCTCCCGCCTCGCCCGCATCAGCTACGTCCGCCAGCCCGAAGCCCTCGGCCTCGGCCACGCCGTCCTCATGGCCAAAGAGCTCGTCGGCAACGAGCCCTTCGCCGTCATCCTCCCCGACGACATCGTCGACGCTACCGTCCCCTGCATGCAGCAGATGGTTCAGGCCTTCGCCGAAGTCAACGCCTCCATCCTCGGCTCCGAAGTCGTCGAAGGCGACGCCATCTCCCTCTACGGCTGCCTCGACTGCGTCTCCACCGGCCACGACCCTCGCCTCAAAGCCATCCGCAACCTCGTCGAAAAGCCCAAACCCTCCGAGGCCCCCAGCCAGAACGCCATCATCGGCCGCTACATCCTCACCCCCCGCATCTTCCAGATGATCGAGCAGCTCAAGCCCGGTAGCGGCGGCGAACTCCAGCTCACCGACGCCATCAAGGCCCTTCTCCAGCACGAGAAAGCCTTCTGCTTCCAGTACGAAGGCAAACGCCACGACGCCGGAGACAAGCTCGGCTTCCTCAAAGCCACCGTCGAGCTCGCCCTCAAACACAAAGACCTCGGCCCCGACTTCCGCGCCTGGCTCCAAACCCAGCACTTCTAAGGGACCTCTGCTTAAGTCCGTTTTCTGAAGGGGACGGGCTTCAGCCCGTCCGTAAATCATCCAGGAATGAATGTGGCTTCAACCACGGAGGAATGCTTCGGACTTGATCAGATCTTCCCTGGAGCGGATTGGCTGATCTTGCAGAGCGCTTCTGAGGGCCGTAGGCCCGTGATATACCAGCCTGGGGCGGAGCCCCAGGTCTGCTTACCTCGTTCATCAAACCACTGATGCCAGTGCAGCTTAACCGCAGACAGAAGCCCTCTTCTCCCCTGAATTTCAGCATCCTCCAACAGCCCAACCCCTGCCACACCACACCATCAACAAATCCGCTCAACCTGCGGCGCTGCATCTACGCGAACCCGCCTACCAGGGATATCCTTGGTAGGGTGCTGATGCATTCCTATAACCCCACCCTCTGAGGATCTTTTGAAGAAAAACCTGCTGCCCATTGAAGCCGTCGCCGCCAAGCTCAACCTGCCCGAAGCAATGGTCGAACGCCGCAGCCCCATCAGCGCCAAGCTCAGCCTCGATCTCCTGAAGACCTCCCCCCGCGGCGACCGGCGCGGCAAGCTCATCCTCGTCACCGCGACCACCCCCACCGTCTCCGGCGAAGGCAAAACCGTCACCGCCATCGGCCTCGTTCAGGGCCTCGAACGCATCGGCAAAAGCGCTATCATCTCCTCGCGCGAACCCTCCCTCGGCCCCGTCTTCGGCATGAAGGGTGGTGCCGCAGGCGGTGGCCGCTCCCAGATCGAACCCGCCGAAAAGATCAATCTCCACTTCCACGGCGACTTCCACGCCATCACCTCCGCCCACAACCTTCTCGCCGCACTCATCGACTCCCACCTCTTCCACGGCAACGAACTCGACATCGACCCCACCGCCGTCACCTGGCCCCGCACTCTCGACATGAACGACCGCGCCCTCCGCAACGTCGTCCTCAGCGTCACCGCCCCAGCCAGCGCCGACGCCCCGCCGAAACGCCACCGCGACGGCGACAATCGCCCCAGTGGCTTTCTCATCACAGCCGCCTCCGAGATCATGGCCATCCTGTCCCTCGCCAGCAGCCGCGAAGACCTCCGCCGCCGCATCGCCCGCATCATCATCGGCCAGAACCGCAACGGCGACCCCGTCACCGCCGCCGACCTCCGTGCCACCGGCCCCATGCTCGCACTCCTCTCCGAAGCCCTCCTTCCCAACCTCGTCCAGACCACCGAAGGCACGCCCGCCATGGTCCACTGCGGCCCCTTCGCCAACATCGCCCACGGCACCAGCTCCGTCGTCTCCCACGAAATCGGCCTCCGCCTCACCGACTACGTCGTCAACGAGACCGGCTTCGCCTCCGACCTCGGCTTCGAGAAGTACATGGACCTCGTCATGCCCTCCTCCGGCATCAAGCCCTCTCTGGCCGTCCTCGTCACCACCGTCCAGAGCCTCCGCAACCAGGGCGAAGGCGACCTCCAGCGCGGCTTCTCCAACCTCGAAAAGCACATCTCCATCGTGCATGGCTTCCATCTCCCCGTCGTCGTCGCCATCAATCGCTTCCCCAACGACACCGACGCCGAACTCAACACCCTCAAGGCCTTCTGCGAAGCCCACGATGCCTCCTTCGCCCTCTCTGAAGCTTTCACCAAGGGCGGCGAAGGTGCCGCCGACCTCGCCCGCAAAGTCGTCGAAACCATCGACGCCAACCCCAATGTCGCGCCCATCTCCACCTACAGCCCCACCGCCTCCGTCACCGAGAAGATCACCGCCGTCGCCCGCTCCGTCTACGGTGCCGACGGCATCGAACTCAGCGAAGCCGCCCACCAAAGCCTCGCCCGCTTCGAGCGCTGGGGCTTCGGTCACCTCCCCATCTGCATCGCAAAAACCCAGTACTCCCTCTCTGATAACCCCAAGCTGATGGGCGCTCCCACCGGCTGGAACCTCCACGTCTCCGACATCTCCCTCTCCGCCGGCGCAGGCTTCCTCGTCGTCATCTCCGGTGCCATGATGCTCATGCCCGGCCTCCCCAAAGCCTCCCGCGCCCTCGACATCGACATCGACGAAAACGGCGACATCACCGGCATCTCCTAACCGGCCGGGCCAACCCGTCCCGCCCCAAGACTCGCCACCGACTCCCAAAGAATCCTCATCCTTCGGCGAAGCCGGAGGACCTTCTTCACTGTCTCCCGGTACACGAATCCCGCCACAGACTCACGTACCCGCAACAAAAAAAGGCCGGGCCCCTGGGGAGACCCGGCGTCGGTAAACTTTGAAAATCTCTATGCGGCGGTCTTCATCCCGTTCGGATGCAAGATTACCTTCGTCCAACCATGATCGCGGTCGTCGAAATGCTTATACGCGTCCGGCGCATCCTCCAGCGGAAGCTCGTGCGAAATGATGATCGACGGGTTCGCCTTCCCTTGATGGATAAGGTCGCGCAGCCGCCGGTTGTACGCCTTCACGTTGCACTGCCCGGTGCCCATCTTCTGCCCCTTGAACCAGAACTTGCCGAAGTCGAACGCAATCTCGCCCTTCTTCGCCAGCTTGTCCTCCGCCCCCGGATCCTTCGGCACAAAGACGCCCACAACCCCCAGCGTTCCCGTCGCCTTCACTGCATCCACCAGTGAATTCATCACCAGGTTCGGCACCTCTTTGCCTGCCGCGTTGTGGCACTGGTATCCAATGCACTCCGCGCCGCAATCCGCGCCCCATCCGCCCGTCAGTTCACGGATCTGGTCGCCAATCTCGCCATCCATCGTGTCAATCGGCGTCGCTCCAATCTGCTTTGCCAATGCCAGCCGGTCCTTCTTCCCGTCCACCACAAAGATCTGGCTAGCTCCCTGAATCCGCGCCGACATCGCCGCCATCAGCCCCACGGGCCCGGCGCCAAAGATCACAATCGACTCGCCCGGCTGCAGGTTCGCCAGCCGCGTCGCATGCCATCCCGTCGGGAAAATATCCGACAACATCACATAGTCATTCTCTTTCTCATCCGCGTCCGGCGGCAGCTGCAGGCAGTTGTAGTCCGCATACGGCACCCGCAGATACTGCGCCTGCCCGCCCGCATACGGCCCCATTCCTGCAAATCCATATGCTGCTCCTGCCATGCCCGGCATCACCTTCGGGTCCGCGCACGTCAGGCAGAATCCCGACAGCCCACGCTCGCAATTGGCACAGAATCCGCAGCCGATATTGAACGGCAGCACCACTTTATCGCCCTTCTTCACCGTGTCGACGGCCTTCCCAACCTCTACCACCTCGCCCAGATTCTCGTGCCCCAGAATCTTGCCCTTCTCCACATCCGTACGCCCCTCGTACATATGCAAATCGGAGCCGCAAATATTCGTCGTCGTCAGCTTGATCACTACGTCCGTGTACTTCTCAATCTTCGAGTCTGGAACATTATCGACAGAAACCTTCTTCGGGCCGTGATACACAAGTGCTTTCATCAAATTCCTCAGAGCGCGACATCTCGTTCAGCCAACGCTGTTCTCGTGCGAAAGTGGGTAGAAGATGCGGCGTGCGTACAGCCTGCATCGCGTGTCGTTCGACATAACGCTCATGCCCGTCGCGCAGGCCCCTCCTGCGCAACTAAAGCTGTGATGCATGTATCGCCATCCGAGGTGGTCTCAACCATAACCTCAATCGGCAACCGCCCACACAAGCAGTTGTATCCCAACCAACACCCTCATTCACCGCGCGAACAAACCAGCACCCATACGTCTTCTACGACCCAACACCACCCCAACCCCACCCACCGCCCCATCTAACTGTGCCGCGACACATTCGGTACAGGATGCGCCGCCGGCGTCTCGCCGTTCGCCACCACCAGCCGGTTTCTCCCCGCCTCCTTCGCCGCATACATCATCGTGTCCGATGACCGGATCAGGTCATGCAGCGTCGCCCCATCCTGCGGGAACGTCGCCAGCCCCAGACTCCCCGTCAGCGACAGCGACAACCCCTCCCCTTCCAGAAACCTCGCCTCCCGCAGCGTCTCCAATATCCTTTGCGACAACTCCGTCGCCGCCGGCTTGTCCAGCCCGCGCAGCAGCGCCACAAACTCATCTCCGCCATACCGAAACGCCGCATGGCTAGGCCCCAGTGTCCGCTTCAGCAGGTTCCCCACCTCCGCCAGCAGCCTCGATCCCACCAGATGCCCATGCGTATCGTTTACGCTCTTGAACCTGTCCAGATCCAGAAACAACAGGCTGAAGTGCCGCTGCTTGATCGTCACCACCCGCGCCATGTACCGCGGCGCAAGCTGCCTGATCTCCTGCTCCAGCAGCGTGTACAGATGCCTCGCATTGAACAGCCCCGTGCAATCGTCCGTAATGCTCAAGTGCTGAATCAGCTTCACATGCCGCGAGTTCTCGAGCGCAATCGCAGCGTAGTCGCACAGCACCCGCAGAAACGCAATCGACGCCTCCGGCAGCAGGTCCAGTTCGCTGTTGTTCAGCTGCAGAATCCCCAGCGTCTCTCTCTCGTTCCGTATCGGAAGACATGCAATCGATCGCAGATTCAGCTCCGGATGCGCCGCCGCATACCGCGACCAGTCCGCGTCCGCGCTGATGTCCGGCACCACCAGCGGATTCCCCGTCGCCGCCACATATCCCGCAATTCCCTCGCCCGGCTGCAGCCGCAGGTCCTTCAGCAGCGACTCATCCAGCCCCGCCGAAAGCACATAAAACAGCTCCGTCCGGTCCTCGTTGAACATCAGCAGCGACCAGTGCTCCGGCCCAAAAAACTCCTCCATCTTCGACATGATCGTACGCAGCAGCGAATCAAGATCCAAACTCGACGTAAGCCCGCGCGCCACCTCATGAAATACCCGCAGACTGTCCATCTGTCGTGCATCAATGGGTGCTAGCTGCTTCCGATCACTCTTGCGTCGGTTCTTCATGATGTAGGGCGTACCTCCGCCCGCTCTCCTTCGTTCGATCTGCATCAGCGCCCTACTTCCTCGCTGCATGCACGGGACCCTGACGCCTGACCTCGCCTGTATAACGCAATCGCCAGTCTATCTTCAACCTCTCCTGTTACGTTCATGCGAAAGATCTGGTTCCCGCCCATCCTTCGATGGACGAAACCATCATCCGCCGATGTGGACCATGCTCCGCGACGGCTTGAGAAACCCCGGCTCACCAATGTGATGGCGTGCCTCTTTCTGCTGGACCATCCCGCGTATCCAGTCCCTCATATCATCGTCACTTGCACCCCTTAACATGAGTCCCGCAAGATCATGGTCCGTCTGCGAAAACAAACACGTCCGCAGCTTCCCATCCGACGTCAACCGAATCCGGCTGCAATGCCCGCAAAATGGCTCTGAAACCGGCGCTATGATCCCGATCTCTCCCACCCCATCCTCAAACGTAAACCGCCGCGCCGTCTCCGACGCGTGATTTGGCGGCAGCGCCACCAACGGCCGCACCGCATTCAGCCGCGCCACAATCTCGCTCATCGGCACCACCGTCTCCGGCGTCCACGTCCTGTCTTCTTCCAGCGGCATAAACTCGATAAACCGCACAATCACCCGCTCACTTCGCGAAAACTCCGCGAACGCCTCAATCTGCGACTCGTTGAACCCTCGAAGCAGCACGCAGTTGATCTTCACCGGTCCCAGCCCCGCATCCTGCGCTGCGCGAATCCCCGCCCGCACCCGCTCAAACCCACCCGGCACCCGCGTAATCCGCGTAAACGTCTCCGGGTCCACCGCATCCATGCTGATCGTGATCCGCGATAGCCCCGCATCCTTCAGCGGCTGCGCCATCCCCGCCAGCAGGTGACCATTCGTCGTGATTGCAATATCCAGCGGCGCATCCGTAAACGCCGGCCGCAGCTCCGCCGTCTCCCGCACCAGCTCCAGCAGTCCCGTGCGCAGCAGTGGCTCCCCACCCGTCAGCCGTATCTTCTCAATTCCCAACGACACAAACACCCGCAGCATCCGCGCATACGCCGCAATCGGCAGCTCCGAGTACTGCGCTCCGTCGTTCCCCGTGCGGCAGTACACACACTTGTAATTGCATCGGTCCGTCACCGACACCCGCAGGTCCGTCAACGCCCGCCCGTGACCATCCCGCAGACGCACCCCTGAACCCGTCGCACCGCTCAAAAGCGGCTCAGCCTCGAGAATCGGAAGTAGGGTGGTTGCCATATATGCCAACAATACATCTCTTGGATGCACCCGTCAGCACCTTCGCACCACAATCCCCAAAACCGGAAGCTAGAGCAGTATCGCTATAGGTGTATCCAAGGCGTTAGTTTTATACGCCGTTTTCCCTGAAGAAAACGGCGCTCTCAGGTTCTTCTTCGGGCCCAGCCATAGCGATACTGCTCTAAATCCCCACCCCAAACTCAACGTCCTGCGCCTGGTCTCCCGAATGCGCATAGAAATCATACGGCGTGCGCCGGTTGAACTTATACCGCTGCCGCAGCTCGCGCCCCACCACAACCCCCAGCGCAAGCGCCGTGATTCCAGCCGAAACCCAGCCTATGTTGCGCAAAAGCTTGGTTCCGCTATGGCCAACGCTATCAACGGAATCTTCAATCTGCTGTCCGAGTTCGCGGAGTGAGTGTGAGAGCTTCATGGCTTGCATCATAACCCAACGACCTCAACATTGTGTATCTTTTCCCCTCCGGCGATCGCCGACGCAACCTCCGCCCGCCCCCTCACTTCTTCCCCGCCGATCCGTCGCCTGCGTCCACCGCCATCGCCCGCATCGCCCGCAGGTTCGACTCCATCTGCTGCGGCGTCTCATCCGCTCCCCGCATCGCAAATCCCACCTTGAAGTCTCTGTTGCTTCCCGTAATCTGAATCGGCACCTCCAGCCCCGCTCCGTTTTTCTTGAACATCCCATCGAACGGCTTCAGCAGCGCCGACTTCCATCCCGTCACCATCTGCGACGCCGTCGCCTCCGTCCGCACGTGCCCCCGAAACTCAAACGCCCTCCCATCCAGCAGATACACCCCATCCATAGCCACCGTCGCCCCCGGTATCTCGTACCGCAGCGACGGCACCAGCATCACCCCGCGCGACAGCGTAAACGTCACCGCCATCTTCGACGCCACATCCTGCACGTCCCCGCTCCCCTTCGCCGCCTTCGCTGCCTTCGGGTCCCCCTTCGCACGCATGCTCAATCCATCGATGCGCTCTTGCAGCTTCGCGCTCGTAAACTCAACATTGCGAATGTGCAACGCGCCGCCCACCTCCATCTTCCTCGAAACTCTCTCCTTGCCCGGTGGTATATGTAGCGTCGCATGCAGCGCCATCGTCCCCCGCATCACCGGCGGCTCAGCCTTCATACTCACCTGCAAAAGATCCTCAATCCTCCCCTGCGGCATATCGATATCCAGCAAAATATCGTGCCCCTTCCCCGCCAGGTGCATCACCGATCCCTTCGCCGTCAGCGGCGATTGCCGCAACATCGCATTCACCGGATCCAGCGTCGTGTCTCCATTCGTCCCATCCACATACGCATGAAACTTCGTCTCCAGCGGCATCGGATGCCCGCTGATATCCAGTGCAAAGTCCGGCGTGCTCGTCGTCCCGTCCACCGTAATCCGGCTCAAATGCCCCTCAAACTGTCCCGTCGAAGACAGCGTTCCCCGCAACCCCCGTATCGAACTCAGGTCCACGTGCGTAAACGCATACTGCCCGTCCACAGGCGTCAGCCGCGGTTCAGCACCTATCCACGGACCAAGATGTCCCGACGCGTGAATATCTCCCACCGGCTTCGGATTCACCACATCCGCCACATACTCCATCGGCTTCTCCGACCCCACGCCCGTCAAACGCAGGCTCTGAATCATGAACTTCAGCGGTGCGCGGTCCGCTCGCGCCGTCTCGATGACCAGCGTCACGTCCCTGCAATCAATCTCGTTCACATGGATCGCAATATGGCTCTTCTGCCGCTCCGGTGCACCTTCGTCCCCCGTTCTGTGCGGCGGTATGTGAATCTCCATCCCCTCCACATCCACGCGCGATAGATTCACCCGCAGATGCAGCAGGTCCATCAGCGTCGTACGAAATCTGAATCTGTCCACGCGCAGCATCGGTGAAGCCGCCCTGCCAGTCATCTGCTCCATGCCCGGCCGCGTCGGTCCCGCAAGATACAACACCCGCAGCCCCTTCCCCTCCACCTCCAGCCCCTTCGCCACCGAAATGTCCAGCGAGTCCAGCTCTACCGGCGAGTGAAACCGCCGACTCAGCGTCGCAATCACGCTGCTCCGCAGCAGCGGCCCCGCATGCCGCGCCACATACACCGCTGTCACCCCAATCCCGATCGCGCAGACACACACCACCAGCGCAATCGCCTTCAGCCAGCGATTCCTCACCCGATGCCGTCCTCCAACCCTCTGCTCTTCGTCCATTCGCCTGCGCACGTCCCTCGCGTGCATCCCCTCCCCGAGCCCTTACCCCGATTCATTCTCAACAAATCTCCACCAATCAGGTTTTTGATGCCCTCAACACCCGAAACGTCACACCAGACATCTCGGCTACCCAATCCCAACGTCGCCGGCTGCACCGTCCATCCCATCAGCTCTACCGCCTCAACATCCTGAGCACCGCGAAGCACCCCTCGTCCCACTACTCGTTTCAGCCCAAAATCCACCCGCCGAGCGCTCATCCTTCCACAATGCGAAAATGATAGAGATGCTCCAACTCTCCAGCGCTGGCAAACGTTACGGCCACAAACTCCTCTTCGAAGACGTCAACTGGCTCGTCACGCCCAACGAGCGCACCGGCCTCGTCGGCGGCAACGGCACCGGCAAATCCACCCTCCTCAAGATCCTCGCCGGCATGGAGTCCCTCGACTACGGTCAGCGCACCCACATCAAAGGCATGACCCTCGGCTACCTCCCGCAGGACGGCCTCGCCCTCTCGGGCTGCACCGTCTTCAACGAGTGCCTCTCCGTCTTCGACGAGCTCCGCGACATGGAGCACGAGCAGGAGCGCCTCACCCACATCCTCTCCGACGCCGACCCCAAATCCCGTGAGTACGCCGCCGCCGCCGACCGCTACTCCGAGATCGCCGAGCTCCTCGTCCACCACGACATCTACACCCTCGACTCCCAGGTCGGCGCCGTCCTCGGCGGCCTCGGCTTCTCCAAAGAAGACTGGGAGCGCCGCACCGAAGAGTTCTCCGGCGGCTGGCAGATGCGCATCGCCCTCGCCAAACTCCTCCTCCAGAAACCCAGTCTCCTCCTGCTCGACGAGCCCACCAACCACCTCGACCTCGAATCCCGCAACTGGCTCGAAGACTACCTTCACAACTACGAAAACGCGTTCATCCTCATCTCCCACGACCGCTACTTCCTCGACGTCACCGTCAACAAGACCGTCGAAGTCTGGAACAAGCGCATGCACGTCTACCACGGCAACTACGAGAAGTATCAGGTCCTCAAAGAAGAGCGCCGCACCCAGCTCATGAGCGCCTACAAAAATCAGCGCGACCGCATCGAAGCCCTCGAAGCCTTCATCAACCGCTTTCGCGCCCAGGCCACCAAAGCCAAGCAGGTCCAGTCCCGCATCAAGGAGCTCGAAAAGATCGAGCGCATCGAGGTCCCCGAAGAGGAAGCCACCATCCACTTCAGCTTCCCCCAGCCCCCCGCCAGCGGCCGCACCGTCATCGAAGTCTCGCACCTCAACAAGGTCTATCCCACCCCAACCGGCGGCAACAAGACCATCCTCGACGACGTCTCCTTCACCATCGAACGCGGCGACCGCATCGCCCTCGTCGGTGCCAACGGCGCCGGTAAATCCACCATGATCCGCATGCTCTCGGGCCTTGAGCAGCCCACCTCCGGCACCATCCGCCTCGGCCACAACGTCCTCGCCGACTACTTCGCCCAGGACCAGTACAAAGTCCTCGACGGTGCCGCCAAAATGCTCGACGACATCACCGGCTCCAACCCCCGCGTCGACGTCGTCACCCTCCGCTCCCTCCTCGGCTGCTTCATGTTCACCGGCGACGACGTCTTCAAAACCCTCGGCGTCCTCTCCGGCGGCGAGCGCAACCGCTATGCCATGGCCAAAATGCTCGTCTCCCCCGCCAACTTCCTCCTCCTCGACGAGCCCACCAACCACCTCGACATGCGCGCCAAAGACGTCCTCCTCGACGCCATCCGCAACTTCTCCGGCACCGTCCTCTTCGTCTCCCACGACCGCTACTTCATCGACGGCCTCGCCACCCGCGTCTTCGAAGTCGAAGATCGCCGCGTCCACATCTACCCCGGCAACTACGAGGACTACCTCTTCCGCAAACAGGGCGGCGTCGCCAAAATCGCCGAAACCGCCGCCTCCAACCCCCACATCGACCACGCCACCGGCATGTTCAAACCCAGCAAAGCCGTCGGCACCGCAGACAGCGCCCCCATCAGCACACCCACCGAAACCCTCCCCAGCACCCACGAAATCACAGGCCAGCTCGCGCCCGTCACACCCACGCCCAAACCCAACATCAAGCGCCTCAACCCCATCAAGCTCAAGCTCCTCGAAGACCGCGTCGCACAGCTCGAAGACGAGCTTCCCACCCTCGAAGCACGCATCCTCGCCGCCGAGCAGCAGCAAGGCTTCTTCACCACCGCCGAAGCCGCCCAGACCCTCGCCGCCGAACTCGATGCCCTCCGCGATCAGCACGCCGCCCGCACCGCCGAGTGGGAAGACCTCGCCACCCAGCTCGAAGAACAAACCACCGCCTAACCCCGCCCTCGCCCGCGCCACCCTCGCCTCTTCAGTCGCCGTTGCCTCTTCAGTCGCCGTTGCCGTTGCCTTTG
>JABBOG010000009.1:71191-95421 GCA_019351975.1 Acidobacteriota bacterium
CCTTGCCTTTGCCCTTGCCCTTGCCCTTGCCCTTGCCCTTGCCTTTCTTTCTGTCATTCCCGCAGGGAATCTGCTTCTGCTGTAGCCCAAATCTCTCATCTTCACCCAACCCTCGTCATCCTTCGCCGCAGGCGAGGCCCTGCTTCTTGCCCCGCCATCACTCCGCATCAACGCTGCTCTCTCGACGCCCCACCACCCACATCTGCTCTAATCACTCCATGCCTCCCGCACGCCAGAAGTCCTCCCACCATCACCGCGCAGCGTTCACCTTCGTTGTCTTCCTCGCGCTCGCAGGCTGCCACAAGAAACACACCGTCCCAGAAACACCCATGCCTCCCAATACCATCCTGCTCTCGCAGATGATGCGCCAGCTCTCCGCGCAGCCCGGCTTCACGCAGTCCATGCTCAAAGAACTCGACACCTCCAGCCACTCCAGCAAGCAAGGCCCCGCGCTCCTCACTCCCGCGCTCTTCAATCAACTCCGCTCCCTCATCCTCGGCAACGACTGGCAGGGCCTCGACCGTTTTCCCGGATGGACCATGCGCAAGATCAATCCCACCGTCGCCGTCGTCGACCGCTTCGCCGGCAAAGACCCCAAACTCGAAGCCACCTCCGCCGTCCACCCCGGCGCACCTCCCTCCGTCGCCGACCAGCGCCAATACCTCGACCTCGGCCCCTACGCCCTCGACCAGGCCTCCACCCTCTCCCTCGACCAGCCCTCCACCTTTCCGCCCTTCACCACCGTCGGCATCGTCACCAGCCTCGGCTACGGCGTCACCCGCGGCGACGGCCCCAGCCCCCTTGCACCCGAGCACGCCCAAAGCCTCCGCCTCGCCGACGCCCTCAACCGCCTCGCCGCCAACCGCCTCACAAACGCCCGCACCTTCACCGTCACCCTCCGCAACCACACAGCCACCACACCCGAGCAGCTCATCGCCGCCCTCGCCTCCTCCGGCAACACCGTCATCGTCGACGACGCGCGCTACTTCGCCAACTTCGGCCATCTCCACCTCAATTCCGCCTCCTCCGACGAAGACGTCATGATGCCCTTCTGGCTCGACTCCCAGCTCATCGTCCCTCACTCCGGCGGCCGCCATCTCCTCATCCCCGCCGCCCACGCCGAACTCGAATGGCACATCCACAGCCCCTCCTTCAACGCCGACATCAGCTACTACTTCGGCGTCGACGGCAAAAGCGAGTGGCGCACCATGGACACCCTCGATCAGCCCTGGGTCCTCAAGCGCAACGCCAACCAATACGCAGGTGCGGACGCCCTCCGCGTCACCCACCTCGCCGCCCTCATGACCGTCGCCTACATGCATCTCCACCAGGCCCACCCGCAGCTTCCCTTCGGCGGCTACTACACCCTCGGCGTCTGCCAGGACGGCGTCTCCGCCGTCGAGAAGAAGATGACAGGCCACGTCACTCTCTTTCCCAACACCGCCGACGACGCCTACTTCACCGACCCCAGCGACGCCGAATTCAACGCCATGATGGCCGCCATCCCCAAAGACCGCGACGGCCACCGCCCGCAGCCCGCGCGCATCTTCGGCTCCATCCCCACCACCCCGCTAAGCCCCGCCACTCAAGCCTTCAACGCCGTCACCATCCCCGGCCTCGCCGCCGATCTCAACGCCACCTACGCCGCCCTGCAGTCCGAGCCACACTTCTCCGCGCATGGCCTGCGCAACATCCTCCTCGCGCTCATCCTCGCGGCTTCATCCTGCATCACCCTCGCCATTCTGATCGTACGAGAGCGCAACAAGCACTGACGCCGCAATCCCGTGCAACGAAAGTGGTGCATCCAGCGCTCCAACGTCAACGGGAGGTTTCACCCGAATGGCAACCAAAAAGGCACCCGCAAAATCAGCTGCGAAAAAATCCACCACCACCAAATCCACCTCCGCCAGGAAGGCAACGGCGAAGAAGTCTTCCTCCAGCAAAACCCCGGCAAAGAAAACTGCGGCCAGCAAATCCGCTGCCAGAAAAACACCGGCGAAGAAAACCGCCGCCCGCAAGTACAGCACCTCCGCAGGCAGTCAGGTTGCCACCGAAATGCACGAGATGCACGAGGGCAAGCTCAAGATCGGACGCAGCGGCACGAAAGTCACCAACCCCAGACAAGCCATCGCCATCGGCCTCTCCGAGGCCCGCAAGAAAGGCGCGAAAGTCCCACCCAAACCCAACCCAAAATAACCGGCACGAAAAAATAGGGGTGGCTGCATCGCTGCGGCCACCCTCTCCCAGTAAAACGTCGTTGCCGATGTGCCTATCGAGTCAGGTCATCGTGCATCGGTGCTGCCTCATTCGTTGCCAGTACGCGTCGCCGCGTCCCCTGCGCTGAGTCATAGTTCCGGTACACGCTGATGTGGAAGCACGCCTGCTGAAACTCCTCTTCCACATCGACCTGGCCCGACTGCATCAGCGGAAGCAGGTAGAGTCGCATCCACGCAATCTGCGCAGTCGTCATCCCGTGCTTCCCAAAATCAATTGCCTGCCCCGTAAGGTGTGGCGAAGCGACATCCCCATCAACCCCCGCGGCATTCCCATTCACCCGCCGCAGCCGCGTCTGGTACGCCACCGTTCGCGCCGCCGAGTTCACCTGCAACGGCTCATGGAACCGCGCATAATACGACCGCGCAATGTCTCCCGCAAACCGCACCGTCCACGGCCGCGCGCAGCGCCTGTCGCCCGTCAGCTCCGGATTCAACCGCAGCCCTGCCGTCTCCTGAAACTCCACCAACTGCTTCGCCGCACGCATCCGCTGCAGATCATCGCTGTCCTGAATCCGGTTCAACCCCTCATCGTCGGCAACCATATTCTGGTGCACCAGAATCTCCCTGCTGCCCTTCAACGGCCTCGGAACCACTAGCCGCCCATTCCTGTACAAACCCGGCAGCACCACCGGCTGTTCCACCTCTGCCGCAAGCTCTTCGCGGCTCGGCGCCGCCAGCGCAGCCTCCTGCGCCGTCATCCGAACCCGCCGCGTCCGCCGCGCAGGCTCCGCGCGCTCCTGCCGCAACGGCGCTCCAGCCAGGTCCGATGCACCCGCCACAGCCGCACTCCGATGTCCCTCTCCCGGCGCAGCCTCCACCAACGCCATCGGCGGGTGCGGCACGCTCACCTGCGGCGCACTCACTGCATGCGCGCTCGAAGCTCCAGCTCCGGCCGGTACCGCCGGCGCGCCCGCCGGTGCATTCGCCGCATGCATAAAATCATCCACCGACAGCGTCTTCGCCGCTCCAGTGCCAGCTCCACTCCCAGCTCCACTTCCAGCTACGCTCGCTTCCGCGACCTGCTTCGTCCTTCGCCGCCCGCGCCCACGGCTCACCGGCTTCGCTTCCGCCACTGCCCTGCGATGCGCAGCCACAGCCTTCGCATGTCGCGCCGCACTCCGATGTCCCACCGGCTTGTACACCGTACTCCGCGACCGCGCACGGTCCGCCTGTCCATGCCCCTGCTGCACCGCCTCCGCCGACCGCGCGCGCAACGGATGCGCATCCGCCGTCTTCGTCATCAGCGCTCCCGCCAGCATCACACCCAGCGCCATCACAGCCGTCATCACACGCGACAGACTTCTCGCGTTTGCGCCGTGCTCCCGTTGGGTGCGTCTCCACTGCGTCATCGTTCTCACAAGTTTTTAAGGTGGCCGCGAAGCCGCCGAGCTTTTTCAGCCTATCTTCAACTCTCGCCACGCGATAGTAGCGATCCGGGTTCGTGGCATTCTGTGTAACACCCACGCACCTGCCGCAGCACCCTCCCGCGCTTGGTTCCAGCCGCCCCTCCGCGTTACATTGAAAGCATCACGGAGACCCCCACGATGTTCCGCAAGCCCCACATCGCACCGCTGGCAGCCCCCGCGCTCCAATCGCCTTCCACCCCCAACCGCGCCACCCTCACCCTCGCCACAATCGCCCTCGCCGCCGCTGCCATCCTCTGGCAGCCCAGCCCCGTCGCAGCCTCCACAGCCCCCTCGCAGGACCCCGCACCCAACACCCTCGACTTCTACAATCACCACGTCCTCCCCATCCTCCAGACCAACTGCTACCGCTGCCACGGCGGCTTCAACCACCGCGGCGGTCTCAACATCGTCACCCGCGCCGGCCTCCTCAAAGGCGGCCACGACGGCACCGTCATCATTCCCGGCGACGCCTCCAAGTCCCTCCTCGTCAAGCTCATCCGCCACGAAGGCCCCGCCAACGACCCCATGCCCATGCCCCCCAAAAGCAAAATCTCCGACGCCGACATCGCCACCATTACCCAATGGATCAACGCCGGCGCCATCATGCCCGACACCCCGCCCCAATAGCTAACCCGCTATCTAACTCACTAACTCACTGCTTTGAAGGGTACGAGCGTCAGCTCGTACCCTTCATCGTTGCTCTACACCGAAGACACTTGAGGCCCTGAAGGCAGTTCTTCCAGCCTCACACCTTCACCGTCGCCGCATACATACTCAGCTGCACATACGCCGCCCGCACCAGCGGCGCCTCCACGCCATGCCTGCGCCCCCGCTCCAGCAGATCGCCCAGAATATGGTCCGCCTCCACCCGTCCGCCTCGCTGCAGGTCCCTGTACATCGACGCCGTCAGCGGCGACCCCGCCTCCGTCAACCGCTTCGTCATCACCTCTTGAAACCCCGCGTCCGGCGCATACCCATTCGCCGCCGCAATCGCCGTACACTCCGCAATGATCGCCAGCGCCGTCTCCAGCCCGCCCGGCGTCGCCACCACCGCTCCAATCGACCCTCGCAGCAGGCACGTCATCGCTCCCATCGCCGCCAGCAGCGTCCACTTCTGCCACATCGCCGCCACAATATCCGTCTTCAGATTCGCCTCAAACCCCGCTCCGCGCACCACCGCATCCAGCGCCTCGATCCGCTCCGTCACGCGCCTGTCACGCTCTCCAAAGTTCAGGTCATGCAGCTTCCCCAGCGAGTGGATCCTTCCCTCCGCATCCATGTCCCCAATAATCTGCACCGACCCGCCCAGCACCCGATCCGCTCCAAACCGCGCATCCAGCACTTCCAGTTGCCGCATCCCGTTCTGCAGCGGCAGCACCATCGTCTCCGCTCCCACCGCCGGCGCAAAGTCCTCCATCGCCGCCTCCAGCGAGTACGCCTTCGTACTCACCATCACCACATCAAACGTCTGCGGACGCCCCTTCAGCTCCTCCGCCGTCAGCAGCTTCGGCACCACGGACACGTCGCCATACGTGTCCACAATCTGTAGCCCTGTCCGTTCCAACTGCTCCCTCCGCGCCGCCCGCACCAGAAACGTGACATCCCGCCCCGTCGCCGCCAGCCGTCCGCCAAAGTACCCACCCACTGCACCCGCACCAACCACCAGAATTCGCATGACAGAACCATACCAAACCCACCCCACCCCACGCACGCGACCCCTCCACCCAACCATCCGCCCCATGTCTCGCCTCTGAGACATGGGCTCTCCCCCACCCCTACCGCACCGCCCCCACCAGCACAGCGCCCGGCGCCATCACGCCGATATCCCCCGCAGGCCGCGGCGTCAGCAACGAGCGCATCCCCCGCATCCCCACCCCACCCACATCCTCCAGCGCCACCGGCTTCTCCGATACATTACACCCCACCACCACACTCCCCGACGTCCGCGAGTCCGCCGGAGCCCTCCGCACCCACACCACCGCATCCTGCGCATCGTAGTTCAGCACCGTCTCCGACCCCTCACGCAGCGTCGCATTCTCATGGTGCAGCTCAATCAACTGCTCGTACAGATGCAGCAGCGACCGCGCATCCCCCTGCTCCGTGGCCACATTCGCCGTCGCTCCATTCACCGCCGCCATCCCGGCATCGAACTCCCCCGCCGTAAACCCCGGCAGCGTCCTCGGGTCCACCACCTCCGGCACCGGATCATCCGACTCCGTCACCACCGGCATCACCGGCGGCGGAAACAGGTCCTTCCGCAGCGGCGGAATATACGCATGGAACGCCATGCTCGTCTGCCCCGCCGCTGGCCTGCGCACCGCCTCCGGCTCCGCCACAATCTTCCTCGTCAAATTCGTCGGCGTCCACTGCATCAGCGGCTCACCACCCTTCGCCGCCGCATCCAGCCCCAGCTCCTGCCCATACTCCAGCAGCACCGCACCGCGCGACGCCAGCAGCATCACCGCCTCCGCCCGCTCCATCCCCATCTTCGCCGCACCCTCCGGCCCCGCCACGCGCGCAGCCTGCAACAGCGGAGCTCCCTTCCCGCCCCCAAGCGCCGTCATCAACTGCCCCCGCAGCGTCGCCGCCGCGCCCGCCTGCGGTGCCCCGGCTGCCACCCCCATCGGCGCGCTCGCCGTCAACGCCACGCTCTTCGCCAGCGCCTGTAGCAATCCCTGATCCTGCATCGCCGGAGCGCCCGCCAGCAACACCCGTTCTCCCGGAAAGCTGTCCGTCAGCGCGCGCAGCTGCCGCAGCAGTGCCGCAATATGCTCGGTCCCATCCACCTTCTCCAGCGCGGCCGTCGGAAGATACAGCCCCGCTGCTCCCTGGTTCAACCACGCCCGCGCCATCCCCAGGTACTGCGCGTCCGCTCCCTGCGACGCCGGCGGCCCCATCTCTACCAGCACCCTTACATGCCCATCCACCGCCGCACGCGTCAGCGCATCGAACCCTTCCATCAGAGTCCCATCCTTGTCCGGCTCACCCACCCTCACGATCAGCGCATCCACGCCCAGCCCCTGCAGGTAGCCCATCCGCTGCACCACCCCCGCCAGGTCTCCGTGCCCATCCCCCTTCGAGTCCTGAAACCGCTCCGGATCGATCCTGTAGAACACAGCCTTCTGCCACCACGGCTCCGTGCTCACACCTGACCCCGCCCAGTTCCGCTGCGCCAGCACCTGCCCCCGGGCGGGCATCACGCCGATCCCGCACAGCAGCAGTCCTATCCAAACTCGTCGTCTGTTCAACCCGCACCAAACCCACATAGAGAAACTTGTCGCGCCCACGGTCTCGTCAAGCGGTACCTCGATGCTACCCGAGATTCACCCCACCACGCGCTCCACGCGAACGTCTTTATACGATCCTTCAGCTCTCCTCGCGCAAACCCTGCCGCAAAATCTTCCACCAAACCACTAACCCCGGCGAAAGACGCACTAACGCGAGCGACAAGCGCACCAAACGCGACAAAATCCGCGCTACGCACTCACTTCGTGCCCAAATACGCTCGATACCGGTTCTCCACCACACCCGTATTCCGCGCCAGCTGCAACTTCGCCACGTTGTACTGATACAGCGTCCGCACCAGCTGCGACTGCGCCCCTGCCACCGAAGCCTCAGCATCCACGACCGGCAGATCGTCGTCCACACCTGCCGCAAACCGCTGCTTTTCGTCCAAAAGCTCCTCTTGCGCAAGTTCGACGTTACTCTGCGCAACCTTTACTAACTCCTTTGCTGCGTTCACATCCAGCATCGAAGCACGAATCTGCGAGTCGATCGTCACGCGCAGATCGGCCTCTCGCTGCCGCAGCGCCACCAGCTGCGCATTCACCACATCCTGCTCTCCGCGCTGCGCTGCCTCGCGGAAGATCGGCACGTTCACTGACCCCGCCGCACTGAAATCGCCGTGGTACGGCCCCGTCGTCAAACCGATAATTCCGTAGAACCCATTGAACGCAAGTGTAGGCAAACGCTGATACTTAACCGCCTTCTCCTCGCGCTGCATCAGAGCAATCTGCTGCTCGAGACGCAACAAGTCCTTCCGATGCTTGAATGCTGTAATCATCGCAGCATCCAGATCCATCCCTTCAAACTCGGCAAACGGTGCCGAATCAGTAAGTTCCAGCTTCTGCCCAGCAGGCAATCCAAGGATCCGCGCCAGTTGAATCCGGTCCTTCTCCAGCGCAGACTGCGCCGCAACCACGCTCTGCTGCCGCTGCTGATACTCCACCCGCCCCCGCAGCGCATCCAGACTCGTACCCACACCCGCCTTCAACTTCTGCTCCGCCTGGTCAGACAGTCGCTTCGCAGAACGCTCCTGCGCCTCCGCATTCGTCACATTCGCCTGATCCGCCAGCACCCGCAAATATACCGTGCCGACGTCCAAAATCAAGTCGCCGCGCTCCGTAAGTGCTTCCAAATCAACAACAGCAGTCTCGTTCTTCGTTCCGCGATACAGCTCATAATCCGGCAGATTGAACAATACCTGATCGGCATCGATAGCCGCCTGCGTGGTGTTAACCTTCGCAATCTCCGAGAAGGCATACCCCGCTGGCAGCAAACCCGTCTTGGCAAACCCTGCAATTAACGACGGCTTGAAACCCATCGCCGCCAGGTTAATCTCCTGCGCACTACTCTGCGCATCGACCTTCAGGTTTGGAATCAGCGCATTAAGCACGCTTAGCGTGTCACCCTTGACCTCGCGCTGGTTGGCTTTGTCGTACTTCATGCGCACGTTGCGCTCCAGCCCGATGGAAATTGCATCATCAAGCGACAATGGCAACGCGCTGTCCGTCGGAGCATCCACCGAAACGCCGTCGGGACCCGGCTGCGTCCCCCCCGGCGTGAACACAAATCCCGATCCAGGAGTCTTCGCAAGTGCTTCATTCTTCTGGGCAAGCAATGCGCTAGGGGCGGTTGGAAGCGTCTGCTGCGCGCGCCCGCTGGGACATGCCATGCCCGCAGCAAGAGCCACCAGCAACACGCCGGTGCCGCTACCGCGCGGCTTCAAAGGATGAAAAATCGTCTTCACTTGTGTCTTAGATTGCACGAGTTGTCCAACGGATGCGAAATCCTTACCGCGCTTCTGACTGCCAGCACCCCCAGCATCAATGCTGACCAGCAGCCGCGTCCAACGTCTTCGCAGCTCCGATCAATGTATCGTCTGGCGATGGCTTCCAGTTAGTCTTCAGCTCATCTTCCTGTTGGCCTATGCTCTTGAATAATAAAGCGTGACCGCCGATGTGAACATCCGTCTGCGTGATCTGCCAATGGCCGCCACCGACGTTCCGCCGCTCCACATCGAAGGTTCCCCCCTTGTACAGCTTCGCCAGAATGCCGTAACCAATCAGCACATCCTGCGTCAGCGCTCCGCGCAGGGTGCGGATCCGGTCGCCATCCCGCGCGATGATCATCTCTCCGGCCATCTCGCCCATCACTCTAGCCTGCATATCCGGAGGATCGAAGTTGGGATTTGGCTTGTAGCTCACGGTGATAGAGTCTGGCGTTTCCTTCACGATGGACCACAAAAACGCCTCCGGCAGCATCTTCAGCATCTCCGCGGCCTGAGCATCATCGTGTGCTTCATTCTTGCGCGCCTTGGCCTGCGCCGCGTCGTCGTGAACATAGCGGTTAATGCGATCCGTCTCCGCCTGAACAGCGCTCGCCGATAGCGGCTGGCCGTTCAGATCAATCATGCGCCGCAGCGTTCCCTGCCGCGTCTCGATTGAAAGATATATAGCGTCTTTGCCCGGCACTTTATCGTGATCGTGGTACATCCATATACTCTGGTCTGCCCGATCCGCCTGCATCTCCGCATGAACAGCAGCACGAACCGCCTGGAGCGCCTCCGGCTGAGAGGTCTGAGCGTTGACGGATGCGCTAAACCCGCAGTAAACCAGAGGAAAAGCTGTGAGCAACAAACGTCTACCAAGAGACATAGGTGGGTTGGATGCACAGCGCTGCCCAAGGTTTGCGCGGCACCTCATGTCCTGCATCGGATGACTCATTCAGGGATCACCTTGACGAAGATTCCATCCGGCAACCTTGCATCACCCAGCAAGTGAATACTGCCGTCCCGTGTGAAACCGCGCAGCATCGCGCCTGTCGGCTTTGTTGTGACTGGCAGGTGCGGCGTTGACTGCCCCACTCCCGAAGATCCCCGCGGCGCGCCCGCCACCACTGGAGCTACTGATCGCACCTCCGGAGCCATTTTGGCCCGGCTGTCTACAGACTGCTGCCCGCGCTTCATCCCTCTGTCCATCGCATCATTCGCCAGTTGATCCGCCACCTTGTTCTTGTGGCGCAACGCATGGCTGATCTCAAACCGCTCCAACTGCGCAATTCTCCTTCGTGCTTCTTCCCAAAGAGGTCGCAGGTCCGGCGAGTTCACCTTGTATTTGCCCTGAATCTGCTTCACCATCAACTCTGAGTCGGACACAACCCGAAGCCGCTGGCAGCCATTGTCCAGAGCCCACTGCAGGCAACCCAGCAGTCCCGAATACTCCGCATAGTTGTTCGTTCGCGCCCCGAGAAACTCAGAGAGCTCCGCCAGAACCCCACCTGTTTCATCTTGCAACACTGCTCCATATCCGGCCGGACCGGGATTTCCGCGCGCACCGCCGTCGCAGTGTGCGGTGACCCAATCAGCTCGCGCGGCCGTAGTTGGCTTGTCAGGAAAGAGAGAGTTGGAGGTGTTCGGCATGGATATGAGTCTACTGTGAACGAACATCCTTGCGCATCTGCGCCGTAGGCTCGCTCACGTTTGCGCCCGAACCCTCGTCTATCGGAATGTAGTTACCCTGACTCCGGAGTCAGAAATAGCATGAGTACAAGCGACGCGATCCTTCTCGGCGGTAACACCCGTCGGCACTCCAGCCCGTTCGCTCTTGGATTGCGTGAGACAGCAACCACGAGTTTGTCTGTAAAATCCTCGGTAGCGATGCCCAACGCTGCCGCCCAACCCGGAGCACGCTCCAAGCTCACCGCAGAACAGATGGACGCGCGGCAGCAGCAGCGCGCCGAAGATGACGAATTGATCCGGGCAGCACAGAAGGGTGACCGCCAGGCCTTCGACGCCCTGGTTCGGCGCTATGACCGCAGCGTTCTCCGACTTGCTCTGCATGTCCTTGGCAATGAACAAGATGCTCAGGATGTACATCAGGAGGCGTTTCTCAAGGCGTACCGCTACCTTTCAAACTTCCGGTTCGAGTGCTCTTTCTATACTTGGCTCTATCGCATCGTAACTAATCTTTGTCTCGACCAGCTTCGTCGTCGCAAGAGCAGGCGCGAAGATCCTGCCACGGCACTGGATGGGGGCGGCGAAGAGATTGATCTGCTGGCGAACCTGAGCGATGGGCGCGCCAGCGCAAACCCGGCGCGCGAACTGGAACGCAAGACAATGAGTGCAGCCATCCAGAACGCCCTGGATGAATTGACTCCGCGCGAACGTACTGTGTTCGAGCTCAAACACTACCAGGGATTGAAGTTAAGGACCATTGGCGAGATGCTCTCGACGACAGAGGAGACAGCCAAAAACACGCTGTTTCGCGCAACAAGGAAGCTGCGGGCCAAGCTCGCGGATGCACGGTAGCTACAGGAATCGTTTCAATGAATCTTCTTCGGGCCATTAGCGGGCAAGCGAAAGCGATAGACCCGCATCAGGTGATCGTCAACGCAACGTTTAGAGGCCGTAGAGGTACGCAACATGAAGTGTGACACCGCACAACAAAACATGATCCTGGCGCAGTACGGGGAGTTGCCCGATGAGCTGCAACTGCCGCTGGAACAACACTTAGGCGCATGTGATGACTGCCGCCGTGAGTGGAAGGCACTCATGGCACTCAACGAGGAGCTAGCATTAGCCCCTATGCTGGAGCCCTCCCCGAACCTTCTGGCGGCCTCTCGCATGCGGCTGGATGAAGCCTTGGACAACGCTCCACCGCGTTCGGTGCCACAACGATTGTTCGGAAACGCCTTCCGATGGTTGAGTTTTGTGCAAGGAGCTCCCGCGCTGGTAACGCTTCTAGTGGGAGCGGGCTTTCTGAGCGGAAACTTTATCGCTCGGTATGAGGCTGCCCATGCGCCGCAACTGCCGCGTCCCGTGATCCTTTCAAATAGCGCAAGTGGTGCAATTGCAAGCGTTTCAGGCATCGTGCAAACGCCAAACTCCGAACTGGTACAGGTAAACTACAACCGTCTGGTACCCGAGACGGTGCAGGGATCACTGGATGACCCTGAGATTCGCCAGCTATTATTGCTCGGTACAAAACTGGCGACGACCACGGATGTCCACGCGAATTCCGTGGCGCTGCTTGCGAATGAGTGTCGTGCGGGTCATAACTGTGATGCTGTGGGCGGGGACGGAGAGCTCCGAGCGACGCTGGTTTCCGCGCTGCGATACGATAAAAGTCCAGCGGTGCGCATGAAAGCGCTGGATGGCTTGCAGCCCTATGTTGCTAAGGATGAACATGTTAGGGACGCCGTATTGGACGCTCTGATGTATGACAAGAGTGCCGATGTGCGTTCGCAGGCGATATCGATGCTAACGCCGGTAGAGGGCGATTCGAGTGTGCGACAAGTACTGCGCACCGTGTCGTCTCAGGACGTGAATCCCGCTATCAGGAATGCTTCGTTTCAGGAACTTCAGGGATCGGCCGATATCCAGTAATGCGTACACTTCGAATGCCAAAGCAGCTTAAGATGTCGCTTCAGATGGCTGCGACGAGCGCAGCTAATGCTTTATCTATCTATCATTTACAAGCTGGTGTCGTTTTTGTCTTTGTGGTGTGTGCTGTGCTCTTCGTGTCTTCTGGTCAGGCAGAGAGGCTGGCTACCAACCACTCCACTCAGAGTGGAGCCACTATGGGGTTGCGTGCGGGATCTCCGGACATTCCTCCGCATGCGCCTGGATATCTCGGGATTCTGTTTGGGAACCTCACGAACGAGCAGGCTATGTTGTTGCATATAAAGGATGGCCGGGGGGTTGAGATCGTCATGGTGGACCATGACGGCCCGGCGGGTAAGGCGGGACTGCGGCCGCATGATGTGATCTTGAGCATGAATGGGCAGCCCATTGCGAGCGCGGATGACCTGCGGAGGATGATCCACGATGCAGGAGTAGGTGCGGCGGCATCGTTGGTACTCATTCGAGATGGAGCGCAAGTGACTGTAAATACGCAACTTGCATACCGCGGCGAAGTGGAGCGCGAGGCTGCTGCGCGGATCGCTACGCCTGGACCTGCGGACGCAGGCGATGATCCAGACGACGAGGCATTTGGCAGTGATCCAGCGCTCGGAGCGTCGGGTCGGGGGCCTGGGTTTTTATCGGAAATGATTCATATCACGCCATTTACGGGTATGGTGATGGAGGCGATGGAGCCGCAGTTGGCGGGGTTTTTCGGGTGTCCGGCGGGGCAGGGACTCCTGGTGGAGTCGGTGGCGCAGGGCAGTCCGGCGGAGAGAGCTGGGCTGAAGGCTGGCGATGTTGTGCTTCGCGTTGATTCTGTTGGGGTTAAGACGACCGGAGAGTGGGCCAGGCGGCTGCATGCGAGTAAGGGTAAGCCGGTTGTTTTGACGGTGTTAAGGGAGCGTCGTGAACGGACGATGACGCTCCAGCCGGAGTTCAAGCACAGGTCGCGGTTGGAATGGCCGACTGGGGTTGACGTTGGCGCAGCTCCTGCGGATTTCGCGTGATTTCGTGCGCTTGCCGCCGGGTTTAGTGGCTACTTCGACGGGGTTAGTGGTTTTAGAATCAAATTTTGCGCTGTGGGTGGTCCAGAACGGGGATGGCTTGGTTTCTTGACGCTCACAGTCATTCGTAGAATGATATTTGTCGGGCTTGGGGATGACTTCTTCGATCGGGGGCGCAGTGCCGGGTCAGCGGTCGCGGTGGGGATCGTCGAGGCCGCCATCTGAGCCAGCCCTACCCACATCTCAAAGAGCGAGATGTGGGGCACCCGCCATTTACAGGGTGGAGAGGCCAGATGTGGGTCACCCGCCATACGTCCATGTGGAGGTGACATGCACCAGACCATCTTCTCCATGTGCCCAGTGACGATAGCTTGAGCCGACCCAGTCCTTGGGGTGCGTCACGAGGCCGCGCGTGAATGGGTTGCGATGGATGTAGCGGCGCTTTTCGATGCGCTTGGCGTCGGTGAAGACGTTGAAGTCATAGAACCGATGCTGCCAGAACGGCCTCGGCGTCATCGTTCGGGCTACCGAAATCTTGAGGGCCTGTAGCACCACGGAGAGATTGCTGCGCGATGGCTCGCTCAGCAGCAAGTGGACGTGCTCGGGCATCACGACGTAGGCGTCCACGGTGAATCCGTAACTCTGCCGAACCTGCTCCAGACATCGTTCAAAGATCAGCCGCGACTCTGGCGAGGCGAGGTGGGCCTGACGGTGATGGCAGGAGAACGTGACGAAGTGATGGTGACCGTGGCCGTATCGACGTTCCAATCCTGCTGGCATGGGGGAAGACTAACATTCTGCGAACCCACATCTCAAAGAGCGAGATGTGGGGCACCCCGTCGTTTATGGGATGGACAGCCCGATGTGGGGCACCCCGTCGTTTACTGAGTGGAGGGTCGGATGTGGGGCACCCGAACCCGCAGATTTCAGATGTTGAGGGCTAGTAGGTTCGGGGGTACATGCGGGAGATGCGGTCGTGCCAGCCGAGGCGGTCGGTGTCGAGGGCGGTCCAGAGGAGGCCGAGGCCGAGGGGGCAGGCGGCGAGGGCGGTGGAGATCATGCGGCGGCGGAGGGCCTTGCGGGTGGGTGAGGTTTCGCCGAAGGTGCAGAAGGCGAGGCGGGCGGCGCGCATGCCGGGGGTGGCCTCGTTGAAGGTGAAGAAGAGGGCCTGGTAGAGGCCGATGAAGACCAGAAGCGAGGCTGCGGCGACGCCGGCGAGGAGTGGGATGGGGGCGGAGCGGAGGGGGTCGCCGGCGAGCTTGAGGGCGGTGGCGGCGAAGGCGGCGAGGCCGAGGGCGACGCAGAGGCCGTCGACGGCGGTGGCGGCGAGGCGGCGAAGGAGGGGTGCGGCGAAGAACTGCTGGTTGAGCTGGAGCTGCTCTTCGAGCTGGGGCGAGAGGCGGAGGGTGGGCTCGGCGGTGGTGCCGGAGTTGAGGAGCAGACCCTGCCAGACGGGGCCGACGGCTTCGGGCTCGTGGTGGGTGAGGGAGATCTGATCGGGTTCGACCTCGAAGATGCGGAGCTGCGGCTGGGAGGGGGCTTCGTCGCGCAGGGGGCCTTCGGCGAGGCGGGGACGGGCTTTGCGCGGGGCGACGAGCTGGCGGGGAAACTCGATGATGTTGGCCTGGATGGAGAGGGTTTCGAGGGAGAGCTCGCGGAACTCGGGGGAGCGGCGGAACTCGATCTCTTCGTCGAGCTCGGCGAGCTCTTCGGGTGCGACCTGCTCGAGGATGCGGGGTGGGTCGTTGTGGAAGGACTCTTTGAGCGGGGGGCGGTCGAGGCCTTCGTGGAGTTTTACCTGGAGGTGGGCGGGAGTCCAGGAGATGTGGGGGAGGGGCTCGTGGGTGGCGGCGCGGGCGCGGGCGGGTTCGGCGGCGGGCGGTTCGACGAGCTCGAGGATGGGTGTGCTGGCGGCGTCGGTGAAGAAGCCGTCGGTGGATGGGTCCGAGGTGCCGGGCCGGTTCCACTGGTCGATTTCGTCGAGGAGCTGCTGCTGGGCGATGGCGATGGCTTTGGCGCTGCGCTCGGCGACTTCGGCTTCGGCGCGGGCCTTATCGAGGGCGCGCTGTGCTTCCTGCGCGAGGAATTCGCGGTAGCTGACGGTCTGCTGGTAGCGCGCGGTGACGGCGTCGCGGACGCGCGAGGCGTTGGGCCGGACTTCGGCGAGGGAGGCGTCGCGGCGGGCCTGGAGGCGGACGGCGTGCTGTGCGGCGGCCTGCTCGCGGCGGGCGAGAGTCTCGTGGGCTTCTGCGACGGCGCGGCGGGTGCGGTGCGCGGCGAGGCGTTCGGCGGCGAGCTGACGGAGGACGTTGCCGCCTTCGGTGCCGGTGGAGAGAAAAGGCTCGGATGTTTCTTCGCGCTGTACCGCACTGCTCATGGTTCTATCCCTGCTTCTGTGGCCCAAGGTACGAAATTGGTTCGCGGCGGGTGGGAATCGTTTAAGCTCAGAGCAGTGGACGGGTTTATCCAAGAGCTAAGCGGTGAGGTTCCCAAAGGCCGGTTGAGGCGTCGCTTCCGATGGTTTGGGAGAGCGGTTTTTGTCGTGCCCCTTCTCATAAGTATCACTGTCTTGACCGCGGGTCATCAACATCTGCATGCACAGGGCGTAACGGCGAAGGAACCCCCTGCGGTTTCGGGACAAATTCAGGAGACGCCGGCGGCAGGAGATGAGCCGCTGGTGGACCTTTCGACGATACCGCATGCGTATGCGCTGCCGGGACCGAAGAAGCAGGATGTGGTGCTGGAGAGCGATCTGCAGTCGAAACATGGGGACACGGCCTACGCTTCGGGGAACGTTGTGCTGACGTATGGAGACCATGTGCTGCATGCGGACTCGGTGACGTTCGACAAGGTGACCGGTGAGGTGACCATTGACGGGCATGTGGTGATTACGGGCGGGGAGAACGACGAGCGCATTGAGGCGAGCCATGGGACGTATAACCTGCGCACGGAGAGCGGGACGTTTTATGACGTGCATGGATCGGTGGCGTCGGGAAGGGAGACGGCGAATACGCCGATCCAGACGACGACGAATGCGGGGATCGCGATGGCGAATACGTCGCATCTGGCGGGTTATGAGAACTCGAATCCGTTTTTGTTCGAGGGAAAGATGATGGTGAAGAGCGGGCCGACCGATTACACGATCTATAACGGGTCGGTGACGACGTGCCTGCTGCCGCATCCGGACTGGCAGATCTATGCGGCGAAGATTGCGATGGTGGGAGGGCAGGCGAAGGCGGTGAATTCGACGTTCCGGCTGCTGGATATTCCGATATTGTTTTTGCCGTATGTGACGCATCCGGTGGACAGCGAGACGAGGCAGTCGGGGCTGCTGATACCGGCGCTGGGGTACTCGAGCGCGAGCAAGAATACGGGGTCCAAGGGGATCACGATTGGGGACCAGTATTATGTGGTGCTGGGGCGGTCGGCAGACTTGACGCTGGGGCTGCTGTACTACTCGCTGCGTGGGTTTTCGGAGAATGGGACGTTCCGCTATAAGGGTGCGGGGGACAATTATTTCAACGCGCACTTTTCGGCGTTGCAGGACAGGGGGTTCGATGCGCCGGGGGTAAATGCGCAGGGGCAACCGGCGACGGTGTACAACAACCAGGGCGGCGTGGATGTGACGGCGAGCTTTCGGCGCAAGTTTTCACCGCATATACGCGGCGTGGGGGATGCGGAGTATCTGAGCTCGTATATCTATCGCGAGGCGTTTACGAACAACTTCAACCAGGCGATCAGCACGGATATTACGTCGATTTTGTATCTGACGGAGCAGAAGGATGGGTATTCGGCGGATGCGAGGGTGGACCGGTATGAGGGGCTGAAGGTGGTGCAGACGGATGTGAATCCGGCGGAAGAGATCAAGATTTATCACGCGCCATCGTTGGACGTTACAGCGATTGAGCGGCCGGTGCCGGGGACAAAGCTGCTGTGGAGCTTTACGGGATCGGCGGCGGGATTGAGCCGTGTGCAGCCGAACTATCATTCGGGAGGGCTGACGCAGCGGCTGGACCTGAGGCCGGAGGTATCGCTGCCGTTTGGGTTTGAGGGATGGCATGTGGTGGCGAGTGCGGCGGCGCGGGAGACGGCGTATACGCGGTCGCGGGTGCCGGCGACGGCGGAGGGACAGACAACCAAGGAACTGGGGGCGGCGCTGAATCGCGCGGATGTGGACTTGAGCGTGGATATTCGTCCGCCGGTGCTGGAGCGGACGTTCACGGTGCCGAAGAGCTGGCAGTGGCTGCTGGGAAGCGAGATGCGGCATACGATTGAGCCGGAGATCGAGTACCGCGATGTGCGCGGGGTGAACAACTTTCTGAGCGTGCTGCGGTTCGATACGACAGACCTGGTGAGCGATACGGACCAGTTGGAATATGGAGTGACGCAGCATCTGTACTTCAGGCCGAGGGCGGCGAAGGTGATGAAGCCAAAGCCGGGATGTCCGGCGAAGAGCGCAGTGACGGCGGTGGCTGCCGAGCCGGAGTTGGTGAGCCCGGTGGGTGATGGGACCGAGGATGCGAACGGGATTGCGAGCGTGTCTGCGACGGCGCCAGCGCAGCCGCTGCGGACGCATGTGCACAAGGTGGACCCTTGTGCGCAGCCGGCGGGGGTACCGCCGCAGAAGGAGTGGTTCAGCTGGCAGATTGCGCAGATGCACTTCTTCGAGCCGACGTTTGGGAACGCGGTGGTGCATGGAGGGCGGAATATCTTTGAATCGACGTTGAACTTTTCAGGGATCGCGTTTTTGACGGACCCGCGGAGTGTGTCGCCGATCAAGTCGCGGATACGGTTCAGGGCGTCGAGCCATACGGACCTGGAGTGGGACATCGATTACGATACGGTGGCGAATGAGTTCAGGAGCTCGAATACGTTTGTGGACGTGCATGCGGGGAAGATGTTTGGGGGGTTCTCGTATGCGTTGCTGGATGCGCCGGGGAAGACGTACTCGGAGGTGATCAACTACACGACGAATACGGTGACGGGGCTGACGAGCTCGAATACGTCGAACTTTTCGCAGATGCGGTTTCTGGTGGGATATGGGCAGCCGAGCGATGTGGGGCTGTCAGTGGCGGCGTCGGCGGGGATCGATTTGAACCTGGGGAGCGCGCAGTACACCACTGTGCAGACCAACTACAACTGGAACTGCTGCGGTCTGCAGTTAGAGGTCCGGAGCTACAACCTGGGTGTGATTCGCGATGAGATTGGGTATGGCTTCAACTTTACGCTGGCGAATATCGGGACGGCGGGAAGTTTGCGGCGGGCGGAGTCGTTGTTTTGATGGCGGAGGCGCGTGAAGTGTGGGGACGCGCTAGAATCGTCGGAACCTGAGATGAGCGAATGTGAGGATGCAAGGCGTTACGGTGTGACGGGAGCGCGTGGTCTGGCTTTGGTGCTGGCGCGGATGATGTGCGCGTGCGCGTTGGCGACGGGGATGCGTGCGGCTGCGGTGGGGCCGGGGTTGAAGCCGAAGGACGCGCACGTGCTGCGGTCGCCGGTGGGGATGACGGAGGTAGGACTGCTGGATGGGGCGGCGTACAGGATCGATATACCGAAGGAGTGGAACCACTCGCTGGTGGTGTTTTATCACGGGTACGCGCGGTCGCCGGTGACGTTCCATATCGCGGAGGCGTTGAAACGGGAGCAGATGCCGTTCTTCGAGAGGCACTATGCGGTGGTGCAGAGTGCGTACTCCGAGGCAGGATGGGCGCTGCAGCAGGCGTATCCGGAGACGGAGGCGCTGCGGCGGTACTTTGTGAAGAAGTATGGGACGCCGACGGGGACGTATGCGGTGGGGCGGTCGATGGGCGGGGACCTGGTGGCGATTACGCTGGAGCTGAATCCGAAGCCGTATGTGGGTGGGCTGGACCTGTGCGGATCGGTGGGGCCGACGTATCAGGCGTTCGACCGGAGGTTCGATCTGCGGGCGGCGTTCGATGTGTACTTTCCCGGCGTGATGCCGCCGCTGGTGCCGGTGCCGGAGAACTTTGAGGACACGCTACAGGACCGCGAGCGGGTGCTGGCGGCGCTCAAGGCGAATCCGACGAATGCGGCGCTGATGCGGAACCTTGCGGGACTGCACTCGGACCGTGATCTTGCCAACGATATACCGTACTGGACGTTCGATATTGGGGACATGCAGCGGCGGAGTGGGGGGAATCCGTTCGACAACCGGAACTTTGTGTACGGCGGAACGAGCCCGGACAGCAGTGCGAGCGACTTTGCGCTGAATGAGGCGGTGAAGCGGTATGCGGCGACGGCGCATGCGAAGGATTATCTGCTGCGGCACTACACGCCGAGCGGGCGGCTGGGGCGGCCGATGGTGGCGCTACATACGATCTATGATCCGGTGGTGCAGTTAGGGCAGGTGTCGCTGTACGACAACGAGGTGCAGGCGGCGGGTGCGGGGGAGAATCTGGTGCAGCAGGTGGTGGACCGGGAGGGCCACTGCAACTTTACGCAGAAGGAGGTGGGCGATGCGTTCGATGAGGTGGTGCGGTGGACGCATGGTGGGGCGAGGCCGGTGGCGGGAGTGTTGAAGGAGTAGGGTTGGCAGGCACTTGGGCGCAGGGATCGGTCTGTGATAAGATTCCGGCGAAGAACCGACATTTACCATTAAGGCTGTGCCCATGACCGATACGCCGGACATCTCAGATGTTGCTGATCGCACGCAGCCGCTGGTATCGATCATCATTCCGTTTTATCGGCAGGAAGCCTACCTGGGCGCTACGGTCGAAAGCGCAAAGCGGCAGACGTATCGCAGGATTGAGATCATTGTTGTGGATGACGGCTCGCCCGTCAGTGCCAGCAGTGTTCTGGGCGTTCAGGATGGCGTGACGATTGTGCGCACGGAAAACGGTGGCTCCGCAGCCGCTCGGAATCGCGGCTTTGCGGCAAGCTCCGGAGAGTTTCTTGTGTTCCTGGACTCGGACGACGTGCTGGAGCCCGATGCGATTGCGATGCAGCTTATGGAGCTTTACCGCCACCCGGATGCCGGTATGAGCTTTGGAGCGCTGCGACCGATCGACGCGAACGGGAACGCGATGGGTCCACCGCAGGTCTGCAAGGCGAAACGCAATTATGTGCGCACCTTTCTTTTGAGGAATGCGATCTTGTGCCCGGCTGCTGTGATGGTTCGACGCGATGCGTTCGCGAAGGTAGGTGGCTTCGACAAAGTTGGTTTTCCAGTGGAAGATTATCTGCTGTATTTGAAGATTGTCCTGGAATTCGAGGTCGTGCGCCATACCGCATGCGTGGTGGCGTATCGGCGGCATGCGATGTGCGTGACCAACGATATGGACGCGATGCGGCATGGAAGGGTGGCCGTCCTGAAATGGATTGAGCCACGGCTTTCGCCCGGTCAACGCGTCTATATGTGGTGCGTCCGCGGAGCACGCGCTGCGCTAGGAAGATAGGTGCTTTCGGGAGCGAAGACCGAACGATCCGCCGCGCATGCTGGCATTCGTAGAGGTCCGTTCGCAAGCAGACCCGACACCATCGTTCAGAGGTGAGCCATGGGGCATCCAGCGGGGGATGTGCGGCGTGGTCGTCGGTATTGGCCAAGGGTGCGGGCGGCGTATGGGTGGGCGTTGACGCGGGCGATGAGAGGCAACCGTATAATGGCCTATGGAAACAGCGCCTCCGGGTAGATCGAGTCCTGGTGCACTAGAGACTGTTGTGCCTTCATCTGCCGGGGTTGCGCGGGGCGGAGGGGGTGGAACAGAGCACGAGGCTGCGGCGATGGCGGCTTCGGCGCTGGCTGTTGCTCCGGAAGCTTCTGTCGAGAATCCGAAGAGTGGGAGTCCGCTGCTGGATGCGAAGTTTGTGCACCTGCTGGAGACGGTGAGGGCGAACCGTCCGGCGGATGATCTGAACCTGATCCGGTCGGCGTGGGAGTTCTGTATTGAGAAGCATGAGGGCCAGATGCGGGCGTCTGGGGAGCCGTACATTGGGCATCCGCTGGAGGTGGGGCAGGTGCTGGCCGAGCTGAAGATGGATGCGACGGCGATTGCGGCGGGGCTGCTGCACGATGCTGTCGAGGACACGGATGTAACGGCGACGGAGATTGCGCGGAAGTTTGGGGAGCAGGTGGCGCACATCGTCGAAGGCGTGACGAAGCTGGACAAGATCAAGTTCGCAAACCGCGAGGACCATCAGGCGGAGAACATTCGCAAGATGCTGCTTGCGATGGTGACGGACCTGCGCGTGGTGATCATCAAGCTGGCGGACCGACTGCACAATATGCGTACGCTGGAGCATCTGGCGCCGGAGAAGCAGAAGCGGATTGCGCGGGAGACGCTGGATGTGTACGCTCCGCTGGCGCACCGGCTGGGCATGGGAAAGCTGCGCGGCGAGTTGGAGGATCTGGCGTTCCGGTACATCGATCCGTTTGCGTATACGCAGCTTTCGACAGAGGTGGAGTCGCTGCGTGGCGAGGGTGAGGCGTTTCTGCAGCGGATTGTCGGGACGATTGAGGCAAAGCTGCTGGAGGCTGGGGTGAAGGCGAGGGTAGAGTCGCGGATCAAGCGGCTGTATTCCATTCAGCAGAAGCTGGTGGCGCACAATATTCCGGTGGAGCAGGTGTACGACCTGTTTGCGGTGCGTGTGATCACGGAGAGTGAGCCGGACTGCTATGGCGTGCTGGGGCTGCTGCACAGTTTGTGGCGGCCGGTGCCGGGACGGTTCAAGGATTTTATTGCGATGCCGCGACCGAATCTGTATCAGTCGCTGCATACGACGCTGATTGTGCAGGGTGGGCATCAGTTTGAGGTGCAGATTCGCACGGAAGACATGCACCGGGTGGCCGAGGAAGGCATTGCGGCGCACTGGAAGTACAAGGCCACGGACACGGTGACGGCGAAGGATGAGCAGCGGCTGGCGTGGGTGCGGCAGTTGATGGAATGGCAGATGGAGATGTCGGACCCGAACGAGTTCATGTCGACGCTGCGCATCGATCTGTACCCGGAAGAGGTCTACACGTTCACGCCGAAGGGCAAGGTGATCGTGCTGCCCAAGGATGCGAGCCCGGTGGACTTTGCGTATGCGATCCATACGGACGTAGGCCACGCGACAGTGGGAGCGAAGGTGAACAGCCGGATAGTGCCGCTGCGATCGCGGCTGCGCAACGGCGATATCGTCGAGATTATGACGCAGGCGGGACATGCGCCGTCGCGCGACTGGCTGAGCTTTACGAAGAGCTCACGGGCGCGGAACAAGATCAAGCACTGGCTGAACGAGAACCAGCGGGCGCGGGCGATTGAGATCGGCAACAAGCTGCTGCAGCGCGAGGCGCGGCGGTTCAAGCTGTCGCTGGAGAAGTTCAAGGGCGCGGACTATGAGCGCATTGCGAATGAGTATGGTCTGGGCAATGAGCAGGATCTGCTGGCGGGGATAGGGTTTGGGAAGTACTCGGCGCGGCAGGTGCTGAATAAGCTGGAACCGGGAAGCACGGCACCGGCGGAGGTTGCGGCGGCGGAGCCGGGTGTGGTGGGGAACACGATCTCGCACATGTCGGATGCGGTGAAGCGGGTGTTCTTCGGCAAGGGCGCGGACTCGCTGCAGGTGGAGGGGCAGGATGATCTGCTGGTGTATCGGGCGCGATGTTGCAACCCGATCCGGGGTGAGGAGATTATCGGCTACGTGACGCGCGGCAAGGGTGTGGCGGTGCATGCGCGGAGCTGTCCGAATGTACAGAATTTGTTGTATGAGGCGGACCGGCGGATCGAGGTGGAGTGGTCGGAGGCACCGGGGACGACGCCGAATGCGCCGAAGCAGACGACGTATCCGGTGAAGCTGGTGATCCTGGTGGACGACAGAGCGGGGCTGCTGCGGGAGTTTACGGCGATCATCTCGGAGGACGGGACGAATATCAAGTCGGTGGAGACGCGACCGGCGGAGGACGATGCGGTGAATGTGGACTTCGTGATCGAGACGGTGGACCTGCGGCATTTGACGCGGCTGACGCAGAATCTGCGGAAAGTGCCGGGGGTGCGGTCAGTGCATCGGGTGCAGAAGATTTAGGGTCGGATCTCGATGGAGGTATCATCTCGATATGGCAGTCATTCACATCCCGCAAGAAGAAGCGCTGAGAGACTTCGAGCATCTGCTCGCGAGGGTCGCGCATGGTGATGAGATTGTTATCGAGGGTGCGGCACGATCTGCGCGGCTGGTTGCCGAAGAGTCTGCGAAGGGACGTACGGGAGCGGAGATGATGGCGATTCTTGATCGGCTTCCGGGCGAGCGAGCTGTGATCGATGAGAAGTTTGCGAATGATGTTCGGGAAGCGATGGATCGCATGCGCAGTCTGCCACGCAATTCACCATGGGATTGATCTTCGATACCTCGGAGTTGATCCTCGCGGAGCGGCAGCGCAGATCGATTGCGGATGTTATTTCGCCTTTCGACCCGCGAGAGATGATGGGCATCTCAGTGATGACAATTGCGGAGCTTCAACACGGAGTGGAACGCGCGATTGAACCACGTCAGGTCCAATTGAGGAAAGCGCTGGTGGATGAGGCGCTTGCTGCGTTCCATATTTATCCAGTCAACACCCGAATTGCACTGAGGCTTGGAAGTCTCGATGCAGAGCTTGCGATGCGCGGCGAGAAGCTGGATTTAGCGGATCTTATCATCGCCGCAACAGCATTGGATTTGGGATTCGCTATTGTGACTCGCAACGTGCGCCATTTCGAGCGCATTCCTGGCTTGCACCTTGTGCGTTCCTAGTGTGGTTCGGCAGTCCCTCAGAGCAGGGACATGCGTTTGGCGGTGGTGGTGAGGGTTTCGAGGGCGCGGTCGATCTGGGGGCGGGTGTGTTCGCTGGTCATGATGCAGCGGACGCGGGCTTTGCCTTCGGGGACGG
>JABBOG010000131.1 GCA_019351975.1 Acidobacteriota bacterium
TTGATTTTGCTACCGTAATTTGGCCCCAGCATGCCGACTAAATTTGGCCCCACCTGGAGCAAGCGGCCTACCCTCATTTCACGGAGGGCGAGGTGGACAGGAGAACGAAGGTGGAGCTATTCGAGCAGATTCGACGGGAGCATGAGTTTGGAGGAAGCAGCATCCGTGCGGTGGCACGCAAGTTCAGCGTGCATCGTCGGATGGTCCGTCAGGCGCTGGCCAGCGCAGTCCCTCCAGAACGCGTATACAAGCCACGTGAGTGTCCGCGACTGGGGCCGGTGATGCCGTTCATCGACGACATCCTGACCGCCGACCTGTCGGCGCCGCGCAAGCAACGGCACACGGCGGCGAGGATTTACAAGCGTCTGCAGGTCGAGCGGTCTGACTTTCCGGTCGGCCAGTCGCGGGTGCGGGAGTACGTAAGCTTCCGCAAGCGGCAACTGGGGATGACCAGGCAGGACGTGTTCATCCCGCAGAGCTATCCTCCAGCGGCTGAGGCGCAGGTCGACTGGTATGAAGCCTATGCCGATCTGGGCGGCGAGCGGGTGAAGTTGCAGGTCTTCACCATGCGCAGCATGTACAGCGGAGCATCGTTTCATCGCGCCTATCCGCGTGCCACCCAGCAGGCGTTTCTGGAAGCTCATGAGCTGGCGTTCGCACGATTTGGTGGCGTCTTCCATACGCTGCGCTATGACAACCTGACCAGTGCGGTGCGCCGGATTCTGCGTGGATACCACCGCGAAGAGGCAGAGCGCTTCATCGCCTTCCGATCGCACTGGCGCTACGCTGCCACGTTCTGCACTCCCGGCGAGGGACACGAAAAGGGCGGCGTCGAAGGCGAGGTCGGCTACTTCCGCCGCAACCACTGGGTGCCGGTGCCCAGCGCCAGGGACCTCGCAGCGTTGAACCAACGACTCGCATCTGCCGCGATCGCAGACGAACAGCGGACCATCCATGGCCGGACAGAGACGGTCGCGTACGCTCTGGCGGCGGAGCGTACGCGTCTGCTTCCTCTGGCGGAGGAGAGCTTCGATCTTGCCGACGTCACCTTCCCGGTGGTCGATCGTCAGCGTTGTGTGCTGGTCAAGACCAGCGCCTACTCGACGCCGTTGCATCCAGGCACCGAAGCCGTGGTCCGAACCTACTCGGCCTATGTCGAGATATGGGCCCGTGGCAAGTGTGTCGCGCGGCATGAACGCTGCTATCGCAAGCGTCAGCAGATCCTCGATCTCGAACACTATCTCGATGTGCTGGAGCGCAAGCCAGGCGCACTCGCAGGCTCGACGCCTTTGGCCCAGTGGCGATCGCAAGGTCGTTGGCCGCACAGCTATGACCTGCTCTGGCAGCGGATGATCGAACGCCTCGGCCGCCAGAACGGCACCCGCGAGATGATCTCTCTGCTCGACCTCGGTCGGGGTGCGGGAAGCGATCAGCTCACCCGTGCCATCACCCAGGCCGTCGAGCTGGGCTGCGCCGATGCTGCAGCGGTTCGCTATCTGCTCACCGCCGCAGAGCCGGTGCGCAAGAAGCCGGACTCCATCGAACTGGGCCTGCTGGCTCGGTACGAACGCCCGCTGCCCACCCTCGAAGCCTACGATCACCTGCTCCATGCGGAGGTGGCGCGATGAGCACCGTTCCCGCCTCTCTGCAGGAAGCTTCCATCCATGCCCATTGCAAGACCCTGCGCATCCCCACCATCGCTGCGCAGTACAGCCGCATCGCCGATCAAGCCACGCGCCAGGGACACTCCCACGTCCGTTATCTCGAAGCTCTGCTCGCCGCCGAAGTCGAAGAGCGGCAACAACGCAGGATCGCCTGGCGTCTCTCCGAAGCAAAACTGCCCAAGGTCAAGACCCTGGACGACTTTGATTTCAACGCCTCCAGCGTCTCCACCACACAGGTGCGTTCGCTCGCCGACGGCAGCTATCTGGACCGCGCCGAGCCGGTCATCTTCCTCGGCGACACCGGCACCGGCAAGACCCACCTGATGACCGCCCTCTGCGTCGAAGCCTGCCGCCAGAACAAGCGCGTCCGCTTCACCACCGTCGCCGCACTCATCAACGAACTCGTCGAGGCCAGCCACAACAGTCAGCTCAGCCGCGCTCTCGCACGATGGAAGAAGTGGGACCTGATCGCCCTCGATGAGATGGGCTACGTTCCCCTGGCAGAGGTCGGAGCCGAGATGCTCTTCCAGGTCATCGCCGACCGCGCAGAGAAGGCCGCCGTCATCATCACCACCAACCTGCCCTTCTCCGAGTGGTCCTCGGTCTTCCCCAACACCCGCCTTTGCAAAGCATTGCTCGACCGCATCACCGATCGCGCCCACATCCTCGAGACCGGAACCGAGTCCTACCGCTTCCGCCGCACCATGGAACGAAAGAAGAAAACCTGATCCAGATGGGGCCAGATTTCGCCGTCGATTTGCTCCTCCTCCGCTACGCTCCGGAGCAGCAAATCGAACAACACCAACTCATTCCAAAGTGGGGCCAATATTCACCGGCACAGTGGGGCCAAGTTTCGTTGACAAATGCA
>JABBOG010000132.1 GCA_019351975.1 Acidobacteriota bacterium
TTAAGCTTAGCAGGTTGAGGGGATCCTTTCGGCAGGTTTCTTCGCCTTTGGATTGTTGGGGATGCGTGGTTTTAGGGGTTGACACGGGTTTTACAGGAGCGGGCTGCAAGCAATTTGGCACCCGAAACACTGACATGTCGCCACTCAGCGCGGCGTTATGCCGGAGGTCCGAACATATCATCCCGCCGAAGACTGCTATGGAAATCGAGTTTCTTAAACCACCGTTTTGCGACAGTCATGCGTATTCTTGAGATCCTACTTTGCTAGAGTTTATTGAGTGACGAAACCGTTTGGAGAAGCTAATGCGTGTCTGCAACGTTGTGCGCGAAAACATCATGAGATTTCTTTTGCCAGTCCTGTTGCTACTCAACGCTGCGAGTTTTGCACAATCCACTGCTCCGACACTTCGGGCATTGTACGTCGAAGATCAGCGTGATCGTGGCGTCCCACTCGCCGACGATGGAATCAGCATGCTTTCTAAGGAGCAAGCCGACAAACTTCCCTCCTATGACTGGGGCAAAGAGGTTCCGAAACGCGACGAAGCTCGTCGTGTGCAGGCACGCGCGCTTCTTGCGAAACCCGGTCTCAGCGGTGAGGACTATTACTTCGCTGCCTTCCTGTTCCAGCACAGCCAGGACGCCGACGACTACCTCGTTGCGCACATACTTGCCACAGAGGCTATCGCGCTTGGCTACAGCCGTGCCAGGTGGATTTCAGCCGCGACGCTGGACCGATACCTTCAGCAGATCGGCCAGAAACAGGTCTTCGGCACCCAGTATCAAGGTGAAAACTACGCGTATTATCTGGAGCATCAACACGACCCGGATGTGGGCGATAAATACAAGACGATGAGCAATCAGCAGACGCTCGCACCCTACGCTCCACAGATCATTCCTGACTCCATACGGATCGAGTTCTGCGTACCACCGCTTGCACTTCAACGGCAGCACATCGCGGATGTAAAGGCTGGGAAGGAGAAGCCCAGCGATCTGCCGCGACTGAAGGACTGCACGCGTTGATGTGGTAAGCGAGCCGCAAGATGCCTGAAAGTCGGGTTTGAGCAGCTACGAATTCCGCTTGTCGTTGGCTGGCGAGATTTGCGTTGGCCGGTGGCTGGATCACTGTGCAGCATCTGGTCGCCTGTGACGGCGTAACGCTGCAGCAAGTGGCGGCATAACAGTGCAGTAGAGCCAGCAGTGCTCCATTTATGTTGGGCTTTCCGCCCTTATGGGAATTGGTTTGGGGCGGTCGGTCGGGTGACTGCTGGCCTGCGCGGAGGAACGACGGTCGTCTGCTTCCGCAGACGATGCCCACCTTAGCCGCGCGGTGAAGCTGCGCGTCGAAGATGGGGCACCCGGGCCTGGCTGCGCGAGCGTTTTGGGTTGGTGCGTTGATCGGGGTTATTTGGGGGGTTGGGTGGATTTGCGGAGGTCGTCAGCGAGGAGGATGGCCTCGGCGATCTCGCGCATGGACTTGCGGCGCTGGCGGCTCTCGGACTGCATGCGGCGGTAGGCCTCGTCTTCGTGGACGCCGAGGTCGCGCTGCAGAATGCCCTTGGCGCGGTCGAGGAGCTTGCGGGTCTCGAGTCGGTTGGCGAGGAGCTGGTTTTCGGTCTCCAGGCGGGCGCGTTCAATCTCGGCGCCGACCAGGAAGCCGAGCATGGAGAGCAGGCGGACCTCGTGGCTGGTGTGCTGGTACTCAAGCCGGTGCTGGAGGTTGATGACGCCGATGACCTTCGAGGCGCAGAGGATGGGGGTGGAGAGCATGGCCTCGAAGTGGTCTTCAGGGAGGTTCTTGAAGGCCTTGAAGCGAGGGTCGTTGGAGGCGTTGGAGGCGAGGGCGACGGGTTCGCGGTGCTCGGCGACCCAGCCGGTGATGCCCTGGCCCATGAGGACGCCGAGCTGATCGACGACGTCGGCGTGCGGGTTCTTGGAAGCGCGGAGGACGAGCTTCTGACCGTCTTTTTGACCTTCGAGGACGTAGAGGAAGCAGGAGTCGCAGGGGATGACGGTGGTGACGAAGGCGACGATGCGCTCAAGGACGAGATGGAGCGAGTCGGGCTCGGCGGCTAGGCTGCTGGAGATCTCGTGGAGGAAGTCGATGGGTGCGAGCGCATCGCGGAAGCCGGCCATGGTGGTGGTCGAGGCGGCGACCCTGGGGACCTGATGGGATGTGGCGGGCTCTGACGGTTCGGGATCGGTGGCGGCGGTGCGCTTCTGCTGGAGGATCTTGCCGGCGTACTGGGCGGCCTCGTTGACGAGGAAGCCCATCTTCGACTGCGAGGGTTCGAAGTCCGGCTTGATGCCGTACTGCTCCATCTCTTCGGTGGTGGTGGGGCCGATGGAGACGAGGACCATCGCGTTGAGGGCAGCGCGGAGCCGGGCGGGGGTAACGCCTTCGGCGGCCATCTGCTCGGCGACCTGAAAGAGATGGATGATCTGGATGGCAGTCATGAAGAGGACGACGTCGAATTCGCCGGCGAGGATGGAGCGGATGCACTGGCGGATGGGGTCGAGGTCTTC
>JABBOG010000063.1 GCA_019351975.1 Acidobacteriota bacterium
GTGCCTCCGATCTCGTCAAATGCGCCTCCGCCGAAGTTGCGTCCTAGGTTGAGTGAATGAATCTCCCGAGCCTCGCAAATCGCCAGACATTGTCTGGTGGATTGCTTAGCCAGCAATTTTCCAGACACTGTCTGAAAAATCTTTGTTTTACTCCGACATTGGCCAGACTGCGTCTGGCCAATCCAAGGAGGACTGAATTTAGCAGAAATCGTCTGCAAAATGGCTCGTCATCCGTCGCTTTACTGTATGAGCGACATCGAGTGCGGCGACAGACACCACTCCCCCAAAATCCCAGACAACGTCTGGGATTTTGCCATCCCAAGCAATTCGTCAAACGCTGACTGACGAATCCGATGCCCTCCACATTGCCCAGACACCGTCTGGGCAATTCAGCAGACGGACAATTATCCAGACACTGTCTGGATAATTGCCGATCCCCGCTATTGATGGCTGATGTTCGTAGAGTCGCGCATCGGAAGACCGTCCCGCTCACCTCTCGTGCCGGATATAAAATAGGAGCACACCCGATAGACAGCCATGCGGGCTGGAGTTCCCGGCCAGGATAACGAGCCTTCCCCATGAACCTAATCAAGTCTAAAAAGCGCGTTGCCGATCATGGAGAGGTGTTTACGCCCCAGTGGCTGGTCGAAAACATGCTTGACCTGGTCAAAGGCGAAACCGAGCGCATTGACTCTCGCTTTCTGGAGCCTGCGTTCGGAAGCGGGAACTTCCTCGTCCCTGTCTTGCAGCGCAAGCTGGCTGCCGTAGAGGCGAAGTTCGGGAAGAACGACTTTGAGCGTCGACACTATGCCCTGTTGGCGGTGATGTGCACCTACGGGATCGAAATCCTGGCGGACAATATCGCCGAGTGCCGTGCCAACATGCTTGAGGTCTTGGCTGACTACTTGGGTCTGGATGAAACGGATGAACTTTATCTGGCAGGTTTCTATGTCCTGTCACAGAATCTGGTGCATGGGGACGCGCTCACGATGCTCATGCACGATGGAAAGCCTATTACCTTCGCAGAGTGGGGTTATCTCGGCAAAGGCAAGTTTCAGCGCCGCGACTTCAGTCTCGAAGGTCTGACGCAAATGTCCTCCTACACTCAGGAAGGTGCGCTTTTTGCCCATCTCGGCAAGCATGAGATATTTACGCCGCTCAAGTCCTACCCGCCAATCACCATGCGGGAGCTTGCTTGTCTCGTTCCCAATGACGCGGTGGAGGCGACCGTATGAACGATCAGGTGAGCTTTACGCTTCGCGGACGCAATCCGGATGTTTTGACGTGCATTGCCAATCTCTCTAACGACGAAGTATTCACACCGCCGGAGTTTGCCAACCGGATGCTCAATTCAGTTGCCGAGGCCTGGGCAGAATCCCACGCTGGTGCCGACATGTGGGCAGATAGTTCAATCCGGTTTCTCGACCCGTGTACAAAGTCGGGAGTGTTCCTCCGTGAGATCACCAGCCGCCTAAACAAAGGTTTGGAGAAGGAGATACCCGATCTCCAAAACCGTGTCGATCATATCTTGACGAAACAGGTGTTCGGCATTGGAACGACACGACTCACGAGCTTTCTCGCACGACGTAGCCTCTATTGTTCAAAGCATGCAAACGGAGAGCATTCCATCGCCAAGAGCTTCCAAAGCTCTGAAGGCAACATTTGGTTCCAACGTATCGAGCATTCCTGGGCCAACGGCAAATGCAGCTTTTGTGGCGGCAGCGAGCAATCGCTTGACCGCGGCGAGGAAATGGAGACCCACGCTTATGCTTTCATTCACACCGATGACATCAAGGCTCGGGTTGCCGAGTTGTTTGGAGGTCACATGCAGTTCGACGTAATTATTGGCAACCCGCCGTATCAATTAAACACTGATGGATTTGGGACGCAAGCGCGCCCAATCTACCAGCATTTCGTTCAACAGGCGAAAACACTCGACCCCCGATTCCTCTGCATGGTCATTCCGGCGCGATGGTTCGCGGGTGGCATGGGATTAGACGAATTCCGCGAGTCGATGCTTACGGACAATCGTGTACGGTCAATCGACGACTACCTCACCGCTTCCGATGTTTTTCCAGGAGTCGGACTTAAAGGCGGCGTTTGCTATTTTCTCTGGGACCGCGATAATCGCGGTCACTGTCGCGTAACCACCCATTACAAGGACGTTCCGCCCTCGACAGCAACTCGCCCGTTACTTGAAGCGGGCGCTGATATCTTTATCCGCTTCAATGAAGGTTTGTCGATCCTTAAGAAGGTCGCGGCTACTGAGACGCGTAGTGACAACTCGTTGGAACTTCCTGATGCGAAGAAATTCATGAACTTAGTCAGCTCGATTGGCGCATTTGGACTTGACAGCACTTTTAGAGGAAAACAGACGAAGTCGGCTAATGACCTCAAAGTCTACAGAAACGGCGGAATTGGGTACGTCGCTCGGTCCGAGATAGCTAAGGAGCAGGGTGTATTCGACAAGTGGAAAGTCTTCATTGGCCGGGCTGCTCCCGGAACAGGCAATAAAGACACCTATCCTCACAAAATCCTCAGCACGCCGTTCCTAGGAGAGCCTGGAAGCATCTCGTCGTGGACTTACATGCATATCGGACCATTCGAAACAAGGACGGAGGCCGAAAGCGTCTTGTCTTATCTTTCCTGCAGATTCACACGTTTCTTGATTCTTCTGCATAAACCATCCGCAGACACGACGCGTAAGGTCTACACCTTCGTACCGAAGCAGGAGTGGACCAAGCAATGGACGGATGAAGCCTTGTACAAAAAGTACGGCATCACTAAAGATGAAATCGCCTTCATCGAAACGCTTGTCCGCCCGATGAATTTGGACGCCACTGACGATGAGTAAGACCATCGAAGAGATCCTCACACCGAAGCCAATAGCAACGCCACGCATTTACGCTTATTCGATAGACGACAAGGCCCACAAGGGTCTTCTGAAGGTTGGGCAGACAACACGCAACGTGAAGCAGCGTATCGCCGAGCAACTCAAGACCGCTGGTATCAAGAACTACAAGATCGAACTTGACGAATCCGCCGCACGCGACAACGGCACCATATTCAGCGACCACGATGTACGTGCGGCGCTTGTCAGGAAAAAGTTCGCAAATGAAGAACTGGAATGGATGCGCTGCACGGTCAAGGACCTAAAGACTGTCCTCACCGAACTGCGCACCGGGCAGAAGTTCACAGGCACGCATCACCTGAATTTTCCGATGCGGCGTGAACAGGGTGAGGCTGTCGACAAGACCTTCGATTACTTTCAGTCGATATGGGCTGAGAATAAGCAAGCCGTCCCGCGCTTTCTCTGGAACGCGAAGATGCGTTTCGGCAAGACCTTCACCGCCTACCAACTTGCCAGGAAGCTCGGCGCGAAGCGATTGCTCGTGTTGACCTTCAAGCCGGCGGTCGAGGATGCGTGGCAAACCGACCTCGAAAGTCATGTGGACTTCGATGGCTGGCAGTACCTCTCGAAATCATCCGGCTCCGACCCGACGCAGATCGATCGTAAGAAGCCTGTCGTCTATTTCGGCTCCTTTCAGGACTTGCTAGGCCACGACGCGGCGGGCAATATCAAGCCCAAAAACGAATGGTTGCATGAGGTGAATTGGGACCTCGTCGTCTTCGACGAATACCACTTCGGGGCTTGGCGTGAGACAGCCAAGGAACTGTTTGAAGGCGAAGATGAGGCGGTTTTCAAAAAGGAAGCCAAGCTTGAATACGCCGCTGGATTGGAAGATGTGAACGAAGACCTCGGTGTTCTGTCGGAGAAGGAAACTGAGTTTCTGCCCATCACGACCAAGGCATACCTTTATCTATCCGGCACACCGTTTAAAGCGCTGGCCACCGGCGAATTCATCGAAGAGCAGATATTCAACTGGACTTACACCGACGAACAGCGTGCCAAGGAAGAGTTCGCCGTTAAGAATTCCGGCACTTGGAATCCGTACGGTGCGCTGCCGCAGATGCGTCTGCTTACCTACAAAATGCCGGAAGAACTGCTAGCCGTCGCGAGCGCCGGGGAGTTCGATGAGTTCGACCTGAACGAGTTCTTTGCTGCGACGGGGGAGGGAAAAACTACGCAGTTCACGCACAAGAGCGACGTACAAAAATGGCTGGACATTATCCGTGGTCAGTATGCGCCCAAGATTGTGGATGGCCTTAAGACGGGCTCACCGCCTTTCCCTTATTCGGACGCGCGGCTCCTCCCATACCTACAGCACTCGTTCTGGTTTCTGCCAAAGGTCGCGGCCTGTCGAGCGATGGCGAACCTGCTTGCGGAGAAACACAACGTCTTCTGGCATCAGTACAAGGTCGTCATGGCGGCGGGTGCCTCCGCAGGTATCGGCCTGGCGGCACTGCCGCCAGTACGCGAGGCCATTGGTAGCGGCTTCGAGACAAAGACGATCACGCTCTCATGCGGTAAACTCACCACCGGCGTCACCGTGCCGCAATGGTCTTCCATCCTGATGCTGCGCAATCTGAAGAGCCCTGAATCGTACTTTCAGGCAGCGTTCCGAGTGCAGTCTCCGTGGTCGATTAAGAACCCGAATGGGGATGATCCGAACGAAGAGGAGATTCTGAAGCCTGCATGCTTCGTGTTCGACTTTGCCCCGACGCGGGCGCTTCGGCAACTCTCCGAGTACGGCATTGGCCTCTCACCCAATGAGTCCGATCCCGAACAAGCTGTCAGGGACCTGGTATCGTTTCTGCCTGTGCTGGCCTATAACGGTTCGGTCATGGTTCAGATCGATGCTGGGGGCATTCTTGACATTGCGATGGCAGGAACCTCGGCTACTCTGCTGGCGCGCAAATGGGAGAGTGCTCTGCTCGTAAACGTTGATAACGACACGCTACGCCGCGTCCTTGATAACCCCGAGGCGATGGCTGCAGTAGAACGCATCGAGGGCTGGCGCGCACTGGGCGACCACGTCATAGAGACGATCATCAACAAGAGCGAAAAGGTCAAAGAACTCAAGAACAAAGCGAAGACCAAGGAACTGACTGCAAAGCAAAAGTCGCAGCTCACCGAGGAAGAGAAGGAGTATAAGTCAAAGCGAAAGCTCGTCCAGGAAAAGCTGATCAAGTTCGCGACGCGCATCCCTGCCTTCATGTACCTCACAGATTTTCGAGAGAACACACTGCAAGACGTGATTACCAAGTTGGAGCCGGACCTATTCCTGACCGTGACAGGCCTGACGGTGAAGGACTTTCACCTGCTTGTGCGCCTAAAAGTCTTCAACACTGAGCAGATGAATCAGGCCGTGTTCGCGTTCCGTCGCTACGAGGATGCCTCCTTGCGGTACACGGGCATCGAGAGTCACGAGGGGCTGGCACACTATGGACTTTATGACACCGTGGTGGCAAAGGATTGACGCGCAACATGGTCATCCGTGCCACGCAAATGACTGTATCCGTCAGATACGTCTGACCACACAGCGTCAGAAATTAACTCCGAGCCAGACGCGCTAAAGTTTCTTCGTCCGTGATGGGCGCTTTCCAAGACGAGGTTTCGACTCAATAGCATTCTGTAGATAAAACTCATGCAGTTTGGCCTGGAGCAACTTCTTGTCTGGCAGTTGCGTTTCGTATTGCGCTATCAGCGTGGGGGATAAGCTGCGACTAAGCGAGTATTCGACGACTTCGTCATTCTTGCTGGCGCAGAGCAGAACGCCGATGGATGGCTGCTCGTGTGGCTTGCGAACATCCCGATCCAACGCCTCTAGGTAAAAGTCCAGTTTGCCGAGAAACTCTGGTTCGAACTCGCTCACCTTCAATTCAATGGCAACCAGGCAATTTAGCCCTCGATGGAAGAAGAGCAGGTCGAGCGCGAAATCCCGATTGCCCACCTGTAGAGGGTACTCGGAACCCACAAAGCAGAAATCTCGTCCCAGTTCGATCAGGAAGTTCTTGAGTTTCTCGAGCAGACCGCGATGCAGATCCGCTTCGGCATGGCTTGCTGGCAGGTCGAGGAACTCCACCGCGTACGCATCTCGAAAGACGTTGATTGCGTCGGGATATCTTTGTGTCACCAGTGGTGTCACTTTCGGCGGATGCAGGATGACGCGCTCGAACAAGGCTGAATTGAACTGACGTTCCAGTTCTCGCCTGCTCCATCGCTCCCGAATGGCCATTCGGATATAAAACTCGCGTTCTTCCACGCGCTTGCTCTGCCCCAAGATGATGAGATGATGCGACCACGGCAATTGTGTCACCAGTGGTGTCACAATCGATTCTTCCTTATAGGCCTCGTAGAACTGCCGCATTCGGAACAGATTCCTGCGAGTGAATCCACGCAGCCCCGGCTCCGTTCGTGCGATGAACTGAGCCAACCGCTCCACAACCCCATCACCCCACTCCGCCGTTTCAATCTTCCTGCTTATCGTCGCACCGATATTCCAATAGAGATCGATCAGGGCTGTGTTGACTGCTTGGAATGCCTTCTCTTTGGAGGCGGCAATTAGCTTGGCCACTTCGGAGAATGTCGCTTCGTCCTTCTTTGTGACTTTCAGCTTCGTTGATGGGAGTTTTGAGGGCATCGCTCGTTTCCAATATCCATCATAGACAAGGGGCCGCATAAGGTTCTCTATATGCTTAACGGGAGTAGGCCTCCTCCCGCGCTTCGATCCTACGGCTCTCCGCTTCCCACCTCTGCGGGCCGTTCCTTCCCGCAACGCCCTCCCAAAAGTCCGGCGCGCTGACGCGCGCAAATAAGGTAGCCAAACCTCGCTGAGGGCGCTGCCCTGGCGCGGCGCAAGGGTATCCCCATAATTTTTCCTGCGTAAAAATCACTCGCTACGCTCGCCCTTCGGGTGGGCGATACCCCTCCCTTGCGCCTTGCCGCCCCGCCTTCGCCAGGAGGCGTTCGGCATGTAGGTACATGCCACGCATGGCATGAAAAGCAACGGCAACCGCCAAGGAGGAAACACCCATGAACACCGCAGCCATCACCACCGCATCCACTGTCACCCCATTCACCCAAAACCTCAAACAGCCGCAGCCAAAGCAACAGACGGCGAAAGAGGCTGTAGCGGCCAACGTCCTAGCCCTTATCGAGCAGTTGGAGCAGGGCCACTCAGAAGGACTCACCGCATACCTCACAGCAATGGGACGTTTTCACAATTACAGCTTTGGCAACATCCTTGAGATTGCGCGGCAGAAGCCGGACGCAACCCGTGTTGCTGGACTCTACGCATGGAACCAGCTTGGCCGAAAGGTGAAAAAGGGAGAACGAGGTATCCGTATTCTCGCTCCCGTGATCGGCATTCGCCGGAAGAAAGATGCCGAGGCCGAGAAGGACATCCGCACCCAGAACCAAGCTGTATTAGTCGGGTTTCGCTCTGCCTACGTCTTTGATATTTCGCAGACCGAAGGGAAAGAGCTTCCCGCACTTTCCGAGCGCGTCACGGGCACCGTTGGAGAATACCGGGAGCGGTTGATTGATTTCATCATCGCCCAGGGCATCCAGCTTGAGTTCAAGGAGAGCATCGCCCCTGCTTTGGGGATGAGCTACGGCGGCAGGATCGCCATCCTTCCTGGACAGGGCGAAGCCGAGGAGTTCAGCACGCTTGTTCACGAACTCTCACACGAGATGCTTCACAAGGCCGAGCGGCGCACTGCGACAACCAAGACCGTTCGAGAGACAGAGGCCGAGGCCATCGCGTTTGTCGTGGGCAAGACCATCGGACTCAGCACGGGCCAGGCATCCGCCGACTACATCCACCTGTACCACGGCAACGCCGCACTCCTCGCCGAAAGCCTTGAAGTGATTCAGAAGGCGTCAGCCGTCATACTGTCTGCTCTTGATTTCCAAGTCCAAAACGACGCTGTCAGAGACCCCACAACTGGCAGAGGCTAGCTAAACCAATCGGCGGCGGGCGGCTACCGCCGCCCGCGTCACTCTATAGACGCAAAGAAATGGGTGGAATTGGGTGTATTTTCAAGTGCCGGAACGCCCATAGACATCTCTTTGATGCTTTTCTGGGTTGAAATCGCCCCGTCTTCCCGCCCTGAAGGTCGCTCTCAGAAGACGAGAGCGCCTGAATTTGCCCACCCGACGGGCTACCACCAGCGCGAACTGTAGCCGAACCAGCGGCATCCTTATACTGCGTTTAGGATGCAAGAGCTGACCAAAGCAATCGCCACGGACATCAGTTGCCGGCCCGAAGGGGCACCGATCACGGCAACAGCATTCCTCCATCTTGGAAATCGGCTTGCCGTATCCCGGGCGCTCCGCGCGTTAGCAAAAGGAGGCGTCATTCTCCGAGCTGCACACGGAGTCTATCTTGCCCCCGTTGTCAGTCGATTTGGCCGCCATGCGCCCCACGCTCACCTCTTCATCCACCAGCTCGCCGCTCAATCGGGAGAGGCCATCGCTCCCTTTGGAGCGGCCTGCGCCAATGCCCTCGGCTTGACCACTCAGGTTCCTGTACACAGCGTCTACTGGACACCCGGTAGAACTCGCTCATATAAGCTGGGCAAATTGACGGTCTACCTCCAGCATGTTCCCGACTGGCGGCTCGTCCTTTGGGATGAGCCACCAGGGGAGTTAGTCCGCGCGCTGGCATGGGCTGGCCCCGCCGAGGCCAGCATAGTCCTCCGCCAGATTGCCGAGAAGGTTCCCGAGGCGGCGATCCGGGAACTCCAGCAGCACGCATCCCTCTTTCCTCCGTGGCTTCAGGATGCCTTGCAGCAGATCGGACAGCCGCGTATGGCGAGCAGCAGAGGCGAATGGGATGTGTCCGACTCTGAGAGGCAACGGAATCAGCCGAAGCGAAAAGCTAAATGAAGAAAGAGACACCATCCCTAAGCCTGTGGGCTTAGGAACGCATTTGCAAAATCACGACACGAACCGACATCGAACAGGGTCGAACACGATCCGAGATTGTTCGATTTCCGTTCGAGGTTTTGGGAACGAACGTGCGAGCGAAAACCTGATCGGTCATAGTGAAAGCGGGCGATGCAAGCTGGTGAGCAAGCAACCCGTGTAGTAGCCTGCTAGCAGCTTAGACGCGGGCGTTTGATCGGGCGCAAAGATGCCGACGGGATGATTTAGCCCGGCCACGAAGCAAAGAAACTCGATGCTGGCAATGGCCTTGTAGAAGTTGATTGGCTTTCCGTATTCAACGTCGCCAAATGCGCCGTGGAGAATGCCATGACGATTAGTATTGTCTGCAAACGGGTACCGGGTGGAGTTCACATAGAGGTGATTCGTGGTGAAATCAATGAATGAATCCATCATCGATATTATTTCTCCTACGGCTCCGATGTTGTGGGTCGTGACCTGGGCTTTGCAGTCTTCGGCAAGGTTTACGAAAACACTATTGATAGACGTGACGGGCACGGAGCGACTGTCCGTGAGCTTGCGCCCGATTCCTTCTATACAGGGGAGCAAGCCGGCTACAGCGATGTGATCTAAACGCATGAAATGGGCGGTGATGGCCTCACTGATGATCGTCTTGTAATCGCAAACGAATGGGACCTTGTGGAAGCGCTCAGTGACCATCGCAGCGAGATTTTCTGCGCTGTAGATAACAGCTAGAAGCTCTTCTAGATCGTCCTGGCTCATCGTACCGTTGTTGCTTCGGATTTTGGCAACTATGCGACTGAGGAAACCCATGGACACATATGGCGGAATGAACCAGCCGACGCCATTAAAGGCTTCTCGATAAATGTCGAGATTGTGTAAGCTCATGCTTGACGGACATCCTTCTGCCTAATTGCGATCTAAGGATAGAACTGCGTTTCTCATTTTCATCGTCCCTATGCTATCCGAGCTACGGGTTTCGCTCTAGTAGTGGGTGCAGTTCGGGCGGGAGTTGGGAAGGTAATGCTTTGCTAACGATAGACCTCCAAAGTTGATACACGCGACTGGTGTTGGCATTTGGAATATCACCGCCCAGGACGGAATCATTCAAACGTTCTGCCCGCACAACCGCTTCAGTGACGGATGCGCGAGGGTAATGCTCTTCTTTCAACCGAGTCTTGTTGTATTCCCCAAGCGCAACCCGCAACGCAGCTTCGACTTCCCCAGCATTCTGCAGATTAAGTACTTGGCCTTCATCGACATGGTGCAGCAAGAGCCACAGCTCAAAGCAAGGCATACTCAAAGCAACTTTGATCCCTTGATCTTCGGCGTCACGTAAGGCTCTGAGGAACCCACGAAGGTGGGTGCCCTGAGTCACATGATCGGTGTCAAGAAGCATCCATCGTTCATCACCTTCCTCGTACTCATAATTGAGGAGCCGTTTGAGGACAGCCTCTGCGGAGGAAGTGTTATCCAAAGTGGGTACGACATGGATTTGCACTCGTGTCAGTCGGAAAAATCCGAAATACTGTTGCGGAGCATACGTGTCGTCGCACGCAATGATGAACAAGCGGTCGTCTCGAAGCCTGTCGGGGTCTTTGTCTCTTGTCGGAATCGGTCTTGGTTGCCGATTGAGCAGACTCATGCCGTATAGCCTTTATCCATTAGCAGTCGGTCGATATCACCCAAGAACGGTACAGCTCCGAAGCGACCGCTGAGATAGTGCTTTCTGATTTCTAGATCTTTTCGTACGTTGAAATCAGTAAGCGAATAAAGCTTGGTTGCGGATGTGGAATCCTTTTCGGCGAACCAAATCTCATCGCGCCTCAGAAGTTCGAGGTCGAGGAGACTCGACTCGTGCGTGGTAATGATGATCTGCGCGCCGGAGTCGGCGCATGATTTCAGATAAAAGTCGACGAACTCCCACACTAGGTTCGGATGAAGGCTTCGATCAATCTCGTCAATAAAGAAGACCTTTGCTTCTGAGTGGATACCGTGAAGCGCTGGCATCAGATTCAACAGTCGCTTCGTTCCGTCTGATTCATCCTTGAGTTCGAACGGGATGAATGATCCCGATCCTGTCTGATGAGCGGCACGCACCGTGATCCGATAAAAATGGTTAGCATCGGTCCGTTCAATCAAGAGCTCGTTTCCATCTCCGAGACGAATGGAAGCTTGGCTCTCATCGTCTTCAACATCCTTGAGCACTCGTGCAACCATATGATCTGGCAACAAGCTTCGCAACTCTTCCTCGGTAATCTCTTTCTTGTGAACCAATAGATGGTCGACTCCTGTCGAAACCGACTTCAGAAATGCCCCGGCGAAGTCGAGGCATTCCTTATTCTCCGCTAAATAGGAACCAAGCTGGCGATGGGGCGCATTTGGTCCAATCAGTTCGAGCCCCTCTCGAAACCATGCCAAAACAGTCGACAGATGATCGCCGTAGTCTGCCTTGTTTAAGGTGACGTGGACGGTTGCAAGAAAGCTCTGGTTCTGCGGCCCGCCGACAGTAACTAGTGCCGAAAGCTTCTCACCGATGCCTGTAAGACCTGGTCCATCAACCGTGACTTGACCATCAGTGTCGGTCGCACGTTCATAAATTATCTTTTCGCGTCCGCCTACGATTTCAACTAACCATTCTTCAATGATTCGGAAATCGTCCGCTTTGAACCCGTATCGATATAGGCGATTGGCTGCAATGAACTGCAGATCGAAACTTGACGGGGTTTCAGATACTTCGGCGAGTCGGAACGGCTCCCGGTTGGTGCTCCTTGCTTTCTCCCTGCTCCACAAAGCCACAGACCGGATGTAGCGTAACGCTTTGAAGAGATTCGATTTTCCAGCCCCGTTTGCCCCGTAGAGGACACCAACGCGGAGGACTTTCCTATCCGAATTAGGAATCGGCACAGTATGGTCGTCATGACTGCCCGCCAAGCGATTGCTGGCGGCAAGAGAAAACGTCTCTTCCGACAGAAAAGACCTGAAATTGGAGACTGATAAAGAAACGATCATTGCCTTGCCTCCGTGAAACAATCACAGCTTACCACCATTACTGACCTTCCGATACGGATGAAATTGGAAGAGGTGTGAGAAAATCACATTTGTGCTAGAATTGTGGAGTGTAGTACTGCGTCGTTTTGAAACGCTGTCGATCGTATTTTGATTGCCGAAGTAGACAGGGCGGCAGCGTTCCCGTGCATATTGACTGGGACCGGGCAACTTCGAAAGCTCTCCCCAGATGGGTTTGAGTGAGAACAGAAAGCGCGATTTGTAATGCAGTTGTATCTAGATGTGTCTTCACGGAGGCAACACCATGAATTGTCCTCATTGTTCGGAAGCGCTTTCGGAACGCGGCGTTTTCTGTAAGGCATGCGCCGGCCAGGCGCGGTGTATGAGCTGTCGCGAAGTATTAGAGCCCAGCGCCGCAGCGTGCGTAGAATGCGGGACGCGCGTCGGACAGCCCGGAGATGGTGTCCGCGAAAGCGCCACCCAGGATACCCCCGCGCTTTCTCCTAACCGAAACACTCTTAGCTATTCCGAGGATCGCAACAGCCGGAATTTCGAGGCTTCGCTCACCGATTCAGCTATGCACGGACTCGGTGATGTTTTTGGCGAATTGTTCGCCCAGCGTGGGATCGGACGAGTCTCACTTCCGGCGGCCGCTCGCACGCTTGTCCAGGACACCTTAATTGAGACGAAGAATCTGCCTCCTGCGCAGCCCGAAGCAGGACTGCCCGTCGTCGAAAGTAAGCAGGCGATATCCTCACCCGAAAAGGACAAGGCGCTCAAGATCTTCAGTGTCAACGGCGAAACCATTGAACTCGTGGACAACCGCCTGAAGGCAAAATCCGCCGCAGACTACTACAAGCGCCTGACCTATCTCTTCATCTACGCCCAAGAGATTCTTCTCGGCAGAACCCTCGCCCCCAAGAGCGAGCTTATTGTCGTCCTCAAGGAAGCCAAAGTGTACGACGCGAACTGCCGCTTTTGGCTGAAGCAAAAGAAGGGCTTCACCGTTGACGCGGAGGAACAGATGAAACTCATTGCCGGTGCGCGCGAGCAGGCAGTGAAGGCCCTGGATGAAGCTCTGGACAACAACTTGCCAGATGATTGGAATCCTGACACCAAGGCAGCCAAGCCTCGTGCTGCAAAGAAGAAGGCGTCTAAATGACTCTTTCCGCGAAGCAGCTTTCAACCGAACTTGCGAAGCTCGTTGATCCGAGCTTTGCTGAAGCAATCGTCGATAGCTACACCGAGATGCAACAGCGATTTTTCGCGGGCGATTGGCAGCCGAGTGAGCTCGACGGAGGCCGTCTGTGTGAGGCCGTCGCGCGCGCTACCTACGAACTAGATTCGGGGACCGTGACCCACTCACAGCTCCCAAAGGAGCTGTGCGAAAAACTGGAGGATGAACATAACCTCCGTACTCACAAGCTTGATCCCAAAGCTCGCAGGCACATCGCCCGGTGCATCCTGCTTGTATATAAGTTCCGATCCGACCGTGGCTCGGTACACATCTCACCGGAGTATACAGCGAACGAGATGGACTCGATCCTCATGGTCCACGCAGGAAAGTGGATCTTCGCGGAGTTCCTACGGTTGGCATGGAATGCTGATAGGAAGGTGATAGCCGAGACCATCGCTGACATTATCCAGCTGGAGCATTCGCTGATTCACGAACTCGACGGCACCCCGCTGATCCTTGACCAGAAGGTCAGCGCTCCAGAAGAAGTCTTGCTTCTCCTAAATCACGCGGAAGGCCACAAGCTACCCAAGGACAAGCTGACGCAACTCGCGAAAAACAATACTGCCCCTTCCGTAGGTACTGCGATCTCCCGACTCACTAGCAGCAATGAAATCAGGACAACCGGCGTAGCTGGTGAACTGGCGTTAACCCCGAAGGGTCAGAAGCGCGTCATAGAAAAAATCATTCCTAAGCTCAAAAAATAGCTTTCAGCGACCGTCTTGCAATCGCTAAGGGCAAGAAATTCCGGGCGTATGGACTCTCCTGAGGTTCGCCGCTATCTATGAATCGCTATGGGATTCAGAGGAGGCAAACCCTCCGGGGACATCACCTCGTGTCGGAAGGCGGGACAGTGTCCCATCGAAGGGGCCTTCGGTATCTATCCTGATAGGCGCACCTTCGACGCTATCTACTTCTCAGTATGCTCGATTCGCTTGGCAGGCAGTCCCTTTAGGTGGGGCCCAGGAGCCTTAGCTGTGGCTTTTTGAGGTGAGTTTGGGATGGAAGGTGTCTGCGGTGCCATAGGCGAAGATTGAGTTACCGGCGGGGGTTCCGAGTCTCGACATCCTTGTATTTCCATGCCCGCAAACAATCCGATGAGCATTGCTGCGCCAGTGACTATCGGAATCCAGATACGAAGCAAGTCTGTTTTGAATTCGTGTACCAGTTCATCCAGGGTCCGGGTTCGGCGTTCGATTGTCTGCACAATTTGGCGATTTGCGGATTCGACTCTAGCAGCGACGCCCCCGTCTCTGTCCGTCAGGTCACGCAGGGCTCCGATTAGCTGCTTTTGCGTATTCCCCATCGCAGTAGATGTCGCCTGAAGTCCTGCCACGGTTTCAGGCACACCCGAACTCACAAAGTGCTGACGCAGACTCTCGCCAAGAATCTTGGCAATCTGCTGAGGGTCGAGACCAGCTTCAATCTCAGAGGGCAGCTCCGCCAGACGACCCTCGATAAAATGGACGTACCCCAACATCTTCTCTTGTGCCTCATCGGAGAACTGAAGGTGCGCATCGAGCATCGCTTGGATACGCTCACGCTCGTCGGCAATGTCCTTCGGAGTGTGCCGCGTTAGCAATGCGAGGATGCCCATGGCTTCGAGGATGCGGAGCATCTCGTCATCTGGACTCAGAGTGCGGGTGTGAGCGAGAACACGATAGTAGGCGGTCTGCAGTTCTTCCGGTACGAGCCGGGCGAGAGAGTCGAACAAAGTCGACTCTCCCGCCTGTGCTTCATCAAGTTCATGCAACGTGGGAACGGTGCTCATGGGAGGAAGACCTCCTTTGTGCGGTCGAACTCGCTGAACAGCCTACGACGGTAGCTCTGCGCGCGCATTACGAGCGATGCTCGCTTCAGTTCATCTACAGATGCCTTGCGGTCGGCCACATCTCCCAGCTTGATCCCATGCTGACGCACTGGATTCTCAAGCTCTGCCAGTCGGAACTCCATCTGGAGGACAGTTGGAGAGAACGCCTCACGGAAACGCTTGGCTTGCTCCGTTGCCTTCCAGTAGGTGAAATCGGAGAGTGTACTGGTCGCATTCTCAACCACCACATACTCAACGCGATCCTGTAGACGGTTTGCCCACGCGAGGATGCTTTCTACACTTGCCGGGTCCGGCGTGACGACGCCAACGGCGGTAAAGCTGACACCGGTCGCGGCCACATCCTCATACATGCTCTCGAACCAGTCTGCCGCCACCTGTCCGGCACCGGCTCCCATGTCGGCCAGGATGATCTCCGAACCGCTGTCGAGATGATCGACGAAAGCATCGAGGCCAGCAGGAGTATGAATGTTGACCTTCGTGACGGAGCCATTGAAGAAGTGCTTGAGCGAGCCACGGGCTTTGTTCTCTGTGTCCAGGTCGAGCAAAGTCACGGGAATCTCGTTTGCGGCGAACCATTCGGCCAAGGCCACCATGACGCCCGTCTTGCCGACGCCGCCCTTACCGCCCATTGTGAAGACCACGCGCTTCGCTGGCGTGGTTTGAGTCTTTGCTGCTTGTGTCATCGGGCACCTCCATCGGTGCTCAGGGTGAGAGGTTCGTTTTCGCGGAAGACGAAGCGGGAACGCTTTGCCTCCTGCGCTGTGGGTTTGGCTTTGAACGCGGCGAGGCGGGCGCTCACTATCGGTTGGGCACTCGGCAGCTCCCCAGCAGGCAGTTCGAACTGCACCTGCTTCCGGTGACGGGCGCGGACTTTCACGAAGGAGTGCAGTGTGCTGGGCGCGACCTGCAGCCCAAGCCGTTCGGCAAAGAGCCGGGAAACCTCCCGATAGGTCCGCCCTTTACGGCGGAGTTCTCGGATCAATTCGCGGTGCGGTTCGAGTTTCGAACGCGGCGGCTTCGGAGGAAGGTCAGAGAAATCAGTCGGCGGACCAGCTAATTGGCAGACACTGTTTGATAAAGAGTTCATGGCAGCTCCGTTTAAGTCCCCAATGGGGACTTATTGGTTCTGACGCCGATCTTTGGCGTCAACCGGCCATCTGGACTGGGATTTCCCAAAGGCCCACAATTCAATTTCAGGGGGCTTTGGTTATTGAAATCAGATACTTAGGAGCGCAACCTTGGGCCTCGAAGAGTCCAGTTGTAAGTCCCCAATGGGGACTCAAAAAGTTTGGGCAAAATGAGGACTCAAGACTTTTTTAAGTCCCCACTAAGTCCCCAATGGACGATTCCCAAATGTTCCTATTTGCTCCTAACCCTTTCCATATGTACCACTTAGAGCCATTCCCGATTGTTCCGATGGGTTACCACTCGTGCCCTTTATTATCTGGGACTTACAGGGATTTGCGTCGTCTCATAACCCAAAGGTCGTAGGTTCAAATCCTACCCCCGCAACCAATCAAATCAA
>JABBOG010000064.1 GCA_019351975.1 Acidobacteriota bacterium
CGATGGTACTGCACGCGTAAGTGTGTGGGAGATTAGGTGATCGCCGGCATAATTCTTCGAAAGGCCCACCTCACGGTGGGCTTTTCTGCGTTGGTGTAGATTTGAGAACGCAACTCACTTGGACTTGTATTTGTGATCGAGAAGTATGGCGCGAATCAAATCTAGCAGGGCAGGCGCATGGGGATGTCCGTTGCGGCGATCTGGTATTTTAGGGCGCGGGAATCGGTGATACCGAAGTGGAAGATGCTGGCGGCGAGGGCCGCGTCCGCCTTGCCGCCGCCCGATGCGTGACTAAAGACATATGCGAAGTGAGCGGCGGAGCCCGCGCCACCACTGGCGATGACGGGGATCTGGACGGCCTCTGAGACGCGACGGGTGAGTTCGCAGTCGAAGCCGTTGCGCATTCCGTCGGTATTCATGGAAGTAAGCAGGATCTCTCCTGCGCCGCGTTGCTCGGCCTCGACGGCCCAGTCTATGACCCTGATACCAGTCGGTTTGCGACCGCCGAAGACGTAGACCTCAGCGTCGCCGATAGGATCGGCGGAGCTAGTAGAGCGGCGGGCGTCGATGGCAACAACGACGGCCTGGGCGCCGAAACTGGATCCGATTTCGGCGATGAGTTCGGGGCGTGCGATGGCACTGGAGTTGATGCTGACCTTATCAGCACCCGCGTCGAAGACGGCGGCGGCGTCTTCTGCGGAACGGATACCGCCGCCAACGGTGAAGGGAATAAAGAGGTTAGCGGCGCTGCGCTTGACGGTATCGAGGAGGGTGCCGCGGCCTTCGTGGGTAGCGGTGATGTCGAGGAGAACGATTTCGTCGGCACCACCGAGGGCGTGACGATGGGCTAGCTCGGCGGGATCGCCGGCATCGACGATATCGAGGAACTGTACTCCTTTGACGACGCGTCCGGAGCGGACGTCGAGGCAGGCGATGATGCGCTTTGTCAACAACTTAGGAGCTCACGCTCATGTTCATGACGGGGCACTGGGCGATGGAGGCCTCGCTGCCGCCGACGCGACCGAAGCCGAAGTCGGTGGTTCCGAGGAAGGTCATCTTGTGGTGGCGGGCCATGCCTGATAACTCGTTGTGAATCATGTGCATAGCCATCTGGATGGAGTGAACGGAGTCTGCGCCGCCGGCGGGGGTGATGTGGTCACGGCCCAAGGCGCTGATTCTGTAGGGGCAGGCCCAGCCTTTACCTTCGATGTGGAAGGGTTTAGCAAGGCTGACAGTGAGGGTCGCAGTCTGACCTTCGTGCTCGAGGTCGAGGAAGCGTTCGGCGATGATTTCAAAGGGGATACGGTCGAGGCCGGTCCAGTTGGCGGCGGCATCGGGCTTGAGCATTTCGACGTTGCCGTGGAGGATTTCGGTGCTATCTGGCATGGGAACTCCTAGAACGATGGTACAGGGATAGTGTAGGCCGAGTTGGGCCGGACGGCCCAGTTTGGTTGGATTTCGTGCGCCTTTCGCCGCGGTTAGTGGCTTCCAGGTGGGGGTTTGGAGCATTTAGCGTGCAAGGAAGCAGCGAGTTCGAACCGAATGGCCCTGGGTAAAAAGATAAGTTCAAAGCATGCCCATCCGGGGCAGAGGCCTCCCCACTTTTTGCGGGAGCTACGGACGAGCTGAAGCCGGTCCCCTTCGAACGGCGACTTCATAAGATGTTTGTTAGAGGGTGAGGAAGTTTTTGAGGAGCTGGAGGCCGGTGGCGGCGGATTTCTCAGGGTGGAACTGGACGCCCATGACGTTGCTGCGCTCGACGGCGGCGGTGAAGGGACCGCCGTAGGAGGTGGTGGCGGCGGTGTCGGCGCTGAGGGGGGCGCGCCAGGAGTGGGTGTAGTAGACGAAGCTGCCGGGAGCGATGTTGGCGAGGAGGCGGGAGTCGGGGCGGATGTCTTCGAGGGAGTTCCAACCGACGTGAGGGGACTTGAGGTCGGCGTTGTCGTAGCGGGCGGGGAAGTGCTCGCAGTGGGCGGGGAAGTGAGCGAGGCCGGGGGTGGTGGGGGCTTCGGTGGAGCCTTCGTAGAGCCACTGGAGGCCGACGCAGATGCCGAGGAAGGGCTTGGCATTTCCGGGAGTTGGGGCTACGGCCTCGCGGATGGCCTGGGTGAGGCCGAGGTCGGTGAGGAGCTGGGTGGCCTGAAAGTGGCCGACGCCGGGGAGGACGATTTTGTCGGCCTGCTTTACGTCGTCGGGGCTTTGGGTGATGAGGATGTCGTCGGGCTGGTTGGCTTCGGCGCGGAGGTAGCGGAGCGCTTTGACGACGCTGGTGAGGTTGCCGGCTTTGTAGTCTATGACGGCGATCATGCGAGGGTCCAGTCTTCCGTGCGCAGGTCTGGAATTTGAGCGAACGCTTTGTCGTGTGTGACGAGGGTCATGCTTTTGGCTAGAGCGTGAGCCGCGATCATGAGATCGAAGAGGCTTAGTGGTCTGCCTAGGTTGCGCTGCTCCGAGGCGATCCGTGCATACTGGCGTGCGCACGAGGAGTTCCAAGGTTCTATCTGGATATCGTCGAGGAATGCAGGAACCAGTTTTTGCATTCGAGCGTCGGGTGCCATCCGGTGAATTCCAAAACGAAGTTCAGCCTCGGTGATCGTCGATACACAGAGCCTGTGGGAATGAATTGTGTGCATGCGATGGGCGAGTGGGCTGCCGGGGAATTTTAGGAAGTAGCTGACAATGTTTGTGTCCAATAAGAACTCTGGCATCAGAAAACATCTCGCAGGTGGGCGGGAGATGTGTCGCGGTCCGCCAGGAAGTCTTCTTCGCCAGGGCCGATGTCCTGCTGGGTCTTGAAGAAGCGATCGAGTGTTGGCGGTTTGGCAACTTGCTCGGCGAGGTCGGCGTAGAGTTGTTTTTCCCGGTCACGGTGCGCCATGAGATCCTCTTCAACCGGGCCGAGTTCGTCAAGCAACTTGAAGAGTTCATCCCATGACCGCTGCTGCTGCTCGGTGCTGAGTTGATCGCGCGGCGTCAGGATGATCGCGCCTGTCCGCTGATCCTGGCGGACATCGAATTCGGTCCCCGAGAGGCGGATGTCTTCTGGCAGGCGGACGGCTTGATGACCGTTGTCAGAGAATATCTGTGCTGTTTTAGGCATGTTCGACCTCCTGAGCGCTGTGTCAAGTATAAGTCGTCAAGTATATATCGGGGCTTCTTGCTGGAGTGTGTTCGCTGATGGTGTGAGGTGTTTGTCTGCCCCGAAGGGACCGCAGGTCTCTCCGCTGCGCCAGACGATGAAGCCGTTTGGCTTCGGTCGAGATGACAACCTATCGCTGTGTGCTGTGTGCTGTGTGCTGTGTGCTGTGTGCTGTGGGCTGTGGGCTGCTTTGCTGGTGTGGCTTCGAGGTTTTGTAGGCACAGGCGGATCATTTGTTCCGTTGGAACCCACATCTCCCCGCAAAAGACGCGGGCAGATATGGGGCACCCGGCGAGTAGAGCGGATTCACCAATGGCAGGGTGGGGCCATGTGTCGGGCCTACAGCCCTCTGTTGGACAGGGTACCGCAGACCTAGGGCTTCGCCCTAAGCTGGTATATCACGGGCCTTTGGCCCTCTGAAGTGCCTCTACACGATCGACCAGCTTGCTCTAGGAGCTAGAGGCCAGAAGCCAGAAGCCAGAAGCTGGGGAGCTAATAGCCAGGTAACTTGCTTAGAGGAGGCCTTTGGTGGAGGGGAGGAGGTCGCGCATGCGTTCGTCGCGGGAGCAGGCGCCGCGGAGGGCGCGGGCGAAGGCTTTGAAGATGGCTTCGATCTTGTGGTGGTTGTTGCGGCCGTACATGGTTTTGACGTGGATGTTGCACTTGGCGCCGCGGGCGAAGCCGTCGAAGAAGTCCGGGACGAGCTCGGTCTGGAGGTCGCCGACGACGGGGACGGTGAGCTGGTCGTCGACGACGCAGGCGGTGCGGCCGGAGAGATCGATGGCGGCGACGGCGAGGGTCTCGTCCATGGTCATGACAAAGTAGCCGGCGCGGAGGATGCCGCGCTTGTCACCGAGGGCTTCGGAGAAGGCTTCGCCGAGGGCGATGCCGACGTCTTCGACGGTGTGGTGCTGGTCGACGTCGAGGTCGCCGATGCACTTGAGCTGGAGGTCGAAGCCGCCATGCTTGGCGAGGCTTTCGAGCATGTGGTCGAAGAAGCGGATGCCGGTGGAGATGGTGTAGGTGCCGGTGCCGTCGATGTTGAGGCGGAGGGTGATGGCGGTTTCGGTGGTGCTGCGGTCTATAGTGCCGATGCGTTCGCGGGTGCCGATGCGTTCGTTGTTGGAGGGGGTGGGTGCTACGCCTAGTTCGTTGACGATGTCGCTCATGGTTATTCGATCCTTCTTAGTTTGGCGAATTCGCGGAGGGTGAAGACGAGCGCGAGGAAGACGATGGCGATCCAGGCGTAGCCGAGACGCGGGTGGTTTTTAAGGGCGACCGAGACGGTGACGCTGAGGACGGCGATGGCGGCGGCGAGGATGGCGACTTTTTTGCGCTGTCGGGCGAGGTTACTCATACTCGCGCTCTCCGTCCTGGAGGGGCTGATTGGCTTCCGAGGGGTTTCCCTCCGTGGCTAAAGCCACCTGGGCGTCGTGGGTTTTATGGACGGGCTGAAGCCCATCCCCTTCAAGGCGCTGGGGTGTGCTCCCCTTCGCAGAGCTTGCGTGGCGGGATTCGGCGGGGGACCAGTGGAGTTCGGCGAGGGATTCGCGGAGGGCGGCGATGCCGCGAGTGACGTGGTCTTCGACGCCGATGGTGATGCGGACGTAGCCTTCACAGCCGGGGTCGGCGGAGCGGTCGCGGAGGAGGACGCCGCGGGAGCGCATGGCGGCGCAGAGTTCTTTGTGGCGCGGGCCGATGTCCATGAGGACGAAGTTGGCGGCGGAGGGCCAGGTGCGGACGTTGAGGTCCTTGAGGGCGGCGAAGATGCGTTCGCGTCCGGCGCTGACCTGATCGACGTACCAGGAGATGTAGGCTTCGTCGGCGATGGCGTCGGGGAGGACGGCGAGGGCTACGCCGTTGACGTTGTAGGGAGAGCTGACTTTGCGGAGGTAGCTGATGAGGCGGGCGTCGCCGGCGAGCATGCCGATGCGGAGGCTGGCGAGGCCGTAGGCTTTGGAGAAGGTGCGGGCGACGATGAGGTTGGGGATGGTGGCGACGTCGGGGAGGGTGGTTTCGCCGTGGAAGTGGAAGTAGGCTTCGTCGACCATGAGGACGGCGTGGGGGGCGGCGGCGGCGATGGCGAGAAGGTGCTCGCGGGAGACGGTGGCGCCGGTGGGGTTGTTGGGGGAGGCGACGATGATGAGTTTGGTCTTCGGTGTGATGGCGGCGAGGAAGCGTTGGAAGGGGAAGGCGAGGGTGTCGTCAGTTTGGATGCGGCGAAGGCCGGAGGTCATGAGGGAGATGGAGACGTCGTACATGAAGAAGGTGGGGGTGCAGATGAGGGCTTCGTCGCCGGGGTCGAGGAAGGCGACGGCCATGAGGTGGATGGCTTCGTCGACGCCGTTGGTGAGGATGAGCTGGTTGGGCTGGAGGCCGAAGTGCTGGGCGACGATGCGCTCGACGGGCTCGCGCTCGGGGTAGATGGTGAGGCCTTCGGAGGTGAGCTGCTGGAGCTTGAGGAGGACGGTGGGGCTGGGGGCGAAGGTGTTCTCGTTGAAGTCGAGGCGGAGGGCGTGGCGGCCGGCGAGGGGGGGGTGGTACTCGGGCATGGCGAGGACGGAGGGGCGGGGCTGGGGAAGTTGGGTCGCTGTGGTGGTGCTCATTCTTTGCTCCATGGTGCTTGTGGGACGCGATGGCTGTGGGACGCGATGGTTTGGACGGCAGATTCGCTTTGGGAATGGCAGACCATGCTTGAGGGAAACTCTGATCTGCGCGGAAGTATTTCCCTCTGTGGCTAAAGCCACATTCATTCTGGGCATTCATGGACGGGCTGAAGCCCGTCCCCTTCAAAACGATACTTTGATTCGAGGCCTTACGATAGAAGAAGCAGGTTCTCCGCCTGCGGCGAAGGATGACAATGATCAGAGCGAATTTAGGTTAGGCACATTAGCGCATGCGGATGCGGACGCTTTCGGCGTGGGCGGTGAGGCCTTCGGCTTCGGCGAGGGCGATGGTGTGGGGGCCGACCTCGCGGAGGGCGTCGAGGGTATACTGCTGGACGGTGATGATCTTGAGGAAGTCGAGGACGCTGAGGCCGCCGCGGATGCGGCCGTTGCGGCCGGTGGGGAGGACGTGGTTGGGGCCGGAGATGTAGTCGCCCATGGATTGGGGGGTGTGGTGGCCGATGAAGATGGAGCCTGCGTTTTTGACCCAGCGGAGGTCGGAGCCGGCGTCGACGGTGAGGTGCTCGGGTGCGAGGCGGTTGGTGAGGGCGTGGGCCTGGTCGAGGGTGGCGGTGACGAAGGCGAAGCCGTTGGCGGCGAGGGACTGCTGGGCGATGAGGTTGGGCTGGGACTCGGGCTGGGCTCCGGTTTGCGCCTGGCGTTTGGTTTCGAGGACGACCTCTTCGGCGAGGTCGGGGTTGGTGGTGATGAGGATGGCGAGGGCTTCGGGGTCGTGCTCGGCCTGTGCGACGAGGTCGGCGGCGATGCCGGAGGGGTCGCCGGATTCGGTGGTGACGACGATTTCGGTGGGGCCAGCGGGCATGTCGATACCGCAGTGATGGGAGACGGCGAGCTTGGCGGCGGTGACGTAGAGGTTGCCGGGGCCGACGATCTTGTCGACGGGAGCGATGGTGTGGGTGCCGTAGGCGAGGGCGGCGATGGCCTGCGCGCCGCCGATGCGATAGAACTCGGTGACACCGGCGAGGTGGGCGGCGGCGAGGGTTTCGCGGGCGGGTTTGGGGGAGCAGACGACGATGCGCTCGACACCGGCGACCTGCGCGGGGGTGACGGTCATGAGGAGGGTGGAGGGGAGGGGGTAGCGGCCGCCGGGGACGTAGCAGCCGACGGAGGCGAGGGGGCGGATGATCTGGCCGACCTCCATGCCGTCGGTGGGGCGAAAGCTGAAGGCGCGTGGGAGCTGGCGCTCGGCGAAGGCGCGGATGTTGGCCTGGGCGAGGAGCATGGCGGCGCGGAGGGGATCGCTGGTGGCGTCCCATGCGGCCTGCATCTCGGCACGGGTGACGAGGAGCGGGGTGTCGGGGTCGAGGCTGTCGAAGCGGGAGGAGTAATCGCGGAGGGCGGCGTCGCCGTGGGTGCGGACGGCGGCGAGGATCTCCTGGACGATGGGATCGACTTGAGCGGTGGTGCGGGCGCCGCGCTGCTCGAGCTGCTGGAGGACGGCTTCGGTGGCGGCAGCGTTTTCGCCGAAGGTTTTGAGGATCTTCATCGGATGCTCCGGCGGGCGCGGCGGCCGGGGACGTGGTTGGCGGGTGCCATGCCGCGGCCGGACTGCATCTGGCGGCGTTCGCTGCGGGAGCCGGTGGCGACGATGCGCTTGGCGGCGACGGGACCGGCGGGGTAGATGCGCTTGGGGTTTTTGGGATCGATTACGACGCCGAGGCGGATGCCGGGTTCGATCTTCTGGCCGGGCTCGATGCGGGAGCGAAGGGTGACTTTACGGGCGGCCTTGTCGGGCTCCTGAATCCAGAGGACGATGTTGGCCATGGGGAGCTGCTTGCCGAAGCGCTTGATGGGTGTACAGGAGATGACGGTGGCGTAGACGGCGACGCCTTCGCGCTCGGCCTTGGTTTGACGCCAGCGCTGGAAGAAGTATAGGACGGCGGGGGTGAGCGCGGCGATGAAGATGAGGGTCCAGATGATGGTCTTTAGCATGATGCTTCTTTCGGGTGCGGTGTGGTTCGTATGAATCGGGCCTTCAGCCCTTCCATGCTGTTTGGTCGTAACCTGGGGCTGCGCCCCAGGCTGGTATGAAGCGTGCCGTTGGCACTTTTTCGAGCATCAGTGTAGCTGTGACAGAGGCACCGCAGATCGCTTTGGGAGTGGCAAATGTACATCAACGACTCCAACTAGAGTACGACTTTGGAGAGGGGATATTCGACGATGCCGGTGCCGCCGGCGGCTTTGAGTTTGGGGATGACGTCGCGGACGAGGTGGGTTTGGAGGATGGTGTTGAGGGCGACCCAGTCGGGGTCCTGGAGCTGGGAGATGGTGGGGGAGTTGAGGGCGGGGAGGACGCTGAGGATCTTTTCGAGGTCGGATTTGCGGGTGTTGAGCATGAGGCCGACCTGGACTTCGGCGTCCATGGCACCGTTGAGCATGAGGGAGAGGGTTTCGATCTTGGTGCGCTTCCAGGGGTCGGCCCAGGCGGATTTGTTGGCGATGAGCTGGGTTTCGGACTCCATGAGGGTTTCGATGATGCGGAGGCGGTTGGCGCGCAGGGAGCTGCCGGTCTCGGTGACTTCGACGATGGCGTCGGCGAGGGTGGGGGGTTTGACTTCGGTGGCACCCCAGCTGAACTCGACGCGGACGGGGATGTTTTTGCCGGCGAAGTAGCGCTTGGTGTACTCGACGAGCTCGGTGGCGATGGTCTTGTTGGCGAGGTCTTCGGGCTTCTGGAAGGGGGAGTCTTCGGGGACGGCGAGGACCCATTTGACGGGGACGCGGGACTGCTTGGAGTAGGTGAGGGAGGTGACGCGTTCGACGTCGGACTGGTTTTCGAGGACCCAGTCGTTGCCGGTGAGGCCGGCGTCGAGGGCGCCGTGTTCGACGTAGCGGGCCATCTCCTGGGCGCGAACGAGCATGCACTCGATCTCGGTGTCGTCGATGGTGGGGAAGTAGCTGCGGCCGGAGGCGTAGATGCGCCATCCGGCGCGTTCGAAGAGGGCGATGGTGGCGTCCTGGAGGCTGCCTTTGGGGATGCCGAGTTTGAGTTTGTTTTTGGGCATTATTTCCTCTCGATGTGGATGGGTTTGGTGAAGCAGCTGACGGTTCCTTCGTGGCAGACGAGGCCGTCGCCTTCGACGATGACGCGGAAGAGGAGGGCGTCGCTGTCGCAGTCGGTGGCAGCGGAGACGATGCGGAGGCGGTTGCCGCTGGTTTCGCCTTTCATCCAGAGGGTGGAGCGGCTGCGGGACCAGAAGGTGACGAAGCCGGTGGCGAGGGAGTGGCGGAAGCTGTCTTCGTTGAGGAAGCCGAGCATGAGGACTTCGCCGGAGGAGTCGTCCTGGACGATGCCGGCGACGAGGCCGCCGGATTTGGCGAAGTCGATGGAGATGGGTTGGGTGGTGGGCATGGGTTCCTTGGAGGTCGGTGATGGGTGGATCATCTGAGCAGCAAAAAAGCCCGCTCGCGATGGGCGCGTCGGCGGGCTTTGAGATCCTGTAGAGCGTTTTGCTGCTTAGTTCGCCACACCGGATACTGCCGCCGACACGCTATGGGCGTGATGATGGTGACGGTTGCGATGCTGCGGAACGAGGTTCATCGCTCTCTACGGTAAAGGGAGGCGGCAGCAATGTCAATGCGGCTGTGGGGGGTTCGGGAGATTGGACGAAGCGGGCAGGATCGTTGGTATTGCGCAAATTAATTGCGTGGGGGATGCCGCGTACGGCAAAAAGCGCATCTGTATTGGAGACGGCAACTGCCGGGGAGATTGAATTCTATGACTGATTATCGTGTACAGGCTGGCGAAGCTCAGGAAGATCAAGTAACGGCGATGATGGAGAAGTACTCCGCGCAGGTTCCATCGAGTGTGTATCTTGGGCTGGCTGTGGCTTCGATTGCGGCGTCGGTGACGTTGCAGATTACGCAGAAGGAAAAGGCCAACAGCGCACTTTTTGTGGGTCAGTGGGTGGCGCCGTTCCTGCTGCTGGGAATTTATAACAAGATGGTGAAGCAGCACGGGTCGGACGCGAAGACCAAGTAACAGCGCTGAAAAGCATGTTGCGCCGGTTGGGGATTACCCAATCGGCGCAAATTTGTTTTCGCCGTCCTCGACGACGCTGACTTCGCCGCTGCCGATGTTGTAGATCCAGCCGGAGATGGTGAGATTGCCGAGGGCCATGGCTCCGGCGACGGAGGGATGGGTTTTGAGGTGCTGCATCTGGAGGAGGACGTTCTGCTCGGTGAGGATGTCGTTGATGGATTTGGGGTGGGTGCTGGGCGCGGGCGGGTGCGCGGGCGTGTGATCGTGGAGGGTTCGGGCGACGGCGAGGGCGGCGTGGGCGTTTTTGAGCCAGCTCTGGACGGTGGGCATGGTGGCGACGAGATCCGGGGACAAGAGGGCCTGCATGGCGCCGCAGTGGGTATGGCCGCAGATGACGATGTGGCGGACCTGTAGCCCGCTGACGGCAAACTCGACGACGGCACTGACGCCGCCGAGCATTTCACCGTAGGCGGGGACCATGTTGCCGATGTTGCGGGTGACGAAGACTTCGCCGGTGCCGGAGCTGGTGATGGCGTTGGGGTCGATGCGCGAGTCGGCGCAGGTGATGAAGAGGGTGTGGGGGCGTTGTGGCTCGCTGACGGCCTGGGCGAAGACTTCGGCCTGCTGAGGGTAGATTTCGGTCTGGAAGCGGCGAACGCCGTCTTTGAGCTGGTGGAGGATGTCGTCCATGGGTGCTCCTTGAGGTGTGGTGTGTCTTCGTGGAGAAGCAGGTCCTCCGCCTGCGGCGAAGGATGACAATGTTTGAAGCGGGGTCCTCCGCCTGTGTGCGGCGAAGGATGACAATGTTTGAAGCGGGGGTCCTCCGCCTGTGTGCGGCGAAGGATGACAGCGGCTTGAAGCGGTTGATGCGAGGGGAACTGGGTCAGGCTTCGCGCCATTTGATGTTGCAGCCGATGCTGCTGCGCTGGTCGGGGTTGGGGCGTTTGCCGGCGATGACGGCGTCGAGGGCGGCGCGGAGGTCGCGACCGGTGACGGGGTCATCGTTGCCGAAGTCTTTGCGGCGGGGGCGTGAGTCGTCGAGCTGGCCGCGGTAGACGAGGCGCATCTGCGAGTCGAAGAGGAAGAAGTCGGGGGTGCAGGCGGCGTTGTAGACGCGGGCGACTTCCTGGGTGTCGTCGAGGAGGTAGGGGAAGGTCCAGCCGAGGCGGGAGGCTTGTTCGCGCATGGCGTCGGGGCCGTCTTCGGGGTATTGGGCGATGTCGTTGGACTGGATGGCGGCGATGGCGATGGGGCCTTTGCCGTCGTCGAAGTAGTCGCGGGCGATGAGTGCAAGCTGGTCTTCGACGTGCTTGACGTAGGGACAGTGGACGCAGATGAACATGACGAGGAGGCCGTGCTTCTGGGCGATACCGCCGTGGGTGGAGAGGTGGGCGGCGTCGGGGAGGGCTTCGTCCCAGGTGAGGGCGAAGACGTCGTCGCGGCTCATGGGCTGGTTGGTGAGGACGTTGATGAGCTCGAAGGCGGGTGCGATGGTGCCGAGCTGGACCATCGAGGACTCTGTTCGGGACATGGTAGGCTCCAGTAGACATGATAGCGGGAGCCCGGGTGGATGTGCTGGGAGAGGTGTTGTGAGGATGGCGAAGGCGTTGTTTCTGGATCGCGATGGAGTGATCAATGAGGAGGTGGGGTATCTGTATGCGGCGGAGCAGGTGCGGTGGGTGGAAGGGATCTTTGGGCTGTGTGCGACGGCGGTGAGGCTGGGGTACAAGCTGGTGGTGGTGACGAACCAGTCGGGGATTGCGCGAGGGCTGTATACGGAGGCGCAGTTTGAGGCGCTGATGGCGTGGATGCGAGGGGAGTTTGCGGCGCGGGGCGTGTTGCTGGATGCGGTGTACTGCTGCCCGTATCATCCGGAGCACGGTGTGGGGGTGTACAAGCGGGAGCATGAGGACAGGAAGCCGGGAGCGGGGATGCTGCGGCGGGCGGCGAGGGATTTGGGGTTGGATCTTGGGATGTCGGTGATGGTGGGGGACCGGTGCACGGATGTGGCGGCGGCGAATGCGGCGGGGCTGCGGCAGGCGTTTCTGTTGCCGGGAGAGGAGGCGCGGGACTGCGGGGGGGCGTATGTGGCGGTGGGGTCGCTGGATGAGGTGGGGGAGTGGCTGGAGGCGGCGGCGGGCGCGGAGGGCTGATGGATCGGATGGAGCGGATGCGGGATGTGATGCGGAGGTCGCTGGGGCGGAGCTTGCGCGAGCTGCCGGAGGAGGACAGGCTGATGGCGGCGTGGCCGGTGGCGTGCGGGAGCGCGTTGGCGGGGCATGCGAAGGTGCTGTATCTGGATGTGGAGGGTGTGCTGCACGTGCGGGTGGCGGGGGCGGAGTGGATGCAGCAGTTTGTGGGGATGCGGTCGGCGCTGGCCAATGACCTGGGGAGGATCGCGGGGGTGAAGCTGAAGGCGATACACTTTGAGAAGAGCAGGGATTAGGGTTTAGGGATTAGGGATTGGAAGAGCAGGGATCAGGGATCAGGAGTGAGGGGCGGATGAGTGAAGCTGTAGGAGCGGTGACGTTGGAGCAGGTGCGGCATGTGGCGGAGCTGGCGAATCTGGAGTTGACGGCGGAGGAGCTGCCGCGGATGGCGAAGGATTTGAATGCGATTCTGGCGCATATTGCGCAGCTGAATGAGCTGGATACGGCGGAGGTTGCGCCGATGGCACAGGTGGGTGAGGTGCTGGGACTGGCGGTGGCGTCGAAGGGCGAGACGCTGCGGGCGGATGCGGTGAAGGCGTCGGTGGAGCGCGCGGATGTGATGGCGGCGGCTCCGGAGAGCGATGGGCGGTTCTTCAAGGTGCCGAAGGTGATTGAGCGGTAGGTTGAGGTGTGAGGCGATGCGTACGGCGTAGTCGGAGATGTGGTTGAAAAGGGCAGATGAGGTATGGGTGAGGTGAAGCGCGTCGGGGTCCTTCGACTGCGCGATTGCAAAGGGCGCAACCGCTTCGCTCAGGATGACGGTCTTTTTCAGGATGACAGGGCTTTGTGGGGCCGTAAAAGTTTGAGGTGCGTTAGGCGTGGAGGGTATGAGTTTGGAGTCTAAGAGTTCGTTGGAAGGGTTGACGCTGGCGGAGGCGCGGGCGGGAGTGGTGGACGGCAGCCGGTCGGCGGTGAGGCTGGCGATGGAGCATTATGCGCGGATCGCGGTGGTTGATTCGGAGGTGCACAGCTATCTGGCGTTGACCGAGGAGCGTGCGATGGCGCAGGCGGAGCGGGTGGATGCCGCTGCAAAGGCCGGTGAACCGCTGGGGCCGCTGGCGGGTGTGCCGGTGGGGATCAAGGATGTGCTGGCGACGCGGGGGGTGGTGACGACGGCGGGATCGAAGATTCTGGCGGGGTACAGGCCGCCGTATGATGCGACGGTGGTGGCGCGGCTGGAGGCTGCGGGCGCGGTGGTGCTGGGGAAGCTGAACTGCGATGAGTTTGCGATGGGGTCGTCGAATGAGAACTCGGCGTATGGGCCGGTGCGGAACCCGCGGGCGATGGACAGGGTGCCGGGCGGAAGCTCGGGTGGATCGGCTGCGGCGGTGGCGGCGGGGCTGTGTGTGGCGAGCCTGGGGACGGATACGGGCGGATCGATACGGCAGCCTGCGGCGTTTTGCGGGGTAGTGGGGGTGCTGCCGACGTATGGGCGGGTGAGCCGGTATGGGCTGATTGCGTTTGCGTCGTCGCTGGACAGGGTGGGGCCGTTTGCGCGGTCGGTGGAGGACGCGGCAACGATGCTGGAGGTGCTGAGCGGGGCGGATGCGATGGATGCGACGTCGTCGCAGGCGGCTGTGGTAGCGTATGCGGCGGAGGCGAAGAAGGATGTTGCAGGGCTGCGGATTGGCGTGCCGGAGGAGTACTTTGGCGAGGGGTTGGATGTAGAGATTCGGGCGGCGATTGAGCGGGCGCTGGATGAACTGCGCGCGGCTGGGTGCACGATCCACAAGGTGAGTTTGCCGCACACGCGGTATGCGGTGCCGACGTATTACGTGATTGCGACGGCGGAGGCAAGCTCGAATCTGTCGCGGTTTGATGGGGTGCGGTATGGGCTGCGGGCGGAGGATGCGACGACGCTATCGGGGATGTTCCGGGAGACGCGCGATGAGGGGTTTGGTGCGGAGGTGAAGCGGCGGATTCTGCTGGGGACGTATGTGCTTTCGGCGGGGTACTATGACGCGTACTATCGCAAGGCACAGCAGGTGCGGGCGCTGCTGACGCGGGATTTTGTGGAGGCGTTTGGGGTGGTGGATGCGATTGTGTGCCCGGTGACGCCGACGCCGGCGTTCAAGCTGGGCGAGAAGACGGATGATCCGCTGCAGATGTACCTGGAGGATATCTACTCTGTGGCGGCGTCGCTGGCGGGGATCTGCGGAATGAGTGTGCCGTGCGGCGAGACGCAGGGTGGTTTGCCGATTGGGGTGCAGGTGCTGGGCAAACACTTCGATGAGGCGACGATGCTGCGGGTGGGAGCGGCGATTGAGGCGGGGCAGAGGGGGCGTTGATGCGGGTGGTTGCGCCGGAAGCGTCTTCGCCGGAAGCGTCTTCGCCGGGGGCTTGAGCCGCGATGTTTTGGGAGGCTGCGGTGGGCGGCTGAAGCATATTGCCTTCCAGGCGTCGGAGGTGGTCGTTTCGGTGGTGATGGGACGGTCGGCTGCGCGCGGGGTGGGAGTATGGATCGGGCGGACTGCGGTGGGGACAAAGGTGGGATGTGTGATGTAGGATTCTTTTCATTATGGATCGACGTGATTTGTTGAAGCTATCTCCGCTGGCGTTGGTGCCCACGTTTGGCTACGTTGCCATGGGCGAGACGATGAAGACCGGAACGGTCGAGGCGATGTACAACGTGCGCAGCTTTGGTGCTACCGGTGATGGGAAGACGGTGGACACGCCGGCGGTGAATAAGGCGCTGGAGGCCGTTGCGGCGGCGGGTGGAGGGGTGCTGGTGTTTCCGGCGGGAACGTACCTGTGTTTCACGATTCATCTGCAGAGCAAGGTGGATTTGTATCTGTCGCCGGGGTGCGTGATTGTGGCGGCGGATTCTCCACGACCGGGAGAGACGACGGGATATAACGGCGGGACGTATGACGCAGCGGAGTCAAATGCGCCGTGGGAGGCGTATCAGGATTATGGGCATAATCATTGGCGTAACTCGCTGTTTTATGGCGAGGGACTGCATGATTTCGCGATCATGGGGACGGGGATGATCTGGGGCAGGGGCCTGAGCAATGGATCGAAGGGCATGCGGGGTGGGACGGGCGGCTTCGTTGCAGAGCAGGCGGGGGTGGGGAACAAGTCGATTGCGCTGAAGAACTGCCATAATGTGCTGCTGCGGGATTTTTCGGTGTTGAAGGGCGGACACTTTGCGCTGCTGGCGACGGGGGTGGACAACCTGACGATCGACAACCTGGTGGTGGATACGGACAGGGATGGGTTTGATATCGATTGCTGCAAGAATGTGCGGGTGTCGAACTGCACGGTGAACTCGCCGTGGGATGATGCGATATGTCCGAAGTCGAGCTATGCGCTGGGGTATGCGCGGTCGACGGATAATGTGACGATTGCGGACTGTTTTGTGGCGGGGAACTATGAGTTGGGTTCGGTGATTGCGGGGACGTGGAAGAAGTACGGGCCGAACTCGGGGGTGTGGGGGAATGGGCGGATCAAGTGCGGGACGGAGTCGAATGGCGGGTTTCGGAATATCGCGATTACGAACTGCGTATGCGAGGGGTCGAGGGGGATATCGCTTGAGACCAGCGACGGGGCGTACCTGGAGGATGTGGCGATTACGAACATCACGATGAGGGAGACGCTGGATGCACCGCTGTTTTTGCGGCTGAACAAGCGGAACCGCGGGCCGAAGGAGACGATGCGGACAGGGACGCTGCGGAGGGTGACGATCTCGAATGTGGTGTCGTACCGGTCGGAGTCGGCGACGTGTTCGATCATGTCGGGGGTTGCGGACGAGTTGATTGAGGATGTGAAGCTGTCGAACTGCTATTTTGGGCACAAGGGTGAGGTTCCGAAGGGGGCGATAGGGAGAGCGGTTCCGGAGTTGGAGGATGGGTATCCAGAGTTGGGGCGGTTTGGGCCGACGCCGGCAAATGGATTTTTTGTGCGGCACCTGAAGAACCTGGAGATGTCGCATGTGGAGATAGCGCCAGAGATGCCGGATGCGCGGCCAGCGTTCTGGCTGGAAGATGTGCATCGCGCGGACTTTTTTGCGGTTACGGCGCCGGGAGAGAAGAACTTTGTGCTGAAGAATGTGACGGACCTGCGGATTCTGTGGTCGCGAGCGGCGAAGGATGCGACGGTGAGCGATGCCGAGGATGAGATGCTGTAGGGTGGCTAACAAGACAAAGCCCCGAGGTGAGCCTCGGGGCTTTGTCTTGTGTTGTTGCGATGGGGTTGTGAACTTAGGTGGTTTTTTCGTGCTCGGGGGTGGCGGGGGCAGCGGTGACGGGAGCGCCGCCTTTGCCGTCGGTACCGGGCTTGCGGATGTCGATGCCGCCCTTGAAGAAGGCGCCGTCTTCGATGGAGA
>JABBOG010000065.1:0-8261 GCA_019351975.1 Acidobacteriota bacterium
GGATTGTGCATCGGCTGGACAAGCAGACGAGCGGGCTGATTGTGGTGGCGAAGAACGATGTGACGCACCGGAAGCTGAGCGAGATGTTTGCCGGGCGGGAGATGCGCAAGACGTATGTGGCGCTGGTGCATGGCGATGTGGAGGAAGATGAGGGGACGATCCAGCTGCCGATCAGCCGGGACCTGGTGCGGCGGATCAGGATGACGACCCGGCGGGCGGGTGGGCGCAGCGCGGTGACGCACTGGAGGGTGCTGGAGCGGGTGAGCGGCGGGTTTGGCAAGTTTACGCTGCTGGAGGTGAGGATTGAGACGGGGCGGACGCACCAGATTCGGGTGCATATGCAGTCGATGGGGCATCCGGTGGTGGGGGATTTTCTGTATGGCGCGCCGCACCGGATACAGCCGGTGGCTGCGTTGGGGCTGGGGCTGCAGAGCAGGCCGGCGGCGGTGCGCAGCGATGCGGAGAGTGTGGCGCTGGAACGGAATTTTCTGCATGCGGCGGAGCTGGAGTTTGTGCATCCGCGGACGGGAGAGCGGATGGAGCTGCGGGCGGAGCTGCCGGAGGAGCTGGTGGGGATGCTGGAGGTCCTGCGGGGACGGCGGGGGTGAGGATGCTGCTGGATCCGCGATGGGTGGGGGGAAAGAGATGCAGCGTCGTGCGGGGCGAAGTTCTTCGGGGTCCTTCGGCTGCGCCGCGCTTCGCTCAGGATGACGGGGTTGCGGTTTGTCGATGCTGCTCATGCCACGGCCGGACGACGAGATGGTGAAGGGCGCACGCGGGGCGGCGAATTGGTAGGATGTAGGGATGAGAATCAGTAACAGTGCACGGTGGGTGGCCACGGTGCTTTTTTGTATGGCTGGCCTGGCGGCCGCGGCGCAGACGCCAGCAGCTTCGCAGCCTGTAACCGCGACGACAGGTGCGGCAGCAGCGGCGCAGACGACGAGTCCAGCGCTACCCGCGGCGCAGACACCAGCGGCAGGGCAGCAGGGGAGCGGAGCGCTGACGCCGAACGATGCCGCGCCACAGGACACTGAGACGCTGCATCTGTTTTCGCGCGAAGTCGATCTGTTTTTTACGGTGACAGATAAGCGTGGGAACTTTGTGACGGGGCTGCAGCAGCAGAACTTCGGGCTGCTGGATGATGGGCGTCCGCCGGAGCGCGTGATCCGGTTTGTGCAGCAGACGAACCTGCCGCTGCGGGTGGGGATCATGATCGATACGTCGAGCTCGATCCGGACACGGTTTCCGTTTGAGCAGCAGTCGGCGATTGACTTTCTGCTGCAGGTGATGCATCCGACGGACCGCGGGTTTGTGGAGGGGTTCGATGTGCAGACGGACATGGAGCAGGACTTTACGAACCGGATTGACCTGCTGGATAGCGGGATTAGCAGGCTGCGGCCGGGCGGGGGAACGGCGCTGTTCGACTCGCTGTATAAGACGTGCCGGGACCAGATGCTGACGCTGCAGCAGACGACAGACGTGCGCAAGGCGCTGGTGCTGGTGTCAGACGGCGACGATGACTATAGCCGTGCGACGGAGCAGGATGCGATCAAGATGTGCCAGCGGGCGCAGACGATTGTGTACACGATTAGCACGGATACGGGGCCGAGCAAGGACAAGGGCGACGATATTCTGCGGCAGATTTCGGATGCGACGGGCGGGCAGGCGTTTTTTCCGAATCGGATTCAAGAGGTAGCGCAGGGATTTCTGAATATCGAGGCGGAGCTGCGGAGCCAGTACTCGCTGGTGTATGTGCCGGCGGATTTTAAGCAGGACGGGTCGTTCCGGTCGATTTATCTGCAGTGTTTGGACCCGCGGTACTCGGTGAGGGCGGAGAAGGGGTACTTTGCGCCGAAGCCGCCGCAGTAAAAGCGGGGATTAGGGAACAGGGATTAGGGGTTCGGGGTTAGGGATTGGGTGGCGCACGCAACTTTTGCGGCTGCGACCGGGTCTATGGTGGTGTGAGGCTTGCTGCGATGAAGGCTTGGGTTCGGGTGCTGGTGGCGATGCTGGCTGCGGTGGTTGGAGCGCCTGTGGCGGCGATGGGGCAGGCTTCGGGTGGGGGGCAGGAGCAGTCTGTGGTGGTGGCGCAGGAGCCTGCGGGGGTGAATGCGGCGCTGCGGCATATGACGTCGCAGGAGGTGAACCGGACGGCGTTTACGTTCGACCACGATATGCTGCAGGCGGCGATGGGGTTGTTTGGTGAGGATCCGTCGAAGCCGGTGCAGTTGAACAGCATTACGGTGGAGAACTACAGGTATAACGAACCGGCGTTTTATCTGCCGGAGAGCATGCATGCGCTGGTGGAGGCGTTCGATGCGGCGGGGTGGAAGCATCTGGTGGACCAGAATGCGTCGCCTGGCGAGTCGACGATGCCAACCAAGCCGCTGACGGACCTGTGGCTGCACTATGACGGGATGGAGATCAACGGCGTGACGGTGGTGATACGCGCGCGGCGTCAGATGACGGTAATCGAGGTGTCGGGCGTGCTGCGGCCGCTGGACCTGGTGCATCTGAGCGGGCACTTCGGGATTCCGAAGGTGGACCCGAATGCGGTGATGGTGCCTGCGGCGCCGGGGAAGTAGGCTGTGGTGTCATGGTTTGGTTGGGAAAGCAAGCTACAGGTCTCTCCACTGCGCCAAACGGTGAAGCTTGTTTGGCTTCGGTCGAGATGACAAGCTTTATTGGGGAAGATGCCCGTGATTGCTGTGACTTCGCGCCGTACCTACAGGGAAAATGCGCTACGTCCGACGCATTTCCTCCGTGGCTAAAGCCACATTGATGCTGGGCATGTACGGACAGGCTGAAGCCCGTCCCCTTCAAAAGACAAGCTTTTGCTTTACGGTATGGGCTACTTCGGTATGGGGGCGCGGCTGGCTGCGGGACCAGGTTACCAGCGGTATTGCTCGACTTCGGCGAGGAGAGCGAGTTTGCGGTGGGGTGGGAGGAAGCTGGCTTCGATGGAGTTGGCGGCGAGTTCGCGGAGCTGCTCGAGGTTGAAGCCGAAGGAGCGGTGCGCGAGGATGTACTCGTCGAGGATGGTGGCGCGGAAGAAGGGCGGGTCGTCGGAGTTGAGGGTGACCATGAGGCCCTCCTCGAAGTAGCGGCGGATGGGGTGGTCGGGTACGTTGGGCTGGCCGGAGAGCGGGGGACAGCAGCCGGTGCGGAGGTTGCTGGTCATGTTGAGTTCGACGGGGATCTGGCGCTCGGCGAGGATCTTGATGAGCTCGGGGTCGTGCTGGGCGGAGAGGGCGTGGCCGATGCGTTCGGCACCGATATTGATGGCGGCCCAGATGCTTTCGGGGCCGGTGTTTTCGCCGGCGTGGCAGGTGAGGCGGAGGCCGGCGGCTTTGGCTTCGGCGTAGATGTCGCGGAAGTCGTGGGCGGGGCCGCGGAGTTCGTCACCGCCGATGCCGATGCCGACGATGCTGGGGTACTGCAGGCGGAACTCGGCGGCTTTGCGGAAGACGTGCACGCACTCGTCGATGCCGAAGTGGCGGACGGCGTCGATGATCCAGAGCAGCGAGATGTGGAAGTCGCGCTCGCCGCGGGTGCGGCCTCGCTCGATGGCGGCGACGACCTGATCGACGTCGAGTCGGCCGAAGTGGTAGAGGATGCCGAGGGAGATGTAGGCTTCGGCGTGGCGGACGCCCTGGGCGGCGAGGTCGCGGAGCATCTTGTAGGTGATGGCCTCGTAGTCGGCGGGGGTTTTGAGGCGTTCGGTGACGGCCTTGAAGCTCATGAGGAAGCTGGGGAAGTCGGTGTAGTTGTAGAGCTGGGCGGCACCGAGGAGGGTGAGGGGTTCGGGGTCGTTGAGGTAGGAGAGCTCGACGAGGGTGAACGGCGTAATGGAGCCTTCGAGGTGGAGGTGTAGCTCTGCTTTAGGAAGGCCGCGGAGCCAGAGTGCGGGATCGATGAGTTCGAGTGCTTGCATACGCGACATCCGTCCAGTGTAGACGCTTGACGACATTATGCGGTGAAATGACTTCCAGATTTGATGGCGATTTTGGAACCTTCGGCTAAAAGGACGTGATTTGGATCGCATTGAGACAGAGTTGCGAAGGCTGGACCGTAGAGTGAGGCGAAGTCTGCGTGGATGGTGGAGGAGAGGATGGGGTAGGTCTGCCAGCGGGGGTGGGCGACGCCGTACTCGCCTGTACTGGGCGCGCGGCCGAAGATGGCGCGGCGCTTGGTGTAGCCCCAGTAGTGCTCGGTGATGAACTCTTCGGGGCTGTTGGGGGCGATGGGCTGCGGGGTTGGGCTGGCGGCGACGGCGAGGGTCTGCCAGTGGCCGCGGTGACGCCAGTCGTAGCGGATGGTGAGAGTGCCGGGTGTGGGTTCGGGCGTAGCGGACCAGATGTGGCGGGTGCGGGCGGTGGAGTAGGCTTCGCCGTAGAGGGCGCGGGCGACGAGGGTGATGGCGGGCCTGGGGACGATCTCGGAGAGGAAGACGACGCCGCGACGGGATGTGCCGTCCTGCAATGTGCGCTTGACGTAGAAGCGGAGGTTGACCTCCTCGAAGCGGGTGTGGAAGGGGATGGCGATGGATTTGAGGCGGACGCGGGTGAAGAGGAAGCCGACGAGGGAGACGAAGCAGAGAGGTTGGGCGTTGGGGCGGGTGGCGTCGCGGTAGAGGTCGAGCTCGAGGCCGGGTGGGAGGTGCGGCGTGAGGATGGCGGGGTCGATGGCGTACTGGGCCATGATGAGCTTGCGCCACTCGGCGGTGAGGAAGGTGGACATGGTGGGTTGGATGCGGTGAGGGCAGAAAAGACGCAGTATGTCCTCTCTGCGATATGATGCGGGAATGGGAAGGAAGCGGAAGGCCGCGGCGAGTCATACGGTGGTTGCGTATTATCTTGGCGGAAAGCAGCGTCCACCTGTTTTGAAGGAAGAGGTCTGGATGAATGCGGCGGGCGAAGTTACGCGGTACAGTCTTGCGTATATCGATCCGGAGGTTTATGCGGGCGATAACGGGCGTGTGCTGGGGTACGATAACGCGCATGGCCGCATCATCGGCACTTTATGGGGCGAGAGAGTGCGTATGTGTTTCGCGGGTACGGAGAGGTGTTGAAGCGCTTTGAGCGGGAAGTGGCGAAGTTACGGAGGAAGGTATGAGCGGGAAGGTTACGATACTGAGCGACGTGGACGGGGCAGAGGGATTCTTTCGGCGGGCGCGTGCGCATGCGCGGTCGTTGGATGCTGGAGAGCGGCTGCCGGATGAGGTGGTGATCGCGTTTGAGAACCCGGCGGAGATGATGAAGATGCTGACGGGGGAGCGGTTGAGGCTGCTGCAGTCGTTGCGCGAGGCTGGCGAGACGCGGATCGCGGAGTTAGCGGAGCGGCTGGGACGTGACAAGCGCGCGGTGAGCCGCGATGTGAACGCGATGCGCGTGCATGGGCTGGTGCTGACGAAGTATGTAGCGAATGCGGGGCATGGGCGGAATCTGGTGGTGATGCCGTCGGCGAAGCGCATGGAGTTGAAGGCGGCGATCTGAGGTGTTTAGGTATGTCGATCGGCTTGCGCCACTTGGCGGACACTGACTAGCTCGAGGAAGATGAGTTCTTGTCATTCAACATGGAACTCACTGACTCCTTCACTTCACGAAGGACTTCGATAAGTATCCTGTCATACTCTTCGACAAACAACGTGGCATTTTCTCTTTGCTCCACCGCCGTCTTCAAATAAATCTGATTCTTCAGTGCCTCTACTCGAGACTCAGTTACAGGATGCGATCCACTGCTGATGCGCCTTTTATTGAACGATAATTCATGACTCTCGCTGCACGCGATTTGTTCACGAACATCCTCGCAAATCTGCATTGTCCGAAAAAATATCAATGGACCAATACCGACAAAGAGAAGGTAATCTTCGTAAAAATTACCGACTTCACGGCTCAGTAGCAGGCCAATTTCGTCGCAAAGGTTTTCTAAGTCTATGCTTTCGGATGAGTCAAGCTGTCCGGATGAATGCGGCAGCTTTTCACCTACTACACAGTGAGCGTACTCATGCGCAACTGCAAATATCTCCATCGCACGGAGTAACAATACGCGATAGCCAGTTTTATTGATCGGCTCATTTACTTCCCCAAAACCAATGATCGTTCCGAAGTGAGCATAGTACAAGGCGAGTCTCGCAGCCAAAATGATCCCTGACGGATCTGCTTCAAAAACTCGCCGAATATCTGCACTAACAAGAACGCGATCCAATCCGAGTACAGGTTGAATCGCTGTAACAATCGCGGTAATTGCCTTCGACCAATAATTGCAATAAAGCGAGGTGCCGAGCCCAGCAAAAATCAAATGATCCCCAGTTGTGGGAAGCGAAGATGGGGAGGGACTTATATCGGTTGAAGTAGCAAGTAGGATGTTCCCGTTCGTCTTGATTCCCAATAAATCTGCGGCCCTCTTCACGTCGGCAAGACGGGACCCAAAATCAGCTATGGTTGTGGGAAGTTCGAACTTTGTATCGTAGGGAGCCTTTTTAGGGTCAAACAAAGCTAATACGTTGGGATCTTTTGATTCAAAAATTTCTGGATAAAGTCGTTCGGCCCGCTTGACTAGATAAGCAGACCAATCTGCCCACCTGCTCTGTTCGAAAACTGCTATCCATAAGGGGTCTAGCATCTTCTCTTGGAGATATTCAATATATCGACGTTGATCGTCGCAAAGAATCTCATCTGGCATGTTTCTAGCCTTTGTAGAACTCGCTGTGTTTGCGGCTGTAGAGGATGTAGATGACGAGGCCGATGGCGAGCCAGACGAAGAAGCGGAGCCAGGTGATGATGGGGAGTCCGGCCATAAGCAGGATGCAGAAGATGACGCTGAGGATCGGGATCACTGGGCCGAAGGGGACGCGGAAGCTGCGGTGGCGGTGGGGGTCTTTGTAGCGCAGGATGATGACGCCGATGGAGACCAGGGCGAAGGCGAAGAGGGTGCCGATGTTGGAGAGGTCGGTGAGGGTGCCGATGTCGAACAGGCCGGCGGGGATGGCGACGATGATGCCGGCGACCCAGGTGGAGACGACGGGGGTGCGGAAGCGTGGGCTGACGCGGGAGAAGATGCCGGGGAGAAGGCCGTCGCGCGACATGGCAAACCACACGCGAGACTGGCCGAGCTGGAAGACGAGAATCGAGGAGATCATGCCGGTGATGGCGCCGATCAGCACGAAGAGGCGGATCCAGTGCAGGGAGTGGTGGCCGGGGAGGACGGAGAGTTTTTTGAGCGCGTTGACGACGGGAGCGGCGTCGTCCACCATGCTTTGCCAGGGGACGAGGCCGGTGAGGACGACGGCGACACCGATGTAGAGGACGGTGCAGACGATCAGGGTGGAGATGATGCCGATGGGGAGGTCGCGCTGCGGGTTGCGGCACTCTTCGGCGGCGGTGGAGACGGAGTCGAAGCCGATGTAGGTGAAGAAGATGATGGAGCCGCCGGTGAGGACGCCGGACCAGCCGTTGGGGACGAAGGGGTGGTAGAGCGCGGGCTTGATGAACTGCGCTCCGGCGAAGAGGAAGATGAGGATGGCGGCGAGTTTGACGAGCACCATGATGTTGTTGGTGCGGGCGGACTCGCGGATGCCGCGGACGAGGACGACGGTGAGCAGGAGGACGATGAGGAAGGCGGGGATGTTGAAGCCGAAGTGCCAGCCGGGCTGGTAGATCCAGTTGGAGGCGAGGTCCTGCAGGCCGCCGGGAAGGAAGGCGGGGGAGATCCATTTGGCGGTGGGATGGATGCCGAACCAGTCGAGGAGGTCGACGATGTGGGCGGCGAAGCCGACGGAGACGCTCATGTTGGAGCCGGCGTACTCGAGGATGAGGTCCCAGCCGATGATCCAGGCGATGAGCTCGCCCATGGTGGCGTAGGTGTAGGTGTAGGCGGAGCCGGCGACGGGGATCATGCTGGCGAGTTCTGCGTAGCAGAGGCCGGTGAGGGCGCAGATGATGGCGACGAGGACCAGCGATAGCGCGAGGGCGGGACCGGCTCCGGGGCGTCCGGCGAGGGCGGAGTGGTGGATGATGTAGTCGGCGACCGGCGCGTGCAGGATGGAGGTGGTGTCGAACTTTTCTCCGGCGATGGCGGTGCCGATGACGGTGAAGATGCCCGAGCCGATGACGGCTCCGATGCCGAGGGCGGTGAGGGAGACGGGGCCGAGGGTCTTCTTGAGCGCCGTTGCGGGTGCTTCGGTCTCTTCGATGAGACGGTCGATGGATTTTGTGGCGAAGATTTGGCGGGGCAGAGTGCTGGTTCCTCGTCTGTCGTAT
>JABBOG010000065.1:8361-16301 GCA_019351975.1 Acidobacteriota bacterium
GGATTTTGTGGCGAAGATTTGGCGGGGCAGAGTGCTGGTTCCTCGTCTGTCGTATTTATACGGTTGCAGACGATTGTATGCGGAGGAGGGGTTGCTGGCGAGTGGGTGGGGGATTGCCGCCGACTGGCGTGAAAAACAGCTTGCAGTTTTTGTTGTTTGTATGTATACAATGTACAAAATGAACAACGGTCTCGAAATCAGAGTCGTGCTCAACTCGTCGACACCTGTGTACAGGCAGGTGGCAGACGCGATCCGAGCGCATTGTGTTGCGGGGCGTCTCGCCGCGGGTACGAAGCTGCCGACGGTGCGGGAGCTGGCTGCCTCGTTGGGGATTCACTTCAATACCGTCGCGGAGGCCTACAGAGTGTTGTCGGATGAAGGCTGGCTTCGAATTGAGGGTCGCCGCGGAGCGACGGTCATGGATCGGCAGCAGCCGCGGATGCCAAGCGTAGCGGCCCAGGCGGTCGAAGGAAGTCGGCTGCGGCATTTGATTGCCGAACTGCGAGCTAAGGGGCTGTCGCAGGAGTGGATTTGGAAGGAAATGGAAGCTGCACTGGAGACGAAATGATGATGAAGACGCAAGCTGGATCATACGTTTTGCAACTGCTACCGCTGCTATTTCTCGCCGTCGCGCTGCCCTGGTACGGGCGTTCAAGGAGTGGTGTGCTCTTTGGCGTTACTGTACCTCTGGAGTTCGCGGTGACGTCGGAGGCGATAGGCATGCTCCGCAGATATCGTTATAGCGTTTTTGTGGTCACGCTGACGATAGCGGCAGGAGTAGGGGCGTATCTGTGGCTAACGCCAGCGAGCAGCTGGCCAGGGTGGCTATTGCCCGCAGCCGAGCTGCTGGAGATCGTATCGACATTCCTGCTTTGGCGACGACAAGCGAATGCAGTGCGCATCCACGCTGCAAAAGTTCCACTGGAACGGCATACAGAACTCATGCAGGTCAACACTTCGCTGCCTATCGCGGTGATGGCATGCAGCCTATTGCCGCTGGCCGGGACTGCGCTGTGGCTTCGTCTTCACTGGAACCAAATTCCGCAAAAATTTGCATTGCACTGGAATGCAATGGGTGCCGTCGACCGTTGGGGGACTCGCTCCTTTGAAGGCGTCTATGGAACCTTGATTGCAGGAGCCATGACGTTACTGATGCTCACCTTGGGAGCCATGTTCATCGCGCGCGTGAGCGGCCCGCTGAGGTCCCAGAGGCGGCGGGCACTTGTACCCATGGCTGCGACGTCATGGCTGCTTGCGGGCGTCTTCTGCTTCCTTGGGCTGAGGCCGGTGCTGCGGCTTGCGCCTCATGTCATGACCATCGCAGGGGCGATGTATGGACTTGCAATCTTTGCCCTTGTTCTTTGGCAGCTGAAGAGGAGCGAGCTTGCTCCGTTCTCGAAGAGTGAAGCGCCATATGACAGCACACCGGATTCGAAGTGGCACGCTGGCATCATCTACTTCAACGCGGCGGATGCTGCCGTCCTTGTACCCAAGCGCTTCGGGTGGGGCTGGACGCTCAACTTCGCACGTCCAGCGGCGTGGATGTTTGTAGGCGCGACGCTGCTCTTCCTCCTCGCAATGCGCCTACTATGAGACGACGCGCACGTCCCTGCACTGGATCAAGCTATCTGGCGACGCTCGAAGGCGAACTCAGCGCTTGCCCTGGGATTTTGTGGCGAAGATTTGGCGGGGCAGAGTGCTGGTTCCTCGTCTGTCGTATTTATACGGTTGCAGACGATTGTATGCGGAGGAGGGGTTGCTGGCGAGTTTGGTCAGAGCTGACGCGGGCGAGGATCGGTCGCGGAATGGTTCGTCCTCGCCCTCGACGGGAGGGAGTTGGTGCAATTTGCATTCTGAGATGGGCCTCCGCTAAGGCAAAGCGGCGGCTTGAGGATGCTCTGTTGAGGCCAAGGAGCCTAGACGTTCCGGGCCGTCGCCGAAACGCGTTCTCAGCCAGCGATTAGCCGGTTCCGAGTAGAACCTTCCGACCAGTTCACCGAGGACGCCGGACGATGCGATGGCTGCCAAGAACAGCAGCGGTACCAACCGCATGGAGCGGCCAGTGTCTTGCATGAAGAGATTGAAACACAGGAATACGAGGAACATGTGCGTGAGATAAATCTCATAGCTGCGTCGACCTAAGGTCAGCAATGGCAGGAGAGAACGTGGCGCGTGCCATTGAGATTCGGCTGCCGCTGCGATGAGCATACAGGTGCCGATTGCGAGGACAGTCATGCTAAGGCCCGTTTTAGATAAGCCAAGTTTGTAGACCTCGCGCGAAAAGCACAGGCAAAAGCCAAGGACGGACAGGCCCGCGAAGGCGAGGCAAGCCACGGTTGTGCGGCTGATTGAACGCCGCGAAAGGAACAACGCTGTCAGGCAGCCGAGTGCGATTGCGTCCATGCCGCCGAGATAGGAGTACTCCCGCCAAACTTCGTTTCCATGGGTGAGCACCGTGCGGCCGAGCGGCCCGAGAAAAACGAAGGTGGCGAGCAATGCGACGAGCCCCTTGCCGCGACCGAGAAGGCGGCAGGCTAATGGGAAGCCGATGTAGAATGTCTCTTCAACTGAAAGCGACCAGAGAATGTCCCAGCTACCCGGCAGATAGCCTTTTGTGGCCTCCAGGAGGCCGACACGAAAGGTGAGAGCGGCCCACAGTGCGGCTTTGAGGCCACCGGCTGAATTCGGTATGACGAAATCTTTCAGGTGCAGGAGATCGAGCAGGCTCAGTAAAGCCAGCAGGGCCAGGAATAGTGGGGCGATGCGGGCGAATCGCAGAACATAAAAATCACGAGGGTTCACTTTGTGAAGTTCGCCCCATCGCCTGATCGACGTAGCTGTGATGAGATACCCGGATACTGCGAAGAAGATCTGAACCCCTGCCTGTCCCTGCCACACGAGAGCAGTTGCCAGCGGCTGAGGCACGTCCCTCAGGTAGTGGAGCTTCGTGAAGAGGAGACGCATGTTTACGTGGTTCATCAGCACGTAGAAGATGGCAAGCGCGCGGAGGCAGTCGACGCCATCGATGCGAGACCAACTCCGCGGCGAGCGTGTTTCAGTGCTATGAGTCATCCGCAATTATTGCGTAGTTTCTTCATGGCGCGGGATAGAGCCCGCTGAGAGGCACGGGCGGTGACCCAATTTCGTTACTCCCGAAGTAGTCGTCGTCGGTGCTTGAGGCTGCATTCGCAGGCAGCAAGGCGAGCGGAATTGACGCCGCTCGCCTTGGATGTGCCAGTGATTGTTGAGCGGTTTAGCGCTTGGAGGCGCCGCGGGCTGCTTTTTTGACTTTGGCTTTGTTTTCGCCGCGGGCGCCGGTGCGGGGGGCTTTGGGGGCTGCGGCTTTGCGGGCGGCGCGCTTGACCTTCTTGCGCTCGATCTTGTCGGTGATGGTGGAGGTGTTTGCCATGATGTTCTTCTCTCTGTGAAACGGAATTTGATGTTGTGGGATCCCACCCATGACGATGCAGCCGTCAAGCGTGGGGCACCCGGCGGCGTGGAAGACGCCTGGTGAGACTCTGCTGTGGCCTGAAGTATTCCCCTCCGTGGCTGAAGCCACAGGATTGGATAGGGAATTGACGTACGGGCTGAAGCCCGTACCCTTCAAAGACGGCCTGAGCAGAGGCCGACTACAGCCGTTCGAGCTGGGCGAACTTCTCGACCAGCTTCTTCATGCCGTGACTAGTAAATTGTACGGTAAGCTTGGCGTCTTCGCCGTCGCCTTCGCGCGCAAAGATGATGCCTTCGCCGTATTTGGGGTGGCGGACGCGGGCGCCTTTGCCGAGGCCGGTGCGTCCGGTGGGTGCGTCGATGTTCATTTTGGGGCGGGAAGGGAAGCGTGGCTGGCCGGGTTTGTAGGGTGCAGCGCCCGGTTTGCCGAAGAAGGCGGCGGTGTTGTCGAGCGGGCCGCTGCCCACACCCCCGCGAGCTGAGGAACGCTCGCCGGGGACCCCGCTGCCTGGGGTGGGCTTGCGCTGGCCGAAGCGCTGGGAGGCGTAGGATTTGGCTCCGGCGCTGGTGTCCTGACTTTCGCTGGAGTAGTCGTAGCCGGAGTCGTTGGAGTAGTCGTCGGTGGAGCGGGCGCGGTTGAAACGGTCGCCGCGCTGGGGGTAGGCGGTGGAGTAGCCGCTGTTGTAGCTGGGCGGGGAGAGGTCTTCGATGAGCTTGTTGGGGACCTCTTCGAGGAAGCGGGAGGGCATGGAGGACTCGGGGCTGTCGTTGCCGTAGCGGCGGCGGTAGCGGGCGCGGGTGAGGACGAGGGTATCCATGGCGCGGGTCATGCCGACGTAGCAGAGGCGGCGCTCCTCTTCCATCTGCGTGGGGTCCTGCAGGGTGCGGGAGTGGGGGAAGAGGCCTTCTTCCATGCCGGCGAGGAAGACGAGCGGAAATTCGAGGCCCTTGGCGGCGTGGAGGGTCATGAGGGTGACGCGGGCTTCGGCGGAGTAGGAGTCGGCGTCGGAGACAAGGGCGGCGTGGTCGAGGAACTCGTGCAGGGTTTCGCCGCGGGAGGTGGCGTCCTGTGCGGCGTTGGCGAGTTCTTTGAGGTTTTCGATGCGGGAGAAGGATTCGGGTGTGGCTTCGTCTTCGAGGGCGCGGATGTAGCCGGAGCGGTCGTTGAGGAACTTGATGAGCTCGGGGAGGGTGGCGGGGTCGCCGGGCTTTCGGAATCCTTCGCGGAGTCCTCCGCGGACGGCGAGCGTGGGGTCGTCGGTGGTTTGGGCTTCTGTGATGCGGTCCAGTTTGGCTTTGTTGGCTTCGCGGATGGTGTCGGAGGCGGATTGTTTGAGGGGGATGGGAGCGAAGGGGTTGAGGCTGGCGGTGGGTTCGGTGGAAGGACTGCGGGTCTCTCCACTGCGCTGCGCTCCGGTCGAGATGACAGGGTTTGGGGTGGCGGTTGGGGAGTTTTCGATGACAGGGTTTGGGGCGGCGGTTGGGGAGTTTTCGGCGGCGATGGTGGAGATTTCTTCGCTGGGGCCGAAGTCGAAGCCGAAGTTGAAGCTGGTGTCGAAGGTAGAGTTTGCGTCGTTGGTGGTGTCGGGCGCGGGGTTGGGTTCGGTGGCGAAACCGAAGTCGAAGGCGGTGTTGTCGTCGGTGGTGGCGTCGGCCTCGGTGGGAACCCAGGTCTCAGAATCGAGACCTAGGGCACCCGGTTCAGTGGCGGGGTCTGTGACTGGGTCGGTGGAAGCGGCGAGGTGGGCGGCGAAGTCGGGGCCGAGCATGGCGCGGGCGTCTTCGATGAGCTTGCGGAAGTTGCTGAGTGCGGTGATGGCGCGTGCGGGGAGGAGGCGCTCCTCGGCGACGCGCTCGATGGCGTCCCATGTGGAGGAGCCGGTGGTGAGGGCGATGCGCTCGAGGGTGTCCATGGTGGTTTTGCCGATGCCGCGCGGAGGGGAGTTGACGACGCGGCCGAAGGCGATGGAATCGTGCGGATTCTGGACGAGCTTGAGGTAGCTGAGGATGTCTTTGACCTCGGCGCGGTCGTAGAAGCTGAAGCCGCCGACCATGTGGTACTTGATCTGATAGCGGCGGAGGGCTTCTTCGACGAGGCGGGACTGGGAGTTGGTGCGGTAGAGCACGGCGCAGCGCGGGGTTTCGGCGGGGTTGTCGGTTCCGGCAGCGGCTTCGCGGAGGTATTTGGCGATGCGGTCGGCGATGAAGAGGGCTTCATTTTCGCCGTCAGGGGCTTCGTAGTAGCCGATGAGGGAGCCGCCTTCGCGGGTGGTGAAGAGGTTTTTGCCCTTGCGTTGGGTGTTCTGGGCGACGACGGCGGAGGCGCCCTCGAGGATGACCTGGGTGGAGCGGTAGTTCTGTTCGAGGCGGATGGTGCGGGCGTTGGGGAAGTCTTTTTCGAAGTCGAGGATGTTCTTGATGTCGGCGCCGCGCCACGAGTAGATGGACTGGTCCTCGTCGCCGACGACGCAGACGTTGGAGTGCTTGCCGAGGAGCTTCATGAGCTCGTACTGGGGGCGGTTGGTGTCCTGGTACTCGTCGATGAGGACGTACTTGTAGCGGCGGTTGTAGCGGGCTGATACCTCAGCTGACGATTTCAGTAGCCTGACCGTTTCGAGCAGTAAGTCGTCGAAATCCAACGCATTAGCCTTGGCTAGCTCTTTGCGGTAGATCTCGAAGATGTGGGCGATCTTCTCTTCGATGGGGTTGGTGGAGGCAAGAAAGTACTCCTGGGGATCGATCATGTGGTTCTTGGCCCAGGAGATTCGGCCTAGAGCGACGCGGGGTTTGAGGGTTTTGTCGTCGATGCCGAGGCGCTTGAGGGCGGTCTTGACGACGGCCTGCTGGTCGGTCTCGTCGTAGATGGCGAAGGTGCGGGTAAGTCCTGTGTTGCCAACGCGCAGGGCTTCGATATCGCGGCGAAGGACGCGCACGCAGAAGCTGTGGAAGGTGGCGATGGTGGGTTGGGCAAGGGTGTTGTGGCCGAGGATCTTTTCGACGCGCTCGCCCATCTCCTTGGCGGCCTTGTTGGTGAAGGTGACGGCGAGGATGTTGTCTGGGGAGACGTTGCGCTGCTGTATGAGGTAGGCGATGCGGTGAGTAATGACGCGGGTTTTACCGCTGCCGGCGCCGGCGAGAAGAAGCACGGGGCCGTCGACGGAGAGGATGCCCTCGCGCTGCTGGGGGTTCATGTTTGCGAGGAGGTCGGCCACAGGTTCTATTTTAGTGCGTCTGATTGTGGGTGGATTTAGCGCGCATGCGGGCGGGATTAGAGGATTTGCGGGCGGGGTTAGAGCGTCGTGGCGCTGGATGAGGGGTTGAGGCAGAAAAGGGTTGTAGAGCGTGGCTGGCGTAGGGTGTGGCGGGTCCTTCGGCTGCGCATCTCGCAAAGTGCGCGAGATGCTTCGCTCAGGATGACAGGGTTTTTGGGTTGGATCAGGGGGTGGGTTTGTGGGTTTCGTGCCAGAGGATCTGGCGGAGGATGCCCATGAGGGTCATGGCTTCGCGGTGGGTTTGGCCGAGGTGCTGGGCGAGCTGGCGGATGAGGGGCTCGGAACTGTTGGCGGGGAAGCGGCGGGTGTAGCCGGTGGTGTGGAGGACGTCGAGGAGGAGGTGGGTGAGGCGCTCGCGGTCGTCGGCGGTGGCGGGAGCTTGGTGGAGGATGGGGAGTTCGATGGAAGACTCGAAGCCGGAGCGGGTGAGTTCGTAGAGGCAGACGGCGACGGATTGGCCGAGGTTCATGGAGAGGTGCCGCGCGGCGTCGGGCGCGAACATGGGGATGGTGGTGAGGAGGGTGGCGTGGGAGAGCTGGTCTTTGGTGAGGCCGGTTTTTTCGGAGCCGAAGAGGAGCGCGACGCGGGGCGGCGTGGGGTGGGGTTGGTCGCCGACCCACGTCTCAGAATCGAGACATGGGGCACCCGGGTTCTGCGCGGAGTCCTGCGCGGACGGCGGGGGGTGGGATGTGGTGAGGGCGGCGAGGATGTGGGGGGCGGCTTGCTGGAGGGTGAGGATGGGGTGGTGGAGCTGGCGGTCACCGATGGCGGTGGTGGCGACGATGAGGGAGCAGTCGGCGATGGCGGGAGCGAGGGTGTCGAAGCGGCGGGCGTGGCGCATGACGTGGTGCGCGGCGACGGCGGATTTGGGGTGGGCTGGGTCGGCGGCGGGCTCGGATTGGGCGGCTTCGAGCTGGGCGGCTTCGAAGGGAGCGGCGAAGTCGTTGACGATGCGGAGGTCGGAGAAGCCGAAGTCCTGCATGGCGCGGGCGGCGGCACCGATGTTGGAGGGGTTGCGTGCGCCGACGAGGACGATGGTGAGGCGGGCGCGGGCGTCGGTGGAGAGCATAGGGAGAGTGTAGAGGGTGTGGTGCGGTGTTGGGGAGAAGTAGTTCTCTTGGGGAGTGATGGAGAGAAGGCGACGGGCAAGGGTGAGGGCAAGGGCGAGGGCGAGGGCAAGGGCAAAAGCAGATTCCCTGCGGGAATGACAGAAAGAAA
>JABBOG010000066.1:0-9643 GCA_019351975.1 Acidobacteriota bacterium
CCGAGGAAGTCCGCGCCCACCTCAATACCTGCGAGCGCTCCACCATTGCATCCCATGGCTACGGCCTCCATAGCTTCCGCCGCTCCCTCGCCGACTGCTTCGAGCAGCTCAGCCACACCCCTGCCACACCCGACGCCCACGCCCGCATCCTCGCCTTCACAGAGGCCATCGCCTCCAGCGAGATCGAACTCCTCCCCAACGTCGCCGCTACCCTCAACCAGCTCCACCACCGCCACCACCTCGTCCTCGTCACCAAAGGAGACGTAACCGAGCAAACCGGCAAGCTCGAACGCTCCGGCCTACGCCACCTCTTTCACGCCGTCGAAGTTCTAGCCGAAAAGACCCCCGACGCCTACCGGGACCTCATCCTCCGCCACCACACCGATCCCACATCCACCTGGATGATCGGCAACTCCCCCAAATCCGATATCAATCCCGCCCTCGCCGCCGGTCTCCACGCCGTCTTCATCCCTCACGACAGCACCTGGATCCTCGAACACGAAACTCTCGACCCTCCCACCCCGCCGCAGCATTTTCTCCAGCTAAAATCCTTCGCCGATCTCCTCCAGCACTTCTAGCTGCGCCTGACGCAAACCCTTCGCTCGTACCCCATCCGCAATAAATTCCCAGTGGCAACAAACCTCACGCCACCGGCTTACTCGTCAGCGCCTTCAGATACAGATAGAAGAACTCCACACTCTTGTAAAACGAGTCCACGCCGATCCGCTCGTCGCGCCCATGCATCCGATCATCGCCAAACTCAATGCCTGCGCCCCCGATGCCGTAGCTCGGAATCCCCTCCTGCATCGTGTAGATCGAATCGCTGGCACCGACAGACATACTCGGAATTACCGGCATCCCCGGCCACAGTTGCGCCGTAACCGCACGCAGCGGCACAAACACATCCGGCCGCAGCGGCGGCGGAGCCTGGCTCTCCCGGTTCGGGGCCGTTGCCGAAACCGTTCCATCATCCGCCATGTACTCCACCGTCAGCTTCGGGTCGTTGAAGATCTTGATCAAATCCTGCCGCACCTCTTCCTGCGAGTGCCCCGGCAAAATCCTGCAGTTCACATTCGCCTCCGCCTCACCCGGCAGCGCATTCGGCGCATGTCCGCCCTTCAGCATCGTCGCCACACACGTCGTGCGTAGAATCGCACTGTCCTGCGCATTCTTCGAGAAGTCCGCCACAGCCTTCGGGTCTGGCGGCGTCTTCAGCACACCACGAATATCCGCCGCGCGCTCCGGCGTCGTCACCTTCTCGCTCTCCTCCAGCGACGCCCGCGACACTGCATTCAACTCCACTGGAAACGGCGACGCCTCCAGCCGCTCCAGCGCATGCACCAGCTCGTAAATCGCATTGTCCGGCCGCGGCTCCGAGCTGTGTCCACCCGGATTCGTCGCGATCACGCGATAGTCCGCATACGTCTTCTCCGTCGCCTCTACGTCCATCTCCACTGCCTTGCCGTCGCGCAACGTCGGCCCGGCCCCATCCGGATTGATCACAAACTCTGCCTTCATCAGCTCTGGCCGATTCTTCAGCAGCCAACTCACCCCATTCGACTTCCCACCCTCTTCATCCGCCGTCAGCGCCAGCGTAATGTCCCTGTCCGGCACATACCCCTCCCTCCGCAACCGGATAAAACTCGCCACAACATCCGCGTCGCCGTCCTTCATGTCCTGCGTTCCGCGCCCGTAGAAGTACCCATCCTTCTCCACGAACTGATACGGATCCGTCGTCCAATCCGAACGCCGCGCCTCCACCACATCGATATGCCCGATAATCAAGATCGGCTTCAGCTTCGAGTTGGCCGCGCCCTTATATCGCACCACCAGATTCTGCTTCCTGTCATTCGGCCCCGCCAGAATCAGATCATCCGCCGCAAATCCATTCGCCAGCAGTTCCTTGCGCGCCGCCTCCGCCACCGCCGTCACGCTTCCATTCGAATCCTGCGAGTTCGTCTCAATAAATTCCTTGAAGATCTGCCGCGCTAGCACCTTGTCCTTCGCAGGCAGCGTTGGCCCCTGCGCCACAGCCCCTCCACAAACCAACGCAATCATCACACCCACGCCACAAGCTCTCATCTACTCTCCCCGTCCTGAAAAAGGTATTCGTCCATCCTAACCCGAATCTCGTTCCAGCGCCTTACGGTCCCACCCCGCCAGATCCGCCGCCGCCTCATACGTACGCTGCAAAAAATCCATCAGCACATCGTCCGGCGAATCGGCCTTCACCACATCGTCATATAGCAGGATGAACTCGCCCAGACCATGGTCGAACTTCGCCCGCGACGGCTGGATCGCCGCGGATTCCAGCCCCTCCGGAGCAGGTGCCGCATAGCAATAAAATGCAGCTTTGCCATATCCTCCATTCCCCGGCCAGAACCCCGCACTGATCACCTCCTGCGAGTACGCCTCCCGCGTGATCCTGTCCGCACCTTCGCGCGGCGGAGCCTTACGCCCCGAAAATCGTGTCACCGCTAGATCGAAGCTGCCCCAGAAAAAATGCACAGGACTCACCTTCCCCACAAACCGCGACGAAAACCTCTGTAACACCTGATCCGCTCGCAACAACACCCGCCAGAACCTGTGTGCCGCCTCAGCGTCATACGACGCATGCTCCTCATCCTGCGCAAACGGAATCGGATGCGCCACCTCCACAGGCGTCGCATACATCGCCACCGGCATGCCCAACACTGCCAGCGTCTTCAGGTATCTCGCATAAAAGTCAGCCACGCTCTGCGCCTGCAGCGGAAATGACGCATCTGCCCCTGCACTCGTTCGAAACCGCAATGCGTGGCTCACGAAATCGAACTCTATCTCCAGAAACTCCTCCCCATACGGCATCGCCGCCGTGCTCAGCCCGCGAGCACTCACGTACAGCGGCACGTTCCACCACTGCGCCTGTAGCGGGCAAAGCGCAAGCCTTGTCTTCCCCACAATCTGGGTCCACAGCTGCAGCGTCTCCGCTGTCGCGGACCACTCTTCCCACCTGAGCTCCGGCCACTGCGCTCTGCTAGACATCATCTCCATAGCTACACCTCACCCGCCAGTTTCGCTACGAACAAACTACACCACAAAATACTTCGCTTGCGGATGATGCACAATTACCGCGTCCGTACTCTGCTCCGGCTCAATATGCCACCCCTCCGTCAGCCGCACGCCAATCGACTCCTCCGGCTTCAGCAGTTTAAAGATCTTCGTCTGGTCCTCCAGATTCGGGCACGCCGGATACCCAAACGAGTACCGCGACCCGCGATACTTCTGATGAAACAGGTCGCTCGTGCGCGGTGCGTCCTCTCCGCCAATCCCAAGCTCCCGCCGAATCACCACATGCATATACTCCGCCAGCGCCTCCGCCGTCTCCACGCTCAATCCATGCAGATACAGGTACCGAGTAAAGTCACCAGCATCGAACAACTCCTTCGTCACCTCGCTCGCGCGCGCTCCCATCGTCACCACCGAAAACCCGATCACATCCATCCGCCCGCTCTCCACAGGCGCAAAAAAATCCGCAATCGATAGCATCCGTCCCTCGCGCTGCCGCGGGAACGTAATCCGCAGCAACTCCCCGCCCGGCTTGCTCCCCGGCTGCGTCGGATCATATCCCGCCGGGTCATACACAATCACATCATTCCCGCTCGCCTGCGCCGGATAATATCCATGCACCGTCTTCGGATCGAACCACCCGTTCGCCTTCACCTCCGCACATAGCTCAGCCAGAATAGGCCGATACTTCTCCTCCACAATGCGCACGTAATCCGTTGCGCTCGCCGTCTTCAACTGCCACTGGTTCTTGAACAGCGCCGTCTCATTGATAAAGCCGAACAGCAGATCGAGGTCATACCCCTTCGTTACGCGCGGACCCCAGAACGGCGGCACCGGAATGTCCTTCACGTCCTCGATGATCTTCGACCGCGTCGTACTCACCGGCTCCTGCGTCGACGTCTCCGCCGCCATCGCGCGCGTGAACGTCTTTACCGTCGATCCATCCGTGATCCGCTTCTCGCGCACCTCGCGACTCGCATCCGTCAGATCGCTCATCACATGCAGACCCGCAAACGCGTCCTCTGCATAGAACACAGCCGACTTCGTCTCGCGCCGCAGATCGTCCTCCACATACTTCCGAGTCAGCGCCGCCCCCCCGCAGATCACAGGAATCCGCAGCTCATTCTGCTCTAGATCCTGCACCACATACTTCATCTCCAGCGTCGACTTCACCAGCAACCCGCTCAGCCCAATCGCATCCGCCTTATGCTCCTGCGCCGCTTTAATAATCTCCGCCGAAGGAATCTTAATCCCGAGATTCACCACCTTGTATCCGTTATTCGACAGGATGATATCCACCAGATTCTTCCCGATATCGTGCACATCGCCCTTCACCGTCGCGAGCACAATCGTTCCCTTCTGATTTCCCTCCGCCTTCTCCATCTTCGGCTCAAGGTACGCAACCGCCGCCTTCATCGTCGCCGCAGAGTCCAGCACGCTCGGCAGCTGCATCTTGCGCGCGCCGAACAACTCGCCTACCGTCTTCATCCCATCCAGCAGCACCGTATTGATCAAATCCAGCGGCGTATACCGCGTCAGCGCGCTCTCCAGAATCTCCGGTAGCGTCTGCTTCTTCTCGTTCTGCCCAACCGATCGCTCGCCATTGATGATCAGAAACTTCAGCTTCTCCTCATCGTTCATCGAGTCCGTGTCCGCGGCCTCTTCTTCCTCGCCCGCCGTCTTCGTCAGTCCCGTCATGTACTGCATATAAATCTGCAGCGGGTCCTGCTCGCTGTCCACCTCGCGGAAGATCAGCTTCCGCGCCAGCTCCACCTCCTGCTCCGGAATCTTGTACAGCGGATAGATCTTCGCGTAGTTCACAATCGCCGAGTCCAGACCGCGGTCCACGGCCTCCTTCAGAAACACGCTGTTCAGCACCCGCCGCGCATACGCATTCAGGCCAAAGCTGATATTCGAAACACCCAGCGTCGTACGGCACTTCGGCAGCTCCAGCTTGATCCGCCGCACCGCCTCCAGCGTCTCCATGCCCGCACTGCGATAATCCTCCTGCCCCGTCGAAATCGGCAGCGTCAGCGCATCGAAGATCAGGTCCTCCGACCGCATCCCATACGTCTCCGTCGCCAGCTTATGAATCCTGTGCGCGATGGCCACCTTCTTGTCCGCCGTCAGCGCCATGCCATCTTCGTCAATCGTCAGTGCAATCACCGCCGCGCCATACCGCCGCGCCATGGGCAGCACCTTGCTCGTGCGCTTCTCTCCATCCTCCAGGTTGATGCTGTTGATAATCGGCTTGCCCGGAATCCGCTTCAGCGCCTCCTCAATCACCTCGGCCTCCGTCGAGTCCACCACCATCGGCGCCGTCACCCGCGTCGCAATCTTCTCCAGCACCGCATTCATGTACGCAATCTCATCTTCGCCCACTACCGCGCAGCAAAGATCGAGCATCTGCGATCCCTCATTCACCAGCCGCTTCGCCATGGTGAAGATGCCGTCGTAGTCCCCGCCGCGCACCATGTCGCGGAACCCTGCCGCGCGCGTCGTCGTATTCATCTCCTCGGCAATAATTGCCGGCTGTCCATCCACCTCCAGCGTCACCGTCGAGAACGCGCTCGACACAATCGACTGCGGCTTCACATCGCGCACCTTCGGCTTCAGTCCCTGCATCGCCTCCGCCACCGCACGAATATGCGCGGGCGTCGTTCCGCAGCATCCGCCCACCACCTGCACGCCATACTCCGTCACAAACCGCCGTTGATACTCCGCCAGCTCCTTTGGCTGCAGCTTGTACACCGCGCGTCCGCCCTCATTCTGCGGCAGCCCCGCATTCGGCAGCACGCTCACCGGCATCGTCGCATTCTGGCAAAGGAACCGCACAGCGTCGTTCATCTCCTTCGGTCCCGTCGCGCAGTTCAGCCCAATCACGTCCGGACGAAAGCACTCCAGCACCGCCAACGCCGCGCCGATCTCCGACCCCAGAAGCATCGTTCCCGTCGCCTCCAGCGTCACCTGCATCTGCACCGGCACCACCACGCCCAGCGCCTTCATCGAGTCCGCTGCCGCCGCCAGCGCAATCTTCGCCTGCAACAAATCCTGACACGTCTCGATCAGCAGAATGTCGCATCCGCCCTCAATCAGCGCCTCCATCTGCTCCCGATACGTCGCCGCCATCGCGTCATAGCCAATGTGCCCCAGCGACGGCAGCTTCGTCGTCGGCCCAATCGATCCCGCCACAAACCTCGGCTTCTCCGGCGTCGAAAACTCATCCGCCACCGTCCTCGCCAGCTTCGCCGCCGCAAGATTCAACTCCCGCGCGCGCCCGGCAATCCCAAACTCCGCCAGCACCAGCGACGACGCACCAAACGAGTCCGTCTCAATCACATCCGCGCCCGCCTGCAGATACGACGCGTGAATCTCCCGAATTACATCCGGACGGCTCACCACCAATATCTCGCTGCAGTTCTCCAGCCCCTCATAGTCTCGATCGACCGTCAGGTTATAGTTCTGGATCGACGTGCCCATCGCCCCGTCATACACCATCACTCGCTCTTGCAGCAGTTCCAGAAAATCAGCCATCGATCCTTCACCTAACCGCGCAGCCAGTGCCGCGCCCTATCGCAACACGGCGAGCCACCATGGCTCGCCGCTTGCTCCATCTGTACGTTCGCAACAACAGCTCCTGCTATATCCTCAAAACTGTCATCCTGAGCGGAGTGATTGCGCTCTTTGCAATCGCGCAGTCGAAGGACCCCGAAGCGCCTCACCTCACCCATACTCTTTCATCTTCTTCAACCAGCAAATCGACGCGCCAAATAGAGTACCTCGCTACGCCAGCGCCTCTGCCTCTTCATTGCCCGATCGCGGAAGCCCTGTCGCCACCGGCACCAACAGGTCTTCCTTGCGCATCACCATCGTTGTCGCGTTTAGGCTCGCCAGTTCAAATCCATGCCCATGCGTAATCGCATCTGTAGGACACGCCTCCACGCAGTACCCGCAAAAGATGCACCGGTTGTAGTCAATGTTGTACACCTTCGCATACCGCTCCGCCGAAGAGATCCGCGTCTCCTCCGTGTTGTCACCGGCCTCGATGTAAATGCAATTCGACGGGCAGGCCGCAGCGCACAGGAAGCACGCCACACACTTCTCCAGCCCATTCTCATCACGCTGCAACTGATGCTTGCCCCGGAACCGCTCCTGCAACTGCGCACCGCGCAGCGGCCCCTTGCCATCCGGATAGTTCTCCACCTGTGTAGGCTCGAACCCCTCCCGAAGCGTGATACTCATTCCCTTAGCGATAGCAGCGACATTGCGAATGATCGACATAGACCTTAAGTATACGTCGAGATGCCCCGCTACACCCTCAACAGCTTCACGCCACCAAATTCTTTACTTACTCTCCTCGCACCGCCACCATCACCGGCAGCGTCTTCGGCGGAAAGCACGCATCATTCACGCAAGCCTGATAATGCAGCGCGCCCGACATCGTCGACGCACCCTTCGGCACCGTCAGCCGCACCATCACCCTAAACTCCCCCTCGTACACATCCATCAGCTCGCCCTTCGCATCCCCGGACCCAGCCACATGCAACTCAAACGGCACACCCTTTTGATACGTCTCTCCAAGCACCGTCGCGCCGCTCGCACCATCCAGCTTCAGCACCGTCGGCAGCAGCAGCTCATCCTTCGGCGTGTGCGAGTTGATGTGATACCCATCGTCGACGCGAAACCGCAGCTCCACCACCTGCGGCGATCCTGCCATCACCTGCACCGCATCCGACAGCAGCTCCACATGCTCCTTATGCGGCGTCGCCCCCAACCCGGTCTGCATCTGCCCAAGCTGAATCTGCTGTGCGCCCGCCGAGCCACCCATCACCGCAGCAACCACCAACGCAGCCCAGCACCCAATCCGTACTCCCTGTTCCCTTATCCCTGTTCCCCGCCTCTTCCTCACGCCGCACCCGCTCCAATCGCCTTCTGAATATCCGCCTCCAGCTCATCCTTCGAGTGCGCCCCCACCGTCTGATCTACAACCTTGCCATTCTTATCGATATAGATCGTCTCCGGCAGATAATCCCCCAGCTGATACGACGACGCCACCTTGTCATCCGGCAGCAGAATCGGATAGCTCACGCCCACCTTCTTTGCCGCGTCTGCAATCTCCCTGGTCGCCATGCCCTCGTCCTGATCCAGCCCCAGCACCACCAGCCCCTGCGCCTGATACTTGCCCTCCAGCTGCTGAAACCACGGCATCTCCAACCGACACGGCCCGCAATACGTCGCCCAGAAGTTCATCACAATCGGATGCCCCTTGAACTGCGACAGCGACACCTTCTTCCCGCTCACATCCACCAGCGTAAACTGCGGCGCGATCTTTCCCAGCATCGGCTGCGCCTCCGGGTCTGCGCCTGCATCGGCAGGCGCATCCGCCTTCGTCAACACAACTTCGCTCTCCTGCGCCTTCTGCATCGCCGCCTTGCGCGACCGCAGGTTATGCACACCCGCAAACGCAATCAATCCCACACCCACCACAAACAACGCTAGTATCAACAGCCGACGTGCCATCCCAAACTTCCCTCAGCCGGGCCAACCATGCTCCCGCGCACTCATAAGTCTAATCCTCCCTCCGCCCGTCTGCTAGCATTCTCTCTGTCCAGCTCGCCATGCCCAACCCTCCCCAACCCGTCGCCGACTGCACCCCAGCCGAGCTCGTCCGCATCGAAGCCACCGCCCTCGAGCTCCTCGCCCAGCGCCTCGAAGGCCCACAGCACGCCGCCTTCGACCGCGTCGCCACGCTCCTCACCGCCACCGCCCAGTCCGGCCACCGCGTCGTCCTCACCGGCATCGGCAAAAGCGGCCTTATCGCCCGCAAAATCGCCGCCACCCTGCTCTCCACCGGCACCCCCGCGCACTTCCTCCACCCCACCGAAGCCCTCCACGGAGATCTCGGCCTGCTCACCCCCGGCGACATCCTCCTCGCCCTCTCTTACTCCGGCGAAACCGAAGAACTCCTCCGCCTCATCCCCGTCCTTCCTCGCCTCGGCGTCACGCTCGTCAGCTTCACCGGCTGCGCCACCTCCAGTCTCGCCACCGCCAGCGCCCACACACTGGATGTCTCCGTCGCCCGCGAAGCCTGCAACCATCAGCTCGCCCCCACCGCCTCCACCACCACCATGCTCGCCCTCGGCGACGCACTCGCCATCGACGTCAGCCGCCGTCTCCACTTCCATCCTCAGAACTTCGCCGAGCTCCACCCCGGCGGACAGCTCGGCCGCCGCCTCGCCCGCAGCTACGCCACCGTCCAGCAACTCATGCACACCGGCGACGCCATCCCCGTCGTTCCTCCGCACGCCACCATGCCCGAGATCATCCACGAGATGTCCGCCAGGCGCCTCGGCCTCACCACCATCCAGTCCCCCACCCAGCCGCACCCCCGCCTCCTCGGCATCCTCTCCGACGGCGACCTCCGCCGCCTCTTCGAGCACGCCGGCCCCGACGCCTTCCATCGCACCGCCGCCGACATCCTCAACCCCCACCCCCACACCATCGCTCCCACGCCCTTCGCCGCCGACGCCCTCGCCCTCATGGAGCGCCACAAAATCACCGCCCTCATCGTCACCGCCGACGGCACCCCGGCCTCCCC
>JABBOG010000066.1:9653-15622 GCA_019351975.1 Acidobacteriota bacterium
CGGCACCCCCGCCTCCCCCGTCCTCGGCATCCTCCACCTCCACGACCTCCTCAGCTAGTCTCGTCACTGCCAAGTCCACCCATGATTTGTCATCCTTCGCCGAAGGCGGAGGACCTGCTTCTTTGCTCATCTCCGCAATACATCCGAACAACGAAGCTCAAGCGAAAACCAACAACCGACAACCAGCAACCAACAACCCGCACCTCCCCCTCCGCTACAATCAAACGATCATGCATCGTTGGTCCAAGCTCTTCATCCCCACCCTCCGCGAAGCCCCCACAGACGCCGAAGTCGCCAGCCACAAACTCCTTCTCCGCGCCGGCTACGTCCGCCAGCTCGGCGCCGGCATCTACAGCTATCTTCCCCTCGGCCAGCGCTCCATCAACAAGATCATCGCTATCGTCCGCGACGAGATGGACAAGATCGGCCAGGAGTTCCTCCTCCCCGCCCTCAACCCCGCCGAAATCTGGCAGGAGTCCGGCCGCTGGACCGGCATGGGCGACAACATGTTCCGCCTCAAAGACCGCAAGGGTGCCGAGCTCTGCCTCGCCATGACCCACGAAGAGGTCATGACCTCCATCGCACGCAACGAGCTCCGCAGCTATAAGCAGCTCCCCCAGATCTGGTATCAAATCCAGACCAAGTTCCGCGACGAGCCCCGCCCCAAATCCGGCCTCCTCCGCGTCCGCCAGTTCACCATGAAGGACGCCTACTCCTTCGACATCGACGAGTCCGGTCTCGACGAAAGCTACAACAAGCACGACCGCGCCTACCGCGCCATCTTCACCCGCTGCGGCCTCGAGTTCGTCGCCGTCGAAGCCGACTCCGGCGCCATGGGCGGCTCCCAGTCGCAGGAGTTCATGGTCTACACCGAAGCCGGCGAAGACCTCATCGCCAGCTCCCGCGACGCATCCGGCAACGTCATCTACGCCGCCAACCTCGAAAAAGCCACCAGCACCCTCACCCCCATCCACGACCTCGCCCCCACCGGCGACGGCCTCCCCGAGCTGGTTCACACCCCCGGCAAAGCCTCCATCGCCGACGTCACCGCCTTCTTCGGCATCCACGCATCCCAAGACATCAAGTGCGTCGCCTTCATGGGATCTCGCTCCGCCGCTGCAACCACCGATCCCCTCCGCCCCGTCGTCGCCTTCCTTCGCGGCGACCATCAGGTCAACGAGACCAAACTCAACACCATCGCCGGAACAGCCGACCTGCGTCCCATGACCCCCGAAGAACTCGCCCTCCACATCGGCGGTCCCGCAGGCTTCCTTGGGCCCGTCGGCATCCCCCAAACCATGACGCAAGGCTCCCTCAACGGACTCAACTCCGGTAAAGCCCTCGACAAGCTCAAAGGTGTCCTCCGCGACATCCCCTCCGAAGGCCTGCGCACCATCGTCGTCATGGACCTTGGCCTCCAGAACCGCACCAACCTCGTCGCTGGTGCCAACAAGCTCGACTTCCACTTCCGCAACGTCACCCCCGGCCGCGACTTCACCCCCACCCTCACCGCCGACATCCGCAAGATCAACGAAGGCGAGCTCGACCCCATCGGCAACCAGCCCCTGCGTCTCGGCAAAGCCGTCGAGATTGGCCACATCTTCAAGCTCGGCTACAAGTACTCCAAGTCCATGGGAGCCTCCGTCCTCGACAAAGACGGCAAAGAAGTCACGCCCATCATGGGCAGCTACGGCATCGGCATCGAGCGCATCCTCACCGCCGCCATCGAATCCAGCGCCGCCAGATTCGCCGCCACAAACTCCACCAACTCAGGTGCCCCATCTTCGCCGACGGCCTCATCGTCGGCTAAGGTGGGTTCGCAGGACACCACACCTCAATACGCCCTCCCACCAGCCATCGCTCCCTTCGAAGTCGTCATCACCATCACCAACGTTCGCGAACCCGCACTCCTCGAAGCTGGCGAAACCCTCGCCGCGGACCTCGACCGCGCTGGCATCGACGTCCTCCTCGACGACCGCGACGAGCGCGCCGGCGTCAAATTCAAAGACGCCGAGCTCATCGGCATCCCCTACCGCATCAACATCGGCAAAAAACTCGCCGAAGGACAGATCGAGCTCGTCGATCGCCTCCTCCGCACAACCACCGACCATCCCCTCGCATCCATCGCAGAGCACCTGAAATCCCTGCTGGCTGCGTCCAAGCAATAGGCCATCGCACAAGTCCTTCTATGCCCGTAAAAGTAAAACTCGGCACCAGCAAGCATCCCCTTCTCTGGCAGCTCGCACGCATCGCCCTCGTGCTCGTCGTTCTCGTCGCAGCCATCGGTGCCTCCATCTTCGGCTACTACTACCACGAGTATCGCGGCCTCGTGCAGGAGCGCCTCGCCAAAGGCCCGCTCTTCGCCCCCGTCTCCCAGGTCTACGCCGCTCCCCAGGAAATCCGCCCCGGCCAGAAGCTCACCGCCGACTCCATCGCCGCGTCCCTCCGCCGCGCTGGCTACAACGGCAACCCCCAACTCGGCAGCTACGACCTCCGCGGCAACTCCATCCTCATCAAGCCCGGCCCCCAAAGCTACCTCGCCATGGACGGTGCCACCATCACCACCGAAGACGGCGAAGTCCGCACCATCACCGCCGAAAACGGTGCTCCGCTCGCCGCCTACAAGATCGAGCCTCAGCTCATCACCGCTCTCTCCGAAGACAAGAACCGCACCAAGCGCCGCCTCGTCACCTATAACCAGATTCCCCCACAGCTCGTCCAGGCCGTCCTCGCCATCGAAGACCGCCGCTTCTTCGAGCACTCCGGCATCAACTACGTCCGCACCGCCAAGTGCGCCGTCGAAGACCTGCTCGCGCACCACCTCAGCTGCGGCGGCTCCACCCTCACCCAGCAGCTCGCCCGCGGCTTCTTCCTCTCGCCTGAAAAAACCTACACCCGCAAAATCGCCGAGGTGATGATCACCTTCCAGCTCGAAGACCGCTTCAACAAAGAGCAGATCTTCACCATGTACGCCAACGAGATCAACCTCGGACAGCGCGGCTCCTTCGCCATCAATGGCTTCGGCGAAGCCGCCCACGCTTACTTCGGCAAAGACATCCGCCAGCTCAACCTCGCCGAGTGCGCCATGCTCGCCGGCATGATCCAGCGCCCCAACTATTTCGCTCCCTACAAGCACCCCGCCCGCTCCATCGAACGCCGCAACCTCGTCCTCGACTCCATGGTCGAGACCGGCGCCATCACTGCGTCGCAGGCCGCCGAAGCCAAAGCCGAGCCCATCCATCTCGCCCCACCCAACGCCGAGGCCAGCGAAGCCCCCTTCTTCGTCGACCTCGTCCACGACGAAATCGTCCAGCGCCTCGGCGACTCCGACACCGCCCACTCCGCCCTCCGCATCTACACCTCGCTCGACCCCGACCTCCAGCGCGCCGCCACCGAAGCCGTCCAGGCCGGCATGGTCAAAGTCGACGAACTCGTCCGCAAGCGCCACAAAAAAGACGCCACCGACATCACCTATCCACAGGTCGCCCTCGTCGCTCTCAACCCCCACACGGGCCAGATCCTCGCCCTCGTCGGCGGCCGTAACTACGGCACATCGCAGCTCGATCACGCCCTCGCCGAACGCCCCACAGGCTCCATCTTCAAGCCCTTCGTCTACGCCGCCGCCTACAACACCTCCCTCAGCAACACCAGCCTCGACGGCAACGGCGTTTTTACCGCCCTCACCCAGATCAACGACGACGCACAGGACTTCTCCACCACCAACGGCGACACCTACACCCCCAAAAACATGGTCCGCGGCGAGTACCCCGGCATGGTCACCGCCATCACCGCCCTTACCCATTCCCTCAACATCGCCACCATCGCCCTCGCCCAGCAGGTCGGCTACGCCAACGTCGCCAACCTCGCACGTTCCGCAGGCATCGTCAACGCCCGCCCCACGCCCTCCATGGCCATCGGCACCTATAACGCCACGCCCATCGAAATGGCCGGTGCGTACACCGTCTTCGCCAACAACGGCGTCCACCTCAAGCCCTGGGCCCTCGCCAGCGTCCGCAACCCACAGGGAGACATCGTCGCCGACTTTGCCCCCGAAGCCAAGCAGATCGTCGATCCTCGCGTCGCCTTCCTCACCCAGTCCCTGCTCGAAAACGTCATGGCCCACGGCACCGGCGCTGGTGTCCGCCTGCTCGGCTTCACCGCTCCCGCAGCCGGTAAAACCGGCACCGAGCACGACGCCTGGTTCGTCGGCTACACCTCCAACCTGCTCTGCCTCATCTGGATCGGCAACGACGACTACACCGATATCAAGCTTCAAGGCGCCAACGCCGCCGCTCCCCTCTGGGCCGAGTTCATGAATCGCGCCATCAAGATCCCGCAGTACTCCGACATGAAAGCCCTCGGCCCCGCCCCCGACGGCATCGAAGTCCTCCAGGTCAACCAACCCACCAGCCTCCTCGCCGACGACACCTGCCCCACCGACAACATCCCCATCGCCTTCCTCGTCGGCACCGGCCCCCAGACCACCTGCTCCCACATGGGCGAAAACACCCAGTCCCTTGGCAGCCGCATCTTCAGCTTCTTCACCGGAAAAGGTGCCAACCCGCCCGCGCCCGCACCCAACGTCCCTCAAACCCCCGCGCCCTCTAACCAGCCCTCACAGATCACCCAGCCCGGCCAGCAACAGCCCCAGGCAGCACCCGCCCCACCCCCGCCCACCAAGCATCGCAACATCTTCCAGAAGCTCTTTGGCGGCGGCAAAGACAAATCCACCTCCGACCAGAACCCCCAGTAACGCTGCAGCAGTATCGCTATAGGTGTACCCAGGGCTTCCGTCGTATACGCCGTTTTTCCCAAGAAAACGGCATTCTCGGGTTCTTTTTCGGGCCCACGGATAGCGATACTGCTCTAACAGCTGCTCCGCCGCCGCCCTACCACCCTCTTCGCCACATCCCCCTCCGGTGCCCCGCCACGCTGCCCCTCCGCCGCCACCCACGGCTGGCACTGCGCGCACCAGTACGTCGACCGCACCTGTTCCCCCTGGATCCGCCGCGCAATCGCCGCCCCACACCTTCGGCACTCCTCACCCCTGCGCCCATACACCCACAGCCGCTCCTCCTTGTCCATCGACCGCGTCGTCCGCCGGTTCCCCGCATACGTCACAATCCCATCCCCCGCCCCGTCCGCCACATTCGCCCGCATATATCGCTGCGACACCTCCACCATCCGCTCCATCTCGCGCTCCGTTACCGTCCCCATCTGCCGAAACGGATGCACCCCCGCCGCAAACGCAACCTCGCTCTTGTATACATTCCCCAGCCCCGCCATCACCCGCTGATTCAGCAGCACCACGCCCACCTCCGCCTCCGGCCGCCGCGCCGCATACGCCCGCATCGCCTCCACTCCCTTCGCCACCGTAAACTCCCCACTCAAAATATCCGGCCCCAGCTTCGGCACCTGCCCACTCCGCTCCATCCGCCTTGCTGTAAAAAACTCCGCCACCTGCGCATTAAACAACACCGCCTCAAACCCCGCCAGTGAACCCGGGTGCCCCATGTCTCGACTCTGAGACATTGGCTCGCACGATGCCTGCGGGTCTTCAGCCACCGCCCCCACCCGCACCACCACCCGCATCGCCCGCCGAGGCATCCTCCACCGCTCTCCCACCCGATAGATATGCCACGACCCCGACATCAACATATGCGTCGCCAGGATCAAATCCCCCGAAAAATACATCAAGCACCACTTCCCCCGAGCCTCCACTCGCTCCACCACCCGCCCTACCACCGGCTCGTCGTCATTCACGCTCGCCAGCTTCGCCAACCCCGTCTCAAACCCCGTCACCACGCGCCCCCCCAGCGCCTTCTGCAACGCCCTCGCCGCCCGATAAATCGTATCCCCCTCAGGCACGTCTCACCTCCACCGCCCCCGGCAGCGCCGCCAACCCCCTCCGCACGCTGAACCCCATTGCCCCCGCCGTAAACCCCGCATCCAGCAAAAACCTCCCCAGC
>JABBOG010000010.1:0-9057 GCA_019351975.1 Acidobacteriota bacterium
CGACGGTGATGTCGGGGTAGTCGGGCTTGAGGCTGTCGACGGTGGCGCGCCAGAGCTGCGAGCATTCGAGGACGTTGGCCTTGTCGACGGAGGTGAGCTTTTTGCGGCGTTTGCCGGCGAGCTCGAAGGCGACGCGGGCGACGCGGACGACCTCGGCGCGGGTGTAGCGCATGGTGTTGATGGCTTCGCCGCCACCGGGAGCGTCGGCGGCTTTGTTCCAGGAGCGGGGTTCGCCGAAGTAGAGGCCGCCGAGGAGTTCGCGGACGAAGAGGATGTCAACGCCTTGGGTGACCTCGGGGCGGAGGGGTGAGTTTTCGGCGAGGGCGGGGTAGGCGACGGAGGGGCGGAGGTTGGCGAAGCCGCCGAGGACCTGGCGGATTTGGAGGAGGCCGGATTCGGGGCGTTTGTCGGGGCTAAGGTGGTTGAACTTGTTGTCGCCGACGGCGCCGAGGAGGACGGCGTCGGAGTCGAGCGCGATGTCGATGGTCTCCTGCGGCAGTGGTGTGCCTTTGGCGGTGATGGCCACGCCGCCGATGAGGGCGGGGGTGAAGGTGAAGTCGTGGCCGCCGGCTTCGGCGACGGCGCGCAGGATGTTGACGGCTTCGCGGGTGACTTCGGGGCCGATGCCGTCACCGGCGAGAATTGCGATCTTCAGGTTCATGCTTGTTCCTTTGAAAGCGGTGGAAGAGAAGCAGATTCCCTTCGGGAATGACAGAAAGAAAGACAAAAACTAAAGTGCACCAAAGGCGAAAAGCGGGTCCTCCGCCTGTGGCGAAGGATGACAATGTTGTATGGTGCTGCACGTTACGCGGATATCAGTTGTGGTGCTGCGAGTTATCGAGCTACAAGTTATCGGGCTACAAGTTATGGGGCTACAAGTTATGGGGTTACAAGTTATGGGCTACGAGGCGTTGGTGACCAGGGGTTCGGCGTCGTGGGCGTGTAGCAGGGCGATGATGTCCTGGTCGTAGATGGATTTCTTGCGGTCGGCGAGTTCCGTGAAGCGGTTGTAGACGGTGTCGAGCTCTTCGCGGCTGAGCTTATGGCCGAGTTCGGTGAGGCGGTGCTCAAGGGCGCGGCGGCCAGAGTGTTTGCCGAGGACGATGTTCTGGCCGGTGAAGCCGACGGAGGCGGGCGTCATGATCTCGTAGGTGAGGGGGTTGGCGAGGACGCCGTGCTGGTGGATGCCGGACTCGTGCGCGAAGGCGTTGGCACCGACGACTGCCTTGTTGGGCGAGCAGTTGAAGCTGATGATCTCGCCGAGCATCTTGCTGGTGGGGTAGAGCTCGGTCATGACGAGGTTGCTGGTGTAGGGGTAGCGGTCGTGACGCGTGGCGATGGCTGCGGCGATCTCTTCGAGGGCGGCGTTACCGGCGCGCTCGCCGATACCGTTGATGGCGCACTCGATCTGGCGTGCACCTCCTTCAACGCCTGCGAGGGAGTTGGCGACGGCCATGCCGAGGTCGTCGTGGCAGTGGGTGGAGAAGATGATGTTGCCGGAGTTGGGGACGCGAGAGCGGAGGGTGCGGAAGAGTTGGGTGTACTCTGCGGGCGTGGTGTAGCCGACGGTGTCAGGGATATTGAGCGTGGTTGCGCCGGCTTGTACGGCGACGGTGCAGGCCTTGATGAGGAACTCGAGATCGGTACGAGTGGCATCTTCGGGGGAGAACTCGACGTCTTCGGCGTAGCCGCGGGCGAGAGCGACAGATTGTGCGATCTGATCGAGCGCTTGTTCGCGAGAGATTTTGAGCTTGGCTGCGAGGTGGAGATCTGAGGTAGAGAGAAAAATGTGGATGCGGTTCTTGGCGGCGGGTTCGATGGCGCGGGCGGCGGCTTCGATGTCTTCCCGCTTGCAGCGTGCGAGGGAGGCGATGCGTGGAGCTTTCGCGGAGGTGCTGACCTCGCGGGCGATGGCCTGAACGGAGTTGAAGTCGCCATGGGAGGCGATGGCGAAGCCGGCTTCGATGATATCGACGCCGAGATTCGCGAGTTGATGGGCGAAGCGAAGTTTTTCGGCGTGGTGCATGGTGCAGCCGGGAGACTGCTCGCCGTCGCGGAGGGTTGTGTCGAAGAAGACGATCTGGTTATCGGATGCCATGAAGTAGACCTTTCCGTCTAGACAGAATCATAACGCGCTCTTATGCTGATAGCCATATGTATTGCGCATTCTAATGGCGGCATAGGTTTTTGAATGCGGAATCAATTGGGGTGCAGCGTTTGGATTTATTTCAGCTTGAGACATTTGTTGCCGTCGCCGAGGAGAAAAGTTTCTCACGAGCGGCGGGTCGGTTGCACCGGACGCAGCCTTCGGTGAGTCAGGTGATTGCGAAGCTGGAGGCGGAGCTTGGGGAGACGCTGGTGGAGCGGTCTGCGGGGAGCCTGACGGACGCCGGAAAGGTGCTTCTGGAGTATGCACACAAGATGCTGAACCTGCGCAAGGATGCAGGGGCGGCCCTTGTGGATCTGCGGTCGCTGCATCGGGGAAGGCTGGACCTGGCGGCGAATGAGTACACGTGCTTATATCTGCTGCCGGTGCTGGACGCATTTCGGCGGGAGCACCCGAGGATCAAGGTGGCTGTGCAGCGGTCGCTGGCGAGCCGGATTGCGGACGAGGTGTTATCGCACACGGTGGAGCTGGGCGTGGTGAGTTTTAGGCCGGAGGATCCACAGGTGGTTTCGACGGTGGTGTACAGGGATGAGTTGGTGTGTGTGATGGCCCCCGGCCATGCGCTGGCGAAGGCAGGGAAGGTGTCAATTGCGCGGTTGGGAAGGGAGAGTTTTGTGGCGCATAATGTGCCGTCCCCGCTGCGACAGAGGGTGATTGCGGCGTTTCAGCGCCATAAGACGCCACTTCAGATGGAGGTGGAGCTGCCTTCGCTGGAGGCGATTAAGCGCTTTGTGCAACGCGGCAATGGTGTGGCCATGGTGCCGCGATTGACGGTGGAAAGTGAGTTGGAAGCAGGGACGCTGGTGGCAGTTCAGGTGCCGGAGCTGCATGTGGAGCGAAAGCTTCGACTGGTGCGGCGAAAGCAGGCGGCATTGTCGCATGCATCGCGAGAGTTTTTGCGCATCGTACAGGCCCACGCGGCAGCGCAAGGAGACCCCTTCTGTTTTGAGGCGGAGAAGGGCTGAGCGGAAAATACGCTGTGCCCGTAACATTTGCAGGGATTCCGAGTTTGTATGGGTAGACAGTTACGCCGCGGGTCGACTGAGGCGCAATGTTCGAGAGGGAGTTGGTCTAATGATGAAGAGCATATTCAAGCACACAAAGTTACGCATTGCAGCTGTCATGTTTTGCAGCGTATGTTTCTCCGCCGGTGCAGCTATGGCGCAGCAGGATGCGCCTCCACCGCCGCCAGATGCGCAGCAGCAGGGGCCGCCGCCGAATGGCCCAATGAAGATGAATCCGGACAAGCGCGTGCAGATGATGCAGCGACACCTGAAGCTCAGCGACGAACAGGCGGCGCAGCTAAGGACGATCTTTGAAGAGGGACAGACAAAGATGGAGGCTGTGCGCGCAAATACTTCGATCGCTCCACCGGAGAGACGAGCACAGATGGAAGCGATGCGACAAGGAATGCAAGAGAAGATTCGGGGCATGCTGAGCCCTGAACAAGCGACGAAGTTCGACGAGATGCAGGCGAAGATGCGCGAAAGAGCGAAGCAACGCCACATGGAATCTCAGGGGGACAACGGTGCCCCGCTGCCGCCGGGATCGCCGCAGCAGTAGGCTTTCGTGCAGTGCCTCGATTGCCGGTGTGATCGAGGCACTTTCTTTTCATGGTGTGAAGGGAGGGATGGCCGGTGCAGAATGTATAGGGGATGAGCGTGTTGACGCTGTGTGCAGGTACAATAAGGTATTAGCGCGCCGCGGTTACCGGATGAGGGCCCAACGAAGGGTTCGAAGGAGTCTTTATTCGGCGGTGTGAATGCGAAGGGATTTCAGCAAGCATGAAGAAGATGATGTTGCTCTGTGCACTTATACTGTGCACCGCCACCGTGGGTAACGCTCAGGAGAGCAGGCAGGATGCCAGTGTTAGTTTTATTGGGGTTTTCGCGCCTGCCGTATTCGGGCTCGTCGTTCACCCAATGACGACCTCGATGACCGGCGGTTTGTTAGCCAGCTACCGGTATATGCTGACACCGCGCAGCGCTGTAGAAGCGAACTATACATTCGCGCAGGACACACTGTATTACAACAGTGCAGCGTTCCCGCAAGGGGCGGTGCATACCATGCAGCAGGAGTTTAGTGGAGCGTACGTATACTCACGGACGTACAAGAACTTCAGTCCGTTTGGGGAGGGCGGCGGCGGTGCCGTTATGTTCATCCCTATCCTGGACTACGGTACACACGAGATCCCAACGAAGACCAGCATGCAGCTAGGATTTCTGTTTGGCGGTGGCTTCGCGTATGAAATCAGTCCGAGCTTTGATATTCGTGCCGAGTACCGTGGCTTCTTGATGAAAACACCGGACTTCGGGCAAACATTCTTCAATACGAATCGTTATTACGTAGCGATGACTCCGTCTGTTGGAATTGCGTATCACTTCTAATGTTTCGCGGTGTTTTGGCTTCAAGGTTGATCGGGGTGTCCATTCGACTTGCTGCGGGAAGCTGGTTCACGACGAACAGTAACCGCAGAGATACCGGATGGACTACCTCCATCAGTTCTACGAACCATTGCCAATCAAGAGGGTTTGGCGAAGGCAGCCGTTGAGGATCCAAGTGGGTGCTCGGGGTCGGAGTCCGCGCATTAGGCGGCATCGCTACCCGAAAGCCCCACCAGCTTATTTCTTAATTTGCATAACGGGCATTGCGTGCCTTTCCGGTCCAGCCAAATAGCTGGCGGATCGAGCAGGCTATGCTCCAGGTGCAATCCTCCGAGGTGACTTTGTGGTGCCACAGCCGTTGGCCACCGCGCCCACGACGGGCGGACGCGAGAGGCTTCAGCGCAGGCTATGAATGCCTCCACATGACAATCTGAGCGGGGCGGATGCTGGAAGCGGATGGTAGTAACCGCAGCTTCGATTGGCTGGGACCCGCGGGACAGCAGACTCCGAATCGGCTGAAGCAAAGCCCTACCCATATCCAAGAAGAGCTCCTCGCATGTGTGTTATTCGTCCAGCAACAGGGCAGCGAAGCTGATGCGGGATGATCCGGCTATGCTCAGTGCTCGCGAGACGCGGCCACCGCTTCACGCAGAGCGTACGGCGACTGATGCGCTGTCGTAAGGCTGCTGGGATGGCGGCAACTCACCCGGAAGAAACGATGAAGTGTCTGCATCTATGCGATGATGCCATGCGAGCGCGTACTTCGCTTGATACTGTCCAAAAAACAAAAGACCCGGGATAATCCGGGTCTTTTTGCTCAGGTAGACGAACTATCGAATTACGCTTCCGCCTGTGAAGTGATATGCAACGCCAACCTCATACAAAATGGGCGTCAAGCCATGGGGGAGGTAGATATCGGTCCCGGGGCCACCGCTATTTGGTGGGCCTGTCTGGCCGCCCGTAAACCAGTTTTGGTAATCCATCCCAAGGCGGAGGTTGATGTGTTCTCTGATTTGGGCATCAACTCCAGCACCGAAGGCAAGGAGGTTATAGCTCGGGGAGGCGCCTGCCTGATAGAAGTCCGGTGCGAAGTCGAACGTGCCGCGACCCGCCGAACCCCTCAAGTAAGGATTATAGCGACCATAGGTGCGATGGTACCTCACGCCGTATTCAAATGTGCTCTCCTTCGCAGGGGAGTGCTGTTGGATATCAATTTGGTGGTAGTCCAGTTCAGCGCCCCAATGCGTGGTGAAGTCAAAGGCGCCGTACACACCAAAGCCGAGAGCCTTCTGGGGGGTGTAGTCTGGGTAGCCCAAGGTAAAGGTGGCTCCTACTTGAAGATCACCCGCGCGAGTGGCGTCTGGTGACGCTTGCCCGAACGCAACGGAGGAACATGCAGTCAAGAATGAGAGTATGAGAACAGTTCGTTTCAACGGATGATCTCCATTTGGCCAGAGCACTGGATCTTTAGTCTCTTCAGTGTAGTTCAACGTAGGCTACAATTGCCAGCATTATTTTGGTATATTCACATGATTTGTGGGGATTTAGGTCACCCGGCTCATCCCTTTTTATTGTGGACAGCTTACAACCATTTCAGTCATGGAGGTAGCGCGACTCCTCAAAAAAAGAGCTGCAACCCTTGATCATGAGTTGCAGCTCTTTTCTTATCTGGTGCCCAAGGTTACTGCGGAGTGTTTGCAGGAGCTGGGCTAGCTGTCGTGGTTGTATCGGGTGTCGCAGTTGCCGCTGGAGCGGCGTTCGGATCTACGGGCGCCTTCCAGTAGGTGAGATTCACTGAGATTGGCGTGATCTCAAACGGTAGTTTATCGCGTGGGCTCAGGAGGGGAGCTGGAGCTGCATTGAGTCTGATGACCTGATCCGTCCAGGGATCGATGCGGAGGAAGGAGTTGAGAGGCTCAGCTGCTTGCTGTTTCAGGTCCGTATTGTCGAGCTTTGGCGCCTTGGAGACGAGTGCCTGAAGCCAGAATGTGCCGTCCGGTTTCATGAGGCTATCTCCGAGTTGTGGATCAGTAAGCGCCTTGAGACCCTTTTCACGCGCTTGAAGTTGCTGTAGATAGAGGCCGAAGTATTGTTCCCCATCCACGAGTTCCTTGGCATTCAGAAGTTCCATGGTTTTCTTGGCCGACTCTGCATCATCCGCGTCCGTGTGGTGCAGTGGAAGCTTCTCGAACGCAGACTGAGGCGGGAAGAGCAGCCGATCGCTGAAAGCATACTTGGTATCAATATGGTGACCGAGCACAATCTGAGCAACCTGGAATGCGAGAAGAGCGTTTAGATTTCCCATCTGCTGTGCACCATCGGCGGTGACCACGGCACTGGTATCGACCAGACCCTTTGAGATGAGAATCGTATTGCCAACGGCAACAGACTCGAGCGGCTCCGTCAGCAAGGTACGTACACGGATGGGCCGGTCGATCGGAATCTGGTTGTAGGCGAGGATGTTATTCGCGAGTTGCGCGAGCACCTTATCGAAGTCGCTGGGAGCGTCGATAAGGCCGGCGGAGTACAGACGATCGATGACATTATCTTCCGCTTGTTGAATCCATTGACGCTGCGCTGCAAGAGGGCTGAGATCGCCATTCTGTTGGCTCTCGTCGGTAGCACCCTGAACTTCGAGATCGGTCTGATCGGAGTCCTTGGCTGGAATCTTCAGAGAGTATCCCCAGATTTGGTTGATGGCTTTGAAGCGCAGGCTGTGGCTGGGGCTCTTGGGGTCCGTCTCTTCGATGTACGACTGGTAGGGAAGCCATAGACCTTCTTCAACATTGGTACGAACGGAGTTGAAGTGGAAGTACTCGTTCATATTGTCGCGTTCTGCGCCTGCCAGATCGCCGTCGTAGCGAACGATATTTCCTCCATTGCGCTCAACCCAGATACGGCCGAAGAAGCGACCTGGTACCTTTTTGATGGGCGCGACATCGAAGACCATGGTAGGTACCGTCCCAAGGAATTCGTTGCGGAGATAGGTGAAGTTATAGTGCTGGCGGTCAAAGCCTGCACTGTCGATCACGATCATGCGGACAAAACCGGCATCGTTGTAGCTCAAGTGCAAACTCTTTGAGAGGCCCGTAATGTAGCCAAGGGAGTGCTTGAAGCCGCCGCCTGCCTTTTGATCACCAGAACCACTCGCGAAGGTGCTTTGCCCGATGACCTTGTTAAAGTCGACTCGTGCGAGGAAGTGGACATCGCTGTCGACGGTCTCACCCATCACGGGGTCGGGACGCATGTTCTGGATGTAAGTCTCGACGATGGGGCTGCGCTCCCGAAGGGTTTTAATGACTACAGCTTCGCGCCCGATGGCTTTATCGACCAAAGCACTTTGGGCCGGTGTGAGCTTGCGGGTATCGTTCTGCGCCGCGTCCTTTTTCTTGGGAAAGATTGAAGCTGGCGATGCCGTCGCAGCCACAAGAGCAAGGGCCACGGCGGTGGATAGTTTGGCGGGGAGGTTCATAGGCTTCAAGGGCTCCTTGGCTATTGCGGCTGCCTTTGCAGGCAGCCCTTTCAAATCACGAAACACTGCTATCGTTTGAGAGATCGGACTGATTCTGTTTGTTCAAATCTACAATATTTGTCGTGCAGTTTCGACTAAAGCAAAGAAATAGATTCATCAGGCACAGAAAATCAGTTGTTCAGGATGAAGTGCACGATGATGTTGGTTGGAAAATCGACCGGACGGCCTGCAGCGTCGAGAGCGGGGGAGAAGCGAACGCCGCGTGCGGCGTCGAGTGCCGGCTCGTCCAAGCCATGGCCGAGACCACGCACGAGGCCGAGAACATCCATGGTTCCATTGGAGCGGAAGATAACGCGTACGACTGCATCTCCTTCGATATTTTGAGCACGTGCTTCGGGAGAGTAAGCGGGATTAGGCTTGAAGGTGATCTTGGGAGGCGTAGCGGCCGAGAGCGCTGTTGCGTTCATGGCTCTAGAAGCAGGAGGCTGAGGAGGCGCACCTAATCTGACGGGTGCGACCGCTGCGTAGTTCTTCGAGGTCATCGGCCCTGTTCCGCTACCGAGCTTGACACCCTGCACTGCTCCGACTGCATTGTCGCGGCCATTCATATTGTGCGAGTTCGGCGAGCCAGATCCCAGATTGACGGCGGTAGCGTGAGCGCCGTTGCCAGTGTTGCTGCGGTTCATGCCGGGCATTCCAGCAGCACCGAGGTTGACATTCGATACGGCGGGTCCAGTAAGGGGCTTGAGGGGATTCGTTGCTGCACCGAGCCGGACGGCGGTAGGATGCATGTCGTGATTCGGAACGGATGCGGCCGAGGCCACGCCGAGATTTACCTTGACCGGTGCCGGTGGAGGCGTAATGACCTTGGGCGGCGCAGGCGGCTGTATATTCACAGGCTTTGGCTGTGGAACTGGAAGCGGCTTGACGTCAGGGGGCGGTGGTATCGGTGTGGGCGGCTGCGTGATCTTCGGCGGTTCAATGGGGGTGGGCGGCAGCGGTTTGGGCGGCGGCGGCGGGGGCTGCGGAATTGG
>JABBOG010000010.1:9067-82785 GCA_019351975.1 Acidobacteriota bacterium
GGGGTGAGCGGGGGGGCGGGGCGAGATCGGGGGTGCGCGCGGCGCGCGGGGGGGCGCGGGGCGGCGCGGAAGGTGGCGGCTGGGGGGGAAGCGTTAGAACCGCAACCTGCTTCGCGATGGCAGGATTGGTCTTGATGACGTAGCCGAGAATGACGACGATCGCGGCGAGGGTGACGTTGACCACAATCGATGTGACGGTGGCGCCTTTGCTGCGGGAGCCATCATTCAGGACACCGAAGTCTCGGAACTGCATACTTGGCGGGTTGGGATCGTCGCTACGGAGGGGCTTCGCCATGACTGATTTCATTCCTTCGTGTATTACCGATGATTAGGAAATACACAATCTTTAGTGTTGAGAGGTACCCAGAGCATAGCAGACGGAGCTGCCAGCTGTTTGGAGCGTCTTGAGCAAATTTTCAGCGCTGGAGGCAATCCGCACCGTTGTCTTACATAGCAAGTGAGCTACTAACCTACTCGTTGCAGGGTAGTGCCTATAGCCATCAAAGTCTTCTTCTGAGACGAGCTGAAAGACGCTCCGTGATCCGGAGGCTAAACTTTGTGGACATCCTGAGCTAAAACATACGGGAGACGCAAGGGACTCAATAAGCCGCTATGTGCGGACACAGAGTTCTTCTGGTTTTGATTGCTTGCAGAAGCATAGCACAATCAAGAGGGCTTTTTGTCATCTATTTTGAGCCATAAATGGCTGTAAACGTTCAGAAAGGTTCGCTCACCGATATGGCGGAAGGAACATATTTGAAACGTCCGGGCACAAGGTGTTGCTTTGCAACGTGCACTTCGATGTGACGCTATTTGGTTCCGTTAGGGCACAGGCGGTCGATCAGACTCGGGAGTAGCCGTAGAGACGCTACCGAGTGGATCTGCGTACGCATGGATGTGGTTGCGCATCGAAGCTCAATCTGGGCTCAGTCTGGGCTCGGTCTGGGCTCGGTCTTCCTGAAGGCGTAGCTCCCGCCAGGACGATGTAGCACGGCTAAAGCCGTTGAATCTGAAAGGTTATCGCCGCTTGTGGCTCCGGTACGCCCAAAGTTCCAGGACGCATGGAGATAAGAGGACGGCGACGGTGGCGAGGGCAAGGAGGAAGTCATATTGCATATTGCGGTTATCGACGGATTGCGGCGGAACTTTAGAGTGGCCGGTCATGAGTCGGCCCGTAGGACGCGATGAACCATTTCCATGTTCGGTATGCAGGTCACGCATTGCTTGAGGCTTACGAATCACGTAAGTTGACATTGACTGCTGTACGAGGAAAAACCAGGAATGAGGAGTGAAGTTAAATCCATGAATGAGCTGGCGACTGCTGGTGCCGATGTATTCGAGACGCATATGCGAGAGACTCGCGTGTTTCCGCCGCCAGCGGCGTTTGCAGCGAAGGCCTGGATCGGGAGTGAAGAAGAGTACGAGCGCATGTATGCCCGAAGCGTGACCGATCCTGAAGGCTTTTGGGGTGAAGCGGGGCGTGAGCTTGACTGGTTTGAGCCGTGGAAGAGCGTGCTGGACATGAGCGGCGCGCATCCGCGATGGTTTGAAGGTGGAACGTTAAACCTTGCGCATAATTGTGTGGATCGTCATGCTATGGGAGCGCGGCGGGACAAGATTGCGCTGCTGTGGGAGGGGGAGCCATGCAAGGATGGCAGCCCGAGCGAAGTGCGGCGGCTGACCTTTGGCGAACTGCATGAGCAGGTGCAGCGGTTTGCTAATGTGCTGAAGGCCCAGGGGGTGAAGCGAGGCGACCGGGTTGCGGTGTATATGGGGATGTGTCCGGAGCTGGCGATCGCTTTGTTAGCGTGTGCCCGGATCGGTGCGGTTCACTCGGTAATCTTTGGAGGGTTTGCGGCGCATGCGATCTCGGACAGGGTAAACGATTCGGACTGCCAGGTGGTGGTGACGCAGGACATCAGCTACAGACGCGGCGGCGAGGTGAAGCTGAAGCAGATTGTTGACGCGGCAATGGAGTCCTGCCCTGGCGTCCGTAGGGTGATTGTGTTCCGCCGCAACGCGACGTCGGAGGTCGCGATGGTGACAGGCCGCGATGTGTGGTGGCATGAATCGATGGCTGCTGCCAGTGCGGAGTGCGCGGCGGAGTGGATGGATGCTGAAGACCCGCTGTACATCCTGTACACAAGTGGGACCACGGGAAAGCCGAAGGGGCTGGTGCATACGACAGGCGGCTATTCCGTGATGACCTATCTCACGAGCAAGTATGTGTTCGACCTGCACGACGAGGATGTGTACTGGTGCACGGCAGACATCGGGTGGGTCACGGGGCACAGTTATGTGGTGTATGGTCCGCTCCAGAACGGCGCAACGGTGATGATGTACGAAGGCGCGCCTAACTGGCCGGAGAATGATCGCTTCTGGAAGATTATTGAAGACCACAAGGTGACCGTGTTTTATACCGCTCCGACGGCAATCCGGGCATTTGTGAAGTGGGGTACGGATTGGGTGAGGAAGCATGACCTGAGTTCGCTGCGACTGCTTGGGACGGTGGGCGAGCCGATCAACCCAGAGGCGTGGATGTGGTATCACCGGGAGATTGGTGGTGAGCGGTGCCCCATCGTAGACACGTGGTGGCAGACGGAGACGGGAGCGATTCTGATTGCACCGATACCGGGAGCGATCGCGACCAAGCCCGGATCGGCGACGCGGCCGTTCTTCGGCGTCGTGCCGGAGATCGTATCGGCGGACGGCTCGGGGAAGGTTGTGGAAGCGGGACAGGGCGGGCTGCTTATGATCGCAAAGCCGTGGCCCTCGATTGCACGGACGATCTGGTCGTCAGCTCCGGGTGGCGACGCGGAGCGCTACGATGCGACGTACTTCCCCGCAAAGGACGGGGTGTATGTCACCGGCGATGGAGCTCGTTGTGACGCCGACGGCTACTACTGGCTGATGGGCCGCGTGGACGACGTGATCAACGTGAGCGGCCACCGCCTGGGAACCGCCGAGATAGAGTCGGCACTGGTGGCGCATCCGTTTGTGGCCGAGGCTGCTGTGGTGGGACGCCCGCATGAGTTGAAGGGCCAAGCTATTGCGGCATTCGTGACGCTGGAGGAGGGCCAGGAGCCGACAGAGACGCTAAAGCAGGAGCTGAGACAGTGGGTGGCCAAGGAGATTGGAGCGCTGGCGAGGCCTGATGATCTGCGGTTCACACAGTCGCTGCCGAAAACGCGTTCAGGGAAGATCATGCGGCGTCTGCTGCGGGAGTTGGCTACCACCGGCGACGTGAAGGGGGACACCACAACGCTGGAGGACTTCAGTGTTGTAGCGAAATTGCGGGAGACAGACGAGTAGATGGGGCGATCCATAGGAGCGGATCGTCAGCCACGAGTAGCTTCGGTTGAGCTTTGTGGCTGAACCAGTCGCGATGTGGGGTGATTTACGTCGTGGCGGAAGTCTACCGGCTTATGGTCAGAGTTCTTGATGAGATGGTGGATTAGTAGGACCACGGCCAGCAACACAATTGATGAAACTACAATCAGAAGGAAACTGGGCTTTCGTCGTGCTGTCTCTTCGATGTCCATGACGGCTTGGATGCGACTCGGAGTGACTTCGTTGGCGCAGGATTCGTCAAGAGTTATGATTTTGACTTGGATACGTGATGGAATTGTCGCATGATACAGAAGGTGATGGAGGCGAGACGATGATGCAAGCAGCGAAGTTCAGGATGGGTGCGATGTTGGCAGCACTGACATTAGCGGCTGGGGCTGTAGCGGGTGGACAGATCATTGGGCCTAATAAGTCGATTTACCCGGCAGTGGAGTCTGCTCCAGCGGACATACAGATGGCTCTGGCGGAGGCAAAGCGAACGCACAAGCGCGTACTTATGGACTTTGGCGGAAATTGGTGCCCGGACTGCCAGGTGCTGAATATCTACTTTCACCGCAGCCCGAATGCGGAGCTACTTGCGAAATATTACATTCTGGTGGATGTCAATATCGGCCGGATGGACGCAAATCTGGGATTGGCGCATAAATATGGCGTGCCAGTAACGGGCGTTCCAGCGTTGGCTGTCGTGGATGGGAATGGCAAAGTGGTGTACGCGCAGAGCAAAGAGTTTGAAGACATGCGCACCATGCAGCCATCTTCTGTAACCGAATTTTTGACGAAGTGGAAGCCGTAAGAGCTACAGAGAACGAAATGGCACAGGTGGCGAGCGAAGGTGCTGCACGAAGACACCTGCAATGGGATGCAGGGCGCTTGCTGTCTCTGGCGGAGACGTTGCGCAAGGCAGTGATTGCGGCGATGAGCCACGATGTACTGATGCTGGGGCAGGCCACTGCGTACTCTGCGATGGTGGCGCTGTTTCCGGCGTTGATTGTGGCGGCGGCTGTCGTCGGGTGGATACCGGATACGCTTCCGCTGCGGATGCAGATGGCGATGTTCTTCGATAGGGTGCTTCCGTCGAATGTGGCTCCGCTGCTGGACGCGTATTTTTCCAATGCTCACGGCGCTGGCCTGGAGAATGTGCATGCGCTGCGAGCGCTGCTTGGATCGCTGGTCGTAGGGCTGATGGGCGCGTCGAGCGTGATGGCGACGCTGATGGAGGGATTTCGGCGCGCGTATGATCTTCCGCTGACGCGGGAGAGCTTCTGGACTCGACGAGTGCGGTCGGTAGCGCTGGTACCGGTTTCGCTGCTGCCGATGACGATAGCGAGCGTGCTGGTCATGTTTGGCCGTCTCATAACGGAGTGGCTGGCGGGCGCAGTGCCGGCGTCGCTGCGTGTTCCTGTGGTGGTGCTGGCGCTGGTGCTGCGGTGGACGATTGCGATGGTGGGTAGCGTTGGGATCATCGCGGTTGTGTACCACCTTGGAACGGATTTGACGACGGATATGCGGGAGCATCTGGAACCTCTGCTGCGCGAGCCCTGGAAGGCGCTGCGAAAGGACTGGAGTTGGCGCGCGAGCCTGCCCGGAGCGGCTATGGCTACAGTTCTGTGGCTGGTGACGACGCTGCTGTTTGGCTTGTATGTGACGCGCTTTGCGAATTATTCGCAGGTCTATGGATCGCTTGGAGCGGCGATTGCGCTGCTGTTCTGGCTATACATTATTGCGCTTAGTGTGTTGATTGGAGCGGAGTTCAATGCCCAGCGGGCGGTGCAGGGTCCAGGACGGCGCGACCCGAAGCTGTCGGAGCTGCTGTGGAAGCTTCCGGGACTGCACAGGAACCGTACAGGTAGAATTACGAACTGACAGAGAAACGTTTTAGCAGAGGGGCAAAGTGCCTGTCTGGAAGGATGATGCGCGACATGGACGGACGGACGATGATTGACGGTGGGCGCAGGGCGAAGATTGTGGCAACGTTGGGTCCGTCGTCGAGTACGGAAGAGACGTTTCGGCAACTGGTGCGGGCTGGTCTGGATGTTGCAAGGCTGAACTTCTCGCATGGATCGCATGAGCAGAAGTCGGAGCTGATTGCGATGGTGCGCAAGGTGTCTGGTGAAGAGGGGAAGCCGATCTGCATTCTGGCGGACCTGCAGGGGCCGAAGATCCGTACGGGAGTGCTAGTGGACCACAAGCCTGTGCTGCTGCAGGCGGGCAAGCGGCTCGTGATTACGCCGGAGAACATTGAGGGGACGGCGGAGCGCGTGAGTACGGTCTTCACGACGCTAGCGGAGAATTTAAAGCCGGGCGACCAGATTCTGCTGTCGGATGGACTGATTGAGCTGCGGGTGCTGGAGATTGCAGGCGCGGATGTCGTGACGGAGATTGTGAACGGCGGGATGCTAGGCGAGAAGAAGGGGATCAACCTGCCGGGCGTGGCGATCAAGGTTCCGTCGCTGACGGAGAAGGATGAGATCGACCTGGAGTTTTGTTTGAAAGCCGGTGCGGACACGGTAGCGGTGTCATTTGTGCAGACGGCGGAGGACGTGAAGTATGTGAAGCGGAGGATTGCTGAGCTGGGGTCGGATGCGTGGGTGATCGCGAAGCTGGAGAAGCCGCAGGCGATCGACCATCTGGACAGCATTCTGGAGGTGGCGGACGCGATTATGGTGGCGCGCGGCGACCTGGGTGTGGAAGTGCCGCCGGAGAAGGTGCCTGCGATACAGAAGCACATCATCCGGCGCGCTGCTGAATATCGGAAGCCGGTGATTACGGCGACGCAGATGCTGGAGTCGATGATTGAAAACCCAAGGCCGACGAGGGCTGAGGTTTCGGATGTGGCGAATGCGATCTATGACGGAAGCGATTCGGTGATGCTTTCGGCGGAGAGTGCGGCAGGTAAGTATCCGGTGGAGTCCGTCGCCATGATGAGCAAGATTGTGGTGGAGACGGAGACGCAGATGCGGATGCTGGGACACCGCGATGAGATGTGGGCGGTGCACGCGGGCAAGCGCAAGTCGCTGACGGTTCCGGAGACGATCTGCGAGTGCATGGCGCACTCGGCGCAGGACCTTGATCTAGCGGCGATTGCTATTTTTACGGAGAGCGGAAACACGGCGCGGTTGCTGTCGAAGTTCAGGCCTGACGCTCCGATCTATGCGCTGAGCCCGTTTGGGGAAGTAGTGCGCCGGTGTATGTTGCTGTGGGGCACGATGCCGATTCACTGCGACCGTTTCGAGGGTACCGATACGCTGGTGCACATGGCGGAGGAGACGCTGTTGCAGCGCGGTTATGTGGAGCAGAAGAGAGTTGTGGGAATTGTTGCAGGGACGGCGACGAAGACTGGCGCGACAAACTTTATGCGGTTGCATCTGATTGGGGACCGGTAGCGGCAGAATGGTTCTGCGGGCTTGGGTTTAAGCAGAAGCCAGACTAGGATGACGCGATGGGAAAGATACGGGTGCTGTCGGACCAGGTAGCAAACCAGATTGCTGCCGGTGAGGTGGTGGAGCGGCCTGCGTCGGTGGTGAAGGAGCTGTTGGAGAACTCTCTGGATGCGGGTGCGACGCGGGTACGGGTGGAGATTGAGGCGGGCGGACGAAAGCTGATTCGCATCGTGGACAACGGGCACGGCATGGGGCGCGATGATGCGCTGCTGGCATTTGAGCGCCACGCTACGAGCAAACTGCGGACATCGGACGATTTGCTGAGCATTGCTACGCTGGGGTTTCGGGGCGAGGCGCTTCCGTCGATTGCCAGCGTTGCGAGGGTGAGCCTGGAGACACGCGCTGCAGAGGATGAAGTAGGAACCATGATGGAGATTGCGGGGGGCAATCTGCTGCGCGTCGAGGACGCTGGTCTGCCTGTGGGCACGACGCTTGCGGTGCGGGACTTATTCTTCAATACGCCAGCGCGGCGGAAGTTTTTGCGTGCGGAGCAGACGGAGTTAGGGCACGTGGCGGCGCTGGTGACGCACTACGCGCTGGCGCATCCGGAGATGCACTTTGAGCTGCACTCTGCAACGCAGGCACTGCTGGTGGCACCAGCGGTGGCGAATGCGGGGGAGCGGCTGTACCAGATCTTTGGGCGCGAAGTATTTGAGAGCCTGATACCGGTGGCGGCGGAGATTGATTTTTCGCGGGCGGGGCTGCCGGAGCCTCCGCCGTGGAAGCGCGGAGAGGAGTATGAGGCACCGGAGCCGGGGTTTGTGCGGCTGAGCGGGTTTGTGAGCAAGCCGGAGCTGCAGAAGCTGAATCGGAACTCGATCTATGTGTTTGTGAATGGAAGGCTGATTCGGGACAAGCTGATTTTGCATGCGTTCAATGAGGCATACCGCAATATCATTCCGCCCACATCGTTTCCTGTGGTGCTGCTGTTTCTGGAGATGCCGCCGCAGGAGGTGGATGTGAATGTGCATCCGGCGAAGACAGAGGTGCGGTTTCGGCAGGGAAGCTTTGTGCATGATTTTGTGCGGGATTCGGTGCGCACGGCGCTGATGAACGCGCGTCCAGCGGCGAGTTTTTTCCAGGCGCTGACGGGTGGAGCGAGGGCGAGCGAGTCGTTGATGGTGGACGTGAGCCCGCTGCCGGGGGTGGATCAGGCAGTGTATGCGCCGCGCGAGGGGATGGTTGCGGAGAGTGAGGGCGCGATTGAGCCGGGGGATGTCGCGGCGTTCGAACTCCGGGAGTGGATGGTGGCACCGTCACCGGGACGGCTGGGGTTTGAAGGACCAGGGGTGGCGGTGGGATATGGGGATGCTTCCGACCCACATCTCAAAAGCCAGATGTGGGGCACCCAAAGCGGCGGGAGTACGGACGAAGTGGTTGATGGGAGACCGGAGGCCGGTACCCTGAATGCGCTGGCTACGCTGAAGCCGCTGGGTCAGCTGCGGGATTCGTTCATCCTGGCGGTGAATGAAGAGGGGTTGTGGATTGTAGACCAGCATGTGGCGCATGAGCGCGTGCTGTTTGAGAAGATTCTGCGTGAACGCAAGGTGGAGGCCGTGCAGCGGCAACGGCTATTGATGCCGGTATTGATTGATCTGCTGCCGGAGCAGATGGTGACGTTTGCGGCAATTGCGGAGGAGTTGGAGCGGAATGGGTTTGAGGCTGAGCCGTTCGGGCCAAAGACGCTGGCGGTGAAGGCGACGCCGGTGGGGCTGGAGGGCAGGGAGCTGGAGCGGGTGCTCGAAGAGGTGCTTGGGGTGACGGAGAAGAGTGCGCAGGTGGAGAACGAAGAGCTGCGGCGAACGAGGATCGCGGCATCCATTGCGTGCCATGCGGCGATCAAGGTGAATATGCCGCTGGAGGCGTCGAAGATGGACTGGTTGTTAGGTGAATTGGGGAAAACTGAGCATCCGATGAGCTGTCCGCATGGCAGACCGATCGCATTGCGGTATTCTCTAAGAGACATCCAACGGGCGTTTCAGCGGATTTAGCTGGAGCAGGTTTGCTGCTTCGGTGAGCGGACGAGCCCAAATATGACGAGATTTCCCCGATGACATGACTGCGAATTGAGATTATTCTCTGCGTGGATGCTCGGGAGCTGTGCGCATGGACGGCGCGGCGAAAGAAGATAGGGGCAACATTGAGTTTGACGACGGAGTTTGACGAGACGCAGCTTGGCGCCGCACGCGCAACGGCATGGAAACAAACGGGCGAGCCGGTGCTGACGCTTGAGGCAGCGAGGGACTGGATCAATGAGCGCGGCCTGGTTCTGTTTGCGCCGCGGGCACAACAGTTACCGATGCCTGCGCCTTCGTTGGTTGAGGCTACGCTTGGCGGTGCAAATGCGGCGCCGACGATGGCCGAGACCGAGGTTGCACGAGGTCTGGTGTCGCGGCTGGTGGGAGAGGGTCTGGCGCTGCCACTGAACTTGATGGGGGTGCCCGGAGACAGCCCGGATTTTGTGGTGAGCGCGCAGGTGTTCAGCTATGTCTTTACGATGCGCGGGGACAAGGCGTGGAAGCTTCCGCCGTCGACGACAGGCGCAGTGAAGGTCTCGCCGCTGGGTTTGAGGGTGTTTGAGGTGCTGACGGAGCGTGGGCCGATGTCGGCAAGTGAGTTGGCGCAGGAGTTGGGTCGCGAGGTGACAGAGGCTGCGATTCTGCGGTCGCTTAGCGAGCTGTGGTCTCAGCTGCGGGTGCTGCCGCTGCTACAGCAGGGGGACGGCGTGACGCTGTGGGAGCTTACATCGCGGCGGTTTACCAAGGCGATCAAGGCGGGCGCAAATGCGGGCCAGCCAACGGCGCTGTCGGCGCTCATCTCGCTATATCTGGCGCAGGTTTTCATGGCGACGGAGGAGGACGTGATGACGTTCCTGTCGCCGCTGACGGCGCGTTCGCGGGTGCGTGATGTGCTGCATGCGCTGATGGGTGCGCGGCAGTTGGAGACGATTGTGCTGGAAGGCAAAACGCTGCTGCACATCCCTGGAACGGTACCTGTGGCTGCGGCGATTGAAGCTGCGGAGGGCGCTGAGACAGAGGGCGAGCCAGCAGCGATGGCGGAACGTCCGAAGAAGATTGGCACCGGCAGGATCAAGAGTTTTGCGAGTGCTGAGAAGACCGCCAGTGAATTTCGTGGGAAGCCTGCGGCGCGGAGCCTGTCGGCTGGACGTGCTGGGGCTGGGCGCAGTGGCAGTGGGCGTGCAGGTGCGGGGCCGGTGAAGCCATCGGCGCGATACGGTGCGCGGCTGGATGGGAAGACCGATCCAGAGCGCAGGCCGTTCAAGCGTAGTGCCGGTGAGGCTGGCGCGGGTGAGAAGCGGACGTTTACGAAGCCCTGGAATGAGGATCGTAACGCGCGACCTGCGGGGAGGACAGCGGCAGCACCGAAGGCGGATGGGTTTACGAAGTTTCGCAGACCGGAGCCTGAGGATCGCGAGCCGCTTGGACCGAGAGAGCAGGCTGGGCTTCCGGAGGCGCGGCGGAGTGTGCCGAAGTCGAGTTTTGACCGGGTGAGCAAGCCGGGTGGATTTACGAAGCGGCCGTATACACCGCGTGGTGCCGAGAATGGTGAGCGCGGAACGTTTAAGCCGCGAAGCTTTGAGGGCAAGGGTCAGAACTCGAAGCCGGGTGGTTTCGGGACGAAGCGGCCGTATGCTCCGCGGGCGGCTGAGGGTGGCGAGGCTGGATTTCCGAAGCGTGCTTATACGCCTCGGCCAGCGGAGGACGGTGAGCGCAAGACGTTCAAACCGCGAAGCTTTGAGGGTAAGGACCGAGGTACGAAACCCGGTGGATTCGGTGCGAAGCGGCCGTTCGCGCCGAGGAACTCTGAAGGAAGCGCCAGCGGGTTTACAAAGCGGCCTTCTACGCCGCGGACGTCGTCAGCGGGCGGTGAGCGTACATTTACGAAGCGGCCCTATGCGCCACGTGCGGTTGAGAGCGCTGCGCCGGATGAAGGCGGTGGCGTGCAGCGGACGCTGCCGAAGCGTCCCTACAAGCCACGCGCAGCAGACGCGGACAAGCGTGTCTTTACGAAGACACCTTGGGAACCGAAGCCAGAAGGAGACGGCGGCAAGCGACCTTATAAGGCGCGCGGTGAGGGCGGTGCCGGACGTGCTGGCGCAGGCCCACGCAAGAGTTTTGGCGGCAGGTCCGGAGGCAAGTTCGGTAGCAAGCCGGGCGGCTTCGGCGGCAAGAAGGACGGGCCGAGTGGTGGACCGCGCCGCGGTTAAGTTTCGACTGGTGTGTGAGTTCTGGATCAGGGAGCGGCCATGAGTCTGGCAGAGAATGGAGCAACAGGGGTACCTGCGGCGACGAAGCGGGCGCGTCCGGTGATTGCGATTGATGGGCCCGCAGGAGCGGGGAAGAGTACGATGGCGGCGCACCTGGCGCGTCGGTTTGGATTTTTGAACCTGGAGACAGGTGCCATGTATCGTGCGCTGGCGCTGAAGGCCATTGAGCACGATCTCGGGTTCGAGGATGAGGGTGAGCTGCTTGAGCTTGCGGGACGAACGCGGATCGCGCTGAGGCCTCAGCTTGAGGGCAACTTGGTTTTTCTGGATGAAGTGGATGTTTCGAGGCGTGTGCGGGATGGGGATGTGACGTCGGCAGCGTCAAGGGTATCGGTACATCCACGGCTGCGGGAATGGATGGTTGAACAGCAGCGGAAGATGGGTGCGGGCGGCGGTGTTGTGATGGAAGGCCGCGATATTGGAACGGTGGTATTTCCAGATGCCGAAGTAAAGATCTTTCTGGATGCAGCTCCCGAGGTGCGAGGGAGTCGGCGGTATCGGCAGGGCGGGCTACTGGCGCAGCCCGAGGTGACGGAAGAAGGTGTGGTCAAAGAGCTGAAGGAGCGAGACGCACGGGATCGAAACCGGGCGGAGTCCCCGTTGCGGCCGGCGGACGATGCTGTAGTGCTGGATTCGACGGGCATGAGTCTTGATGAGGTGCTGGCGGCGGCTGAGGCGGTGGTTCTGGAGCATCTCAGAGCGGATTGAGACGGTTTGGGTGAGCGATTTGCACTGAATATGGTGCGATTTAGAGTGGATCGAGGCAAGAGCCGATTTTTTCGGTGGAAAAATGGGGTCGTCGTGCTAACATTTTCCCATCGTTTGAAACAGATTGGTTTCTGCAAAGGTTGTAGCTGAAGTCCCGATTTGAATTAAGCGTCAAAGCCAATGACAAGGATTTACCAGATATGGAACAGGGAACAGTGAAGTGGTTCAACGATGCCAAGGGTTTTGGCTTCATCAGCCGTCAGAACGGCGAGGATGTGTTTGTGCACTACTCGGCGATCAACTCCAATGGTTTCAAGAGCCTGCAAGAGGGTCAGGCAGTTCAATTCAATGTGGTAAAGGGTCCTAAGGGTTGGCAGGCTTCGGACGTGCAGCCTCTGTAAGCGGTGTTTTTGTGTGTCTTCCGGGCGGGGTTAAGGGACTGCAGTACGCAGTTAGGCCCAGTTGTGAGTTGCACACGAGAGGCAGTGAGTCACAAACGAGATTCATGGACGTGAGGGGAGAGCTGCGGCTTTCCCTTTCGTCGTTTCAGTGTGGGTTGGGCGTTGGCTGAGGTGAGGGTGCGTTCCCAGGTGTAGATGGGGCGTCGGGCACAGGTTGTCCGTCGGGGCCGATCACGCGATCGCTGTCGATGATGGTGGACGTGGCGCGGAACTTTTTGTAATCGGACATGACCATGCGGAAGCGGCCGTTGAAGCCGACGAAGAGCAGCATGCGGATCTTGCCTTCGCTATCGAGGGTGGCGGGGAGCCAGACTTCGTTGTTGACCTTGGTGTTATGGAAGTCGAAGTTGGTGCCGCTCTTGATGTCGGCGAGGAGGCCGCCACCGATCTTGAAGTCGTTGAGGAAGTGGCCCTGGGCGCGGACGATGGCCTGGTCCTGCTGGTCGATCCAGACGGTGCCGACGAGGTCGCGGACGACGGTTTCGAAGGGATTGCGGGTTTTGGCGTGGGGATCGCCGGCGTAGTCGACGAGGATCGTGGGGCGGCCGTTGTAGGTGATGGTGCGAGGGTTGGAGAAGGTGCCGAGTTCGAGGATGCGCGATGCTGTGATGACGTCGTCGCCGTTGGCGGCGGTGGGTTTGCCTGCTTCGGTGCGCTTCTGGCGTCGCTCTTTGGCTTTGGCGACCTGTTTGTCGATGCTTTCGTCTTCCTTTTTGGCTTCCTCAGGCGTGAGGGGTTTGCCGTCGCGGGAGACGATTCGGTCGACGTGGACGCCGTCGATGACGATGCTTTCTGCGTCCTGGGTTGTGGTCTTTTTGAGTTTGCCTTGCTTGTCGAGTTCTTGAATGTCGAGATGCTCGTGGTAGGTGTAGTCGTTTTTAGCGGCTTCGGCGAGTTTCTCGTTGCGCTCGACGTTGAGGAGAAGCTGAGGGATGGGAGGGAGGGGCTTCGAGCTTGAGGTGTCGGGAGAGGGCGCGGGTTGCTGGGAGGCGGCAAGGCTTGTTAGGAGGAGGGTGAGCGTCAGAGCGCAGCGATCGATGTTTCGGCCCATGCTGCACTATAAATCAGGTGGTCGACAGTTGCTTGATGCACTCTCGACTCCTGTACGTTGTCGTACGGATACTCTCCAGCACAGGCGGATTCTGTGCAATCAATTGCAATTGAAAGTTGAGCCGTTGTCGCGTCGTCTAAGCATCTGATTTCCGGCCGGCTGCCTTTGGGGACACTGGTCAGGCTTAGGGAACCTCATCAATTCCGAATCATTTCCCTCCGTGGCTAAAGCCACTTGATTTTGCAGGTAATTACGGACGGGCTGAAGCCCGTCCCCTTCAAAGCAAAGAGTTTAGCGATGGGGTGAGCAACGCACCAGACAATGCGGGCATTGGAGGCTGGAGGAAGTCTTCGGGTGGATGTCTGTTTTGTGGGCGGGATGGCATGATAGAGGAGTGGGTGAGACTGGGCACGTAGATACGACGGATTTGGCGGTGGAGGTGGCGACGCCGGGTGGGCCGAATGCGTTTGGGCCGCTGAAGATCCCGTTGTTTCGCGACCGATGGGTGGCGTCTACGGTGTCGAGTCTGGGCACGTGGATGCAGGATACGGCGGGCACGTGGCTGATGACGGTGCTGACGACGTCTCCGCTGCTGATCGCGCTGATGCAGACGGCGGCGAGTCTGCCGGTGCTGTTTCTGGGGCTGCTGGCGGGAGCTACGGCGGACATCTATGAGCGGCGGAGGCTGCTGATCTTCTGGCAGTGCTGGATGCTGGCGAGCGTAGCGGTGCTGGCGGTGCTGACGTTCTTTGGCGTGATTACGCCGGTGATGCTGCTGCTGTTTACGTTTTTGCTGAACATCGGGTCGGCGATGAACAACCCGGCGTGGCAGGCGATTGTGCCGGAGCTGGTGCCGCGGGAGGAGATTCCGAATGCGGTGACGCTGAACGCGGCCAGCAATAACATTGCGCGCGCGGTGGGGCCGGCGTTGGGCGGGTTGATGATTGCGGCGTTTGTGGTGCCGCATAAGGGCGCGGGGTGGGTGTTCGCGCTGAACTCGGCGTCCTTTGCGGGCGTGATCTGGATCCTGTGGAAGTGGAAGCGGACGCCGATTTACAAGAGTGCGCTGCCTTCGGAGCGGATTGCGGGGTCGGTGCGGTCGGGGCTGCGCTACCTGCGGTATGCGCCGGATTTGCAGGGGCCGCTGATTCGGGCGTTCACGTTTACGTTCTTTGTGAGCTCTGTGTGGGCGCTGCTGGCGCTGGTGGCGAAGCGAGACATGCGCGAGCAGGGGGCGATGGGGTATGGGATTCTGAACGGCTGCCTGGGCGTGGGGGCGGTGATCGGGGCAACCATGCTGGCGCGGATTCGGCAGAGGGTGGACGCGGATACGCTGCTGCTGGGAACGGGGGTGTATTACGTTGCGACGATGTTGCTGCTGGCGCTGGTGCATGCGCCGTGGATGGTGATTCTGGCGCTGATTGGGGCTGGATTTTGCTGGACGGCTACGATGTCGACGCTGAATGTGAGTGTGCAGTTGAGCGTTCCTGCATGGGTGTATGCGCGCGCTCTGGGGGTCTACCTGATGGCGTTTCAGGGCGGTCTGGCGCTGGGGAGTGTGGTCTGGGGAGCGATTGCGGAGCGCAGCTCGACGCGGGTGGCGCTGATCTGCGCGGCAGTAGGGCTGGCGGGGAGTATGCCGTTTCTGCAGCGAATTCATATTTTGAAGGGGATGTTGCCGGATTTGACGCCCTATGCGTCGAAGCGGCCGCTGCCAGGGTTTGAGGCGGTGCCCGATCCGTCGGCGGGGCCTGTGCGGATTTCGGTGGACTACAGGATTCCGCGGGAGCAGTATGCGGCGTTTACGCAGGCGGTGCATCTGCTGGAGGGCGTGCGGCTACGGGGTGGGGCAGTACGGTGGGGGGTGTATCGTGATGCGGCGGATGCGGAGCACCTGAACGAGACGTTCATCATGGAGAGCTGGATGGACTTTTTGCGGAGCCGGGAGCGGATGACGGCGGCGGACCAGGCGATCCGGGAGCGGGTGTACGGGATGCATCGCGGGGAAGAGCCGCCGAAGATTTCGTTTCAGATATGGGCGGGGCCGGTGGTTGGCGAGGTTGTGAGCCGAGTGGGAGCGCAGGGGTAGTGGTGGAGATGCGAGGGTCTGATGGGCTTCGGTGGTGCTGGGAGCGATGGGATTCGGATGATGCCGGATGAGGTTCCAGCGATCAAGAATATCTTGAGGCGACGAGATAAGTATTGATTAATGTGTGAGATTGTGGTTGGGCTGGGCAACGGATGGGTACAGGGGCTGCATCCTTTTGGGACACAGGGAAAAAATAAATGCAGGGCCTGTAGGGTCTCGGCGGCAATAGGCGTGCACCACGCAAGACTACGGGACGTGTCCGTGCGTTTATGGGAACATAATCTGGCTGGCCCTCTTATGTAAGAGGCGAACGTTCATGCAATCCATTTCGGTACTCAATCAGAAATTTAACCGGATCTCCCATGTGGTACTTTACGGCGCAGCATTTACAGCAATGATTGTTACAGGGTTCGGTACTGCGAATGCGCAGACAGCACCTTCACTTGGAACGGCATCGAGCTTCGCGGTATTGGGCGGATCGACGGTGACGAATACGGGGCCGAGCGTCATCTCGGGCGATCTGGGCGTGAGTCCGGGGACGGCAGTGACGGGATTTCCGCCGGGAATCGTAGCGGGCGGAACGATCCATGCAGCGGATGCGGTGGCCGCACAGGCTGAGGCGGATACGGCAACGGCATACCAGAGTGTCGCGTCAGAGGCGTGCACGGCGACCTATAGTGTGCCGACGGATTTGAGCGGTCAGACGCTGATTCCGGGTGTGTATTGCTTTGCGTCGTCGGTGGGTTTGGCGGGGACGCTGACGCTGAATGCGCAGGGGAATGCGAATGCGGTGTTCCTGTTCAAGATTGGGAGCACGCTGATCACGGGAAGCAACTCGGTGGTGAATCTGATCAACGGGGCGCAGCAGTGCAATGTGTTTTATCAGGTAGGTAGCTCGGCGACGCTGGGCACGGGCACACAGCTGGTCGGGACGATTCTGGCGCTGACGAGCATTTCGCTGGATACGAATGCGAAGATCTCGGGACGAGCGCTGGCGCGGAACGGAGCTGTAACGATGGACTCGAACACGGTGTCGCTGCCGACGTGCGGCGGTGGCGTGGCGGAGGCTCCGCCGACGCTGACGAAGAGCTTTTCGCCGGCGAGTGTGACGGCAGGAAGCGATGCGACGCTGACGATTACGCTTGGGAATACGAATGGAACGGCGGCGTCTTTGACGGCACCGCTGATCGATGCGTTTCCAGCGGGACTTACGGTTGCTGGTGCGGGAACCAATACCTGCGGCGGAACGTTGACGGGGAATACCGGATCGACAAGCGTGACGCTGACGGGCGGCGTGATTCCGTTGAACGGCACATGCAGGCTGACGGTTCCGGTGACGGGAACGACGGTGGGCAGCCTTATTAACTCGCTTGCGGCGGGATCGTTGTCGACGACTGCAGGCAGTAATGCGACGCCTGCGATTGCGACGCTGACGATTACGACGGCTGGCGGCGGGACGGGCGGTAGCGGCGGCGGAACTGGAACCGGCGGAACTGGAACCGGCGGAACAGGTAGCGGCGGCAGCGGAACTGGAACAGGCGGTAGCGGAACCGGTGGTACAGGGACGAGTGGTGGCGGAACCGGGACGAGTGGTGGTGGCAGCGGGCCCGGCGGTGGTACCGATGCGGGAAGTTCGCCTACTGTAGGCAAGTCGTTCAGCCCGAGCACGATTGCGCTGAATGGAGTGTCGATGGTGACGATCACGCTGAATAACTCGGAGACCACGGCGGCAAAGTTGACGGCGCCTTTGACCGATATGCTGCCGCAGGGGCTGATGGTTGCCGGTGCTGCGACGACGACGTGCGGAGGAGCGGTGACGGCGGTAAAGGGCGGCGCATCGGTAACGCTGATGTCGGGCTCGATTCCGGCAGAGGGATCGTGCAGCGTGACGGTCGCGGTGAATGCGAAGTGCAGCCAATGCTCGGGAAACTACTATAACTCGATTGCGGCGGGCGCGTTGCAGACGACCAATGGTAAGAACACGCAGGCGGCGATGGCGACTCTGACGGTTTCGCCGGCTCCACCTGCAGGAGGCGCGCCGTATCTGATCAAGTCCTTCTGGCCAGATACGATTATGCCGGGCGCTTCATCAACGCTGTACATCGACCTGAAAAACCCGAGCGGTACAGCTTCAACGCTGACGGCACCACTGGTGGATCATATGCCAACAGGGATGACCGTGGTTGGCAATCCAACCGATCCATGCGGCGGCACTCTGACTGCAGTGAAGGGAAGCAACGTCATCACACTGACTGGAAGCACCATCCCTGAGAACGGAACGTGCAGGATTACGGTGCTTGTGAGCGCGACGACGAATGGCAAGGCGGATGTTGCGGGGAGCTACGTGAACACCCTTGGCATCGGCGTGCTCAAGACGACGACGGGTAATAATCACAGTCTGGCGTCGGCAACGCTGCTGGTGAGTGAATCAGCGGACAGCGGACCTACGCTGAGCAAGTCGTTTTCGCCCGCACTCATCAGGGAGGGTCAGGATACGACGCTGACGATCTACCTGGTGAACTCGGCGACGACGGTGGCGAAGTTGACGGCACCGTTCAGCGACCACATGCCTGCGGGGATGATGGTGGCTGGCGTGTCGAGCAATACGTGCGGCGGAGCGATGAGCGCTGCTCCAGGTAGCTCGACGGTGACAATGACGGGAGGAAGCATTCCGGCGAAGGGCTCGTGCAGGTTGACGGTGCTGGTGACCGCTCACTGTGGCGTGTACTGGAATGAGATCGCTGTCGGCGCACTAAAGACGAGCAACGGCAGTAACAAGGAGACGTATGGTGCAACGCTGACGGCGGTGCTCAACTAGAAGCTGTTGGTGCAGAAGATAACCGCTCCAGAGAGGAGTTTCTCTGGAGCGGTTTTTATTGGGATGGATCAGGAGCCGAAGCCGAAGGCGAGGTCGATGAGGGTCTTCTCTTCGAGTTCGTGGGCTTTGGCGGAGCCTGTGGCGGGGCTGGCGGAGGCGGTGCGCTTGACGCTGAGGAGAGCGCGGTCACCGGCGATGCGTTTGAGGAGCGGCTGAACGTAGGCGAGTGCGCCCATGTTGGCGGGCTCTTCCTGTACCCAGACGATCTCGGTGGCGGAGGGATGCTGGTCGATGGCGGCCTGGAGATCTTCTTCGGGGAAGGGGTAGAGCTGCTCGAGGAAGAGGATGCCGACGTCGGTTAGTTTGCGCCTGGCGCGTTCGACGCGGAGGTTGTGGCCGATCTTGCCAGTGCAGATGAGAAGGCGGCGGGGGTTGGTGACGTCGTTGTCGGGAAGGACGTTGAGGAAGTGGTCGCGGGTGAGGTCGGCGACGGGGCTCATGGCGTCGGTGTGGCGGAGCATGGATTTGGGGGTAAAGACGATGAGGGGCTTGCGCCAGTGGCGGAGAGCCTGGCGGCGGAGGAGATGAAAGAACTGCGCGGCGGTGGAGGGCTGCGCGATCTGGATGTTGTCCTGCGCGGCGAGCTGGAGGTAGCGCTCGACGCGGGCGCTGGAGTGCTCGGGGCCCTGGCCTTCGTAGCCGTGGGGAAGGAGCATGACGAGGCCGGAGAGGAGACCCCATTTGGCTTCACCGGCAGCGAGGAACTGGTCGATGATGATCTGAGCGCCGTTGGCGAAGTCGCCGAACTGGGCCTCCCAGAGGACGAGAGCTTCGGGATAGTCGCGGGAGAATCCGTACTCGAAACCGAGGCAGGCGGCCTCGGAGAGAAGGGAGTTGTAGACGGACCAGCGGGCCTGGGTGGGAGCGATGTTGTTGAGGGGGGAGTAGCGGGTTTCGGTCTCGATGTCGATGAAGACGGAGTGGCGCTGGTTGAAGGTGCCGCGCTGGGAGTCCTGACCGCTGAGACGAACGGGGATGCCGGACTTGAGCAGGGAGGCGTAGGCGAGGAGCTCGGCCATGCCGTAGTCGAGGGGCTTTTTGCCGGTGCCCATCTCAACACGCTGGGCGAGGAGTTTTTCGACCTTGGGGTGCATGTGGAAGCCGGTGGGAGCGGTGGTGAGGGTGGCGGTGAGAGAGGCGATCTCCGTGGTGTCGAGGCCGGTGCGAGGGTTGTCGGTGTCGTGGAGCGAGCCGCCGTAGAAGGCCTTCCAGTAGTCGGGAAGGATGTGCATCTTGGGCTTGCGGGAGGCCTGGGTTGCGGCCTTTTGCTCTTCGAGGAAGCGGCCCTGCGCGTAGGTTACTTCGGAGGCGGGGTCGGTGCCGATGGACTCAGCGTAGAGCTTGTAGAGGGGCGGGTGATCTTTGATCTTGGCGTAGCGGCGGGGCTGGGTGACGGTGGGATCGTCGACTTCGGAGTGGCCGTGGCGGCGGTAGCCGATGAGGTCGATGACGACGTCGGAGTGGAAGGTCTGGCGATAGTCGGCGGCGAGAGAGGCGATGCGCGCGACGGCGGCAGGGTCTTCGGCGTTGACGTGGAAGATTGGGATGGGGAGGCGCTTGGCGAGGTCGGTGGAGAAGCGCGAGGAGTTGGACTCGTCGGGGAGTGCGGTGAAGCCGAGGAGGTTGTTGACGATGACCTGGATGGTTCCGCCGACGTTGTAGCCGTGGAGCGAGGCGAGGTTGAGGGTTTCGGCCCAGATGCCCTGACCGGCGAAGGCAGCGTCGCCGTGGATGATCATGGGGAGGACCTCCTGCTTGCCGGTCTTTCCGATGCGCTCCTGATAGGCGCGGGTGCGGCCCATGATGACGGGGTCTACGGCTTCGAGGTGGCTGGGGTTGGAGGCGAGGTGAAGGTGGATGGTCTTGCCGGTTGCGGTGGTGAAGTCGCCGGTGGCTCCGGTGTGATATTTGACGTCGCCGCCGCCCATGGTGCTGCGGGGGTCGACGTCTTCGAATTTGGTGAAGACTTCGCGGGAGGGTCGGCCGATCGTGTTGACCATGACGTTGAGGCGACCGCGGTGGCTCATGGCGAAGATGGAGCGGTTAACGCCGTTTTCGGCGGCGGCGGAGAAGAGCTGGTCGAGGAAGGGAATCAGGACGGTGAGGCCTTCGAGCGAGAAACGCTTGGTGCCGAGGTAGCGCTGCTGAATGACCTGCTCGAAGAGGTCAGCGCGGATGAGGCCGGTGAGGATTCGTGCCGTATCGACGGGGGGTTGCGGGCCTTCGAGGCGCTGCTGGATCCACGCGCGCTTTTCCGCTGAGGGGATGTGCATGAACTCGGCGCCGATGGTGGAGGCGTAGACGCGGCGGGCGTCTTCGGCAGCCTGCTCCGCCTCTGGACCCTCGGGAAGCTGGGCGGGAAAGGGCTCAGGCGGGAGAAACTGGCCGAGCGGATCGAGGGAGGCCTGGAGGTAGCCCCAGCGACGGAAGACGTCGAAGGTTAAGTCTCTTGAGGTAGGTTTCGGGCTGCAATCGGGGGGTGTCAGTTTAATTTGGGGTTGCGCAGGTGTCTTCGTAGCCATCACGTTAACATGCTAGACGTTTCGGGGGTGGGGTGGGAGGATTTGCGCGGTATCCGAACAGCGTGTGCGATGAAAGGTTCGGGGAAGTAGCGTGAGAGCGCCGAGAGAGGGCGGCGGCTACTGGATGAGGTTGGTCGTGTTCGGGGGGAGGTGGGGGGTGAATGGAAGGAAGAGATTGAAGACGGTGCCGTGGTGGGAGGGGTGCTGGCTGGAGCGGAGGCGCAGGCGGCCATCGTGGCGTTCGACGATCTCGCTGCCGATCCAGAGACCGAGGCCGGTGCCGTTGATGCCTTTGGTGGTGAAGAAGGCTTTGAAGACGTTGGTCTGGGTCTCCGGCGACATGCCTGTACCGGAGTCGGCGACGGTGAGGGTGAGACCTTTGCGACCGGTGCGCCATTCGGTGGTTTCGCGGCTGCGGAGGATGAGGCGGCCGCCGGTGGGCATGGCGTCGATGGCGTTGGAGACGAGGTTATTGAGTACCTGGCGGATATCACCTTCAAAACAGGTGATGGGGCGCTCGGCGCGCTTGCGTTTCTCGACACGGATGGAGGAGTTGCGGAGGCGGCCTTCGTAGAGGCTGAGGACGGTGGCAAAGAGGTCGGTGCAGGCGATCTCGCGGGGCGCGGTGGCCTGCTTGTGGAAGCGAAGGGTCTGGTTGGTGATGACGGCGACGCGGCGAAGTTCCTGGTCGGCGAGGTCGAGGAGTTGCTGGACTTCGGGTGAGGCGGCGTTCTGGCGCGCGATAAAGATGAGGTTGGTGACGGATTCGAGAGGATTGTTGATCTCGTGAGCGATGGAGCTTGCCATGCGACCGACGACGGCGAGCTTTTCGCTCTGGATGAGGGCGGCTTCGGCGCGTTTCTGGGTTGTGGTTTCGATGGCGGCTGCGGCGATGGCTTGAACGGTGCCGTCATCGTCGAAGATGGGGGAGAAACTGACGGTCCAGTAGCGGTGTTCGTCGGGGTAGCCATCGAGGTAACCGTCGATGTCATGGTTGAGGATGTTTTCGCCTAGCGCGGCCCTGCGTATGAGAGCGTGCGCGACGGACAAGCCGGGCATCAACTCGATGTATGACTTGCCGATGGCTTCAGCGGACGAGGTTCTTGAGATCTGGGCCTGGCGGTCGTTGATGCGAAGGACGCGGAGATCTTTGGGGTCACAGAGAAGTTTGCCGACGGGAGAGCCGCGGTAGATGGTTTCGAGTTCGCGGCGCTGGCGGTCGATTTCAGTGTATTGCTCCTGGAGGCGGGCGGCGGCGAGGCGATCTTCGTGGATATCTGCGGCGGTGCCTAACCATTGCTGGATGTTGCCGGAGGGGTCGCGCAAGGGAGAGGCGCTGAGGTGCCACCAGCGGGAGGCGCCATCGGAGGCGCGGATGAGGCGGACGTCAAGGGTGTAGTCGCTGCCGCTGGCGACGCCTATGGTCCATACATGGATGGCATGATCGATGTCGGCGGGGTCGATGCAGGCAAGGAAGGCGGTGCCGTCGGGGGGGATGGCGCTCAGGCCGAGATAGTTGAGGAAGCGCTGGTTGGCGTAGTCGAGATTGCCTTGCGGTGAGGCGGTCCAGAGGCATTGGGGGCTGAGTTCGGTGAGGATGCGGTAGCGTTCTTCGCTGCTGCGTAGACGTTCTTCGCGGAGCTTTTCTTTGGTAATGTCGCGAAAGAAGATAATGATGCCATCCGGGGCGGGACGCGCGATGACGTCGAGCCAGAAGTTGAAGGGCTCGGGATAGAAGGCCTGGAAGCCGCTGGGGACGCGCTCGACCATGGCGCGGGTGTAGTGCTCGACGTAAGGCGAGCCAGGGTAGACGGTATAAGGATAGGTCTGCCAGAGAATGGTGCCGACCGATGGGCCGTTGGCGGCGAGCATGGTCTGGCCGCGATCGTTGAGGTAGGTGATGCGGAAGTCGCGGTCGAGGCTCATGATGCCATCACTGGTAGCGGTGAGGACAGCCTGCAATTGCTCCGTGGTGGAGAGCAGGGCGGTCTGGGCGTGATGGGCGGCTGTGATGTCCTGATAGTAGAGAGCGATGCCGTCTGGCATGGGGAGGACGTGAATGGAGAACCAGACGTTGAAGGGTTCGTAGAAGAAGGCGTCGATGGTGCGTTCGCGGCGGTTTTCCATGACGTCGCGGTAGGCTTCTTCGGCGGCGGTGCCGAGGGCACCGGGATAGAGTTCCCAGAGGGAGCGGCTGTTGATGTAGCCGGGTTTGACGTGGCTGACGGCGCGGGCGGCGGCATTGGCGAAGGTGATGCGCCAGTGCCTGTCGAGGAGCATGACGGCGTCCGTCAGATTTTCGACGAGGTAGGCGATGGTCGGGTCCGCGGGCGCTTGATCAAGGACCTGCGCAGTGCTGTCCGACAGTTGTTTTTGATTCGCCATCCCTAGAATAGTAGCGTATTGGGGAGAATTTGAAGCGGATGCAGGGTAGCGGGTGTGTGATGCGCTAGCGGGTATTGGAGAGCTCCTCGTTGTGCCGCTCGATGACGGCGGTTTCGATGGGGGTGAGCTGCTTGAGGAGCGCGAGGAGTTTGACGGGCTCGAAGCTTTCGAGGAGATGGTCGGCCTGTGGGCATTCGTGTGTGCCGGGAGCCGAGATGACAATGACGGGCTTGGCGGGATGGAGTTCTTTGAGTCTGGCGACGAGGTCGCAGCAGGTCATGTCGTGGACACCGGCATCAAGGACAACGCCATTGATGTTTGGGAAGGATTGGACGGTGGCGAGGGCTTCGACGGCGCTATAGGCTGTGATGACGTTGAACTTGGAGGTCTCGATGACGAGTTTGCGTGTGGAGATGCTGCCGGAGTACTCACGGTCGATCACCAGGAAACATGGACGAATCATATTTCTCTATTATCAGCATATCCAGCAATGTTTGGGAAGCGTCGATGCGACTTAATGCGGGATGGGCGGGTGGGGTGTTTGCGTGATAGTCTGCGTGGCATGTCTCAAGAGATGCACGAACGTGGTGATGCGCAGCGGAACGGTGGCGGGAATCAGGCAGCGGTACAGCATGCGGTAACGCATGGAGGGCACCCGTTCGACCTGGCGGGAGCTGCGCTGAATGAGATGCATGAGGCTGGTTTTCGGCCGGAGTTCGGTGCAGGCGTGACGGAGCAGATGGGTGAGATTGAGGGTCGGTTTGCGACGGTGCAGGCGGGCGAGGGGGTGGAGGATCTGAGGGGGCTGGGTTGGTCTTCGATCGATAACGACACGTCGAGGGACCTGGATCAGATTGAGGTGGCGGAGCGCGTGGCGCGTGGGATACGGCTGCGGGTGGCGATTGGAGACGTGGCGGCGGCGGTGGCGAAGGGATCGCCGATTGATAGGCATGCGGCGGCGCAGACGCAGACGATTTATACGGCGGTGAGGAACTTTCCGATGCTGCCGTTGGAGCTGTCGACGGGGCTGACGAGCTTGAATGAGGACGGTGACCGGCGCGCGGTGATGATGACTTTTACGGTGGGGGCGGATGGGGAGATGAGCGATGAGAGTGTGTCGCTGGCGCTGGTGAGGAACCGGGCACAGCTGGCGTACTCGCGGGTAGGGCCGTGGTTGGAGCGGACGGCGGCGGGGGTGGTGGATGCGGATGTGGCGGCGCTGCGGTCCGACAGCGCGCGGGAGGGGGACGTTACAAGTTCCCCCACCCATGGCGATGAAACTGCCATGAGTGGGGCACCCGGAGGGATGGGGAAAGCAGGGGAGGGTTGGCTGGTTGAGCAGTTGAAGCTGCAGGATGAGGCGGCGCAGGCGCTGCACGAGGCGCGGGTGAAGCGGGGAGCGCTGGAGTTTCATAAGGCCGAGGCGGACCCGGTGGTGATGGATGGTCGGATTATTGGCGTGCAGGATGTGGTGCAGAACCGGGCGATGAATCTGATTGAGGACTTGATGGTGGCGGCGAATGGGGTGATGGCGAGGGCGCTGCGCAGAGGCGGACGAAGCGGGTTGCAGCGGGTGGTGCGGGTGCCGGTGCGGTGGGACAGGATTGTGGCATTGGCGGCAGAGCATGGGACGACGCTGCCGGCGGTGCCGGACTCGGTGGCGTTGAATGATTTTCTGGAGGAGCGGCGGCGGGAGGATGCGGTGCATTATCCGGATCTGGCGGTGGCTGTGATCAAGCTGATGGGGCCGGGCGAATATATGCTGATGCGGCCGGACGATGATCCGACGGGGCACTTTGGGTTGGCGGCGCGCGACTATACGCACTCCACTGCGCCGAACCGGAGGTTTCCGGATTTGGTGACGCAGCGGGTGCTGCACGCGATGATGCGCAGTGAGCCAGCGCCGTACAGCGACGCGGAGCTTGCGGCGATTGCGCTGCATTGTAATGAGGCGGATAAGGCGCTGCGGAAGATCGAGCGCGATATGCAAAAGAGGGTGGCGGCGGTGGCGATGGCGTCGCGGATTGGGGAGGTATTCGCGGGCGTTGTTACGGGCGCGAGCGACAAAGGGGTGTATGTGCGGGTAATTCGGCCGCCGTTTGAGGGCAGGGTGCTGCACGGTGGGGAGGGTTTGGATGTGGGAGATAAGGTGAGTGTGAAGCTGATCCATACGGACCCGGCGCGGGCGTTTATTGATTTTGCGAAGGTGGGAATGCGGACGGGACAGCAACCCCACGCATGACTATGAAACTGATATGAATGGGGACGCGCGAGTGTTGGGAGGTGGGTGATGCACGGGCGTCTGTGGGAACCCACGTCTCAGATGCGAGACGTGGGGCACCCGGCACCCGGCACCCGGCACCCGGCACCCGGCACCCGGCACCCGGAGTTATGGTGCTGGTTAGACCCAGTCGCCGTTGCGCATGAGGGCTTCGGGGGTGGCGTTAGAGGATATGCCGTCGACGTTCATGGTCGGGCCGCCGATCATCCAGTCGACGTGGATAAGGCTCTCGTTGGCACCTAGTTTGGCGAGCTCTTCGTTGGACATCTTTTCGCCGCCGATGAGGCAGGTGGAGTAGGCCTGGCCGAGGGCGATGTGGGAGGCGGCGTTTTCGTCGAAGAGGGTGTTCCAGAAGAGGACGCCGGACTGCGCGATGGGAGAGGGGTTGGGAACGAGGGCGACTTCGCCGAGCTGGCGCGCGCCTTCGTCGGTGGAGATGAGCTTGTTGATGGCGGCTTCGCCGGCGGTGGCGGTGGCGTGGGTGATCTTGCCGTCTTTGAAGGTGCAGCGGATATTTTCGATGAGGGTGCCCTGATGGGATAGGGGCTTGGAGGCAGCGACGTGGCCGTTGACGCGGGATTTGTGGGGGGTGGTGAAGCACTCTTCGGTGGGGATGTTGGGGTTGCAGAAGAAGCCGTTGCCGGAGGTGGTGCCGCCGCCGGCCCAGAGGTGCTGGTCGGCGAGGCCGACGGTGAGGTCGGTTGCGTTGTCGGGCGTGTAGAAACGGAGGGAGTGGAAGCGCTTGGCGTTGAGGAGATCGACGCGCCGCTTGATGTTGGCGTTGTGTCGCTTCCAGTCGGCGATGGGGTCGTCGCCGGTGATGCGGGAGGAGGCGAAGATGGCGTCCCAGAGTTTGGCGAGGGCGGCGTCGGGGGCTTCGTTGGGGAAGACGAGGGCGGCCCAGGCGGGAGTGGCGGCGGCGACGATGGTCCAGTTGATCTCGTGGCGGGTGATGATCTCCATGGCGGGCTTGTAGGCTTTGGAGACGGCGACGTTGGCGCGGGAGACCTTTGTGGGGTCCTGCTGGGCGAGGAGCGCGGGGTTGGCGCCGGTGATGCCCATGCGCGCGGCACCGCTGCGGTAGGCTGCGGCAATCGCGTCGTAGTACCAAGTGGGGGCGTAATCGAAGGTGGCGTCGGGGGCGAGCTGGTAGCGGGCGAGGGTGGTGGCGTCGTCGGCGAAGAAGGTGGTGACGAGCTTTGCGCCGGCTTTGTAGGCGTGCGCTGTGATAAGACGGACTAGCGGGAGCGCATCAATGGGAGCGGTGATGACGAGCTCCTGATCGGGCTGGAGGCCGGCACCGACGCGGACGGCGACTTCGGCGAGGCGGTCGAGCTTTTGATCAAAGGAGAGGGTGGTGAAGGCGGCGGGGGTCAGAGTTGCGGCGGTGCTCATGAGGATAAGGGTAGGCGGGAGAGGAGAAGATCGCAAGTCGGATGAGACGATAGAGGAGAGCCTAAAAGAAGCAGGAGTTTTCAAAGAGCAATGAAATTGGTGTGTTTGGGTGTGGTTTTGTTGTTTTCAGGGGCAGGTTGGGCGCAGGATCAGCAAGCAGGGGTAGAGACAATACCGGAGTTCAAGTCAACGGTGGTGGTGGTGGGGACGCCGGACCCGATTGCGCAGGAGGAGTCGCCGCGCTCGACGGAGACGCTGGAGGTGCAGCAGCACCCACTGGTGTTTACGGACCTGGATGATGTGCTGCGGGATGATCCTTCGGTGGATCTGCAGGAGCGCGGGGCGGGCGGGGTGCAGGCGGATTTGTCGATCTGGGGGAGCTCGTATGAGCAGACGCTGGTGCTGCTGAATGGGTTTCGGGTGAACGATGCGGAGACGTCGCACTTCAACCTGGATCTGCCTGTGCCGATGGAGATGATTGGGAGCGTGAATGTGCTGCATGGCGCGGGATCGACGCTGTATGGGTCGGACGCGGTGAGCGGTGTGGTGGACTTTGTGACGGCTGCGCCGGAGCCGGGGGCGGTGCTGCGGATGCGCGCGGATGGCGGAAGCTATGGAACGGTGGACGATGCGGCGGTGGCGTCGTGGAGCGGGAAGAGGTTCAGCGAAGTGCTGGGTGCGGGGCGGGATTTCTCGGACGGGTTTATTGCGGACAGGGATTACCGGTCGGAGGAGGCGAGCTCGGAGACGCGGGTGCGGACGGTGCTGGGGGAGTCCGATGTGCTGCTGGGCGGGAGCGACAGGCGGTTTGGTGCGGCACAGTTTTATGGGGACTACAACTCTTGGGAGAGGACGAAGGGGTGGTTTGCGGGGATCAATCAGCAGGTGAATGAGGACACGCAGGTGGTGCTTGCGTACCGGCGGCATACGGATATCTTTCTGCTGGAGCGGGACCAGCCGCTGGGGTATAAGAATCAGCATATCGATACGAGCTGGCAGGGGGCGGTGCGGCGGAAGAACGAGCTGCCGTGGAGGGGAGCGGCGGTGTTCTATGGGCTGGAGGAGAATGCGGACCAGATTAACAGCACGAACCTGGGGAAGCATGGGCGGAATCGCGGGGCGGGGTATGCGGACTTTGAGTGGCGGGGGCAACGGCTGGGGACGGTTTCGGCGGGGATGCGGGAGGAGGTTTTCAGCGGCGGGGTTGCGGAGGCGACGCCTTCGGTTGCGGGGAGTTTCTGGCCGCAGCGGAGCTTGAAGCTGCGGGCTTCGGTGGAGCGCGGGTTCAGGCTGCCGACGTATACGGATTTGTACTATAGCGACCCGAGCACGCTGGGGAATGCGAATTTGAAGCCGGAGTCGGCGTGGAATTTTGATGGTGGGGCGGACTGGTATGCGAGGGCGCAGTTGACGCTGACGGTGACGGCGTTTCATTCGGAGCAGACGGACGCGATTGATTATGTGCGGGCGAATGCTTCGGTGCCGTGGCAGGCGGAGAACTTGAATGGGGTGAAGATTACGGGGGTGGAGGTGGCGACGGACTGGCGGCCGCGGGCGGGGCAGCAGTTTCGGTTGGGAATGACGACGCTGCAGGGTGCGCAGGCGGCGCTGCATGGGTTGCAGTCGGAGTATGTGTTCAATTATCCGGTGCAGAATGCGGTGGCGGAGTGGATTGGGGAGTGGAAGAATGGGCTGGTGCTGCGGCAGAGGCTGCGGGTGGAGAACCTGGTGGATCGGGGGGTGGCGCCGGTGTGGGATGCGTCGGCTGTGTATGAGAAGGGGAGGGTGCAGCCGTATGTGCAGATGACGAACCTGAGTAATACGGGATACCAGGAGATTGTGGGCGTGCCGATGCAGGGCCGCGCGTTTGTGGGCGGGGTGCAGGTGGTGCTGCGGCGGAAGGGCGACTAGAGCTTGGTGTAGATGTCGTGGAAGTCGTAGACGCCGGAGCGTTGGGAGGAGAGCCATTCGGCGGCGCGGACGGCGCCTTCGGCGAAGGGCTTGCGGGAGAGCGATTCGTGGGTGAGGATGATGCGGTCGCAGGAGCTGGTGGCGACGAGGGAGTGGATGCCTTGGACGTCGCCGGTGCGGTTGGCGTGGATAACGATCTGGTTGCCTTCGCCGATGTTATTGGGGCCGACGGTGGAGAGGGCGGCGTCGCGGAGGGTGAGGGCGGTGCCGCTGGGGACGTCGAGTTTGCTGGTGTGATGGGTCTCTTCGATGGAGAAGGTGTAGCCGGCGTCTTTGAGGGCTGCGGCCATTGTTTTGGAGAGCGAGAGCATGAGCTGCATGCCGATGGAGAAGTTGGTGCCGTAGAGGAGGGAGGCGCCGCGGCGGTCGGCGAGGGCGCGCATGTCGGGGAGTTTGTGATGCCAGCCGGTGGTGCCGATGACCATTTTGGCGCCGACGGCGAGGCAGGCGCGCATGTTGGAGACGACGGCTTCGGGAGTGGTGAAGTCGATGACGACGTCGAAGCCGGCTACGAAGGGGGCGGTGAGAGCGGCGGCGTCTTTATTTTCTTTAGCGTCGAGGACGTTGATGCTGTGGCCGTGCTGGGCGGCGACTTCTGCTACGAGTTTGCCGGTCTTGCCGGCTCCGAGGACGAGGATGCGCATGGAGGTAGTGTAGACCAAGGGATGTGGGTGAGGCCGCGCGGAAGAAGCGTGAGGGAAGCTCTGATCAGGTCCGAAACATTTCCCCCCCGTGGCTAAAGCCACATCGATCATTGCAGTCTTTACGGACGGGCTGAAGCCCGTCCCCTTCAAAGCATTCTCAACTTCTTGAAAAGTTTAAGCCTTATTGAGAACTTGTGCGGCTTCGGTGTCGAAGATGGTGGGGTCGGGGGAGGAGAAGAACTTTTTGTGGAGGGAGCGGATGGCTTCGTCTACGTCTTCTTCGTTGATCATGAAGCTCATGTTGATCTCGCTGGCACCCTGGGAGATCATGCGGATGTTGACGTGGGAGACGGCGGAGAAGACCTGGCCGGAGATGCCCGAAATTCCACGAATATCTTCGCCCACTAAACAGATGAGGGCCTTGTTGGATTCGTACTTGACGTCGGCGATCTTGCTGAGGTCGGCGCTGATGGCGGGAAGGGCTTCGCGGCTGTCTACGGTGACGGAGACGGAGATCTCGGAGGTGGAGACCATGTCGATGGCGCAGTGGTGCTTGTCGAAGATGGCGAAGACGGCGGCGAGGAAGCCGTGCGCGAGGAGCATGCGGCTGGCGACGATGTCGATGATGGTGAGCTTCTTTTTTGCGGCGATGGACTTGAAGGGGCTGGCGCAGGGGGGAGGTGTGGCGGTGATTTTGGTGCCTTCGTTGGCGGCGTTGCGGGAGTTGAGGACGAAGACGGGGATGTTCTTCTGGACGGCGGGGAGGATGGTGGCCGGGTGCAGGACTTTGGCACCGAAGTAGGCGAGCTCGGCGGCTTCCTCGAAGGAGATGGTTTTGACGCGCAGGGCCTCGGGGACGATGCGGGGGTCGGTGGTCATGATGCCGTTGACGTCGGTCCAGATTTCGATGGCACCGGCGTGGAGGCCTCCGCCGACGAGTGCGCCGGTGTAGTCGGAGCCGCCGCGGCCGAGGGTGGTGGTGATGCCCGCGTCTGTACCGTTGACTTTGTGGGAGCCGATGAAGCCGCCCATGACGGGGACTTTGCCGAGGTCGATGAGGGGAAGGACGTGGGCGGCGAGGGCGGCCTCGATGGCCGGTTCGTCGGGTGTGGCTTTGCCGTAGTGGTTGTCGGTGAGGATGACGGAGCGGGCGTCGACGTGAGCGGAGGGGATATTGCGCTCGGCGAAGGCGGCGGCGACCATGCGGCTGGAGAGGCGTTCGCCGAAGCTGACGACGTTGTCTTCGGTGCGTGGGGTGAGTTCGCCGACGGCGGAGATGCCGCGGAGGAGGTCGTCGAGGGAGTCGAAGTCGTGGTGGATGGCGAGGTGGAGCGCGGTGAGGCGGTCGGTTTGGGTGACGAGGTCGGCGGCGGTGTTGAGGTGGCGGGTGCGGAGGGTGTCGGAGAGCTTGAGGGCGTCTTCGCGAGCATTCTTTCCGGCGAAGGAAGCGGCGGCGAGGAGGGTGTCGGTGACGCGCGACATGGCGGAGACGACGACGATGGGGTTGAGGTTCTTGTGGAGGCGACCGGCGACGATGGAGGCGGTGCGAAGGATGGCGGTGGCGTCCTCGACGGAGGTACCGCCGAACTTCATGACGACGATGTGGTTGCGGGGTGTGCTCATGCGGGCACCTGCGCATTGGCTGCGTTGCCGGAGGGCAGGGGGCGATAGGCGCGGAAGTCGAATTTGCCGAGGACGGCGAGGATTTCGGCGTTGAGGATGGCGGCTCCGGCGGCTCCGCGGATGGTGTTGTGGGAGAGGAGGGTGAACTTCCAGTCGAAGAGGGAGCAGGGGCGGAGGCGACCGACGGTGGTGGACATGCCGTTGCCGCGCATGAGGTCGAGGCGGGGCTGGGGGCGGGTGGGCTCGGGCGCGTACTCGACGGGGAAGAGCGGGGCGGAAGGGAGATGGAGGCCGTCGAGACCCTTGCCGTGGAGGGGCTGGAAGCCGGACCAGGCTTCGAGGATCTGTTCGCGGGTGGCGGGTTTGCGGAGCTTGATGGAGACGCACTCGGTGTGGCCGTCGATGACGGCGACGCGGTTGCAGTGGGCGGAGACTTTGGCGGCAGCGGGGGTGAAGGTTTGGCCGTTGGTGGTTCCAAGGAGCTTGGCTACCTCTTCTTCGAGCTTTTCTTCTTCGTTTTTGATGTAGGGGACGACGTTGCCGAGGATGTCGAGGGAGGCTACGCCGGGGTAGCCTGCGCCGGAGACGGCTTGCATGGTGGTGACGAAGAGTTTTTCGATGCCGAAGCGGGCTTCGAGGGGGGCGAGTGGAAGGACGAGACCGATGGCGGAGCAGTTGGGGTTGGTGACGATGTAGCCGCCAGAGGATTTGCGCGTGGCCTGAGTTTCGAGGACGGCGAGGTGGTCGGCGTTGACCTCGGGGATGACGAGGGGGACGTCGGGGGCCATGCGGAAGGCGGAGGAGTTGGAGATGACGGCGCAGCCGAAGGCGGCAAAGCGAGGCTCGAGATCGCGGGCGATGTCGGCGTCGAGGGCGGCGAAGATGATGCGCGGAAGCTCTGTGCTGGAGGCTTCCGGGGTGTTGGGCTGGAGGGTCATCTGCGCGATGTGCGCGGGGATGGGGGTGTCGAGCTTCCAGGCGCAGGCGTCGGCGTAGGTTTTGCCGGAGCTGCGGTCGCTGGCGGCGAGCCATGTGATGTTGAACCAGGGGTGATTCGCGAGAAGCTGGATGAATCGCTGACCGACCATGCCGGTCGCGCCGAGAATGCCTACGTTACGCCGTTCCATAGGATCAAGGATATCGCACGCGGAGGGGATTGCAGGAGGCGGGATGGAAGAAGAACCATGTGCGGTGACAGGCGAAGTGGCGCTAGTATGGACAACTGAGATGGAAGGGGCGAATATGCGAGCGTTGGAGCTAACGGCGTACAACAGGCTTGAGGTGAAGGAGGTGCCGAAGCCGGTTCCGGCGGCGGATGAGATTCTGATTGCGGTGGCGGCGTGCGGGATCTGCGGCAGCGATGTGCATGGGTTCGATGGATCGACGGGGCGGCGGATTCCGCCGATTGTGATGGGGCATGAGGCTGCGGGAACGGTGGCGGGGGTTGGGCCTGCGGTGCGTGGGTTTGAAGTGGGCGACCGGGTGACGTTTGACTCGACGGTGTACTGCGGGGAGTGCGCGTACTGCCGGAAGGGTGAGGTGAATCTGTGTAACCGGCGGCAGGTGATTGGGGTGTCGTGCGGGGAGTTTCGAAGGGAAGGTGCGTTTGCGGAGTATCTGACGGTGCCGGAGAGGATTGCGTACAAGCTGCCGGAGAGCTTCTCGTTTGCGGAGGCGGCGATGCTGGAGGCGGTGTCGGTGGCACTGCATGGGGTGGCCGTGTCGGAGATGAAGGGCGGCGAGACGGTGCTGGTGATTGGCGCGGGAATGATTGGGCTGCTGCTGTTGCAGGCGGCACGGGCTGCGGGGGCGGCGCGAGTGTTTGTGGCGGATGTGGATGCGACGCGACTGGAGCTGGCGAAGCGGCTTGGAGCGGACCTGGTGGTGATGGGGTCCGGCGAGTTGCTGCGGGAGGAGATGTTGCGGCAGACGGGCGGGGATGGTGTGGATGTGGTGCTGGAGGCGGTGGGGCGCGAGGAGACGATTGCGGGGGCGATCGACTGCGTGCGCAAGGGAGGGACGGTGGCGCTGGTGGGGAATATTTCGCCGCAGGTGCAGATGCCGTTGCAGAAGGTGGTGTCGCGGCAGATACGGCTGCAGGGGTCGTGCGCTTCGGCGGGTGAGTATCCGCAGGCCATTGAGTTGATTGCGAGCGGGAAGATCCGGGTGGATGTGCTGATTACGGCGGTGGCGCCGCTGGGAGATGGGGCCGAATGGTTTGAGCGGCTGCATGCTCGTGAGCCGAACCTGATGAAGATTGTGCTGGATCCGCGTGCGTCCGGGGGTGCAGCATGACGCAGGGTCTATTCGATCTGACGGGGCAGGTGGCGCTGGTGACGGGGACGAGTCGCGGGCTGGGGCAGTACTTTGGGCGGGCGCTGGCGAAGGCGGGCGCGGATCTGATCGTGACAAGCAGGCGCAAGGATGATCTGCAGCCGTTTGTGGAGGAGATCGAGGCGCTGGGGCGGCGGGTGCTGCCGCTGGAACTGGATGTGCGCGATGAGGCGAGCATTGCGGCGGTGGTGGAGGCGGCTGCGGAGGGGTTTGGGCGCATCGATATTCTGGTGAACAACGCTGGATGCAATGTGCGGAAGCCTGCATTCGAGGTGACCTGGGAGGATTGGAATTTGATTCTGGACACGAACCTGCGGGGAAGCTTTTTTGTGGCGCAGGGGATTGCGAAGCACATGGCCGGGCGCGGGTATGGGCGGATTGTGAATATCGGGTCGGTGACAAGCGTGTTTGGGTATCCGGGACTGGCGCCGTATGGGGCGAGCAGGGGAGGGATTCGGCAACTGACGATGAGCCTTGCGGCGGACTGGGGAAAGCACGGGATTACGGTGAATTGCCTGGCTCCGGGGTGGTTCCAGACGGCGCAGAACAAGGTGCTGTATGAGGACAAGGAGTGGGTGGAGTATCTGGTGGAGCGGATACCGCTGAAGCGGCCGGGTGCGCCGGATGATCTGGATGGAGCGGTGGTCTTTCTGGCGTCGGAGGCCAGCCGTTACATTACGGGGCAGACGCTGCTGGTGGATGGTGGGATATCGACGGGATCGACGCGCGCGACGGTTGCGAAGCCGGGTGTGGAGGTGTTGGAGAAAGTCTGAAGCATTCCCTCCGTGGCTAAAGCCACGTGCAAAGGGAGACTAACGGACGGGCTGAAGCCCGTCCCCTTCAAAAGGGGAGTTGATCCGAAGCTGTTCGTGCAATGGAAGAGGGTAGTACGGAGGAACAATGATGAAGTTGAAATCGCTATATACGACTGTTTCGCTCGCTGCTTTGGTGGCATCGGGCTTGTGCCTTTGCGCGGCTGCGCAGAAGGCGGGAGGGAAGGATGCAGCGGGGCGTCTGAAGGTGTATTTCGTCGATGTGGAGGGCGGGCAGTCGACATTGTTTGTGACGCCGGAGGGGGGATCGCTGCTGATCGATACAGGATGGCAGGATAATGGCGGGCGCGACGCGGACCGCATTGTGGCGGCGGCGAAGATGGCGGGGATCTCGAAGATCGATGCGGTGCTGCTGACGCATTATCACGAGGACCATGTGGGAGGTGTGCCGCAGTTGGTGGCGCGGATTCCGGTGGGGATGTTCATCGATCATGGGCCGAACCGTGAGTTCGATCATGGGATCACGGAGAAGGGGTATGCGGAGTATCAGAAGGTGCTGGCGACGGGCAAGTACAAGCGGATACAGGCGCATGCGGGCGAGGTGCTGCCGATTCCGGGGATGAGCGTGCGTGTGATCAGCGCGGATGGCAGGCTGATTGAGAAGCCGCTGCCGGGAGCGGGGGAGGAGAATCCGTACTGCAAGGTATCGGAGGTGCGGCCGGCGGACCAGACGGAGAATGCGCGGTCGCTGGGTGTGGAGTTGACGTTTGGGAAGCTGAAGATTCTGGATCTGGGCGACCTGACGTGGGACAAGGAGATGCAGTTGATGTGCCCGGTGAACAAGCTGGGGCATGTGGATGTGCTGGTGGTGTCGCACCATGGTTGGTATCAGAGTTCAAGCCCGGCGCTGGTGGATGCGATCCATGCACGGGTGGCGATTATGGACAATGGCGAGACGAAGGGCGGATCGACGCCGACGCTGAAGACGTTCGCGAAGGCTCCGGGGCTGGAGGCGCTGTGGCAGCTGCACTACTCGGATGAAGGCGGTGCGGCGTATAACAGGCCGGAGAAGTATATTGCGAATATGCCGGGGACGGATGCGGGGCACTCTATCGAGATGGAGGCGAGCAAGGATGGGAGCTTCGAGGTGGTGAACTCGCGGAATGACTTTCGTCAGCGATATGCGGCGCCGTAGGGCGCTGGTCTCTGCTATGGATGCGATGCGGCGAAGGGCGGTGGGGGAACGCGTTCGATTTTGCCGAGGAGGATGATGTAGCTGGCGATGCCGATGAGGAGATAGAGCGCGGCGATGCGGAACGCCCAGGCGTAGGAGTGCGTGGCTGCGACGACGTAGCCGGTGATGATGGGTGCGGCGATGCCGGAGAGCTGGTTGGAGAAGTTGAGGATGCCGCCGACGGAGCCGACGCTGCCGGGTGGGGCGATGAGCGAGGGGACGGACCAGCCGACGGGAGCGGCGCAGGACAGGCCGCTGATGGAGATGGTGATCCAGATGAGGGCGCGGAGCGCGGTGTGGGCGTGGGCTGCGCCGAGGATGCCGAGGCCGAAGGCCATGCCGATGATGAGAACGGTGGTGCGGACGTGGCTGGGGTTCCAGCCGCGCTGGATGAGGGTGTCGGCGGTGTAGCCACCGATGAAGTCGGCGGCTGTGGCGAAGAGCCAGGGGACGCCGGTGTAAAGGAAGGAGTGGAGAAGGTCGATGTGCAGGGCGTAGGAGAGGTAGCTGGGCAGCCAGGTGAGAAGGAGATAGAAGACGTAGTTGTACGAGCCGAAGCCGAGGGCGAGACCGAGGACTTTGCGCTGGTGGAGGAGATAGCTGAGGGGTGCGGCTGGGGGTTCGGGCTCGGCGATGGCGTTGGGGTCGAGGTCGGCGATGTGGATGCGTTCGGCGATGGAGAGATCGGGGTCGTCGGCGGGGTCGCGGTAGATTCTGGAGAAGAGAAGGAAGTAGAGGAAGCTGATGAGGCCTGTGGCGGCGAAGCTCCATCGCCAGCCGACTTTGATGAGGAGGATGCCGAGGACGGGGACGCCGAGGGCGGAGGAGAACTTGGCGGCGGCGTCGAAGATGGCGGTGGCGAGGCTGCGCTCGCGCGAGGGGAACCAGTAGCCGATGGCTTTGGCGTTGGCGGGGAATGTGGGGGCTTCGCCGACGCCGAGGAGGAGGCGTGCACCGAAGAGTGCGTTGATGCTGGTGCTGGCTGCGGCGGCGAAGGAGGCGATGCTCCAGATGGCGGTGCTGCTGCGACCGATGCGGCGGACACCGAAGCGATCAAGGAGGACGCCGATGGGCAGCTGGCACATGGCGTAGGTCCAGTTGTAGGCGCCGGAGAGATAGCCGAAGGTGATGTTGGAGACGCCGAAGGCGGTGTAGAGAGCGGCGTGCGAGACGGAGAGGTTGACGCGATCGAAGTAGTTGACGAGGACGCCGATGCCGAGCAGCCAGGCGATGCGCCAGCGTCGGCGAGGGATGGGTGCGGTGTTGGCGGTCGGGTTGGCTGCGAGGGTCAAGGGCGGCGGTCGAAGGTGTTTAGTCTAACGTATCTTCGCTGGGGCAGCTTTGGTGATGGTGTGCTGGGTTTAAGGTCAGAGTAAACGTTGTATCGGCAGGTATCGCCTCGTCCTACAAAAAGCAGGTCCTCCGCCTGCGGCGAAGGATGACAATCGATGGAATAAGTGGCAGATTCATCCTGACTAGTTTGTGTTGTGGATGGAGGTGGTGGTGGGGGTGAGGTTCCAGCCGCGGAGGGTGAGTTCGGCTGCGCCGGTGTGGTCAGCGGTGGGGTATTCGATCTGGATGGTGCGGGATTCGCCGGGGAGCAGGGAGATGTAGTTGTCGCTGTAGTAGGCGGGAAGGATGCGGGTGTGGTCTTTGGTGGACAGCAGGGTGAGCTTGTTGTTCAGGCTGACGGTAGTGCCGGGGTTGGTGAGCTGCACGGTGACGGTGGTGGTTTCGGCTGCTGTGCGGGAGGTGGCGGAGGCGGTGAGTTGAACCTGCGGGAGGCGGGTGAGATCGCGGTAGGAGGAGGATTTCTGGCCGAGCCAGTAGAGGTTGTGCGAGAGGGGTTTGCCGGAGGTGTCGGTGAGGTTGAGGTCGACGAGAACGATGCCCTGGGCGAGGTAGGGCGCGAGGTCGAGCTTGATGCTGTTCGCGGCTGCGTCGGCGGTGAGGCTTACGGGTGAGGTGGTTTGGAAGAGGAGTTTGTTGGTGAGGGAGTAGACCTTGGCGGAGGCGGTGAGGCTGGGCTGCGGTGTGGTTGTGGTGTTGATGACGTTGACCTGATAGGTGGCGAGGTTGAGCTGGATGTGGAGGGGTTCGCAGGCGGTTTTGGTGCCGTAGAAGGAGGCCTGGGTGTCGTAGTCGGAGCTGAGGATCTGCCACATGGTGCTGGGCCAGGCGGGCTGGGTCATCCAGAGGAGGCGGCCGCTGTTGGGGGACCAGAGGTTGGCGTTCATGCCTTCGAAGATGGCGCGGTAGTCGATGTAGTTGAGCATCTGCGCCTTGCGCTCGAAGTCGGGGAGGCTGGTGGGTGCTCCGAACTCGGCCTGCATCTCGTCCATGAAGGGCTTGGTGTCGCCGTTTCCGGACTGGTGCCAGTCGTGGTAGGCCCAGGCGTCGCTGATGGGCCACTGGTCGGGTTTGGCGATGGTGCTTTCGAAGGACTCGAGGGTGGACATGGAGGGGGTGCCGGTCTCGACGGAGAAGCCGCGGTTGAGCTCGGTGTAGTAGAGGCTTGGGTCGTGGTAGCTGTAGGGGCCGCTGCCCTGGAGGTTGACCTGGTTGGAGCTGGGTGAGTAGTAGCGGGTGCCGTCAAGGGTACGGACGAGGTTGTCGAGGCCCATGTTGATGATGGGCTGAGGGACGCCTTCGTTGCGGCCGCACCAGAGGACGATGGAGGGGTGGTTGCGGAAGCGTGTGATGGTGTCGGCGGCGTTTTTGAGGAAGAGTGCGGGGTCCTGGGCTTCGATGTTGTAGTTTTCGGTGGACTCCCAGAAGTCGTTCCAGACGAGCATGCCGTACTCGTCGGCGAGGTCGTAGAAGGTCTCCTCGGTGTTTTGGCCGACCCAGTTGCGGATGATGTTGAGGTTGGCGTCGCGGTTGAGGCGGAAGAAGGGTTCGAGGTGAGCGCGGGAGACGCGCTTGCGGGAGTCGTCCATGCCCCAGTTTCCACCGCGGACGGCGATGCGGACGCCGTTGACCTTGATGGCGAGGTAGGGGCCGATGGCGGTGTCGGGATCGGGGGTGAGGGCGGGTGAGTTGTCGGCACCGGGGGCGATGGAGGCGACGACGGTGTGGTACAGGTAGCCGTCGCGCTTTTCTTCGGCGATGTTGAGGGCTGCGCCGTCGGCGGAGGGGATGGGGAGCATGCCGCTGTGGCTGACGTCGACGACGGGGGTGGATGGGTCGGGGGAGTCGGTGGGGGAGAATTCGACGCGGCGGAGGTGGCCGGTGTTGTCGATGAGGCTGAGCTCGTAGGTGATCTCGCGGACGCCGAAGCGGATGTCTTTGCTGTCGGATGGGATGGTGGTGTCGGCGAGGGAGAGCTTGAGGTGGTAGAGGTTGGGCTTGCCGTAGCCGTTGGGCCACCAGAGGCGGGGGTGGTTCATTCGGAGCTGGGGGAAGTCGGCGGGGGTGAGTTTGACCTGGGTGGAGCCGGGTGGGAGTGTAACGGCTTTGTGGATGGTGATGGCTTCGATTTGTGCGGTGAGGTTGGCGCGGATGGGCTTGTCGGTGAGGTTGATGGCGGGGATGGTGATGTCGAGGTTGGCGTGAGTGTAGTCGTGGTGGGGGAAGGAGGTGACGATCTGGGCGTCGCCGATTTTGAGGTCGCCGGTGAGGGTGAGGGTGACGGGCTGCCAGATGCCGCTGTCGCGGTCGCGGATAGCGGGGATCCAGTCCCAGCCTTCGGTGGCGAGGAATGTCGGGCCGTCGAGTTCCATCTGGCCACCGTTGCCGCCGGGGCCGCCGAGGATGGACTGCTCGTTGGGGATGCCGGGGTGCGGTGGGGGCGAGATGCGGACGGCGAGGACGTTTTTCTGGCCGGGCTTGAGGGCGGAGGTTACGTCGAAGATGCCACGGTCGAAGGCGCCTTTGATGTCGCCGAGATGGGTGCCGTTGAGCCAGATGGAGGCGTGGTAGTTGATGCCCTGGAAGGTGAGGTCGATGTGGTGTGCGGGGCCGGAAGTATTGAGCTGGTCGGGGAGGGTGAACTCGTTGCGGTACCAGTAGTCCTGCTTGTTGAGGGACTCGGGGATGGCCATGTTGTTGAGGCCGAAGTCGGGATCGGGGTAGATGCCGTCGTCGATCATGGTGGTGAGGACGGTGCCGGGGACGGAGGCGCGGAGCCAGCCGGTGGGGTGGAAGGAGGGTTGGGTGATGGCGGCGGGGTCGGCCTGCACTTTGGGCGCTGGCTGCATGTCCCAGCCGTCGGTGAAGGCCCACTGGCCGGGTGCGCTGGCGGTGAGAGATGGACCGGCGGGTGGGCGCTTGATGGCCTGAGGCTGCGAGAATGGGGCGCGGCTGACGGGCATGGTGTTGGGATCCTGCGGAGCGTCGTAGCCTGCCTGGCCGCGGGTTTGGAAGGGCCAGGGCTTGGATCCGTCTTCGTACTCGGCGACGGAGAAGTCGGGGGGTGTGCTGGCAAGCTGCTGGAGTTCGGAATGGGAGAGGGACTGGCGAAGGACGGTGAAGGCGGCGATCTTGCCGGCGAAGTGGGTGCCGTCCTGCGGCTGAAAGGGTGCGGGAGCGATCTGCAGGAGGGGGTCTGCGCTGCCGAGAGTGAGATTGCCGGTGGCGACGGTGTTTCCGCCGCTGTAGAGGTGGAAGGTTTTGCCGTCAAAGGTGGCGGCGATGAACTGCCACTTGCCGGGGGCGAGCGTGGTGTTGCCGCTGAGCTCGTTGTCGGTGCCCATCCAGAGGGAGATCTGGTGTGCGTTGATGGCGAGATAACGGGGGTACTCGGAGGAGAGATACCCGATGCCGGCGACGAGTTGGCGTTGCTGGATGGGGTCGCTGGGGTTGATCCAGCAGTAGAGGGTCCAGGGTGTGTCGGCGAGAAGGAGGGAATCGCGGGTGTTCGGCAGGGGCTCGCGGAGGCCGATGCCGGCGGCGATGAAGTTGCCGTTGTAAGGGCCGTACTGGGTGGGGAATGTGGTCAGCGGCTGCTGCGCGGAGGCGGTTGTGGCGATGGCTGCGAGGAGCGATGCGACGGAGAGAAGCAGGCGCTTGCGGAATGTTGGGGTGGACGGGAGTTTGCGTTGAGGGACGCGGCCGATGTGGACCATGGAAGGAGTTCTCCTTGCGGGCGAGAAGAGCAGACGGCAGATGTGTCGTTTCTGATTCTGCATATGCCCATGATTGCCTGGAAGGGGTTTGGGCAAGATAACGATATCACCTTGGCGTGATCGCTTACCAGCTGACGGGTGAGGGCCGGAGAACAACGTTTAGACGGCGGTCTTTTTAAGGAGACGATTGCCGTGGGAGCCGCAAGAGTCGCGTACGACGAGTTCGACGGGGAGGACGATGCGCTTGGCTTTTTCGATGCCGTTGGCCTCGGCGAGACGGGAGAAGAGGAGTTCCGCGGCGATGCGGCCGAGGACGTCGGTGGGTTGACGGACGACGGTGACTGCGGGCTTGATGATGTCGGCCATCTCGAAGTCGTCGAATCCGACGATGGCGATCTGATCGGGTATTTTGATGTTCAGCGAGGACAGCGCGTGCAGGGCGTTGCGGGTGGTGAGGTTATTGCTGCAGAAGAATGCGGTGGGTGGGGTTTTGATGGCGAGGAGCTGGCGGATGGTCTGGAGCATCTCGGCGGGCGAATCGGTGACGGAGTGAATGTCTGGAAGGAGCTTTGCGGCTTCCATGGCGGCGATATAGCCGTTGATGCGCTCCTTCATGGTCCAGAGCTGAGCGGAGAGGCCGAGATAGGCGATGCGGCGGTGGTTGTGGTCGATGAGGTGCTGTACGCCGAGCTGCGCGCCGCGCTTGTTTTCGGTAAGGATGCAGTCGTAGGAGCTGCCGATGACGGGGCGGTCGAGGGTGACGATGGGCGTGCGTTCGAACTCGGGGTCGCGGAGTTTGGATTTGCCTTGCGCGGGGATGATGATGAGGCCTTCGATGTGGCGACGGAGCATGCGCTTGGCTTCGACGAACTCAGTGGCGGGATCTTCGTCGGAGGTGGTGATGACGGTGGAGTAGGCGCGCTCTTTTGCGACGATGCTGATGGATTGGGCGCACATGGCAAAGAAGGGGTCGTGAAGATTGGGGACAATGATGCCGATCTGGCGGGTGCGCTGGTCGCGGAGGGAGCGTGCGACCTCGTTCGGCATGTAGTTGAGTTCGGCAATGGCTTCAAGGACGCGGGCGCGGGTCTCTTCGGTGACGTGGACGTTGCCGTTGAGGACGCGGGAGACGGTCATGGTGCCGACACCGGCGAGCTTTGCGACGTCGCTCATGCGGGATGGACGGGTCAAGCGTACCTGCTTTGCGAAGAGAGTTTGCAGCGAGAGCGTGTGTTTTGCGTGGCCCGGGACTGGATGTGGTCGCGATGAAGCGATTGCGTTCGATCGGTCAGCGCCATTATAGATCGAGGCCGATATAGAGTGACGCTGAGGCAGGTTATGCGAATGGGTCGTCGATGTGCTGAGAGCTGGGGGACATGGTGAAGCGGAGCTCTGCGTCGTTGCGGAGGATATGGTGATCGAGCCAGACGGAGTTGTGGGGGTTGTTGTTGATGGCGACGGCTTTGACGTACGGCGTGTTTTCTGAGTTTCCGGGGGCGGTGATGGTGAAGGTCTGTCCGGAGTCGGAGCGCAGATTGGCGCGTTCGAAGATAGGGCTACCGAGGACGTAGGCGGCGCGGCCTGGAGTGGGCGGGTAGAAGCCGAGCGCGCTGAGAATGTACCAGGCAGCCATGGAGCCGGTGTCTTCGTCACCGGGGAAGTCGTCGACGGTGTAGAGCTCGTTGATGACGCGGCGCGCGAAGAACTGGGTGCGCGAAGGCTTGCCAGCGGCGGCGAAGAGATAGAGCGCATGATGGACGGGCTGGTTGCTGTGGGCGTATTGGCCGAAGTTCGCGGCTGCCATCTCTGACATCTCGTGGATCTCTTCGCCGTAGACGCCGACGCGGAAGATGGGTTGGAGAGCGAGCATGGCTTCGAGCTGGTTGGTGAAGGGCTGCGGGCCACCCATGGCTGCGGCGAGGCCGTCGATATCGTGGGGGACGGCCCAGCGATGCTGCCAGGCGGAGCCTTCGACGTAGGGGCTTCCCCAGGTGAAGGGGTCGAAGGGGCGCAGCCATGAGCCATCGGCGTTTCTGCCGCGCATGAATTTGGTGGTGGGATCGAAGACGTTGCGCCAATTTGCGGAGCGCTGCAGGAAGAAGACGGCGTCTTTGGTTTTGCCGAGAGACTTTGCGACCTGAGCGATGCAGAGGTCGCCGTAGGCGCAGTCGAGGGTTTCGACGGTGGCCTGGTGGACTTTGTCGTTGGGGATGTAGCCGAGGCGCATGTAGTACTCGATGCCGCGGCGGCCGTAGCCTTTGTCTGGATCACCGGGCTGGGTGGCGTGGCGGTGGAGGGCAGTGTAGGCGCCCTCCATGTCGAAGCCGGTGAGATCTTTGCAGGCGGCGTCGCCGAAGACGGCGTCGATGAGGCTGCCGGTCATGCAGGCGCGGTAGCCGGGGGATGGAAATTGCGGCATCCAGCCACCTTCCTTTGAGACGTTGACCCAGGCTTGAAGGATCTCGGCGAGGCGGTTGGGATAGAGGATGGACATCAGGGGGTACCAGGCGCGATAGACGTCCCAGTAGCCGTGGTCAGCGTACATGACGCCTGGGGTGATGCTGCCGGTGTACGGGCTGTAGTGGATGGGGTTGCCGGTGGCGTCTTTCTCGTACCAGATGCGGGGGAAGAGCGACGCGCGATAGAGAGAGGAGTAGAAGATCGTGCGCTGGTCTGGTGAGCCGCCTTGGACCTGCGCGGCGGAGAGTTGGTGGTCCCATGCGGCGGCTGCGTCCTGGAGGACAACGCTGGAGGGCTTTTCGCCGAGCTCGGTGGTGAGATTATGCCATGCCTGGTCGGGCGAGATGAAGGAGGTGGCGATGCGAGCGATGACGGGACGGGATGCGTCGGTGTGGAAGCGAATGAAGGCGACCTGGCTGTTTTCGCGTGGCTGGATGGAGATGCTGCTGATGGTGCGGTCGAAGCGTACGGCGTAGAAGGTCGCGAAGTTTGCGGGGACGGCGCCGTCGTTGATGTGGGTGGTTCCAAGGACGGTGCGGGATGTCTGGTCGGTGTGGAAGGCGGCGTCTTTGCCGGGCATTTCGAGGAGCAGACCTGCGGTGCCGTTGTCTTCGAAGGTCATTTCGAGGAGACAGCAGCGCTCGGTCGGGATGAGGCTGACGGCGCAGCGGTAGCGTTCGAGGTGGAGCTTGAGCTGGTGCGGTGCGAGGATGAGTTGGTCGGCGCGATAGGAGGAGGAGCGGCGGGAGGCGTCGGCGTCTGGATTGCCGGTGAAGGGAAGGAAGGTGGCATAGCCGTAGTCGGGTAACCAGGGGCTAAGCTGGTGGGTACAGCGGAGGCCCTGACAGCGATTGTCGGCGGGGCGAAAGAACCACGAGGTGTCCTCCTGCGATTGAATGGTCCAATGCGCCATGCCGTGCGGTAAAGCGACGAGCGGGAGGGTGTTGCCGCGAGAAAAACTGCCGGTGGAGTTAGTGCCCTGCAGCAGGTTTACATGGGCCAACGGTGTAGTTGTGGATGGGGCAGTGTTCGGGAGGGTGGATGGAGATTGCGGTTGAGCGTGGGCTGCCTTAGGGCTGAGGATGGCTCCTGCGGCGCTGGTGCCAGCGAATCTGATGAAGCCGCGTCGGCTAGTTGGGGGTAAAGGCATCACACTCCGTTGGACGATGGCGGTGGTTGGGAGGCACTATGGGGCGGGTGTGGGCACTTCTTCCGAGGTGAAGGTGGAGGCAGGCAGACCGGCGGCGTTGTAGAGGGACTGATCGACAACGTTACTCCAAGCGTAGCGAACGAAGCGGGGATTGGGGAGGGCGGGGGTCGAGACAACGACGCTGCCGTCCTCGATTTTGGCGGTTGCTGGAACGAAGTGGTGGTCGTCACCGGCGAGCTCGAAGCCTTGCGGTGCAGCGCCGCCGTGGACGTTGAGGCCGTTGGCGTTGTTGAACCAGACGCGCATGGCACCGGGCTGTGTGGTGGCTTGACGGAAGAGAGGTGAGGCGTAGGCGATGTGTTCGCCATAGACGATGGCGCGAGCGGCGAGGGCGAGACGTGCGGCGACGGTTTGTTTGTCTGCGGGGTGAACGTTGTTGGGGTTGCCGACGTCGAGGGATACGGCCATGGCGGTGTCGGCGATGTAGAGGGTGCGGCGCTGTGCGTCGCGGATCATGCCCCAGTCTTCACCGGGCGAGTTGAAGCTGGAGATCTGCACGAAGAGGAAGGGAAGGTTGCCTTGCTGGAAGTGCATGCGCCAATCCTGAATGAGGGCAGGGAAGAGGACGCTGTAGTGGGAGGCGCGCGCGGGACCGCTGTCGCTTTCGCCCTGATACCAGAGGAAGCCCTTGATGGATTCCTTGTCGAGCGGCGCGATCATGCCGTTGTAGATGCCGGCGGGGAGCCAGGAGACTTCGTTGGGATGCCAAGGGTGCCTGGGGAGCGGTTTTCCTGCGGCCGCCGCAGCGGCGTCGGTGGCTTTTTCTGCGGCAATCTGGGCGGGCATCGATGCTTGAGTGTCGGCGAATTGGGCGCGGTTGGTGAAGGCGGAGAGGAGTTGCGGCTCAGTGCCGAGGGTGTCCAGGGAGACCCAGGAGTCGACGGGTGTGCCGCCCCAAGTGCTGTCGATGAGGCCGATGGGGACGTGCTCGGTGGAGGCGATCTCGCGGCCAAAGAAGTAGGCGACGGCGGAGAATTTGCGTGCGGTGTCGGGGGTGCATTGCGACCATGTGCCGCTGATGTCGTCGAGTGGGACGTCGGAGCTTTTGCGATCGACGAGGAGGAGGCGGATGTTGGGGTTGGTGGCTGTTGCGATCTCCTTGTCAGCGTCTTTGATGGTTGCTGAGTGGGGAAATCCGTCGAGAGGGATCTCCATGTTGGACTGGCCGGAGGCGATCCAGACGTCGCCGACGAGGAGATCGGTGATGTGCTTTTTGCCTTCCTGGGGACCGCCGTCGATGTCGAGGCTGTAGGGTCCGCCGGCGTGCTCGGGCATGAGCCATGCAGACCATTCACCGAGATCGTTCGCTGTGGTGGTAAGGGTTTGCGCGTGGAAGTGGATGGTGAGGGATGCGCCGGGCGTGGCCCAGCCCCAGAGGTGGATGGGTGCTTCGCGCTGCAGGACGGCGTGATCGGTGAGCAGGTTGGGAAGGCGGATTTCTGCGTGTGCGCGGGGGGTTGAAAGCGCTGCAAGGAGGGTGACGAGGAGCGATGCTGCAAGCGAACGTGGGATCATTTTGGTCCTTGTCGAGACTTCAGTGGCCATCGTTGAGGGGGAACGCCATTCGATCTGGAGCTTGTTGTGCGGGTCTGGAGACCGCATCTTCAGACCGGTATGAATTTGGTGATAAGGTTATCAACACTCTTCTGCTTTTGTCTAAAAGCAGTGTTGCGTTGAGCGCAAACGATGTGCGACAGAGTTGTTGCGGGAAGGTATGTTGATGAAGATCATCCTGGGAGTGATTGCGGTTGTTGTCTTGAGGAGCACGATGTTGCTGGCACAGGTTACTGTGTTTTGGCAGCCAGGATTTCCGACGGTTGCAAGCCAGCCTATGGATCGGGATTCGTTGGATCAGTCGCTCAGAAACATGGACCCAATGTTTGTTGATCTTGCGGCGATCAAGGCACCGGGGGCATTGGATACGACAAGGCTTCTGGTGCTTCCGTATGGGTCGGCTGTGCCTGTCGATGCGTGGAAGGAGATTGACGCGTATCTTGAGCGTGGAGGGAATCTGCTGGTGCTTGGGGGACAGGCGCTGCGTGTTCCTGTATCGCAGCGTGACGGGAAGTTTGTTCCGGAAAGACCGCAGGATACATATTCACGTGTGATCGATCTGCGGCATACATATGAGGTTCCAGTACCGCAGGATGCGCGGTTTGCGTGGCGAACGGGATATGCGTTTGGCTCGACGCCGAAGGTGAATGCCGCAAAGTTTTTCACGATGGAGGGACGCCTGAATGGGCTTGGATACATGGTGGATGCTCGGGGGACACTGGTGGCGTCACCGGTGATTGTGCTGGACCATGCGAGCGGCGCGATGCGCGGAAGCCGCATTGTGGCGCTGGATTTTGATCCTGTGTCTGGTTACTGGGGGAGCAAGGATGGCATGGCGCTGATGCGCGAGGCTGCGGAGTATGCGCGACAGGGGACGACGGCGCTGTCGGTGGAGACGCTGTTTTCGGTGGTTCGACCGACCGAACCACCGCAGATAACAGTGCATCTGCAGCGAACGCGGCACATGCAGGAAGCCACTGCGCAGGGTGAGGTTCGGGTGGAGTTGGTATCGGACGGCAAGGTCGTGGATGCAGCGACGATGCCGGTTGGACAGGATGAAGTAACGAATCTTTCGGTGCCATTCCATAACGCGCTGCCGTTGGGGTTTTATACGGTGAGGGCGACGTATATGGAGCAGAAGCAGTTTCGAGAGTTTTATGAGAATGGATTTTGGGTGGCGAAGCGAGACGCATTGGACGAGGGCGAAGCGCTGGGCGTGCGCGGTAATTTTTTGATGCGCGGCGGAAAGCCGTATATGCCAGTGGGTACGAACTACTTTACGACGGAAGAGAATGGCTGGGATTTTTCTTCCTCGAGGAATGCAGCAGTGTGGGAGAGAGATTTTGCAGACATGGCGGCGCATGGCGTGAGCTTTGTGCGCACTGGTGTGTGGATGCGAAATGCGAAGTTCATTGAGGCGGATACTGGCGAGCCGAATGAGAGATTTTTGCGCAATCTGGAGGCGTTTCTGCTGTGCGCGCATGAGCACAACCTTGCGGTGAACTTTACGCTGTTCGCGTTTTCGCCGGTGTCTGGTGGAGGCGCACGGGCTGCGGATGCAGCTAGTCCTTTGCAGAATCCATATCTCGATACGGATGCTGTGCGGCTGCAGGAGGCGTACGTGCGCGGGGTGACGAGCCACTTCGCAACGGTGCCGTGGCTTTCGTGGGATCTCATTAACGAACCGAGTTTTTCTAACCCGCGGTTGATTTTCAAGGGTAACGTTCCGAATGGAGATCCGGCTGAAGTTACGGCCTGGCATGCGTGGTTACGGAAGAAATACAAGGATCTTGGTGAGCTTGCGGAGGCATGGGCCGTGACGCCGGAGGAACTGGGGAGTTTCGATAGGATTCCGCTGCCAAGTGTTGCAGATCTGACGTACGGGCGGTACGGAAATGCGCGGCTTGTGCGAGCCGTTGACTATAACCTGTTTGCGCAGGATAGCTTTAGCCGCTGGGTGCACTCGATGATTGGTGTGATTCGGCAGACGGGAAGCACGCAGTTGGTAGACGTCGGGCAGGACGAGGGAGGGGTTACGAATCGTGTGTTGAACCAGTTTTACAGCACGGCGGGGGTGTCGTTTACGACGAACCACACGTATTGGCAGGACGATGCGCTGCTGTGGGACTCGGTGGCGGCGAAGCGTCCGGGCATGCCGAATATCACTGGCGAGACAGGCTACCAGCCAGCGTGGGCGCCGGACGGAACGTGGCGCTACGACGAGTTTACGGGGCTGCCGCTGACGGAGCGGAAGTGGGCGCTGGGGTTTGCGGCGGGAAGCTCGGGTGCGATGCAGTGGGACTGGGCGCGCGAGGTTGATTTCGGGATGCAACGCAGCGATGGGTCCGCCAAGGTGTGGGAGGCAATGATGCGCGGTGTGGGGGCGTTTGCAACCGCAGCTGCGCCGTATGCGACAGGGATTGTTGCGCCCGAGATCGCGATTGTGCTGCCGCAGTCGCTACAGCTTTCTGTGCTGAACAACTATGGGGTGGAAGCGCAGCAGAATGCTGTGCGGGCGCTGTTTTATAACGCGCGAGCGGAGGCGTATGCGGTAGGTGAGTACCAGATGGAGACACTGGGATCGCCGAAGTTGATCATCCTGCCGTCGTCGTATGGATTGACGGAGACGGCTTGGCAGGCAATTCTGACGAAGGTGAAGGAAGGCGCGACGTTGCTCGCGACGGGGCCGTTCGACGAGGACGCACATCTGCATGCGACGGGCCGGCAGAATGCGGTAGGACTGCCGTATGTGAATGTGCCGTTGACGATTCGAAGGAACCAATTTCGATGGCCGGGCGGCGAGGAGACGTTCACGTTTAAAGGAGAAGAGACGACGGTGCTGGGGCGTGCTCAGATGCCTGGAGACGCGGACTGGAGCGAGGTGCGTGTAGGGAAAGGAAAGATTCTTTTTGCCGCGCTGCCGATTGAGCTCAGCGGCGATATGGCAGCTATCAGCGATGTGTACAGGTATGCGATGAAGGTTGCGGATGTGTCGCCGACGTATACGACAACGCTGAAGGATACTGGGATTCTGATCTGCGCGACGCGGCTGCCGGAGGCGACTTTGTATGTGCTGACTTCTGAATCGAATCAGAGGGAGGTGGCGTTTGAGGATGTTCGCAGTGGGAAGAGGTTTTCTGGGGAGCTTGAGCCGGGACGAGCGGCGCTGCTGTTGGTTGGTGCGGACGGTATGGTCGTTTCGAGCTATCACTGGACGGGAAACGAATGAGCGGGAAGGCTTATAATTTGCAAGCAATGCGTGTTGCTCTGTTACTTATTCTTTTTGCGGCAACGCTCGTTCGAGCGCAGCAGGGTGAGCCTGACCGGCTTATACGCGAGGCGCTGCTGGCGCAACAGCTTGGCGACTACAAGACGGCGATTCTGGACTATCAGAGATATTTGAAGCTGCATCCGAAGATGGTGGAAGCGCGCGCCAATCTGGGCGCGGCATTGGCACATGAGGGACGTTTCGACGAGGCGATCTCCGAATATCGTGAGGCTTTGGTATCTGCTCCGGGGAATGATCAGATTGAGATGAATCTCGGGCTTGCGTACTACAAGAAGGGCGATTTCGCGGATGCGCGCAGGGTCTTCGGCGAGGTGCAAAAGGCTGCGCCTGACAACTCGCAGATTGCGATTCTATTGGGCAATAGCGAGGTACGACTTGGCCAGGGGGCTGCGGCGGTGAAGATGCTGATGCCACTGGAAGCGGCGAACGCGAACAATACAGACTTCGAGTATGTGCTGGGTTCAGCGCTGGTGCAGACGGGCGATCAGCGCGCGGGGGTGGAGCGGTTAGAGAAAGTGGCTGAGGCGACGCACGATCCTGATGCGTATTTGCTGGCAGGATATACGCTTTTGAATCTGCACAAGTTCACATCGGCGAAGGCGGACCTGGAGAAGGCCCTGACGCTGAATCCAAATCTGCCACGCATCTATGCGCTGACGGGCATGGCGCTCGACCAGACGGGAGATGCAGCCGCAGCGGAGCCGGATTTTCGCGAGCAACTGAAGCACACACCAGAGGACTTTGAGTCGAACTTGTATCTGGGTTCCATTCTGTACAAGAAGAGGGAGATGGACGAGGCGAAGATCTACCTTGACAAAGCTGTGAATCTGGATCCAACGTCGCAGATGGCGAAATACGAGATGGCGATGTGGGAGAGCACGCAGGGGCAATACGCGGATGCAGCCGCGAATCTAGAGACGGTGGTGAAGGCGATTCCTGATTGGCTGGAGCCGCATGTGGAGCTAGCGACTGTGTATTACAAGCTGCATCGTCCGACGGAGGGTGCACAGGAACGTGCTATTGTGGCGAAGATCAAGGCGCTGCAGCAGAGCGAGGGTCCGCCGACGCCTTAGTCCGGGTAGGGCTCGCCGGGTTTTACGATACGAATCTGGTGGTCGGTGAAGATGAAGTGTCCGCCGGGGAAGGGCGTTTTCGGCATGTGGCAGGTGGTGCAGTTGATTTTGGATACTGGGCAGACTTTTGCGTTCGCCTGCCGCGGTGTGGTGTGGCAGGCGAGGCATTTGCTGTCGTAGTAGGCGACGCTGGTCTCCACCTTCTGGTGGGGGTCGTGGCATGCGATGCAACTGATGCGCGGGTCATTGCCGTTGTAGCACTTGCTATTGGCAAGCCGATAAGGCTGGAAGCGAACGTTGGATGTGCCCTTCCAGCCGGCGCGGACGACGAGTTCCCAGCTGCGGTGGCAGCCTCCGCAGAAGCTTGAGATGTCATCGGTGGACAAGTCTGAAAGAGAGGGTGGATCGACGCGTTTGGTGCCATGCATGGCGCTGTTGAGATGCTCCATCGAACCGGTGTGACAGTGTTCACAGGTGAGGCCTGGTTTGAGCGTTGCGAGATTCAGCTTGTGATCCTGAACGGCGTTTGTGGAGTGGCAGCCGAAGCAGGTGGTGACGTCTTCCTGCGTAAGTGGTCGACCGATGGCTTCTTCAAGCGTCTTCGGACCCATGTGTTCATCGCCCACCGTAGTGAAGAGGCCGTTGAGTGTCGGGTAGTAGCTGACGAGGCTCTCGTACATGCGGCCATCGTTCTGAATGACCCAGGTCTGGGCCTGCGCACCCATGGACCATAGGATGGGAAGGGAGATGCTGCGGGTGCCGTCGCTGACGATGTACTGGCTCTGTCCGTGCTGGGTTTCGACGGTGTAGGTGTAGCTACCGATGGTGTAGGTGAGCTTGGGATGCGTGGTGAGCTCGGGGTTATCGCCGGGAAGTTGCAGTGCGCGCCCCATTTGAGTGTCGGGCTGTGTGAGTGCTTGAGAGCGGTGACAGCTCGCACAGGTAACGGGGGCTGCTTTCCGCTGGGCGGAGACGGAGAAACAGTAGAACAGGAGTATTAGCGCGAGTTTACATGGACGCATTGGCGCTCGCTCCCTGGCCGGAGATTGCAAGGCATTGGAGCCGCTCTTGCCGAGCTTCCTGATTTCGACCGAGCTTTGAGTAGGCTTTCACGAGTGCGAGGTGAGCTTCGAGATTTTGCGGATCGGAGGAGAGCACAGCTTCGAGGTGCGGAAGGCCAGCGGTCACATCGCCTGTTTCTACCAGGGCTCGTCCGAGAACGAGTTGGGCCATGGGTAGAGACGGATCCTCGACTGCTGCCTTTTGGGCGTTGGGTAAGGAAGCTGCAAAATTCCCTTGAAGTCCATAAGCCCAAGCGAGCATGGCATGGGTTACAGCGCTCGTTGGTGAGACGGCGAGCTCATCGCTGAACTGTACGATACCTTCTTGCGGGTCGGCTGAGAATAAAAGATAGCCATAGAGATAATGGAGGTTTGGTGTTGAAGAGAAGTGCGCAAAGAGTGACTGGAAGTCGCGACTGGCGCTGGCTGTATGTCCGGCCATACATTCACTCGCTGCAAGGCCTACGGATGAGACTAACTCCATCTGTGAGGGATCGATATCTTTAGGAGAGATAGGCATGCGCAGACCTGCGAGGCCGATGGCGGTGATCAGGTCAGGGTTAGCACTGCCGTGCTTGATCATCTGCGTGTACTGGCCCAGAGCCTCTTCGAATCGACCAAGTCTGGCGAGGTCGAGACCTTCGTGATAGACGATGATCGCTGCGTTGCGCGGCTGTGTGGCGGCACCCAGAGCGACTGCTGTTTGAAGATCCTGAAGCGAAGGAGAGTATTGGCCGAGTTCAAACTCGCAAAGGCCGCGGAGTGCATAGGCGGGTCCTGCTTTGGGTGTCAACGTGATGTAGTGATCAAGTGCAATGATGGCAGGAGCGAAGTCGTTTGTGCCATATTGGAGTGTTCCGATATACCACCAGCCATCGGGCCAACTGGGGTTGAGTTGCTCGGCCTGTTGGTATAGCTCATTTGCTTGCGGTAGATTGCCTTGCTCACGCGCAGCCGAAGCGTTCGCGACGATGGAGTCGAAGTCGGATGAGGTTTGTGCTGACATCTGGGATCTGGACGAAAACACCATACAAAGAGCGAGGCAGATGAGGGGCGGTCGCAGGAATCTGCTTGAGTGGAAACTTTGATTCGTGCTCACTTGGGTTGTGGTGCTGTGCATTCGGATCCTGATTTGTTGGGCAAATACGTGACGAGCAGATGCTATCAAATGGTATCTGATCTTGCAGTGGGCAAAGCTGAATCACATAGCGGAACGATGCGATATACTCGGACGGCCCCTCAATGTGATCTTTTTTTTGGCGTTCCGCTGGCGAACAGCAGAACGCGAGTTGCATGCTACGGGGTTGACGGAACGCTGAATTTGTTTTGAGAAAAACTTTTTCTTGACAATCGTAATGGCCCAGTAGTATTCGTTATGCCGTCAAGATAAAGCTGTTGAGAAGTTCTGAAGACCTGCTCAGCAGGGCTAAAGTTGATATCGATATCAGGTACTTTCATGCGATGTTGCTGGACGGGCGTTGTGCATGGAGTGGTTTTTGATTGCGTTATCAAGGCTTTAACGCAGTTTGGGTCGACAGAGTTGCAAGTTGTTTCACGGTCGGTTGATTTGTCGATGAAGGCGCGATGGACGCAAAAGAATCGTGCTGATGATTTTGTTTCAAACTTGAAGGGGGCAGTACCTATGGTTATCCATCAAAGTCTTGCGCGATCTGCGTCGCAGGTAGTTCGCAAGCTTCTTATCTTCCCGGTCATGTTGATCATGTTGTTCGCTTTGAACAGCGTTCAGGGCTTGGCGCAACAGCTCACAGGTACGATCACCGGAACGGTCGACGACCAGAGCGGTGCCGCTGTTCCGGGCGCGCAGGTTACGCTGACGAACTCCGCCAGCGGCGACGTCCGTACGGTAAAGGCCGATGGTGCAGGTCACTTCGTGATTACCGCGGTACAGCCTGCAACGTACAGCATCAGCATCATGGCTAAAGGCTTCACGACATGGCAGGAAGACGGCGTCGTGATGAACATGGGTTCGAGTCGCGAAGTTCCGAACATCAAGCTCCCCGTCGGCGATGTCTCGAGCAAAGTGGACGTCATTGCTGGCGGTGCTGCCGTTGTGCCGACGGATACGGGCGAGGTAGCCACGGACCTCAACGAGAAGATGATCGATAACTTCCCGCTCGAAGGCCGCAACGTCGGCCAGTTGATGGAGATCATGCCGGGCATGGCGCTCAACAATGGCGGCAAGCAGGGAACCGGTTTCAACAATGTTCTGGTGGGCTCCAACAATGGACCCGTCGGAGACTTTTCCTCCAACGGCACCCAACCCAATGGCAGCGTGGCGTACATGCTGGATGGTGCAGACCTGGTCGATCCCGGTAACTTCGGAACCCAGATAGCCAATATCAATCCGGACATGGTGGGAAGCATAAAGTTCCTGAGCGCGGATTATGGCGTCGAATATGCGTATGGTCCGACCATCTTCGAGGCATTCAGCAGAAGCGGCGGACAGCAGTTCCACGGCGAACTATACTTCTATGCCCGCAATGCGAAGCTGGATTCGGTCGACGCATACACCAAGGCGCAGGGTGGAACCAACGCCGCACAAGAGTACTACTACATTGGCGGCAACATCGGCGGCCCTGTGCTGCTTCCGTTCACTAAGTGGAATCACGACCGCAAGAAGCTCTTCTTCTGGGGCGGTTATGAGTACATGAAGCAGCAGCCTGCCGGTGCGATCATCAACTACAACGTACCCAACGCCGCGCAGCTGGCTGGAGACTTCAGCAATCCAGGCATCCCGGCTGCGGCCATCAACGCCTGGCCAACGTTCTATCAGAACCTCAACACGTCCCAGTTGCCCGCCGGCGGAACCGCTACAAGCTTCCCAACGTCGGACATCGATCCGAATATCAAGGGCGTTCTCAATCTGTACCCCAAGCCGAACCAATCTCCAACCAGTGGGAACGGCTATACCAACTACCACTATGTGAATCAGTCGCCGCAGAACCGCTGGGAGGCGACAGGCAAGCTCGACTACGCGATCAGCGACAATACGAAGCTGACCGGCTCCTTGGCCTATCAGAAGGAGCAGGATCTGGCTCCTATCTCGATCTGGTGGGCAGCTCCGAGCACGCTACCCTATCCGTCGCCAGCTGCGTCGAACACGGTCTCGTATGTCATTCTGACGAACTTCACGCATGTATTCAATCCGACCACCACGAACGAAACCGTGTTTACGTGGTCGCACTTTGTCAACCCTTATTCGCTCCAGAACCCTTCCGCTGTTTCGCGTAAGAACGTCGGTCTCCAAAATGTTCCGGGACTGTTTGGTCAGACGACGGACCAGATGCCCAACTTCCAGCCTGGTTACTGCTGCAATTCCGCTATGGGCTGGTTCGACTACTACCCGATGACTGGAGGTTCGTTCGGTGGAATCAAGGAAGTTCCGGAGTTCTACGACAACCTGACCAAGGTCATCAAGACCCACACCATCAAGGTCGGCTTCTTGTGGAACGACTCCCGAAACAGCCAGAACAGCAACGCTCCAAACAACGGAACCTTCAACATCGGGCTAAACCAGAACTCTACACAGAATCTGGCTGCGGACACGATGTTGGGCAGGATCAATAACTATCAACAGCAGAACGTAGACATTCCAACGGACACGCAGTTCAGCGATGTATCGTTCTACCTCCAGGACTCATGGCAGGTGAACAAGAAGCTGACCGTGAATGCGGGCCTTCGCTTCCAGCACATTGGTCAGTGGCATGCCATAGGGAAAGACCCAGGATTCCAGGTGTGGAACCTGCCCGATTACCTTGCAGCCCCGAAGGCAAACAACGCAGGTATTCTATGGAACGCGATCGATCCAAACGTTCCCTTGTCTGGATTCGTAACGCCGAAGTTCTACTACGATCCTCGCTTCTCCGTTGCATACGACGTATTTGGAACGGGTAAGACGGTGGTCCGCGGAGGCTTCGCGAAGTTCCAGTACCAGGCGACCAGTGAAACGGCCAGTGCGGAGACGGGACCTCTCGGCTCGTTCGAGTACTCGAGCACTGTTCCATTCAACGGCTACGGAAACGTCGTTGCGGACAACCATCCTCCATCGAGCGTCAGCCAAAACGGCTCCAGTATCGATGTCATGAAAGAAGGTGACAATCGTGCGCCATACACGTATGACTGGAACTTCACGATCTCCCAGCAGTTGCCTTGGCAGTCGGTCTTCGAGGCATCCTATGTAGGGAGTCACAGTGCCAACGAGTACATGGATGGGTCCAACAGCAACCTGTTCAACCAGAACAATGTGCAGCCGGGAGGGCTGTTCGCAGCCGATCCGCTGACAGGTATCGTGCAGTCGCCTTCATCACCGTGCGAGACCGGCACACCCGATGGCAATCAGCCTTTGGCTTGCGTTGGGAAGACAACAGCGTACTTCAACACGCAGGATTATCGCCCGTTGCAGACGTACCAGAACATCTATCTGCTCACCCATGCACCTTACTCCAACTACAACTCGCTTCAGGTGTCGTTTACCAAGGAGACTGGGCCTGTCACCTTCCTGACCAACTACACATTCTCCAAGGTGCTTGGTATCCGTGATGGTGGTTCCAATAACGGCCCTGGAAACGGAACGGCGGTCGATCCGTTCATCCTGCACAACAACTATGGAACGTTGGCGTACGATCACACACACATCGTCAACCTCACCTACAACTGGTCTTTGCCCAGCCCGATCCACCGCAAAGGTCTGGCCCTGAAGGTGGTGGGTGGTGCGATCAACGGATGGAAGCTGTCCGGTTACACAACCTTCCAGAGTGGTGCACCGCTACAGCCTGCGTTGAACGGCAGCATGAATGCTACGTACGCCGGAGGGCTCACGGTTCCGACGGTGGCACATCCAAACCTGCCGAATAACGCCGTCACGCTGCCGAATGGGTTGCTGGCTAACAGCATTACTCCATCTACATGGCTCGGAACCTTTGCCTACAATGTATTGGTTCCGGCGCTTAGCTGCGATCCTACAAAGGGCTTGAAGAAGGGATATTACTTCAATCCCAATTGCTTCACGACGCCAGCGTACGGAACGCAGGGGCAGAGCATCATGCCCTACATGCGGAATCCGGCGTACTTTGACACCGATCTGGGAATCTACAAGGACTTCCATATCACCACCACCCGGTATGTCGAATTCCGTGTAACGGCAACCAACTGGATCAACCACCCACTGCCGCAGTTTGGACTGGCGAACCAGAACGATGAGGCGCTGAACTTCCAGCAGACTACGAACGCAAGCTGCTCTGGATGCACGAATGCAAACGGAACGCCAATTCAGGTGATCTCTGAGGCGGCAACGAACCAGAACGCTCAAACCACGGGTAAGCCTGCATTCAAGACGGGTGCAAGGTTTGTACTATTCGCAGCGAAGTTCTACTTCTGATGTGGAGTTTTCGCCTAACATGAAGACGGACGGCAATTCGCCGTCCGTCTTTGAGCTTATGAGCTTGCATATACGATATCGCGATACAATTTGCCTCGGCCTGCTGCAGTTGATAGCAGGAGGTGTACTTGCACTCTCACAAGCCGCTGCTCCTTCTACACCACCGATTCAGTTTGAATTGAGCAAGATACCTTTTAGGTTAGAAAACGACGAGACGCCGGCGAAAAATGCACCTGAAGCGATGGCTGGAGGAGTAGCGATCTTCGACTACAACGGCGATGGACGTCCGGATATCTTTTTCACCAACGGAGCAAATATCGCAACGTTGAAAAAGGATTCAGCGAAGTATAGTAATCGACTCTTTCGTAATGATGGGAAAGGAATTTATACCGACGTAACAGATGCTGCTGGACTTGCGGGTACAGGCTACGATATTGGCGCTGCGGTAGGGGACTACGACAACGATGGGCATCCTGATCTTTTTGTAGCTGGGATATACAAGAACACATTGTATCACAACAATGGTGATGGTACTTTTACTGACGTGACGGCCAAGGCTGGCCTCGACAAGTCGAATGATCCGCAGTATGGTCCATTGTGGGCGGTGGCGGCCGTGTGGGTCGATGTTAATAATGACGGACTGCTCGATCTTTTTGTAGTGAACTATATGAAATGGGAATATTCGGACAAGCCACTCTGTGCCTATGGTGGGGTTGCAGATTATTGTCATCCGCGCTACTACAAGCCGGTTCCTGATCAACTATTTATCAATCATGGTGACGGTACGTTTACCGATGAATCGGCGAAGTGGGGCATAAGGAACCATCCAGGTAAGGGCATGGGCGTGGGTATGGCGGATTATGATCTCGATGGTCGTCAGGATTTGTTTGTGACCAACGATGCAGGCTATGAGTTTCTATTTCATAACCTAGGGGACAAGTTTGAGGAAGTTGCGTTTGATGCAGGTGTTGCGCTGCCTGAAGATGGAAATTTCATCTCTGGTATGGGCCTGGACTTTCGTGATTTCAATAATGATGGGTATCCGGACATTTCGTATGTGGCGTTGAATAACCAGACTTTTCCGCTGTATGAAAATACGGGGAAGGGAGACTTCCGCGACGTAACAACGCCCAGCGGTATGCGCGCTTTGAGTATGCCCATGGCAGGGTACGGTTCGGCGTTCTATGACTTTGACAATGATGGGTGGAAGGACCTATTTGTCACGCGCGGGCACGTTGAGTCGATGCCTGTGCCAGGAGCCGATATCGACCAGTACAACACCGTCTTTCATAACTCTGGGAAGAGCGGGAAGTGGACGGCATTGACTGCAGAGGCAGGGCTGGCGGCAGCGGCGGGTGCTCGTCACCGTGGCTGCGCCTTCGGCGATCTGGATGGTGACGGGCGCGTCGATGTCGTTGCTACGGCCTTGAGTGCAGACGCTGAGATATGGATGAACCGGAGCAAGAATCAGAATCATTGGCTGGATGTTGCTTTGCGTGGGACAAAGAGTAACCGTGATGGGATCGGTGCACGCGTGAAAGTAGTGACAAAAAGTGGCGCTCAGTATAACCACATGACAACGAGCGTCTGCTACGCCTCCTCCAGTGATGGGCCAGTGCACTTCGGACTGGGCTCTGATGCTATTGCCAGCCTTGTTGAGATCCGGTGGCCATCGGGAATCGTGCAGGACTTCAATGACGTTGCCGCTGACCAGATACTGAAAGCAACGGAACCTTCGAAGTAAGTTAAATCACATCTTGTGATGCCCACTGCGGACTGCAAGTAGGCGCAAGTGAAATCTACGAGGTAACGATGAAAAGCGAGGATCTGATGCGTTGCGTCGCAAAGCAGGAGCAATTCTTCGCTCTCAGTAGACGACGATTTACAAGGGCGCTTGGCGTGACGTTGTCTGCGATGGCGTGTCCCTCATTGCTGGCACGGGCGGTTGGATCGCCGCTTGCGCCTGGTGTCTCACGTCTCTGGAATCCTATGGCGCATGGCGCGCGGGGCGATGGGCGCACCAAAGATACATCGGCGATACAGCGAACGATTGACGAGTGCGCGAAGGCTGGAGGGGGTACCGTGGTGCTTCCTGCAGGACATACATTTCTGAGCGGAACGCTTACGTTGCGTCCGCATGTGGAGATGCATCTGGCAGGCGGCTCAACGCTGCTTGCAAGCCCGGACCGAGATGACTTCCGAACGCTTGGCTCACTGCTGTTTGCAAAGGATGCCAATGACATCCGAATCAGCGGAACGGGAACGATGGATGGGAACTTTGAGGCATTCTTTCCTCCAAAGGGGCCGAAGGGATACTCTGTACCTCAGCCCTTTCTTGGGCCTTATGATCCATTGAATCCCGTGACGGACAGGAACCCGCCGGATGGCAGACCGCGCATGATTCTGCTTGTGAATTGCCGCAAGGTGCAGATGGAGTCGTTTACGATCCGTGACAGTCCTACGTGGACGATTCATCCGATTGGGTGTGAGGATGTAGCTATTTCCGGTATCTCAATTTTGAATAATTTAGATGTGCCGAACTGCGACGGCATTGATATCGACCACTGCAAACAAGTTCGGATCGACAACTGCAACATTGTTGCCGGCGATGATTGCCTGGTGCTGAAAGCGTCGCGTAATTTTGGCGAATATGGTGCTTGCGAAGGTGTTACGATTACGAACTGCACACTTGAGTCATCCTCTGCTGGCATAAAGATTGAAGCTGAGGGTCCTTACCCGATCCGGTCCGCGGTCGTCAGCAACTGCACAATCGTCAGAAGCAACCGTGGAATCAGCCTTCTGAATCGAGACGGTGCTGCGGTTGAGGATCTGCTATTTGCGGACATGACAATTGAGACGAAAATGCGGCCGATGATGTGGTGGGGATCGGGGGAACCCATCGCGCTGTCGAGCGTTCCGCGAGCGGTTGGAGGGCCTGCGGGACCTGTGCGAGGTGTGCAATTTGTAAATATGCAGTGCCGCAGCGAGAGTGGTGTGTATCTCAGAGGCTCAAAAGATGTGCCGCTGCGCGATATCAGCCTGCGCGGCATCGATCTGAAGATCACGAAGACCACGCCGATCGAAGGCGGGTTTTATGATATGCGGCCGGGAGACGCTTTTGGGTCGACTGGTCTGGATCGCCGGCCAACAGCTGGTTTGTTCGCTGCTGATGTGAGCGGGCTTCAGTTGAGCGGCGTGGATGTGCGATGGGGCGACAATGCGCCGTCTTACTATGGGGCGGCGATCGAACTGCACCGGTGCTCGGGAGTGTCTGCGATACAGGTTACGGGGGCAGCAGCGCATAAAGGAACGCCGCCTGCTGTTCTCGAAGACGTGACGTATGATGCACCGATCATAACGGCGGCGGAGGGAAAGTCGCAGTAAGGCACTCGGGATACAGGTGCGCCGGAGCGGTTATTTGAGGCGCGAGCCCAGCGCGATCTCGTCACCGCAGGTGGCGAGGTGGGGCTTGCCGTGGTCGGCGTCGCTGGCGGCAAGCAACATGCCGTGCGACTCGAGGCCGCGCATCTTACGCGGGGCGAGATTCGTGATGACGACGATGCGGCGACCGACGAGTTCCTCTGGGGTGTACCACTCGGCAATGCCGGAGAGGATCTGGCGCTTTTCGTGGCCCAGATCGACTTCGAGGCGGAGGAGTTTGTCGGCCTTGGGGATGCGTTCGGCGACGAGGATCTGCGCAACGCGGAGCTCAATTTTGGCGAAGTCGTCGATGGTGATCTGCGGGGACGCGTCGGTGGGGCCGGCAGTGATGGGGGTCTGCGAGGCGACGGAGTCAAAGGGTGCGCTCGGCGTGCTTTCCGTGTGCGAGGGAACTTTGGCTGGGCCGGTGGTGAAGGCTGTGCTGCCAGCTACGGGCAGTTGCCCGGCGGGCTCGTTGAGCGAGGTGGTGCGCGGAGGTGCACCGGGGTCGGTGGAGGGCGTTGTTTGCTGCTTGGTCTCGGCGAGGCGCTGTTCGTTTTCGGTGATGAGTGGGGTGGGATTTTCCATGTCGGTCATGATTTGGGCGAGTCCTTTATCAGCGCGTGGGAAGATGGGCCCGAGAGGGCCGAGTTTGGTGCCGGGCTTGAGACCGCCCCAGGTGAGATTGCTTAGTTCGCCGTTGCGGGCAGCGGCTTCGATGTCGCCAAGGCCGAGCTGCGCCCAGACCCGGGCGGTGGCGTAGGGGAGGATGGGGTAGAGGAGGGCCGTGATGATGCGGATGGATTCGGCAGCGGTGTAGAGAATTGTTTCAACTTTGGTTCGGTTCTCGTCGAGCGATTCTGAAGCCAATTTCCATGGTGCGTTCTGAGTCAGAAAGAGATCGGTGTGATTGATGACAGATGCGATCGAATCGAGCACACCCCAAGTCTTGTCTGGATCGCCAAGTTCTCCCTGACCACCGCCTGAAAAGGTTATTGATACAAATTTTTCATGAACAACTCTGGCAGCGATAAATGCGTAGCGCTCGATTCTACCCGATCCAATTCGGATGATTTGAGCAGTTTGTTCTTCGTAGTCGATGCTTACGTCTTCTGTGATGAAGACATCTCCAAACGCTGGGATGGTACCCTCGCTATAAGTCTGGACCATCTTCAGCGTGCGGCTGACTAGGTTACCGTAGCCGTTGGCGAGGTCGGCGTTGTAGCGGGTGATGAGGGCGTCGAAGCTGAAGCTGCCATCTTGGCCGAAGGGGATTTCGCGGAGGAGGAAGTAGCGGAGGACGTCGGAGGCGAAGAGATCACGGTCGGCCTTGGTCGGGTTCTCGGTTGAAGTGGTTCCGGGGGTTATGGCGGGGCCGGCAGCGTTGGGGTCCTTCGACTGCGGAGCAGGATGAAGCCCTGCTCCTTCGCTCAGGATGACAGAGTTAGGGTCGGGTGGGCAGAGAGTGCCGAAGGCGTCGAGGATGGTTTCGGTGCGGACGATATTGCCCTTGGACTTTGACATCTTGGAGTTGTCGAAGAGCAGCCAGCCGTGCGCTGTGATGGCTTTGGGGAGCCATTCTTTGGCCCATGCCTTGTGTTGGTCGAGAGATAGTGCGGGTGGCTCTTCGTCGCTCTTGTGTTGGAGCTTTGGGTTGAGGGCGAGTAGGAAGGCTGGCCAGTAGACGCAGTGAAAGCGGATGATCTCTTTGCCGACGAAGTGGAGGTCGGCGGGCCAGAAGCGTTTGAACTCGACTTGATCTTTGGGGTCGTCGCTGCCGTAGCCGATGGCGGTCATGTAGTTGGCGAGGGCGTCGAGCCAGACGTAGATGACGTGTTTTTGAGACGCGGCGCTGGCAGCCGGTTCCGGCACGGGGATGCCCCAGGTGAAGCTGCTGCGGGAGACGCTCAGGTCTTTTAGGGCACCAATTTGATAACGGGTTCCAGCGGTAGACTCTGCGACATACTGCCATTCGGGCGAGGTCACGTCGAAGTTAGGATTTCTCCGTCGTTCTTCGATGACGCGCCTAAGCTGTGAACCGTCATCTACCACTATCTGCGTTCCCAGTTGAGACGCGTTGAGTGTTGTCAAATCGCCGCGGAGGAAACTTAGGACTTCGTTCTTGCGGGAGTCGGGGGTAATGGCGATGGTGTCGGATTCGATGAGGTCAAGGAGGGGGCGCTGGAAGGCGGAGAGTTTGAAGAAGAAGTTTTCTTCGGTGACCTCTTCGAGGAGGCGGCCGCAATCGGGACAGGGGGTGCCGACTGGGGAGTCGACGAAGGCTTCGTCGGAGACGCAGTAGCTGCCGGTGTAGCTGGCGAGGTAGATGAAGCCGTTTTTGTAGAGTTCGCGGAAGAGGTGCTGGACGCCGCACTTGTGCTTCTCGTCGGTTGTCCGGATGTACGCATCGTTGGTGATGCCCATTCGCTTCCAGAGGGCTTCGAAGGACTTGGATACGCTGTCGGCGAACTGCTGCGGAGGGACGCCGGCGGCGGCGGCACTGCGTTCGATCTTCTGGCCGTGCTCATCGGTGCCGGTGAGGAAGAATGTGTCGTCGCCGAGCAGGCGATGGCGGCGGGCGAGGACGTCGGCGACGATGGTGGTGTACGCGTGGCCGATGTGGGGCCTCGCGTTGACGTAATAGATCGGAGTGGTGAGGTAGAACTTTTGTTGTGACATTGCCAGTGTCAGTTTACAGGGTCAGCGCGCTTCGCCGAGCCAGACGAGATAGGGATACAGCAGGAAGAAGAGAATGAGCGTCAAGGCAAGCAGATCCATGTACAGGCAAAGAAGGACGCCCCCATGGTAGAAGCTCCAGCGACGCTGCATGCAGCGGACGGTATCTGCTGTGCCTATGGCACAGCCAATTGCTGGCAAAACCAGCCACGGCGTCGCCTGCAGATGGGGGAAGTTCGACATCGATGTAGCTATTGCGACGCATAGCACTACCAGAGCATTTCCTCGGGCGAGCGAGCGGAGACGCGGATTGAAGATATGGTGTCCCAAAGGCCGCAGAGCGGGAAGCTGCTCACCGTAAGTTTACCTCTGCTGGGGCGCAGGTCACTGGATCTTGGAGAGATCGTAGTGATGTAACCAAAAGGCTGGAAGATGTTTTGCGGTTACTGCGACGCCATGATCTATCAGTGATTCAGTCAACGCGTCTTCGCGTCCATCCACGCTTCCTGCGGGGGATTGGCAGAGAGCTGAGGCGCGGAGGCGGTAGGCAGGTTTTGCGGTGTCGCACGCTGGACGAGGTGAAGGACGTGGTTGGGCAGGATGCCCAGGCCAAGGGTTGCAGCGGCGGTTGCGGCGAGCGCAATGGCGGCGGGGAGGGCGATGCGGCGGGTGGGAGAGTTGGGCTGCTCGGCCAAGGGCCGGCTGTAAAGGGCGGCGAGCAGGCGGAGGTAGTAGAAGCAAGCTACGCCGGAGTTGGCGAGGCCGACGATGGCGAGCCATGTGTGCCCTCCGTGGACAGCTGCGGAGAAGGAGTAGAACTTGGCGAAGAAGCCGCCAGTGAAGGGGATTCCGATAAGAGAGAGGAGGAAGAAGCCGAGCAGCGCGGACAGGACGGGGCGCTGGAGGGCGAGACCGGTGTAGTCATCGATAGAGCGGAGTTTTTCGTCGAAGCCGGAGAGCTGGGTGAGGACGACGAAGGCTCCGACATTCATGGCGGCGTAGGCGGCGGTGTAGAAGCAGGCGGCGCCGAAGGCCTCGTTCCGGGTGGAGCTGAATGCGACGAGGAGGTAGCCGGCCTGGGCGACGGAGGAGTACGCGAGGAGGCGCTTGACATCGGTCTGGAGGAGCGCGCCGAGGTTGCCGATGGTCATGGAGGCGACGGCGAGAATCTCAATCAGGAGGATCCAGTGGCTGTGGTAGAGGCCGGTGCCATTGAAGAGGAAGCGCAGGAGGACGGCGAAGGCAGCGGCTTTGGGAGCGGTGGACATGAGGCCGACGACGGGGGCTGGGGCACCTTGATAGACGTCTGGAGTCCAGACATGGAAGGGGGCGGCGGAGACCTTGAAGCCGAGGCCGATGAGGACCATGGCGACGGCGAGCCAGCCGAGAAGGGGTGTCTTGGTGACGGCGAGGCCGGCGGCGATGGCGGCGATGGAGGTGGAGCCGGTGGCTCCGAAGCAGAGGGCGATGCCGTAGAGAAAGAAGGCAGTGGCGAAGCTGCCGAGGAGGAAGTACTTGATGGCGGATTCGGAGGCGGTGGCGCGGCCTTTACGGAAGCCGGAGAGGATGTAGGTGGAGATGGAGGAGATTTCGAGGCCGATGAAGACCATGAGCAGCTCGACGGAGCAGGTCATGAACATCATGCCGGTGGCACCGAAGCAGACTAGGGCGAAGTATTCGCCGGCATGGGTGACGGCACCTTGTTCGAAGTAGTCGAGGCTGGCGAGCAGGGTGACGAGAACGATGCTGGCGATGAGGAGGTGGAAGAAGATGGAGAAGGCGTCGACCTGGATGGTGGCGTAGAAGCCCGTGACGGGGCCGTGCGCGTTGACGATGTGGAGCTGGTAAAAGGCGGCGAGGGCGGAGGCGAGGGTGCCGAGGATGGCGAGCCATCCGAGGGGCTTGCGGGTGCGGCCGGGGGCGATGAGAGGCTCGGCGAGCATGACGAGGACGCCGGTGAGTGTGAGGATGAGCTCGGGGAGGACAGCGAGGAGGTTGGTGGACATTAGCGGGCCTCCTGAGGGGCTGCTGCGGGGCTCTTCAATGCGGAGCTGCGCGTCTCCAATTGCGAGGACAGAGAGGGTGGGGCGATGGAAGCGGTTTGGGAAGCAGTTTGCGGTGGAGGTAGAAGGTTTTGGGTGGCGACAGAAGATTGCGTGGGTGCGTTGGCTGTGGGTGCGCCGTACGTGTCGATGGCGCGCATCCAGAGAGGGGAGGCAACGCCCATAATGAGGAAGAGGGCGGCGAGGGGCCAGAGCTCGAGGTGCTCGCGTGCACAGAGGTCCCAGCCGGAGACTTCATCTGGGCGTGCGCCGAGGCTGCCGTAGAAGATGCGTTGGATCATCCAGAGGAGGTAGGAGGCACCGAAGATGACGCCGGTAGTGCCGATGACGGTCCAGAGAATGTGGTGTGCAGCGAGGGATTGCATGGATCCGGAGAGGATGAGGAACTCGCCGACGAAGCCGTTGAGGATGGGGAGGCCGGCGGCGGCGAGGACGGTGACGACGAACATGGTCACCATCCATGGGTGACGTGTGGCGAGGCCGCCGTAGTCGCGCATGTCGTAGGTGCCGTAGCGCTCGTAGAGCAGGCCGAGCAGGATGAAGAAGGCGGCTCCGATGAGGCTTTCGTTGAGGATCTGGAAGACGCCGCCGTCGAGGCCGAGGATGGTGAAGGTGAAGATGCCGAGGACGACGAAGGAGACGTGCGAGAGGGTGGAGAAGGCGGCAAGCTTCTTGAGGTCGGTTTTGATGAGGGCGATGAGAGCGCCGTAGGCGATGCCGATGGCTCCGAGGGCGATCAGGAGGGGGGCTACGTGGCGGGACTGGTCAGGAAAGATGCCGAAGCTGAAGCGGAGGATGGAGTAGAGACCGAGCTTTCCGGCGAGGACCATGACGGCCGCGGTGGGTGCCTCAGCCACGGCGTCCTGTAGCCAGCCGTGGAGGGGGAAGATGGGGACTTTGACGGCGAAGGCGATGAGGAAGGCGAGGGAGCAGAGAAGAAGGGCTGTGGGGGGCGCGGCGATGTGGTGGCTGGCGGCGAGGGCCTGCAGGATGGGCAGGTCGAAGGTGCCGGTGAGGCTATAAAGCCAGATGATGCCGACGAGGAGGATGGCTGAGGGGATGAAGGCGTAGAGGAAGAACTTTATGGCAGCGCGGCGGCGGTTTTCGGTGCGTCCGAAGGTTGCGATGAGGAGGGTCATGGGAACCAGCGAGAGCTCCCAGAAGCCGTAGTAGAGGAAGAGGTCGAGAGCGACGAAGATGCCGAGCATGGCGACCTGCTGGAGAAGGAAGAGGACGAAGAAAAGCTTGGTGCGGGTCTTGATGGTGTTCCAGGAGGCGAGGACGCCGAGCGGCGCGAGGAAAGCGGCGAGGACGATGAGCCACATGCTGAGGCCGTCGACGCCGAGGTGGTAGCGGATGGCGGGGTTGGTGATCCAGGGGAGATTTTGTTCGAACTGGAAGGTGTGTGGGGCCGCGGTGTAGTTAAAGTGCGCAGGTAGGTGCAGGGTGAGGAGTAGCGTGAAAAGAGTGACGACGAGGGCGCCGATGGCGTGGCGCTTGCTGCCGTTGGAGGCAGTGGCGTCTTCGGGGAGGAGTGCGAGCAGGACTGCGCCCACGAGCGGTGTGAGGATGATGAGCGTCAGGATGATGGGGTCGAAGTTCATTGGGGTTCCATGGTTGTTCTAAAAGCAGGTTCTTCGCTTCACTCAGGGTGACAGTTCAAAAGGTTAGAGGCGTAATCCGTGGTGACCGAAGAGGACGATGGCGATGACGGCGGCGGCACCGATGGCGAGCCATCCGGCGTAGGAACGGATGTTGCCCGATTGTATGCGTCGGACGAGCCAACTGCCGCCCTGGGTGGATGCTGTGAGTGTGGCAGCGGTGCCCTGGACGATGCCGCCGTCGACGAGTCCACTGAGGAGGATGCGCGAGAAGGCGAGGAGCGGGGCTACGATGAAGCGGCCGTAGATCTCGTCGACCCAGTATTTGTGGTCGAGGAGGGAGTAGACGGTGGCGTATTTCTTGGCGAGAGCGCCGGCTGTTCCGGGTTTGCGGCAGTAGAAGAGCCAGGCTACGAAGATGCCTAGGAAAGCCGTGAGAAGGGAGACGACGGCGAGGGCAAGTTCGGTACCGCGGGAGGCAGCTTCGAAGGCTGGAGCTGCGGCGGAGGCGAAGACGGGGTCGAGGAAGTGCTCAAACTCGTTGTGGCCGCCGAGGGCAGCGGGGATGCCGACCCAACCTCCGATGGTGGCAAGGACGGCAAGGATCATGAGGGGTATGGTCATGACGAGGGGTGACTCGTGGACACCGTGCGCGTGGGCAGCCTGGCCGGAGTCATGACCGGATGCGGCAGTCTGATCGTAGGTGGCGCGGTCGGAGACCTGGTTGTGAAGGTGGTGGGTGCTGTGGCCGTGGGTGAGAGCGTTCTCGTCGAAGCGTGGAGCACCGAAGAAGGTCTTGAACCAGAGGCGGAACATATAGAAAGAGGTGAGACCGGCGGTGACGAGGCCGACAAACCAGAGCAGCTTGGCGAGCGGGTTGGTGGAGATGAAGGTCTGGTAGAGGATCTCGTCTTTGGAGAAGAAGCCCGAGAAGGGTATGATGCCGGAGATTGCGAAGACGCCGGCGGACATTGTCCAGAAGGTGATGGGGATGCGCTTGCGTAGGCCACCCATAACGCGCATGTCCTGCTCTCCGGAAAGGGCGTGGATGACGGAGCCAGCGGCGAGGAAGAGCAGCGCCTTGAAGAAGGCGTGTGTCATGAGGTGAAAGACGCCGGCGGAGTAAGCACCGACGCCGCAGGCGAGGAACATGTAGCCGAGCTGAGAGATGGTGGAGTAAGCGAGGACTCGCTTGATGTCATGCTGAACGGTGCCTATGGTGGCGGCGAGAAGCGCCGTGGCCGCGCCGATGCAGGCGATGACGGTGAGAGCGATCGGAGCCCGGTCGAAGAGAACGTGGCAGCGGGCGACCATGTAGATGCCGGCTGTGACCATGGTTGCCGCGTGGATGAGGGCTGAGACGGGGGTCGGTCCTTCCATGGCGTCGGGCAGCCAGATATAGAGGGGAATCTGGGCGGATTTGCCGGTGGCACCGAGGACGAGGAGGAGGGCGATGGTGGTGAGGATGCCGCCGCTGAGCGGGGAGGCGGAGATCTGCGAGAAGACGCTGGTGAAGCTCAGGGTGCCGAAGTGGGCGATGAGAAGGAACATGGCGAGGAGGAAGCCGAAGTCGCCGATGCGGTTGACGATAAAGGCCTTTTTGCCCGCGTTGGCGGCGGAATCCTTGGTGAAGTAGAAGCCGATGAGCAGGTAGGAGGCGAGACCGACGCCCTCCCAGCCGACGAAGAGGAGGACGAAGCTGCTGGCAAGGACGAGGACCAGCATGAAGAACATGAAGAGGTTGAGGTAGGCGAAGAACCGCCAGAAGCCGTCTTCGAGGGCCATGTAGCCGACTGAGTAGATGTGAATGAGGAAGCCGACGCCGGTGACGACGCCGAGCATGATGAGGGTGAGGCGATCGACGGTGAAGGCGAAGTTTACGTGGAAGCCGGAGACGGCGATCCAGGGGACGCTGGCGACGGAGAGAGAGATCGGAGCTCCGGCAGACTTCATGTAGATCCAAAGCTGGGCGACGATGAGGGCGGGAGCCGCAGTGAAGAGCAGTGCAATGGCTGATACGAACGATCGCGGGAGCTTTCGGCCAAGGGTTCCGTTGAGCAGGAAGCCGGCGAAGGGGAGGGTCGGGATGAGCCAGAGCAGTTGAGGGTTCATTGATCCAATTCGATTGCTGTGGTGCAGCGGCGAGTTCGGTCGCTGGGTAGGGAGACGACTAATCTTTGAGCAGGTTGATCTGGTCGACGTCGAGGGTCTGACGTACGCGGAAGAGAGAGATGATGATGGCGAGGCCGACGGCAGCTTCGGCGGCGGCGACGACCATGACGAAGAAGACGAAGATCTGTCCGGAGACCTGGTGCCACATGTGACTGAAGGCGACGAAGGTGAGATTGACGGCATTGAGCATCAGCTCGATGGACATGAAGATGGTGATGATGTTGCGCTTGATGAGGAAGGCAGCGATGCCGATGGAGAAGAGAATGGCTGCGAGGATGAGGTAGAAGGCGATGGGAACAGCCATTAAACTTTCCTCCGCTTGCTGGCTTGGTAGATTAAGACGATGCAGAGGGCGCCAGCGAGTGCGCCAAGAACGAAGGACAGCCAATCGTGGCCGGAGGCGTTCGTAAGAACTTGCATGCTAGAGCTCCTTCCGCGCGAGGACAACGGCGCCGAGGATTGCGACGAGGATGAGGATGGAGGTGACTTCGAAGGGGAGCAGGAGGGAGGTGAAGAGCGTATGGGAGATTTCGGTGATGTTGGAGACGGCGTTGGTGAGGTAGCCGCCGATCTCGGTGGAGCCGAGCTGTTTGCGCTCGGAGAGGAAGACGAAGCTGAGCAGGCAGAAGGTAGCCGCGGCACCGGGAATTCCCGCGATGTAGGCGATCTTTGAGCCGTGGGTGCGGTCTTCTTCGCCTGCATTGAGAAGCATGACGACGAAGACAAAGAGGACCATGATGGCACCGGCGTAGACGATGACCTGGGCGGCGGCGAGGAACTCGGCACCGAGGGACCAGTAGAGGACGGCCAGCGACATCATGACGACGACGAGGGAGAGCGCCGAGTTGATGGGATGGCGCTGGAAGAGGAGATTGAGAGCTCCTGCGACCGCCAGCAGACCAAAGATGATGAAGAGCGCAATTTGCATCGTGTGTCGATTCGAGTCAGTGATGATTGTAATGCGTTTGAGGGCCCAGACTACAGATTCTTGTGCTGCGCTGCTTCCTCTGCTGCGCAGCTGAACGACAGAAATAGGAGTGATTTAGCTGTGGTACGAGAGAGCAAGTGCGGTTGCAAGGATGTTGAGCATGGCGACGGGGAGGAGAAACTTCCATCCGAAGCTCATGAGCTGATCGTAGCGGAAGCGAGGCAGCGTGCCGCGCACCCAGATGTAGAGAAGCAGAAAGGCGAAGACCTTGGCGACAAACCAGAGAACGGAGATGATGCCCGAGAGGACGAGGCCGGTTGCGAAGTGGTCGAAGATGTGGCCGAAGGGGCTGGAGGCACCGCCGAAGAAGAGCAGGGTGGCGACGCAGGCGACAGTGATCATGTTGGCGTACTCGGCCATGAAGAACATGGCGAACTTCATCGAGGAGTACTCGGTGTGGTAGCCGGCAACGAGCTCCGATTCGGCCTCGGAGAGGTCGAAGGGCGAGCGATTGGTTTCGGCGTAAGCGGCCATGAGGTAGATGAAGAAGGCGACGAACTGGAAGCCGCCGAAGATGTTCCAGGAGAGTGCACCGTGGGCTGCCTGCGAATTGACGATGGTCCGCAGGTCGAGGGAACCGGCGCGAAGTACGACGCCGACGAGGGAGAGGCCGAGGGCGAGCTCGTAGCTAATGACCTGGGCGGTGGCGCGGAGAGATCCGAAGAGGGAGTACTTGTTGTTGGAACTCCATCCGGAGAGGGCAATGCCGTAGACGCCGATGCTGGTAACTCCGAGGATCACGAGGAGGCCGATGTTGACGTTGGCGATCTCGAAGATATCGACGCCATCGACCATGGTGGGCGCGCCAAATGGGACGACGGCGATGGAGATGAGTGCGCAGGAGAGGGCGATGATGGGAGCGAGGATGAAGAGCGGGCGCTCGACCGCGAGGGGCATCATGTCTTCCTTGAGGAAGAGCTTGAGGCCATCGACGAGGGGCTGGAGGAGGCCGAAGGGGCCGACGCGCGACGGGCCCCAGCGATTTTGGAGGCGGCCGAGAACCTTGCGCTCAAGCAGAACAGTGTAGGCGACGGCGGTGAGCGTGATCACCAGAACGACGACGATCTTGAGGATCGTGAAGAGCAGGAAAACTTCAAAATGTGTGAGATGGCTCATTCGTATCCTGGTTTAAGGTTATTCCGTACTGCATCTGTAGCGCCGATCAAAGAAGAACAGAATTGACAAGGCCACTACGGCATTTATCCAACCAATCCGATGATGCAAGTGCATTGCGTTGAAGATGTCGAAAACAATCATCCCTAGTACGACAACAAAGAAAAGCAGTGCGATGAACGGCCCGGTTTGATAACGATTGCGCATGCTTTCTCCTCATCAGTCGGCGGCGAGATGGTCGGCCACTTCAGCTTGCTGGTGACGTTCGACGTCCTGAAGCATGGGCGAGTACCGGGTAAGGGAACCAGAGGTGAAGAGGCTGTCAGAAGACGGGAGGATGAGGTCTTTGCGGGCTGCGTTGATCTGGACGAGGCCGGTGGAGGCAGGGGCAATGTGCTGGTCGTTGCCGCTAAGCAGTTGCAGGCGGAGGAGTTTGTCATAGCCGGGGACGACGCGCTGGATCTCGTCGAGGATGGCGAAGGGGTCAAAGGGGCTCAGCCTGGGCTCCATGTTGTGGGCGGTGAGCCAGACGGAGTGGCGGTCGGCTTCGCCGGACTGCGCTCCGCGGGTCTGGCCCATGTCTGCGCGGAGACCCTTACCGAAGGGAACGAGGGTCTTAATGTCGTGACCGGTCTTATCGGCGAGGCGGACGATGAGCTCGAAGTCGGAGCGGGTGCCGGCGCGATCGCCGGCTTTGCTGACGAGCTGGAGGTCGCCGTAGCTGTTGGTGACGGAGCCGGATTTCTCGTAGAGGTTGGTGGCAGGAAGGACGACGTCGGCGAGGACAGCGGTCTCGGTGAGGAAGAGGTCCTGCACGATGAGGAAGGTGTTGGCGAGAGTTGCGGGATCGATGCCGAAGCGCTTGATGGGATTCGACCCGACGACGTAGAGGGCGCTGAGGCTGTTGACCGCCGCGGCGTCGAACATGGCGAGGAGGTCGAGGCCGGGCTGTTCGGCAACGGAATATTCGGAGGCGAGTGTTGACCCGGTGAGGGACTGGTAGCCGGGGAGAACGTCGGGGAGCATGCCCATATCGGAGGCTCCACGGGAGTTGGCGTAGTCGGCAAGGAGGGCCAACTTTGCGTGCGGGAGCGCGTGGATGAGGGAGGCGAGTTCGCCGCCGCGAAGCTCGTTTCCAACGAGAACGACGAGCTTTTCTTCGGCGTGGAGGGCTTTGTTGAAGTCGTTTTCTGAGCCGAGACCTTCAATGAAGGAGCCGTAGCCAAACTGGGCGACCCGAGTGAAGGCTTTCGCCTGGCGGCGGAGTTTGATCTCTTCGTGGTTGACGATATAGAGGCGGGCTTTATTGAGGCGAACGTTGGTGCGGATGTTCCAGGCGGTGAGGGGAGCCTGGTTGGTTGGGTCGCCGCCGACGAGGAGGATGGCGGGGGATTTTTCAACGCATCGCTGGGAGGCGAAGCGTGTTCCGCCGGTTGCGGTGGTGGTGCCCTGCAGTGCGGTGGCGAGGGTGACGAAGTCGGCGGTGCGGTGGTGGTCGATGTTGTTGGTGCCGATGACGGTGCGGGCGAACTTCTGGAGGAGGTAGTTTTCCTCGTTGGTGGTGCGGTTGGAGCCGATGATGCCGATGCTGTTGGGGCCATGCTGGTCGCGGAGTTGGCGGAGGCGGTTGCCGGCGAAGGTAAGTGCCTCCTCCCAGCCTACAGGAGTGAGTTTGCCATTTTTACGGATGAGCGGAGATGTGAGGCGCTCGATGTTGTTGGCGAAGTCGAAGGCGTAGCGTCCCTTGTTGCAGAGGAAGTCGCCGTTCATGCCGGACTTGTCGCGGTTGTCGCCACGGACGATTTCGGAGCCGTCGGAGACGGAGCGTACGCCGAGGGTGGTCTTGCATCCGTCGCCGCAGTGGGTGCAGACGGTGGCGACGTGGTTCATCTCCCAGGGGCGGGTCTTGTAGCGGTAGGTGCCGGAGGTGAGAGCGCCTACCGGGCAGGCGTCGATGCACATGCCGCACTGCTCGCAGTCGAGCTGGGCGAGGTGCTCGCCGTTTTCGATGAGGTTGGAGAGCTGGGGCGGAACGTTGGGAGCGATGACAGAACTGCTCCCGCGGTTCTGGATGCCGAGAGCGAAGATGTCCATGCCTTCGCCGCACATGCGGACGCAGCGATAGCAGAGGATGCAGCGGGGGCGGTCGAAGTAGACGACGGGAGACCACTTCTGCTCTTCGCGGTGGTTTTTGGGCTCGGCGTAGAAGCTGTCGGCGGCACCGTACTTGAAGGTCATGTCCTGCAGCTCGCACTCGCCGCCAGCGTCGCAGACGGGGCAGTCGAGGGGGTGGTTGCCGAGCAGGAGCTGGAGTGTGGCTTTGCGGGCCTGGGCGATTTCGGGGGTCTCGGTCTGCACGACCATGCCCTCTGCGACTGGGGTGGTGCATGCGGTCTGGAGCTTAGGCATCTTTTCGATGCGGACGACGCACATGCGGCAGGCGGCCTGGAGGGATAGGCCGGGGTAGTAGCAGAAGGCGGGGATTTCGATGCCGGCGGACTTGCAGGCGTCGATAAGAAGCGTTCCCGCGGGTGCGGTGAGGGTCTGGCCGTCTACTTTGAAGGTTACGTCTGGCATAAACTAGTGGGCTCCTGCGAGTTCGGGTTCGCCGAAGGGCTGGATCTGGATGAGGGGATGCTCGACGCGGGCACCGGCGAGATAGGCTTCGAACTCGGGGCGGAATTTTTTGATGAAGCCCAGGGTGGGCATGGCGGCGGCGTCGCCGAGCGGGCAGAAGGTCCGGCCCATCATGTTTTCGGCGAGGTACTGGATGTTGTCGATGTCTTTTTTGTTTCCGGCACCGGCGTGGAAGCGGGTGAGGGTCTTCTTGATCCAGTCTGTGCCTTCGCGGCAGGGGATGCACCATCCGCAGGACTCGTGCTGATAGAAGCGGATGGTGCGGAGGGCGAACTCGACGATGGAGACGGTCTCGTCGAGAACGACGATGCCGCCGGAGCCGAGCATGGTACCGGCCTTGGCCATCTGGTCGAAGTCCAGACCTACGTCGATCTCATCGGCTTTGAGGACGGGGCAGGAGCTGCCGCCGGGGACGACGGCTTTGAGTTGGTTGCCGTCCTTGATGCCGCCGGCGACCTCGTAGATGGCCTTGCGGAGGGAGTAGCCCATGGGGAGCTCGTAGACGCCGGGGC
>JABBOG010000067.1:0-10291 GCA_019351975.1 Acidobacteriota bacterium
GCGGGGCCGGAGCCGGAGAGGCCGGTGACGGCGTCCATGTGCTTTTCGTCGACGACGACGGTGCGGCCAACGGTGGAGAAGATCTGCTCGGCGAGGCTGAGGTGCGGGTCGGAGACGAAGCGACCGCGGCAGATGGCGGTGACGCCGGCGCCGAGCTTGGCGGGAGTGTTCGGCATCGCGCGGATGACGGGAATGTCGAGAGCGGCAGCCGCTTCGATGGCGCTGGTTTTGACCGACGCGGCGAAGGAGATGAGCAGTTTGTCGGGGGTTAGCGCGGGAGCGATGGAGCGGACAACGTCGGTCATCTGCTGCGGTTTTACGCCGAGGAGGATGACGTCCGCAGCATGGACGGCGTCGCGGTTTGCGGTGGTGACGCGGATGCCGAGCTGCTGCGAGAGCGCAAGAGCACGGGCCTGGTGGGCAACGGTCGCCTGAATGTGATCAGGCGGAAAGAGCCCGGAGCGAAGGAACGCCTGGACGAGGATGCCACCCATCTTGCCTGCGCCGATGACGGCGATGTGGAGGTTGGCGGTGGTGGTAGCCTTCGATTCGATCGCCGCAGCTTGCAATGGCGTGGCACCGGTGCCGGTGGAAGAGGTCATGCAGCAAGGCTACCAAAGAGCGGCGGACGCTGGGGGGCAGGCGTGGAAGTTTATCTGGCCATCTGGAACTTGTCGGCGTGCAAGGGGATTGAGGCGGCGTGGCCGGTGGCGTCGAGCATGCGGTAGAGGGTGGAGCGACTGATACCGAGGACCTCCGCGGTGCGCAACTTGTTCCCGTTGCAGGCTGAAAGCACAGCGCGTATGTGCTCCTGGATGACGTCGTCGAGGCGCAGCATACGCGTTTCGCGGCGCTCGCGGGGAACGGCGGGAGCGATGCTGCTGAGGACGGCGGTGAGGTCTTCAGGCCGCAGTTCGCCTTTGCCGGAGCGAGCGATCAGGCCGATGGCGGCTGTATGGAGCTGTGCCAGGTTTCCCGGCCACGATTGTCTGACCGCGGCCTCAAGCAGGTCCGCAGGCGGGCGAGGGGTGGGGGTGCCTCGCTCTGTAGCGAGCAGCTGAAGCATGTGTGAGAGGAGCGAGGGTATGTCCTCTGCGCGGTCGCGCAGCGATGGCATGGTGATGCGCAGGGCGGTGAGGGCTTCGGCGAGATCGGCAGAGAAGCCGCCGGCGCTGACGATGGAGCGCAGGCCGCGTTCGGCGAAGGCGACGATGCGGGGCGCGTACTGGCCATGCTCCCGCAGAAGCCTCAGGATCGCTACCTGCGCGAGCCGCGAAAGGCGCTCTGGCTGGGGCAGAAAGATCATTCCGTCGAGAGCGGCCGGAGCGAGGCTGTTGCGGGCGAAGCGAAGCTCGGCGGCCGACGGTGTGAGTACAACGAAGGCGCGGTCTTTGAGCGGCGACATCTGATGAAGCACGCGGGCAGCGAGGACCTCACCACAGCCGCGCTCGCCGGTGAGCAGCGCTGTGCGAAAGTATGGCGCGACGCGTCGGAATTGGCCGCGCAGTTGCGCCATTGCGGCGCTGGGACCTGCGAGCCAGGTTTCCTGATCCAGGCAGAGAGCGGCGGGGGCCGGTGAAAACGGAGGAGCGACGAAGTGGGTATGCACTGAAGTTGAAGCAGCCATACAGGACTTATCGGCATTGCGCAGTGGGAGATGAGTGTCCCTTTGCGATACAGCAGAAAAGCGGAGCCTAGACGGCATCCGCTTTTCTGCTGCGTCATTGCGATGTTGCGTGTGGGCTTAAGCTACAGACTTCGCGCAGTAGGTGTCGAAGGCGCGAGCGAGCTCCTGTGCGATGGCGGGAGCGGTGGACGACTCGATTGCCGAGCGCTGCAGCAGATAGACAAGCTGGCCGTCGCGGAGGATCGCGATAGCTGGCGAGGTGGGGGGATGGCCCTGGAAGTAGCTGCGCGCGCGGTCGGTAGCTTCGCGGTCCTGACCGGCGAAGACGGTGACGGCGTGGTCCGGCTTGGTGGCGTGCTGCAGTGCGAGACGGACACCGGGACGCATCTTTCCAGCGGCGCAACCGCAGATGGAGTTGACGACCAGCATGGTGGTGCCGGGTTGGGCGAGTGCAGCGTCTACGTCTTCGCTGGAGCGCGCCTCCGCGATGCCGGCTTTGGTCAACTCTTCGCGCATCGGTATGAGCATCAATTCTGGGTACATCGTGTTGCCTCCTGGATCGTGGAACTGGACGTGCAAGAAACTTGCTTAAGGACTGCTTCACTTTGATTGTACGTTGCTGCGTTCGGTCTCGACAAATAGAGGAGGGCGCGGGGAATGCTATATCTGTGGCTTGTAGGGGCGTCGCAGGAAGGCCGGGAGATCGGTGGGGAGGGGGCGTGGCAGCGGCTTGACTCGAGCGTCTTTGACTGGCTTGGGAGCGGATGCCTTCTTTGGGCGAGGAGCGGCATTGGGCGAGTCGGCGGCGGTGGCGGCGGCGATGTCTTCGGTGAGATCGTCCTCGACGTTGAGGTACTTGCGAAGGTAGCGGAGGGGTTCGTCGGCGAGGGCCATCTCGCGGAGGTGATAGCGCCAGGCGTCGCGGCGGGCGGAGCGGCGGATGAAGGCTTCGCGCGTGACGGTGGCGGTGGAGCCGTCGGGCTTGACGCGCTGGAAGCTCTGCGCGGGGACGCTGAAGGTGATCTCTTCACCGGCCTTCCAGAAGGCGCATGCGAAGTCGTGGGAGAAGAGCAGGGCGTAGTAGCGGCGCTGCTGGTCGAGGAGCTTGAGCGCAGCCTCTGCGCTGATCCAGGGGAGCTCGAGGCGCGTGGTGTACCAGCGGCGGAACTCGAAGCCATTGGTGCGGGCCCGACCGACGACGATGGTGAGAAGCTCGAGACGGGTCATATGTTTAGGGTTTAGGGTGAGACGGGGTTATTCGCCGTAGTTGGTTTCGTTGCGGATGCGGTCGCGGAGGGCGGCGGCTTCGGGGGTTGGGGGTGGTTCCGGGAAGGCCGGATGGAGGCGCGTGTGGCGGCGCTGCCAGAAGCGGAGCAGAAGGACGATGGCGAGGATGCCGAGGATGAGGACAGCGAAGGGAACGATCCATGCGACGTCGTCGAAGCCACCGCGGATGGGTGCGGCGAGGACGATGGGGCCGTACTCGGCGGCGAACGCTTTGAAGATTTGCGTGTTGGTGGCACCGGCGGCCATCTGGGTGCGGAGTTCGCTGATCTCGACGGGGGATGCAGGGCAACTGACGTGGTTGCATTCGAGGAGGATTTCGGCGCAGCCGCAGGTGCACATCAGCTTGTGGCCGACCTTGTCGAAGCGTGTGGAGGGCGAGCCTGCGCCAAGCATGGTGAAGGCGACGACGACGATGAGAACGACTTGGAGGGAGCGCTTATACATGGGGTGTGCCGCCAGCTTTGGTTGTCGCATGGAACGCGGCCTCTTCGGCGGCGCTACGGAATGAGAGGCCAATGGGAGCCGCGGCTTCGACGCGTCGCGCGGCTGGCTTAAGCGGCGGGACCAGCGCGATGAGTGTACCGAAGATCACGACGCCGACGCCGATCCAGATCCAGTTGACGAGGGGGTTGAGGAAGACCTTGATGATGGGCTTGTTATTGTCGGGATTATTGCCCTCGTAGACGATGTAGAGGTCGCTGGCGAGGGTGGAGTGGATGGCGACGATGGTGGAGACCTGGGCGTGGTCGGTGTCGGGGAAGTAGACCCGGCGCTCGGGAGTGAGGCGGGTGATCTTCTTGCCGTTATGAAAGACGTCCAGCAGTGCGAAATCGGTGTCGTAGTTGGCGTTGGAATCCTGCGAGAAGGACTGGCAGAGGATCTTGTAGCCGTTGAGCTGGATCGAGTCACCGTAGCCCATTTCGAGTTCGCGGGACTGATTGAAAGCGGTGCCGGCGAGTCCGATGAACATGACGACGACGCCAAAGTGGATGAGGTATCCACCGTAGCGGCGGGTGTTGCGCCGGGTGAGGAGGACGGCGGAGGCGATGAGACCTTTGCTGGTCTGGGTGCGGACGACGTTGGCACCGCGAAGGAACTCGGCTGTGATGGCGGTGATGACGCCGGCACCCAGGGCAAAGCAGACGAGGGCGTAGATGCTGGAGGTGGGGTCGTCGTCGAGCCAGGGGCGAACGCCGGCGATCATGAGGACGGCGGCGGTGACGAGGATGGCGATGCAGGGAAGGATGAAGTTGCGACGGATGGCGCGCAGCGAGGTCGATCGCCAGGCGAGCAGCGGGCCGACACCGGTAAGGAAGATGAGAAAGAGACCGATGGGAACGGCGACGCGGTTATAAAACGGCGCGCCCATGGTGACCTTGGAGCCCTGGACGAACTCGGAGAGTACTGGAAATAGGGTACCCCAGAGGACGACGAAGCAGGCTGTAAGCAGGACGAGATTGTTGAAGAGGAAGGAGCTCTCGCGGGAGACGAGGGATTCGAACTGGTTCTCTGCCTTGAGGTGATCGCGGTTGTAGAGGAAGGTGAAGAGGCAGACGGAGAGGACGATCAGCAGGAAGCCGATGAACCAGTTGCCGATGGAGCTTTGCGCGAAGGCGTGGACCGAGCTGACGAGGCCGGAGCGGGTAAGGAGGGTTCCGAGGATGGTCAGCATGAAGGTGACGAAGATCAGCCATACGTTCCAGATCTTCATCATGCCGCGCTTCTCCTGCATCATGACGGAGTGAAGGAAGGCGGTGCCGGCGAGCCAGGGCATGAGGGAGGCGTTTTCAACGGGGTCCCAACCCCAGTAGCCGCCCCAGCCGAGAACCGCGTACGCCCAGTGCATGCCGAGGATGATGCCGCAGGTGAGAAAGAGCCATGTGACCATCGTCCATCGGCGGGTGATGTGAATCCACTTTTCGCCGGGATACCGCATCATCAGCGCGCCGAGAGCGAAGGCGAAGGGTACGGAGAAGCCAACATAGCCGAGGTAGAGCATCGGTGGATGGATGGCCATCTCAGGGTATTGCAGCAGGGGATTGAGACCGAAGCCGTCGGCAGGTGCAACTCCGCCGGGCACAAGGGCAAATGGCGAGGCAACGAAGACGACCAGGACGAGGAAGAAGATCTGGACAGCGGAGAGGATGGTGGAGGCGTAGGCGTGGAGCGTGACGTCGGTCTTGTGGCGGATGCGCAGCACGAATCCGTAGCCAGCGAGTAGCCATGCCCAGAGGAGCAGCGACCCCTCCTGACCAGACCAGATCGAGGAGAACTTGTACGGGCCGATGAGGGCGATGCTGCTGTGGTGGAGGATGTAATCGACGGAGAAGTCGTTGGTGAAGGCGGCCCAGACGAGGGCGAAGGCAGCGCACGTGACGGCGACGAAGCTAGCCAGACCGGCGCGGCGAGAGGTCTCGCGAAGGCGCTCAGGGGCGACGGCGAGTGGGCGATTGTATGCGATGGCCCAGAGGGACAGCGTTCCGGAGAGGAGCGTGTAGACGCATAAAACAAGGGCGAGAAGAAGAGAGAAGCTGCCGAAGAGCGGCATAGGGTGAGACATTCGCGGACACGTCCTCTGCTCCTATTCTCTCAGAGTAGGAGGAATGTGTGGAACCAAGGGCGGAATCTTCGGGGCTTCGCGGTTCTGGATTTCGATAGGACGAAGTCGATTACGTTCCGCGCCAGATTTAGTCTTGGAGTTGAGCCGCTGCAGCGTTGGTTGGAAGGAGTTGATTCGCGTGCGGTTCACCTGGTGCGATGTGTCGCGCGTCGATCAACCGGTGAATACAGGCGAGGAGATTCTCGGGAGGGCACGGTTTCAGGTGAAACTCGATACGAAGGTCGCGGTATTCATCTTCTGCTTCCGCCAGTCCACTGATAACAAGCACAGGCATCGATGGGGCGAAATCGCGCAGGTGCGTGACGAACTCGGCACCGCTCATGCCGGGCATCAGGTGATCCGTAACGATGAGGTCGATGGGCTCGGGAAAGGACGTTTCACGGAGTTGATCGAGTGCTTGTTCGGGACTCAGCACCGCGATGACGTTGTAGCCGGCGCGTTTGAGGATGGTCTGACGAGTCGCGGCCTGAATGGCGTTGTCGTCGATGAGCAGAAGCGTTGCTGGCATGAGTTCCTGAAGTTCTACTGCGAAGTTATTGCTACTGTCGCCTTGCAATTTTACGAAATCGGAGCGTGTCCTTGAACAATTTCTGATGCAGGTTTTGCGCCAGGGGATGCCTTTGGTGGTTTTCTGCCAAGGCGTAAATTCGATGAGGAGAGAGGTCAGGACAGGAATTGTGTGCCGAGTTTGACGGTGTGGAAGACGTGGTCTACTCGGATACGAATGAAATGGGTAGAATCTGAGGGTTGATGGAAGGGAGCCGCTGATGGCACAGAAAAGTTTGGCAAATGGAAGGACGGCGGAGCGATCCTCTCAACCCGGCAACGCAGCCGTAGCTGTAGGCTCGAAGGATGCTGCCCTGAGCCGAGATCAGCTGATTGAGTTCTATCGGTTGATGTATCTTTCGCGGCGAACCGACGACCGTGAGATTCAGTTGAAGAAGCAACAGAAGATTTTCTTCCAGATCTCCTGCGCGGGACACGAGGCCCTGCTGGTAGCGGCCGGGATGGCGCTGAAGCCAGGCTATGACTGGTTTTTCCCCTATTACCGCGATCGGGCGCTCTGCCTGGCGCTTGGAAACACAGTGGAGGAACAGCTGCTGCAGGCTGTGGGAGCGGCCGACGACCCGGCAAGCGGAGGGCGCCAGATGCCGTCGCACTGGACGAGCAAGCGGATCAATATTGTGTCGCCTTCGTCCTCGACAGCGACGCAATGCCTGCACGCGGTTGGGTGCGCGGAAGCTGGCCGCTACTTTACGCAGCATCCTGCGGCAGCAAAGAAGGTGGCTGGGGATTACCGCGAGTTCAAGGACGTCAGATTTCATGGCGACGAGGTTGCGTATGTCTCGATCGGCGAGGGATCGACCAGTCAAGGGGAGTTTTGGGAGTCGCTCAATACAGCGTCGAACAGCAAGCTTCCGGTGCTGTATGTTATTGAGGACAATGGGTATGCGATCTCCACGCCCGTGGAGGCAAATACGCCGGGAGGCAATATCTCGCGGCTGATCGCAAACTTTCCGAACTTCCACTTCGCTGAGGTGGATGGAACGGACGCCGTTGCCAGCTATGCGGCGATGGTGGAGGCTGTGGCTTATTGCCGGGCTGGCCATGGACCGGCTGTGGTGCACGGGCATGTGGTTCGACCTTACTCCCACTCGCAGTCGGATGACGAAACGAACTACAGGAGCGCAAAGGAGTTACGGGATGATGCGCTGCGCGATCCGATCTCGAAGATGCAGCTGTGGCTGCTCCGTGAAGGTATTCTCGATGCGCAGGGAATCAATGATCTGGAACGCAAGGTCGACGAAGGGGTGCAGCGAGCCACGGATCGGGCCCTCGCGGCGGTATTGGCGCAGCCGGAAAGCATCCTGAAGCACGTTTATTCTGAGTCGCTTCGGCCAATGGACCCTGTATTTGAAGCGAAGGTGCAACCGACTGCGAACGCGACTGAGTTCACGATGCTGGATCTGATTAACACATGCTTGAAAGATGAGATGCGCAGGGATGAGCGGGTTGTCGTCTTCGGCGAAGATGTTGCTGATGCGACGCGGGATACGGAGCTGCGCGAAGGCAAGATCAAGGGCAAGGGCGGCGTCTTCAAGGTGACGCACGGGCTACAGAAAGAGTTTGGGAACGACCGTGTGTGGAACTCTCCGCTAGCGGAGGCAAATATTACGGGCCGCGCGATCGGCATGGCAGTGCGGGGGATGAAGCCCGTCGTAGAAGTTCAATTTTTTGATTACATATGGCCAGCCATGCATCAGATGCGAAATGAGTTAGCGCTCATGCGGTGGCGTTCAAATGGGCAGTTCAGCTGTCCGCTGGTGATGCGCGTCCCGGCGGGTGGCTACCTTACTGGCGGGTCAATCTACCATTCGCAATCGGGGGAGAGTATCTTCACGCATACACCGGGGGTGAGGATTGTGATGCCGTCGAATGCGCTGGATGCGATTGGGTTGCTGCGGACGGCGATTCGCTGCGACGATCCGGTGTTGTTTCTGGAGCACAAGAATCTGTACCGATCGGTTTTTGGGCGGTCGCAGTATCCGGGACCGGAGTATACGATACCGTTTGGGAAAGCCGCTATCGTGCGGAGCGGCAAGGACTTAACGGTGATAACGTATGGAGCGGTGGTTCCGCGCGCATTGCAGGCTGCGCAGAAGATGGAGCGCGAACTCGGAGTGGATGTGGAGCTTATCGATCTTCGCAGCCTGAGCCCGTACGACTGGGAGGCGATTGCCACTTCGGTCAGGAAGACGAGCAAAGTGCTTGTGGCTCATGAAGATATGAAGAGCTGGGGATACGGCGCGGAGATCGCGGCGAGGATTGGCGACGAGCTGTTCCACGACCTGGATGCGCCGGTACGGAGGGTTGGGGCGATGGATACGTTCGTCGGCTACCAGCCGCTGCTGGAGAACGAAATTCTCCCGCAAACGGAGCATTTATTCCGCGCGATGAGCGAATTGGCGGCGTTTTAGAGGATTGAGGGCTGCGATTACGGAGCTTGCGGACGGCAATTGGGTGTTTGCTGCAGAACGGCCCGTACCAAGGTACGGGCCGAAGAAGTGCAGGTTGCCGGATCACCCAAGATTTGAGGAATCCTAGCTGGGTTAATTGCAGTGCATACCGCTCATGCCTTTCATACCCTTCATGCCGTGGTGCCGGGCGGCGATGGCGAGAGCGAGTTCGCTTTCGGCGGGGATGGTCATGTTGTGCTTGGTGGGAGAGACGAAGACGCCGGAGTTTTTGCTGGCGATCTTGCTGTGGAGATCCACGCCGGACATGACGCTGATCTGATCGACCTGGAGGGTGCCGTCGTTCCAGCTATTGGGGACTTCATCGCCGGGCGAAACGGGGTAGCCGTTGGGATCGTCGCCGTTATCCTTGAAGACGCCTACGATGGTGGCTTTGATGGGGACAACCTGTCCGTCTTTAAGGCGGGCCTCGGTGAAGCGCAGGGCGAGTTTTGAAGCGCCGGATTCATTCATGTCATCCTTGACGACTTTGCCGACGAGGATGGTGCCTTCGGGAAGTTCGGGGCCGTTATCGAGTTGGACTTTCTTGGCGAGCTTGGCGTTGAACTCATAGCCGTCTTTGGTCTTGTCGGCATCGAGGTCGCGGTCCAGGACGGCGCGTGCGGGAACCATGCGCATGGCTTCGTGGTGGCCACGGGGCTGGCTCATGCTGCCGGAGTTCTGCGTGTTGCCACCGGACATGTCGCCGGACTGGGCGTTGGCGGGAAGCATGATGGCAAGGGAAAGTGCGGCGATGGATAGGGGAAGTGCGGCTTTGTGGATCATTTTCGGAGGCTCCTTAGCCTCCGCGTAGTATCCGGAGGCTGCTCAAGTAGTTAGAGCAGCTTTGGAAATGCGCCGTTGTCCATCGTATTCCGATGGAGGCAACTATTCGCTCTTGCGAATAGGTTTCACCCTGGCGCAACATTATTGTGCTTCGGGCGAGGTGTTTTTGGGTGACGTCCGGTTGGACAAGATGGTTTTGCCGCCGGAGTTCGCGTATGTGTAGACGGGGGCGAAGCGGGAGAGGTCGGCGGATCGCTTTGCGGGGTCGTAGGTGAGGAGGAAGACGCGGTGGGGGCCGGCCCAGAGGGCGTGCAGCTGGGCGTCGTTGGGGAAGATGTGGGGGGCATCGGGCCAGAAGCTGCCGAACCAGGGGCCGTTGACGCGGCCATTGACGAGGAGGATGGGAGCGGCGGACTGCGGGGTGTAAAAGAGGAGGGTGGAGCCGGAGGTAAGTTCGCCGTCGATGGCGATGCGGTCGCCGGGCTTGAGGGTGGTGTCGATGGCGAGGGCGAGGGGTTTGGAGCCGAGGATGGGGTAAAAGCGGACGAGTCCCTCGTGCGCGGCGAGGAGGACCCCGGTCATTGCCGCGGTGACGAGGAGGTTGGCGAGCAAGGCGCGGTTGGGTCTGGTCGCGGAAGCGCTGCGGCGAATGAGGTGGGAGATGGGGCCGAGGGCGAGCATGCAGAGGGCGACGGTGAGGAGTGGGCCTTTGAAGAAGCCCATGGCATGGCCGGTGAGGTCGAAGACGTGGCCGAGGGAGAGATTGTAGAGGGCGGGGTTGGAGCTGAGGACGTCGTTGAGGGTGGTGCCGGGATGGGGCGCGGGCGAGGTGAGGGCGAAGTATCCGCAGAGGACTAAGAGGAAGGCACCGACGGGGGCGAGGAAGAGGAGGGAGCCGCGGAGTGCTGCGCGGAGTGCTGAGTGTACGGCGGTGGTTTGGTGGGTGAGGGTTTGAAG
>JABBOG010000067.1:10430-14770 GCA_019351975.1 Acidobacteriota bacterium
GTGCGGGGAGGTGGTAGTACTCCTGCCGGGAGGAGAGGGTGAAGAAGCCGAGGATGATGCCGGCCCAGAGGAGGCAGGCGAGGGCGGCCTGATGCGCGGAGTCCTGCGCGGACGGTGAGCGTTGGATTTCGTGGAGGGTGGAGAGGCGTGGGGGGGTTGGGGTGGAAAGGGCGCGAGCGGTTGTGGCGGAGCGTAGAGTTTCGGGGTCCTTCGACTGCGCGCTGCGCGCTGCGCTCAGGCTGACAGAGTCTGGGTGGGGGGAGTGGAATACAGGGGGCTCTCCACTTCGGTCCCAGCCCAACGGGCCAAGGACGCCCTTCGGGGGCCCCGGCTTCGCTCCGGTCGAGGGGATGGGGCTTTGGGTGGGTGAGGAGTCGAGTTGCGCGTGGGAGAAGTTGGCGTCGGAGTCGAAGCGGAGGGTGGTGTCGGCGGGGGCGTGGCGGAGGATCCGGAGGGCGTCGAGGAGAGCGGCGGGAAGGAAGGCGACCCAGGGGAAGAGCCAGAGGAGGAGAAGGAGCCAGAAGATGGGGATGGGGACCTGGCCGTAGTCGTGGGGGATGCGGCGGCCAAGGAACCGGGCGATGTGCTCGTTGTAGAGGTAGAACCAGGCCCAGCCGGCGTGGGAAGGAAGTCCGACACCACGGGGCATGGCGATGGGCGGGTTACGGAGGGCGGCGAGGATGTGCCAGGGGGCGGCTATGGTGAGGAAGACGAGGGTGGAGGGGATAAGGCGGAGCTTAGCGAGGAGCTTGAGCTGGTGGGTGAAGGCGAGGTAGAGAAGGGCGAAGCCGATGGGAAAGACGACGCCGATGAGGCCCTTGGTGAGGAGGCTGAGTGCGGTGACGGCGGCGAAGCCGAGCATGGGGAGGAGTGGGGAGTTGGTGGTTAGAAGGGGGCGAGCGGTCCGGGAGCGGCGGAGAGCGTCGGGGTCGTTCGGCTGCGCGCTTTGCGCTTCGCTCAGGATGACGGGGGTTTCTGGGGTGGTCAGTGGGAAGCTTGGGAGGGTGGGGGTTTCGGGGGTGCGGGTATGGGTGCGTTCGAGGGCGATGAGGAAGAGGTGGACGGCGAGGGTCATCCAGAGGGCGATGAGGACGTCTGGGATGTAGAAGCGGGTGTAGAGGTAGGGGCCGAGGGCGGTGGCGATGGCGAGGGCGGCGTAGAGACCGGCGCGGTCGTTGGGGAAGGTGGACTGCGGGGAGATGGTGGGAACCCACATCTCAGAAGCGAGATGTGGGGCACCCGCACCCGGGTCCGGATCCGCACCCGGGTTCTGCGCGGAGTCCTGCGCGGACGGCGAGGGTTGAATGCGGGAGTAGAAGCGGATGCCGAGGGCGTAGACGGCGAAGATGAGGGCGAGAACGCCGAGGGCGAGGGGAAGGCGTGCGGCCCAGTCGTGGACGCCGAAGATACGCATGGAGGCGGCGGCCATCCAGTACATGAGGGGGGGCTTGTCGAAGAAGCGGATGCCGTCGATGGTGGGGGTGATGTAGTCGTGGCGCTGGAGCATCTCGCGGGCGACCTGGATGTAGACGGAGTCGACGTCGTCGAGGAGGCCGGGGGTGAAGAGGCCGCCGAGCTGGAGGATGGCCCAGACGCCGAAGAGGAGGGCGATGGAGGAGGTGCGCCAGCTTCGGCGGGGCGCGGTGCTGGTGGACGATGGATGGGTGGGACGGATCAAGGTTGGGTGGTGGCCTTTCGAGAGGGTGCGGGGTCAGGGTTGGGTGAGCGGGCGGTCGGTGATGAGGGCTTTGCCGGAGGTTTCGGCGAGGATGATCTGGCGGGAGCCGAGGAGATGGTCGACGGTGGAGCGCTGGTCGAGTGGGACGAAGAGGAGTTTGCGTGGGCCGCGGCCCCATTGGTGGAGGAGATCGGTGGAGGTGAGGAAGATGGGTGGGGCGTCGGGGAAGGTGCTGCCGAAGAGCATGGAGGTGCTGCGGCCGTCGACGAGGAGGACGCGGCGGTTGAGGTAGAAGGGGATGGAGGAGCCGTAGGCCTGGTCGCCGAAGAGGAGGATCTGGGTGTTGGGGGCGATGGCGCGGGTGGTCTGGAGGGCTTCGATGCGCTGGGCGAAGTTGGCGGAGGAGAGCATGGGTGCGAAGCGGACGAGGGCGATGTGGGCGGCGACGAGGAAAGCGGTGCTGGTGAGGGCTACGGCGAGCATAGCGGGGAGAGCGCGGGTGCGGGTGAAGAGAAGCCAGGCGGTAGGCGGGCCGATGAGGAAGGCGAGCAGGGCGATGGCGGAGGGAAGGCGGAGAGCGGCGAAGGAGGGCCCGGTGAGATCGAAGAAGTGGGACATGGAGAGGGTGTAGTCGCCGACGTTGCGGTGGGCGAGGAGGTCTCCGATGTCAGGGACGAAGGGGAGATGGCGGGCGGACCAGAGGCCGTAGGCGAGGGCGGCGGCGATGCAGAGACCGATGAGGGTGAAGGCGGCGAAGCTGAAGGTGAGGGCGCGGCGGAGGGTAGGGCCGGTTAGGTTGTCGGGTTTGGTGGGGCCGCTGGGTTTGGTGGGAACCCACATCTCAGAGGCGAGATGTGGGGCACCCGGTGTCGTAGTAGCTGTAGTGTCCTGCGGGGCACTCGGATTGGAGGCAGGGGTGGAGCGCGCGATGCGGGAGAGTGCGGCGGCGAGGAGCATCAGGAGGGGAAGGTAGACGGGGAAGGTGTAGTACTCCTGATTGGTGGAGAGAGAGAAGAAGAGGAGGACGAAGGCGGAGAAGAGGGTAAGGATCTGGATGGTCTGGAGGGTGAAGCTGGGGGCATGCTGGGTGGGGGTGGGGCGGGTGAGGAGGCGATTGCGGTTGCGCCATGCGAGGATGAGGGCGGAGGGTGCGAAGAGGCTCCAGGGGAAGAGCCAGACGAGGTGGAGGGACCAGTAGAGGTAGCCGGGGAGCTTGTTGTAGTCGCGGGGGATGCGGCGGCCGAGGAAGCGGAGGACGTGCTCGTTGATGAAGTAGAACCAGAAGAAGCCGTGGCCGTCGGCACCGCCGGTGTTGCGGAGGCCGGCGAGGATGTGCCAGGGGGCGGCGATGGCGAGGAAGAGGAGGGTTCCGGTGAGGGGGCGGAGACGGCGCCATTGGTGGAGTTGGCGGGTCCAGAGAAGGAAGGCAAGGGCGGTGCCGAAGATGAAGACGAGGGCGACGAGGCCCTTGGTGAGCACGGCGAGGGCGAGGGCGATCCAGAAGATGTAGGGCCAGAGTGTGCCGGTGGATGCGGCGGGTGTGGCGGGCGTGGCGGGCGTTTCGAGGGAGCGAAGCAGGGCGTAGAGGCAGAGGGCGAGGAGGAGCGAGAGGAGGGCGTCGGGGATGAAGACGCGGGTAAAGAGGAAGACGCCGACGGAGGTGAGGGTGAAGATGCCGGTGTAGAGGGGCGCGTTGGGGCCGAAGCGGGAGGGAGGAAAGGCGCGGCGGGACCAGGCGTAGCCGAGGAGGGCGAGGCCGAGGATGGTGAGTGCGAGGGGGAAGTGGACGGCGAAGGCGGCGGTGCGGGTGTCGCTGTGGCCTGCGGGGCCGATGGGAGCGAAGAGGCGCAGGCTGATGGCGGTGATCCAGTAGGGGAGGGGCGGTTTTTCGAGGTAGCGGATGCCGTCGACGTGGAGGGTGACCCAGTCGCCGGTGGAGAGCATGGCCTGGGCGGCTTGGGCGTGGGTGGCGTCGGCGTCGTCGAGCAGGGGCGGATTGTGGAGGGCGGCGACGAAGATGATGAGCCAGAGGCCGAGAAGGATGAGGAGATGATCCAGCCGCCAGGCAGATGTTGTCGTGGCTGCGGCATGGTGTTGCGGTGTGCGTTCGTGCTGTGGGGTTTCGATGGCGGTTCCCATGGTGTCAGGTCAGGGGCGTTGGTTGCGGACGGTCTTCGACGGGCAAACAGGAGCAGTGGATGTGATCCACAGTCAAGGATAGCGAATGTGGAGGGACTGCATATTCACAGGAGCAGGTTGGCGGGCATGTATTGTGCTAATGAAGGACAGATTGTGATGTGACGCGGGGCCCAGGAGAGATATGCCGACGTTTGCAGCGATAGATATCGGGTCGAATTCGTGCAGGATGGCGATAGCGTCGGTGCAGCAGCACCGGCTGAAGACGCTGTTTGAGGACCGCGAGGTGACGCGGCTGGGTGAGAGCGTGTTCGAGACGGGAGTGATTTCGCCGGAGGCGATGGCGAATACGATCAAGACGCTGAAGCGGTTTCAGAGGGCGGTGCAGTCGCATGTGGTGGACCAGGTGCGGGTGGTGGCGACGAGCGCGGTGCGGGATGCGCGGAATGCGGCGGCGTTTCGGGCATGGGTGAAGTCGGCGACGGGGTGGAACCTGGAGGTGATCTCGGGGCTGGAAGAGGGGCGG
>JABBOG010000068.1 GCA_019351975.1 Acidobacteriota bacterium
TTGACGCGAGAAGCCGCGTCAAACTCCGCTCAGGATGACAGGATAGAGGGGAGTTGGGGCCGACGGTGGGGTGGAGAAGCGGGTCCTCCGCCTGCGGCGAAGGATGACGAAGGCTGGTGGGGAAGGATGACGAAGGCTGGTGGGGAAGGATGACGAAGGTCAGGGGAGGATGGGGAAGGCGGGGGCGGGTTGGGGTGCGGGTGGGGAGGTGCCGTCGTTGTTGAGGAAGAAGTGGCGGATTTTTTCGGCGGTGGCTTTATTGACGACAGCGGTGAGGGCGTCGGGGTTTTTCTCGGCGGTTTGTTTGAGGGCGCGGACGCTGCCGAAGTGCTCGATGAGGCGGTTGCGGGTGATGGTGCCGACGCCGGGGATGTCGTCGAGTTCGCTGGTGCGGTCGCGCATCTGGCGACGCTTGCGGTGGTAGGTGACGGCGAAGCGGTGGCTTTCGTCGCGGATTTTCTGGATGACGTGGAGGACGGGGCTGCGGCGGTCGAGGATGACGGGGTCGTCTTCCTGTCCGTGGACGTAGATGATCTCTTCGCGTTTGGCGATGGAGGCGAGGGGCTGAGTGGTGAGGCCGATCTCTTCGAGCGCGTCGGCTGCGGCGTGGAGTTGGCCGAGGCCGCCGTCGATGAGCACCAGCGAGGGCATAGGTTTGTTGTCTTCCTGGAGGCGCTTGTATCGGCGGTGGATGATCTCGCGCATGGAGGCGAAGTCGTCGACGCCGGAGACGGTTTTGACCTGGAACTTGCGGTAGTCGGACTTCTTCATGGAGCCCTTTTCCCAGACGACCATGGAGGCTACGGTTTCGGACCCCTGGATGTGGGAGATGTCGAAGCACTCGATGCGTTCGGGGGGCTCGGCGAGCATGAGGGCGTCCTGGAGGGCTTCCTGCATGTTCTGGATGCTGGGCTGAAGGACGCGGAAGCGCTGGTCGTAGGACTGCTTGGCGTTCTGGCAGACGAGATCGACGAGGGAGCGCTTGTCGCCGCGCTGGGGGGCGGCGATCTCGATTTTTTTGCCGCAGCGCTCGCGGAGGGCGTCGGCGAGAAGGGCGCGGTCGGGGAAGTCGACGGGGACGTAGATGTGTTTGGGGACGTAGGCCTGGTCGAGGTACATCTGCTTGAGGAGGGCGGAGAAGAAGACGGCGGCGGAGAAGACGGCGGGTTGTGGGCCGTCGAAGGGTTCGAGGACGGAGGGCTGGTTGGGCGTGGCTGCGTCCTGGATGTCGGCGGCGGGCGCGGAGGGATCGGGTTCGAGGGAGGGTTCGGTATCGGAATCGTCGGGCTGGGCGAGATCGATGGTGTCGAGTTCGGGGAGTTCCTCCCAGAAGAGTTCGCGGCGGTCGACGATCTTGCCGGCGCGCATGTGGAAGAGGTTGACGGCGAGCATGTCGTTTTCGTAGTGGAAGCCGAAGACGTCGGCGTCTTCGTCGTCGGCTGAGGCGATGCGCTGCTTGTCCTGGGCCTGGGAGACGGTGATGAGCTGGTCGCGGAGACGGGCGGCGAGTTCGAACTGCATGGCTTCGGCGGCGGCGGCCATGCGCTCGGTGAGGCGGGCTTCGAGCTCGTTGGGATTGCCTTCGAGGAAGAGCTGGACGTCGCGGATGGCCTGGGCGTAGTCGGTGGGTGTGACGAAGGATTCGACGCAGGGGCCGAGGCAGCGCTTGATGTAGTACTGGAGGCAGGCGCGGGGGTGATAGCGGTTGAGATCGACTTTGCAGCTGGGGATGAGGAAGCTGCGATGGATGACGTCGACGAGGCGGTAGGCGAGGTTGCCTGGGAAGTAGGGGCCGAAGTAGGCGCTGCCGTCTTTGCGGAGCTTGCGGGTGACGAAGACTTTGGGATGGCGGTCGCGGAGGGTGAGCTTGATGTAGGGGTAGGTCTTGTCGTCGCGGAGGAGGATGTTGAAGCGGGGCTTGCGCTGCTTGATGAGGTTGTTTTCGAGGGCGAGGGCTTCGCGCTCGTTGGCGACGAGGATGTACTCGAGATCGACGGCCTCGCGCATGAGAGAGCCGGTCTTGGCGTTGGCGATCTGGTTGGCTTTGAGGAAGTAGGAACGGACGCGGGAACGAAGGTTTTTGGCCTTGCCGACGTAGATGACTTCGCCCTCTGCGTTCTTGTAGAGATAGCAGCCTGCGCCGGTGGGAAGTGTTCGGATTTTATCGGAGAGTTCCATGCAGCTGGGTTAAGTTTAGAGCTTTTGCGAGGAGCGTGGTTGGTGCGGGGTCGGGTAAGCTTGATGGATGGATGGGATGCAGCGGGTTGGGGGCGAAGAGGCGTTGGCGGCGACGGGAGCAGCGTTGCAGCGGGTTGCGGCGATTATGGCGAGGCTGCGTGGGCCGGATGGATGCCCGTGGGACCGTGAGCAGACGTTTGACACGATCAAACGACATACGCTGGAGGAGACGTATGAGGTGTTTGACGCGATCGAGCGGAGGGCGTGGCCGGAGCTGAAGGATGAGCTGGGGGATCTGCTGCTGCAGGTGCTGTTTTATGCGCAGATGGCGAGCGAGGCGGGGTACTTCGACCTGAAGGATGTGGCGGAGAATCTTGGGGAGAAGCTGGTACGGCGGCATCCGCATGTGTTTGGGAAGGTAGTGGCGGCGGACTCGGATGCGGTGCTGCGGAACTGGGAGGCGATCAAGGTGGAGGAGAAGAAAGGGAAGGCTGGTGGGGCGTCGCTGCTGGATGAGGTGCCGCGGACGATGCCGGCGACGATGGAGGCGTACAAGCTGGGTTCGAAGGCGGCGAAGGTGGGGTTCGACTGGCCGAGCGCGGATGGACTGCTGGAGAAGGTGGGAGAAGAGCTGGGAGAGCTGCGGGTGGAGATGGAGCAGGAGGATGCGAGTGGGGTTGAGGATGAGTTTGGGGACCTGCTGTTTACGATGATGAACCTGGCGCGGCATCTGGGGGTGGATGCGGAGTCAGCGCTGCGAAGGAGTAGTGCGAAGTTTCGGCGGAGGTTTGGGGCGATGGAAGCGATGAGTGGAGGAGCGGAGCCGATGCGCGGGATGCGAGCGGAGGAGTTGGAAGAGCTTTGGGCTGAAGCCAAGCAGGTGGAGGGGAACGGTTGAGCGGGGATGTGAAAGCTGGCGAGATCCAGGTACGAGCGCTGACGGAGTTGCATGCGTTTGAACAGTGCGTGCGGCTGGAGGAGGCGGTGTGGGGATATGATCCGGCGGATATGATTCCGCGGCGGGTATTTCTGCTGGCTTCGCGCATCGGCGGGCAGGTGCTGGGGGCGTTTGAGGGTGAGGGGAGTGAGCCGGTGGGATTTGCGATGGCGCTGCCGGGGTTCCGCGATGGGCATGCGTATCTTCATTCACATATGGTTGGGGTGTTGCCCGGGTTCCGCAATAGGGGGATCGCGCGTGCGTTGAAGCTGGCGCAGCGCGAGGATGCGCTGGCGCGAGGGTTTGAGCTGATGGAGTGGACGTTCGATCCGCTGGAGATCAAGAATGCGCACTTGAATATCGCGAAGTTAGGCGCGATTGTGCGGCGGTACAAGCATGACTTCTATGGGCCGTCGAGCTCGCCGCTGCAGGGGGGGCTGCCGACGGACCGGGTGTATGCGGAGTGGTGGCTGCGGTCGGAGCGCGTGGAGCGGGCGCTGCGGGGGGATGCTTTGCCGTTGACTGCGGCGGAAGAGGTGGAGGTGCCTGCGGAGATCTATGCCTGGAAGGCGTCGGAGGCTGAGCGCGGACGGGCGCGTGAGGTGCAGGCGAGAAATGCTGCAGCGCTGGAGGCCGCGTTCGGAAGGGGATTGGCGGTGGTGGGATACAGGTGCGATGCAGGAGGCGATGGTCGATTTTTATTGGGACAGTGGAACGAGAATTCTGGGTATTGAGCTTTAGGGGTGTTGAGCTTGCGGTGACGATCTGAGAGGAAGAGGCGATTGCGATGAAGATTGAGGCGATTCATTTGCGCGAAGTGCAGATGCCGTTGGCGCATCCGTTTGAGACGAGCTTTGGCGTGACGACGGGGCGGAGGATTCTGCTGGTGGAGTTGGAGAGTGAGGGGCTGAGCGCGTGGGGAGAGTGCGTTGCGGGCGAACATCCATACTTCTCCGATGAGCAGGTGGATACGGCGTGGACGATTACGGAGATGGAGCTGGTGCCTCGGCTGGTGGGTTCGGAGATTGCTTCGGGAAGAGATTGTCCGGCGCTGTTTGAGCAGGTGCGTGGGCACAGGATGGCGAAGGCGGCGCTGGAGAACGCTGTGTGGGAGATGGATGCGCAGCGGCAAGGCATCTCGCTGGCGAAGCTGCTGGGTGGGACGCGGGAGGTGATTCCTTGCGGTGTGTCGATTGGGATCCAGGCGACGCCGGAGAAGCTGATGGAGACGATTGCGAAGGAGGTCGCGGCGGGGTATCAGCGGATCAAGCTGAAGTGCAAGCCGGGATGGGACGCGAAGATCTTTGCGATGGTGCGCGAGCGTTGGCCGGAGATTCTGCTGAGTTGCGATGCGAACTCTGCCTACCGGCTGGAGGATGCGGAGCGCATTGCCGGGTGGGATGCGTTCGATCTGCTGATGATCGAGCAGCCGCTGTGGTACGACGATTTTTACTTTCATGCGGCGTTACAGCGCAGGATCAAGACGAAGATTTGCCTGGACGAATGTATTCGCAACCGGCGTGATGCGCGGGCGGCGCTGGAACTGGGTAGCGGGAAGATCATCAACATTAAAGTCGGGCGTGTAGGAGGATTTACGGAGGCGCTTGCGGTGCATGATGTAGCGCAGGAGTTTGGCGTGCCGGTGTGGTGCGGCGGCATGCTGGAGACTGGGGTGGGCCGGGCGCATAATATTGCGTTGTCGTCGCTGCCGAATTTTTCGCTGCCGGGAGATGTGTCAGCGTCAAAGCGCTATTGGGCGCAGGATGTGATTGAGCCGGAGGTAACGGTGAGCACGGAGGGAACGATCGTGGTGCCGACCGGCGTTGGGCGCGGGTTTGAGGTGGTGCGCGACCGCATTGAAGCGATCACTGTGCGCAAGAAAACGATGCGGGCTTGAGGGCAGAGCTATTGAAGCGGAACAGGCATGGCGAGGAGGTCGTGGATGGCCTGCTGGTAGGTGAGTTGAGCGGGCATGCGGCGAAAATCCCACGAGGTGATGGTGGTGTCTTGCGGGAGTGTTCGAACCATGAATACACGCGCGGTTAGATGCTCTTCAAGGTGGGAGTAGGCCCAGCGGTCTGCGTTTACCTGCGTCTGTTCGAACTCGATGGTGCCGCCGGGGTAGACTCGTGCGAGGATGCCGAAGCCAAAGTTGACGGGATGCAGGATTTTGGATTCGATGCGTGTGATGCAATGGGTGTTTTGGTCGATCCAGACGCGCCCCGCCATGCCGGTGAGGGCTTCGGAGAGCATGGTGGGAGGGTGGAAGGCGGGGTTGGGCTGGAAGTCAAGGACAACCTGCGGGGAGGAGGCGTGTCTGGGCTGCGGCTGTCCGGTGGTGAAGGTGTACAGCATGGCCTGGGGAAGAAGCGGGATGAGTTCAAGCGCCTCATTGCGCATGTCTTCGGCGCGTTTACGATGCCGAGCAACTTCGTCGGGATGAACGAGATTGGACTCGAGACGATCGCGCTCAGCGTTGTTTTCGGCTGCGGTGAGGGGCTGTCCATTGCGGCGAAGCAGGCGGGCGACGTTGCCTTGTTTGCTTTCGATGATTTCGCGCGTGGTGTCGCCGCGGGCGTCGATCTTGTGCTGGAGATAGCGCAGGGGAAGATCGCCCTGCGAGCGAACGATCGCGAGCTCGTTTTGCGTGGCTGCGGCGACCCAGGATGCGGGCGTGCCTGGAAGCTGCAGCGTTTGAGTGGAGACGGATTGCTCCGCTGATGTCGTCGAGGCAAACACGGTTGAGGACAAGAGAAGAAGCATTGAGGCGATGGATATCAGAGACGTGCGCCGGGGCCAGAGTAGAGGAATCCGCATTGGCATGGACGAGGGCTGGCTCCAACGAACGTTTTGGCTCACGTAGAGTTAGACGCAGGATCAAAGAGGTCTGCAACTTGCAGCGATCGGAGGCTGTTGCTGCGATGTACGAGTGCTTTGAATGTACATGCAATGGAACTGAAATAGGAAGATGCGATGTGATGTATTTTCGATGAATCCTGCGAGAAAGGGTTATGCTTTAGGCTGATGTAGTTGGACTTCGAGGGCAGACGCCTCAATCAGGCAAGGGTGGTGATGGACGCATGTTGGGTATGTTCAAGAGGAAGTATGGAGAGGCTGCGCATCAAGGCGAACGTGTGCCGCGCCATTCGCGGGGATGGATGGAGGTCCGGAGCTATTTGCAGGAGGCGGAGTCGCTGCGTGTACTGGATTTTGGATCGACATCGCCATCGAATATCAACTACCTGACGATGTTGGGCCATAGCGTATATATGGCGAACATTGTGCAGGAGTCAGCCAAACCGGAGTGGATGCGGCCTGCGGGGGCGGGTTCAGGCGATGGTAAGCCAGAGTTCGATGTTGAAGGATTTATCAAAGCGAACCTGGAGTTTTCGGGGCGTGATTTTGACGTAATCCTGCTGTGGGATACGGCGAACTATCTGCCACCTGAGATGGTGCCTGCGTTGTTCGAGCGGCTACGCGAGGTGTTGCGCCCGAGGGGAAAGTTGCTGGCGTTTTTTCACGGTAGATTGACCGGGCCGGAGACGGCGTACTCGCGGTTTCAGCTCGGCGATGGAGACGAGCTGAAGGCGATGGATGCAGGAAGCTCACCGGTGCGGCAGGTGTATCAGACGCGCCAGGTAGAGAAGTTTCTGGATGGCTTTGGGAGCGTGCGGTTCTTTTTGGGGAAGGACAACGTACGAGAGGTGATTGCGGTGCGGTAGGCGATCATGCCGCGGATCTTTCTAGCCAAGCGTTGTGGCTCTGTTGCAAAAAATAGGCGTGCACACGGTGCGTCGGGAACATTGCCGCCGCTTCCGGGCGTCAAGCAGGTTGTGGTTCGAGTCTTTCACCGAAGATTGCGATGGCCTCCGCGAGGGTGCTGGCACCGAGGCCAAAAGCCCGTTGGACAATGCGCGCCTCACCGCGGATGTCTCGCGTGAGATTGAAGATCTTCGCCTGGCGCTTGCGTAGAGCACGCATCACCTCAAATCCCGAGATGGTTGCGTAGGCAGTCTTCAACGTTTGTCGAGTGCTCGGTACAGATAGGTCCATTTGCCGCGGACTTTCACGTAAGTCTCATCGACCCGCCAACTCGTCGATCGCGGACGACGCCGTTGCCAGCGCAGCCACTTGAAATCTGACATGACCAATTCCGCTCGCGTTCAGCACAGTTTCACGCGAACACCAAAACTTTGCAGCAGACCCTCAGGAATATATAACGCGGTAGATACGTCATAATGGCTTGCAGGCGGTTACTCCGGCCTCGCGTGAGGCTAAGTCGAAGATAACGGAGATACAACACAGACAGGGAAGGCGGATAATTCATGGTGGATTTGATCATCAACCCTAGGCACTCGGTAGGGCCGTTCAAACTTGGATTCTCGCGCGATGAGATACGTGCGGCTGCAATCGACGCGGGTATTCCGGTCGGACAAGGCCGGGAAGATATGGATCTTTTCTTGAGAAACAGTGTTCAGGTTTCGTATGCTCGAGGTTTTGTGGACTTTATCGGAGTATCCACGAGTATCGACTATCGCGCGTTTTATCGCGGCGTCGACATTTCGGACATTTCCGCGAAGGACCTGTTTCAAATGGCCGCGGACGCCGATGAGTCCGGTCCGCATATTTTCAACGAATTTGAGTACTGTTTTCCGAACCAGATCCTTACTTTATGGGAAGTCGATGAACAATATGACAGGAGTCGTCGACGGTTTGGTGGCGAGTTGCGCCCAATGTGGGCCCAGGTCGGGATCGGGACGCCAGGCTACCTTGAGGCAATCCGGAAAATCGATGAAGATATGTTGCGTTTATCTACCTCCGACGCTCCAGACAAGCCATAAGGCTTGAACGAAAAGGATAAGCAAATGAACACAGACAAACCAGCCACGCATAGACCGACGGAGCGCCGTCGTGTAGTTCCTGGGGGTCTTTGGGTGTACTCCTTGCAGGTTGCGGAGTGGCAGCAGCTAAAAGCGCCAGCCAAATGGGCTTTCTATCCGGAAACGGAGATGGCTGCAAAGCTATGCAGGCTGGCATGGCCAAAGCGCGACAAACGTTCGTGGACTTCTCGAAGTGCAACCAGATCACGGCATGGGCACGGTGGCTCTACTGGACTAGAATCCATTCCGCTATCAGGGCAAGGACTGTCCTCACAATAAACTAATCAACATGCAGTCCTTCCTGACCGTCCGTTCAGTTTTTGTTTGTTCGGGAGCTTTGTCGTTCGTGCTGCTGGCCGGGTGCCATCGCTCCGCTCGGCAGGCCCCCGCAGCTGCCGCAAAGAGTGCGCCGCAACACACGTCGCAACAGGCAGCCCCGAAAAAAGGGAAATCTTCCGACAGCGTTAGCAGAGCGATGCAGCGGCTAGCAGACCAGATCAAACAGAACGCGCAGGAAGGAATCGCCAAAGATTACGCATTGCAGGGTATGCCGGATGGCCCGCTCGTAAAGTTCAATGCACAAGACGGCGTGGGTATCGGGTTGAAGATCAAAGATCGTAGTGTCCGTGTCGGACAGTCAATACGTATGCATGTTGCGTATCAAAATATCGGTGCGGCCGCCCCACTTTCCACCGACTTGTGTCCCGGCCTGAGCGTCGCCTACGTCAATCTCGATACGGGAGAGTTTGGGTTCGGACAGGATTACGTTGGCATGGACTGCGACAAAGATTCCGGCAAGGCACCGACCATGGTGCCCGGAAAATTATATGTCGTCGATTTTCCGATGGTCCACACCCCCAAGGATCCGGGCCGCTACGCCATCAACGTCTCATGGCAGCCCCTCAAGGCTGGCCACAATCCGCTGAACAAAGGATCGTTGTCCTCCGCTCGCGGTTCGAACATGGTGGAAGTGGACATCAAGCCGTAGACAAAGTTGGATGACCGCAATGACCGCGCCACCCAAGACAGCACAGGCTTCGAAAGCCGCCCGGGCAAGGCTGGACGTCATCCTGGCGCGCGCGTCTCGATTGGCCTTGGTGTTTCGCAGGGGACCATCCAACTGGTGCCAGTTAGTCCTGTGGCACACCGATACCGACCAGTTTGAGAATGGTCAGTGGTTCCATGGGCGCATGCATTCGCAGCGCTCCGACGTTTCTCCGGATGGATCACTGCTGCTCTACTTCGCTGCGAACTACGATGAGCGCGAGGAGAATGGCTATGACATGCCAGCATGGACCGCAATCAGCAGACCTCCCTATGTCACAGCACTCGCAATGTGGCGGAAGCGAGATACGTGGAACGGCGGCGGCGTGTTTGAGGGTCGCAATGCAGTTTGGCTCAACCATGCTCTCGAGGATTCAGCACACCATCCTGCCCACGGCCTCAGGTGCGCGTAAGGACCGATCGGGAAGAAACTTATGATCCATACGCCCAGCCCTGGATGCTTCGCATGGTCCGCGATGGCTGGCTCTTCCGTCAGAGGTGGATGCAGGTCGAAAGCGCTACCAATCGACAGACCTATTGGCCCAGCATTCTGGAGAAACAAGTCCCTGCGGCCGGTGGAAGCTGGTTGCGACGGTACCCGTTTCTTTAAGCGAACAATGGTCGATGGAACTTTTTCATGGCGATGGTGCTGGACCGGTCCAGAGTTTATCGGGGACCTGGTGCGACTTCGACCAAAGTGGAAGGATCGTGATTGCATCGCAGGGAAGACTCCAACGTTTCGACCCGCAACATCCCAAGTTGGCACTGAAGACAATCGCCGACTTCAACGACCGCATTCCAGACCGGAAAAAGTCTCCGCCCCGGGGCCCATGAGTGGCCATGACGTTTCGATTCTGGCGGCTGAATCTTATCGGGCCGCTTGGCCCTGGCGCGATCATAAGGTTTTCGCCCCGTTAGCGAAAGCCCGATTCTCGCCAGACGACATGGAATGTCCTGGTCTCGACCGTTGAATGTAGGTCACGCTAATGCCGTTGATGCCGGATATTAAAGAACCCGATGCGCAATTCTTTCTTAGGAACAAAATCGACTGCATGGGCAGTAAATTGGTTCGTGCCAGTCTTTACGATCGGTCCATCCCAGCAAAAGCTTACATAGTTTGCGACAGCATTATTTCCATGCGGCCCGTCGACAATCAATGTGAAATCCTCGATCGGCTTCTTCCATGTATTTGCGGTAGTCAGGATAAAGTCCACGTAAGTGTAGGAAGAATCCTCGTCGGTACTGTCGGCGATTTTCTGTAGGATCTTCTGTAGCTTTGTATCGAGGCAAAATGTTTTCAGCTCATTGACTGCGTCAGCATCTGGAGATTTTCCCAGGGCGCCTTGGATCGTGGACTCTCCGCCCAGAAACGGCGAATATACGTGGCTGATATGGACCGTTTTATGTGCGGGAAACGTCTGTAGCCAGTAGTATTTCTTCTTTACCGTCCACTTTGCCTGCTTGTACTTCTTGTCGACCAATCCTATCTGCTCCAACTGCTTGAGCTGCGTGGCCGTCAGTCCTTCGATCTCCTCGCTGTTGTAGTAGTCCGTGGAATGTCCAAAAGATACCACGTCGATATGCCGACTTCTCAACAGATCGGTATAGTCCTTTCCATCCAGATAGGCCCTCGCGCTAATCCGGAAACGCGCCGGAACATCATTCACCCATAGCCGAAAATCGTCAAAACCTTCCCTCGCCGGGTTGGCGTCCGACATCGCAAGCGAATAGTCTGGGATAGGAAAGGCGACCTCCGTCGTAATATCCCGATCGCTGTCATTGCGAAAATCGTAATTCACGATCACTTTGCGCGGCGATATCCGTAATACTTCCTTGGCCATCGTGATACGCGGTTCGCTGCTCATCACGATCAGGCCCCCCGCAGCTACGGACGCAGCTCCATCGTCCGCCAGAAGGGAAGTGGTCACCAGGATAAGCAGCGGGAGAAGAAGTTTGGATCTCAGTCGCATGATCGCCATATTCTACAGCTCAGGCTGTTCAATCATGTTGCTGGATCGGTGCCCGCAAGAGTTTCTGTGGGCAAAAACGGAAGAGAATCGTTTCATGACAATGGAAAAATGCGATAGCTTGAGATTATGCAACCGCCTTGGATCAAATACCCGGATATGCTGTTCTGCTCGATGGCCCTGAGAATGGGGCAGGGAGAAACATATTGGTACGAGTTCGATGAATGGTATAGAGCGCTTTCGCCTAGAGGGTGTTATGAAGTTGCGAGTGTGATGAGTCTGTTGGTCATGAGGACGGCGAAGGCGATGAAGTGTATTCCTCTGAGGGTTTGTGGGAGTCGTTCCATCCCTCCATGCTCAAGAAAAAACAAACAGCAGCAAAGACTCTACTCTGGTGCAAAGTTCATAACACCCTCTAAGGAGATCTATAGTTCAAAAGCCACAAGATCGTTGCAGTAGCATTGGGTGCCACAGATGTGCTGTAAAACAGTAGTTTGAGGATCAAAGGAACTATGCAGAAAACGCAGCCTCTGCTACTTACAGCGTATCCTTTCGTTCTATCCTGGTTCCGTTACATTGGATATACCCTGGCAAAGTCTATGACGCAAGATAGCGGAAATGTAAGGAAACAAAAACTTCGGGTCTTACGCCTAACGAAAAACATGTTGTTGATACTGGTTTCCTTCCTCATAGGTGCCGTTGCACACGCGACTTGCATACCACCGAAGGATCTTGCCTTGGAGCTTAAGAGCCATCGCGATGGCACCACCTATGCGCGACTTGGCCAATGGTATGCACACCGCCATCAGTTCAGCTGCGCAGCGGATGAATTTCGCGAGGCGGTCAAGGCAGAGCCCACCTCGTCGGAATACTTTTATTTTCTTGGTTTAAGTCTCTATTCATCAGGGCAGCCTGGTGCGGCAGTTCTTCCTCTACAGCAATCGCTACGTATCGCGCCCACATCCGACAGAGCGCACTTGGCACTTGGGACAGCGTTCGATGCGGTGGGCCGGAGGGCCGATGCCGAGATGCAGTGGCGGCTGACTCTCGCCACCAAGCCTGACTCGGAAGAAGCATTGGAAAATCTCAGTCGGGATTTGCTTGCGGATGCAAAGTATTCGGAGGTCATCGAGTTATTGCAACCGATCGTTAAAGCTGGGCATTGTTCAGAACAGCTCGGCATCGATCTTTCGGTCGCTTACACGAAGACAGGGCTTCTGCAGCAGGCGTCGGAGCTGTTGGGCACGATGCTGCAAGTGCATCGATCGTCAGACAGCGTGGCTGAAGCGCTTGCGGGCGTTCTCATGTTGCAGAGTCGGTTTCAGGATGCGGTGTCAGTTCTTTCGCCCGTCATCAAGCGTCATCCATCGGACGTTGCAGTTGAGATTCTTTACTTGCATACTTTGGTGCTTGCTCACGATCCTGTAGCTAAAACATTGGCGATACAGATCCTCCGCCTGAAGCCTCATCAGTGGGAAGTACTCTATCTTATGGGCTTGATGAGTCAGCGTGCGGACGATTTTGTTGGAGCCAAGCGCTACTTTGAAACGTCGATTTCTGCTAACCCTTTATATGGAGATGCACATTATCGATTAGGCGCGGTCTTAGCAACTCTTAAGGATGATGCGGGAGCAAAAAGCCAGCTCGAAGCAGCGATAGCGCTTGGTGTGCAAACACCCGAAGTCCATTTTGAACTTGCGCGAGTCTTGCGGTCTATGAACGACGCCAAAGCTGCTCAGCAGCAGTTGCAACTATATCAGGCGATGTTGAAGGCCCAAGAAGGAAGAGCGCAGGCTGAAGCGAAAGCAGAGCAAGGCGATCAGTTCATTGCATCAGGTGACGTGAAGCAAGCGGTCGAGGCCTTTCGTTCCGCCTGTGAGTTTGATCCATCGGAGCCGATCTTCGCGTACAAGCTTGCGATGGCATCCGATAAAGGAGGGGACATAACGGCCGAACGCATAGCGTTGCAACGGGCTGTTGATCTCAGCCCTGGAATGGCGCTTGCGCAAAATCAGCTAGGGTATCTCGATTTTTCTGCGAACCAAACGGATCGGGCAGTCGAGCATTTTCAGCTTGCTGTTCGAGCGGATCCTTTTTACTCCAAAGCGTGGCTGAACCTAGCGGCAGCGCTCTGCCTGCAATCGAAGTGGGAGGAAGCAAGAGGCGCTATTGCACACGTTCTTGCGTTGGAGCCGAACAACAATCCCGCGAGAGAATTGCTGCGAAATATCGATCAGTTGGAGCCACAGCATTAGGAATCTGTGAACTCAGAAGATGTACTGGTTATATGCCTCGCGCTGAGGCTCAAGTCTATGGACGTATGATTGATAAGGACCATCTGCACAATGCAACTCAAATCAGGTACATGGACACGACGCACTGTATTAGAAGCTCTGCCTGCAGTATGTGGTGCGACGCTTATGTCCCGAGCCATGCGTTGCCTTCCAATGACGATTACGAGTCGCCAACCGTTCTCACGGTTTGTAGATGTCTCCGCATCTGCCGGCCTTACGGCCACCATCCCCTATGGAATGACCTCGAGTGCTACATACATCATTGAAGTGATGGGCGGCGGCTGCGCGTTTTTTGACTATGACAACGATGGGTGGATGGATCTTTTGATCGTGGGTGGCCCTGAAGGAGAGAACTCAGAGAGATCTGCATTGGGTGGCACACGTCTGTATCGTAATACTCGCGATGGCCGCTTTACGGAGGTCACGATGAAAGCCGGATTGACCAGTTCTGGGTGGGCCACCGGGGTGTGTGTCGGCGATTATGATAATGACGGCTTTGAGGATCTGTTTTTGACGGGATATGGTCAGAATCGGCTGATGCACAATAACGGAGACGGGACCTTCACGGACGTTACTGCCAAGGCCGGTCTACTGAATGCGAGGCCGCGCTTTGGAAGCGGATGTACATTCGTTGACTATAATCGCGACGGACTGCTGGATTTATTCGTTGCAAACTATGCTGACGTAAGTTTCGAGTCGTTGCCCAAACCGAATTTACAGATGCCAAATTGTAGCTTTGAGGGCGTGGCTGTAAATTGCGGGCCAAGTGGATTACCGTTTCCGACGCACGCGCTGTATCGCAACAATGGTGACGGCACATTCACTGACGTGTCGGTCCCATCTGGAGTTGCGGCGCTACGAAATGGGTATGGCCTTACTGCGGTTGCATTCGATGTCGATGGAGATGGCTGGCAGGATATCTTGATTGCTTGCGATTCCACACCTAGCCAATTGCTGATGAATAACCGCGATGGAACATTTCGGGAGGAAGGGCTACAGCGGGGTCTGGCCCTAAGTGGAGAGGGGCAGGAGGTAGCGGGAATGGGTCTTGCTGTTGCTGATTACAATCTCGATGGACGCCTGGATGTTCTCAGGACGCATTTTTTTCATCAAGCTTCGGGACTTTATCGCAATACCGGTAAAGGTGAATTTGAGGATGTCACATCCGAAGCCGGCCTCGGGGGTGAGCGTCGATTCATCACCTGGGGCGCGGGCATTGTAGATCTTGACAATGATGGATTGCCTGACATCTTCGAAGTCACAGGTACTGTCTACCCGGAGTTGGATGCCGTCTTCCCGGCAAAGTATCCCAAGCGCGGTCCA
>JABBOG010000011.1 GCA_019351975.1 Acidobacteriota bacterium
GCCTACGGATTGGGAGCCCTGGCCGGGGAAGAGGAGAGCGAGGGTGGGGGCGGAGGCGGGGGTAGTCATCTGGGATAGTTTAGCGGAGCGAGGCTGAGGCAAGGAGCTTGATCGACGCGGAGCGGTTACGCATCTAACCGGGTTTGTCGACGATGGAGTTGTGGTGAATGTGCGGGGAGGTGCTCGCACGGACGGAAGAGTGACGTGATAATAGAGGCAACGACTCTGCGGGTGAGGATGATGAGGCAAATTGAGAGGGAGAGCCGTAGCCGACGATGAATGGTGCTGAGCGAGTCGTAGAGGCGAAGACGATTTCTGCCGGGGGAAGCGCCGCGGGGGCGGTATTGCCGGCGGGGGTGGCGCTGTGCGTGGATCTGGATGGGACGCTGGTGAAGAGCGACACGCTGCTGGATACGGTGCTTGTGGTGGCGCGGCAGAAGCCGATGGAACTGGTGCATGTGCCGGGATGGATTGCCGAGGGGCGGGCGGCGTTCAAGCAGCATTTGACCAGGCTGGTGACGCTGGATGTGGAGCATCTGCCGTATAACCGGCCGCTGCTGGAGTATTTGCGGCAGCAGTATGGCGAGGGGCGGGCGATTTATTTAGCGACGGCGGCGGACCGCGAGTTGGCGGAGAGGATTGCGGCGCATCTCGGAATTTTTGCGGGGGTGCTGGCGTCGGATGGGGCGTTGAATCTGGCGGGGGGAAATAAGCTGGCGGCGTTTCGCGAGAAGTTTGGGGAGAATTTCTGTTACATCGGGAATGCGAAGCCGGATGTGGAGTTGCTGGCGGCGTGCGTGTCGCCGATGGTGGCGAATCCGGATAAGGCGCTGCGAGCGGGGATGAAGCGGCAGGGCACGGTGGCGGCGATGAGGTTTGAGGATCGCGGGCCGAAGCTGCGGAGCTGGCTGAAGGCGGTGCGGCTGCACCAGTGGGCGAAGAATGCGCTGCTGTTTGTGCCGCTGCTGCTGGCGCACCAGTGGCATCTGCGGACGTTTGCGGGAGCGGTGACGGCGTTTTTTAGTTTTGGGATGTGCGCTTCGGCTACGTACATCATTAATGATTTGCTGGATTTGGAGGCGGACCGAAAGCATCCGCGAAAGCGAAATCGGCCATTTGCGGCGGGGGATTTGTCGGCGATTGCGGGTGTGGAGATGGTGTGCCTGCTGATGGTTTGTGCTGTCGCACTGGCCCTGGCGCTGCCGGTGTTCTTCAATGCGATGCCGGGGAGTTCGGTGCTGGCGCGGCCCTACGCGTTCCTGGCGTGGCTGGCGTTTTACACGGCGGTGACGCTGTCGTACTCGCTTTATTTGAAGCGGAAGTTGTTGCTGGATGTGTTTGTGCTGAGCGGGCTGTACACGGTGCGGATCATGGCAGGAAGCGCAGCTACGGGGATTCCGATGTCGCCGTGGCTGGCGGGGTTTGCGGTGTTCTTTTTCCTGAGCCTGGCGTTTGTGAAGCGGTTCAGCGAGTTGGAGAGTTTGCGGGAGCGCGGCGGGTCGGTGAGCAATGGGCGCGGATATTTTGTAAGCGATTTGGAGCAACTGCGGGCGTTGGGCACGGGCGCGATGTATGCGGCGGTGGTGGTGTTGTCGATTTATATCAATAACCCGGAGACGAATTTTTTGTATGCGCACCCGGTGCGGTTGTGGATGGTGGTGCCGGTGCTGCTGCTGTGGCTGAGCCAGGTGTGGATGCTGGCGAGCCGCGGGGAGATGCATGATGATCCGGTGGTGTTCGCGATTACGGACAAGCGGAGTCTGCTGCTGGGGGTGTTGATGGCGGCGGTGATTTTGTGGGCGCTGTAGGGGGCGGAAGTGGTGAGGGACAGTTTGCGAATTTGATAAGCTGGAAGCGCAGCGGCGGTGTGGATGGACACACTGAGGAAGCCCGAGAATGGTGTATGAGCACCACGGGCATTGCGTATGTGAAAGTCATGCGCGGAAATGGATACAGGGAGCACGCCGGACCTTCCGGTCTAACTCAACCTCGCCACTCGGCTGGATAGAAGGGATTGCCGAGCATAGCGACTCATTAGCGGTGCGGGGTACGCTCTCATAGCCGGTATCAAGTCCGGCCCGCTGCACGATTTCTAACTACCAGCAGCTTGTTGGGCTGCTCAGAAAGATGCGCTCTTGATCATCCCGAAACTTACAGACTTCTCAGAGGCATCGCTTGATCAATACTTCGGGGCTCTCCATGAAGAGGCGCGCCAATCGATCGAGGATCAGGGTTTTGATAAAGAGTCTTTCCGCTTGGATTGGCTCGGTCGTAAGCAAGGTAAGCTCAAGCAGATCAGCGATGCGCTTTTGAAGAGTGCTCCGCCTGAAGCGAAACGACTGATCGGTCAGCGATTCAATGCGCTCAAGGAGCAGATCGAGATATGGCTTGCTGTGGAACATTTGCTTGACGGAGATTCTGCGAAACACCTGGATGTGACGCTGCCGGGGGCGGGGCGGAGGGTGGGGGCGGAGCATCCGCTGGTGAAGACGATGGCGGAGATTGTCGGCGTGTTTCAGCGGATGGGGTATTCGGTGGGGTTGGGGCCGGAGGTGGAGACGGATTTTTATAACTTTGAGGCGTTGAACTTTCCGCCGAACCATCCGGCGCGGGATACGCAGGACACGCTGGTGGTCGCCGGGCAGGAGGGCAGGCCGCTGCGGGAGCGGCTGCTGATGCGGACGCATACGTCGCCGGTGCAGATACGGTCGATGCTGGAGCAGGCGCCGCCGCTGCGGCTGGTGATTCCGGGCAAGGTGCACAGGAACGATGCGGCGGATGCGACGCACTCGCCGGTGTTTCACCAGGTGGAGGGGCTGTGTGTGGATACGAATATCACGTTCAGCGACCTGAAGGGGACGCTGGATCATGCGATGAAGGCGTTCTTCGGGTCGGCGGTGAAGACGAGGTTTTTCCCTAGCTTTTTCCCTTTCACGGAGCCGAGCGCGGATGTGCAGATCTCGTGTATTTTTTGCGGCGGGAAGGGATGCAGGAAGTGCAAGCAGTCGGGGTGGATTGAGCTGCTGGGGTGCGGGATGGTGGACCCGGCGGTGTTTGAGGCGGTGAATCAGCGGCGGTTGGAGATGGGACGGGAGCCGGTGTATGACACGCGCCGCATCAGCGGGTTTGCATTTGGGATGGGCGTGGACCGGATTGCGATGATGAAGTATGGGATCAGTGATATTGGGCTGCTGTACTCGGGGGATATGCGGTTTCTGGAGCAGTTCGCGTAGGGGCGCTGAAGAGTCCCTCCGTGGCTGAAGCCACTGGGTTTTGGGGGAGTTGATGGACGGGCTGAAGCCCGTCCCCTTCAAAGTGGGGTGGGCTTCAGCCCGTGAAGCCCGTCCCCTTCAAAGTGGGGTGGGCTGTTGGTGGAGACAAAGCGGCGCGGGCTGTTGGGGCGCGGCGGTGGGTTCTTTGGGGGGATTGCTGCTGGGGTAGAGAAGGCAAACGCAGATTCCCTGCGGGAATGACCAACAGGGGCGAAACCGGGTGCTCAAGGCCGGGCACGACACTGACTCCTGCTGCGCTTGAGGTGGGGAAGTGAGTTTTTGAGGGGCGAAAGAGGCGGCGGGTTGATATGCTCGTTGCACTATGAGAATTTTTGCGTCGGTGGTGGTGTTTTTTCTTGCGGCGGGATTGGCGGGGGCACAGCAGGTGCATCCGCGTGATGGCGAGATTCATGATGCGGACACGCTGGCGTGGTGGCATACGACGGAGCTGCTTTCGAGCGATGCGATGCAGGGGCGGGATACGGGGACGGCGGCGTATCAGCGGGCGGCGGAGTATGTTGCGGCGCGGTACAAGGCTGCGGGGCTGAAGCCGGCGGGGGATGGCGGGACGTACTTCCAGACGGTGCCGATGCATGAGGTGCGGGTTGAGCCGGAGGGGACGAGCTTTGTGGTGGAGCGGCCGGGTGGTGGCGCAGGCGGGGAGCTGAAGCTGGCGTTTTTGCAGGAGATGATGGTGGGTGCGTCGGAGAGTGCGCTGCGCGAGGGGACGGGTGCGCTGGTGTTTCGGGGGTACTGCGGGAAGGACGCGATGGAGGGGGTGAAGGGCAGGGTTGTGGTGTGCTTTGGGACGCAGCGGGCGGGGCTGCCGAGTGGGTTGGAGCGGATGTCGAATGCGAGGGCGGCGGGTGCGCTGGGCGTGGTGAGTGTGGACGACCCGTACTTTTCGATTGAGCCGCCGCGGTGGCCGTATGCGTATGCGCGGAGTGTGACGCTGAAGACGGACAAGGAGGACGCGAAGGGGGCGGCGATGTTGCCGCCGATGCGGCTGAGTGCGGAGGCGTTCAGGAAGCTGGTGGCGGGGTCGGGGCAGGATGCGGATGCGGTGTTGAAGGCGGGTGGGGCGAAGCAGCCGCTGCCGAACTTTGAGATTCCGGGGAAGCTGCGGGTGAAGCTGGAGCTTAAGAGCAGGGATATCAGCTCGCCGAATGTGCTGGCGGTGCTGCCGGGGTCTGACCCGGCGCTGGCGGCGCAGTATGTGGCGGTTGGAGCGCACCTGGATGGCTATGGGTTTGGGACGCCGGTGGCAGGCGACAACCTGTATAACGGGGCGCTGGACGATGCGGCGTATGTGGCGTTGCTGATCCAGATGGCGGATGATCTGCGAGCGGGGGGCACGGTGGATGTGGCGGCGAAGGGCGTGCGGCTGGGCTTGCCGAAGCGGTCGATTTTGTTCTGCGCGTTTACTGGCGAGGAGAAGGGGCTGCTGGGGTCGCGGTGGTTTGTGGCGCATCCAACGGTGCCGGTGGGGGAGCTGGCGGCGGACATCAATCTGGACCAGTTGAGGCCGCTGTTTCCGCTGAAGATTTTGACTGCGGAGGCGCTGGGCGACACGACGCTGGGAGCGACGGCGACGGAGGTTGGCAAGGGGATGGGGATTGAGATTCGGGCGGACCGTGAGCCGGAGCGGAGCTTGCTGCGGAGGGCGGACCAGTATCCGTTTCTGCAGATTCATGTGCCGGCGATCAGCTTTATCTTTGGGTATGACGCTGGGACGGATGCGGAGCGGCGGTATCGGCAGTGGTATGCGGTGCGGTATCACCGGCCGCAGGATGATGTGACGCAGCCGATGGACTTTGACGCGGCGACGAAGTTCGATGTGTTTTTCTACCGGCTGGTGGAGGCAGTGGCGGATGCTCCGGTGCGGCCGGCGTTTTTGCCGGGGAGCCAGTTTGTGGGGCGGAAGTGAGATGGGGAGAGGATTTGCGATTCTGTAGCAGCAGCCCGAATCTGGCAAATTGGCATGAATTGACAAAGTTATCTTATAAAGATAATTCGACTAATTTTGTTATAAACTCGGACGATGGACGCGGTTGACAACCCATACTCCCCTGGCGCTGGAGCGCCACCTCCCGAACTCATCGGTCGGCATCAAGTACGCGAGCAAATGGCGGTGGCGATTGCACGGATTCGACAGGGGCGATCGGCGAAGAGCTTTCTGATGGTGGGGTTGCGAGGGGTCGGCAAGACGGTTCTTCTGGAACGCATCCGGCAAGACGCAGAGCAGGCGGGCGTTCTCACGGTAAGGGCTGAGACGCCTGAGAACAGGTCGCTTCCAGCACTGTTGGCACCCCAGCTAAGAGTGGCTCTGCTTGCCCTGTCAAGGGTTGGAGCCGCACGGGAGTTTGCGGCGAAGGGACTTCGGGCGCTGGCAGGGTTCGCCCGCGGATTGAAGCTGAAGTATTCGGACATCGAGATTGGTTTTGATGCCGAACCCGAAGCTGGTGTTGCGGATAATGGGGACCTGGAGGTCGACCTCAGTACGCTGCTGGACCGCGTGGGGACAGCAGCAAAGAAGGCAAATACGGCCGTCGTACTTTTCATCGATGAGCTACAGTATCTGCCGGAAGACCAGTTTGCCGCTCTTATCGCGGCGTTGCACCGATGCGCCCAGACCCAGCTTCCGGTGGCACTGGTGGGTGCAGGGCTTCCGCAGTTGCGTGCGCTGGCTGGACATGCGAAGTCATACGCCGAAAGGCTCTTCGACTTTCCGGCAATCGGGCCGTTGTCGGAAGATGAAGCTACGCTCGCGATCCTGAGGCCGGCCGCACGTATGGGCGTGGCGTTTACGGATCAGGCGCTTGCGGAGGTGCTCAAGAAAACGGAAGGCTATCCGTATTTCCTGCAGGAATGGGGAAAGCACTCCTGGGATGTGGCTCCGCAAAGTCCTATTACGGATGGGGATGTACATGCAGCCTCAGCAGAGGTGATTGCGGCGCTGGACCAGAGCTTTTTCCTTGTTCGGTTCGACCGGTTGACGCCGGCCGAGAAGCGTTACTTGCGTGCGATGGCCGAACTGGGACCTGGACCACACCGTTCGGGAGACATCGCTACAGCGTTAGGGAAGCGGGTGAGCGCAATTGGGCCGCTCAGAGAACGGATCATCATGAAGGGCATGATCTGGAGCCCGAGTCATGGGGACACGGCGTTTACGGTGCCGCTGTTCGACGAATTTATGAAGAGAATTATGCCAGGAACGGACTGGAAGAAGGATTGACGAGAGCACGATGGATATTTTGACGAAGTGGTTGCGGAGTTACCTGCCGGGGTTGGATGTGGATGATCGGCAGATGGCAGAAGATTTGACGCTGCGCGGGATTGCGGTGGAAGGCGAGTTTGAGGCGGCGTGTGGCGGGGCGCGGTTCGAGATGGATATTACGACCAATCGCGTGGATGCGATGAACCACTATGGTGTGGCGCGGGAGGCTGCGGCGATCTACGATCTGGCGCTGGAACCTTTGACGCAGGGGGCGGGAGCGCCGGTGATGGAGACGAAGGCGGGGGATGGGTTTCCGGTGCGGATTGAGGCGGAGGATCTGTGCGGACGGTTTACGGCGCGGGTGATTCGGGGCACGACGGTGGGGCCGGGCACGGGGGTGATCGCGGAGTACTTTGGGGCGTTGGGACAGAAGCCGATCTCGGCACCGGTGGATGTGACGAACTTTGGGTGGATGGCGATGGGGCAGCCGACGCATGTGTTCGATCTGGACCAGATTGAGGGCGGGATTGTGGTGCGGCGGGCGCGTGCGGGGGAGAGGCTGCGGCTGCTGGATGGGTCGGAGAAGACGCTGGTGGCTGAGGACCTGGTGGTGGCCGATGAGGTGAAGGCGCTGGGGATGGCGGGCGTGATGGGCGGGTGGGAGTCGCGGGTGACGGAGGCGACGAAGAACATTCTGGTGGAGGCAGCGTGGTTTGATCCGGCGGCGATCCGCGCGAGCTCGCGGCGGCATGGGCTGCATACGGATGCGAGCCACAGGTTTGAGCGGGGGGCGGATTTTAATGCGGCACCGGTGGCGAATCACCTTGTTACGCGTTTGGTTGTGGAGCAGTGCGGCGGTGAGGTGGTGGGGCCGCTGGTGGATGTGGTGGTTGCGGCGCTGGCGGCGAAGACGGCGGATCGGGCGGCAATACCGCTCTCGGTGAGCGAGGTGCAGCGGCACCTGGGAACGACGGCGGACGGTAAAGGGATCAGCGAGGCGCTGGTGGTGCGGTACCTGGAGGCGCTGGGGTGCGGGCTGACGCGGACGGGCGAGGGTGCGTATGCGGTGAAGCTACCGAGCTGGCGGCTGGATCTGGAGCGGGAGATCGACCTGATTGAAGAGGTGGCGCGGGTGTATGGGTACAACCGGTTTGCGGACACGCTGCCGAGTTTTGCGGGAGCCGTGCGGGAGCTGCCACATGCACGGCAGGAGGCGGTGATCCGCGAGACGCTGCGCGGCGTGGGCTTTACGGAGGCGGTGTCGAGTACGTTTGTATCCGAGCAGGAGGCGGCGACGTTTGGCGGCGGCGGTGTGGCGCTGGGCAATCCGCTGAGCGCGGAGGCGGGGATGCTGCGGCCGTCGCTGGCGCCGGGAATGGCGACGATGCTGGCGCATAATCTGCACCGGGATGTGAGCACGGTGCGGCTGTTTGAGCTGGGAACAGTGTTTACGGGATCCACGGCGAAGGTGGACGAACGGGTCGGGCTGTCGCTGGGGGTGACGGGCGGGGCGGTGAAGACGGCGCTGCACCGTGAGGAGGATGCGCTGTTTTATGAGGCGAAGGGAGCCGTGGAGGCACTGCTGGAGCGGTTTGAGGGGGAGGTGAGCTTCGACGCGGCGGAGCTGCCGGAGTGGGTGGCGGCGGGGCGCGGGGCGCGGGTGTTGCTGGATGGCGCGGCGGTTGGGGTGTTCGGGGAGTTGAGCGGGGCGGAGCTGCAGGCGCGGAAGCTGCGGCAGAGCTGTGTGATTGCAGCGATCGATGCGCAGCGACTGCTGCGGACGGCGCTGCGGCAGCCGGTGTCACGGGAGCTCTCGCGGTTTCAGGCAGTGGAGAGGGACTTCTCGTTTGTGTTTCCGGATGCGGTGGCCTGGGGGGCGATTGAGGGCGTGCTGCGGGGATGGAAGCTGGAGGAGCTGCGGCGCGTGACGCCGGTGGAGATCTTCCGGGATGCGAAGGGGAAGGCTGTGGCTGCGGGGTTCTATTCGCTGCTGCTGCGGGTGGTGTTTCAGTCCAGGGAGCGGACGTTGACGGAGGAGGAGATTGCGGGGTGGTCGGAGTGGATTGTGGGGCAGCTGTCGGCGTTGGGTGGAGTGCAGCGGGCGTAGGGCTAGGGTTTGAGTTCGCGGACGCCGTCGTCGTCGGCGATGAGCGCTGTGGAGGCCATGTGGAGGAAGAGGCCGTGCTCGACGACGCCGACGATGGAGCGGATGTGGGCGGCGGTGCGTTCGGGGTCGGGGATGGAGCGGCAGGCGCAGGTGAGGATGTAGTTGTGCTCGTCGGTGAGGTAGGGGCTGCCGTCGGGCTGCCGACGGAGTGAGGGGTTGAGGTCGAGGTCGGCGAGCTGGCGCTGGACGAGCGGGAGGGCCATCCTGATGACCTCGACGGGGAGTGGAAAGCGGCCGAGGGTGGGGACGAGCTTGGTGGAGTCGACGACGACGACGAAGCGGCGGGAGGCGCTGGCGACGATTTTTTCACGGAGGAGAGCGCCGCCGCCGCCTTTGATGAGGGCGAGCTGCGGGCCGACCTCGTCGGCACCGTCGATGTAGAGGTCGAGTTGGGGGAGCTCGGGGAGGGTGAGGATGTTGATGCCGAGGCTGGCGGCGAGGTTGTGGCTGGCGTCGGATGAGGCCACGCAGCGGATCTTGAGCCCGGCTTTGACGCGCGCGCCGAGGGCGTGGATGAACATGGTGGAGGTGGTGCCGGTGCCGAGGCCGACGTCCATGCCGTCTTCGACGAGGGCTGCGGCGCGCTGGGCTACGAGTTGTTTGGCTTCGTCCTGTGTCATGGGGTTTGTCCTATCGGTGGTACAGTCCGTGCACCACTCCGCCTTCGCTATCGAACGAGTTTCGAATGACATCGTAATAGGTGGAGTCGTTGAATTCGTGGTGGCGAAAGAGCGCATAGGCGACGAGATCCGCCAGTTGGATGAGGCGAGATGCTTCAGAATCGATAAATACGGGAACTTCAGCGAGGTTTCTCAGTCGGCCAAAGGTGTGACCTGTGCTCTTGAAGTCCCGAGCCATGGTCTGAATTCGTCGCTCGACGGCACACTTATCAAATAAAATTAGCCCGCGCTGTGTGTCATCTTGCCTGTGGAGACGACCAAGGTACTGATCGAACCGGCTGCTGACCTGCTCGAACGCCACTTGCGTTACATCCTGACCACTGTGGTTTGACTTCTCCAGAACAGCGCCGAAGAGCCTACAGCGCTTCGTCACTGCAACGTCAAGAGCGTCTTTGATGGCTCGTTCGCGGGCAGACAGTGGCACGTTCCTCCAGAATTTAGCACCTGTTCGCATTGGGCTGCCATGTAACTCTACAGACCTTGGATCATCCCGATTGAAACGCGCAGCGATCGAGTCAAGTTCCGCCTCAATCCAGTGCGGCGATCGCTCGAACACTGAAAGCCCTGCCAACACGAAGTGACGCCTCTTGCTGTCCGCGGCTAGACCCGACTCATCGAGATACAGAAGGTGCACTTGAAAAGTATAAAGGCTCCCTTGCGGGAGCCTTTATAGAAGGAAGAGGGGCGGTTGGGACAAACGCCCAGCGCAACGCAAAATGGCGATGCTACCGACCCTGTCTACTACTTTACACAACTTTACACATTTACGAAGAAATGTCGCATCACCGGACTACTTTTTCACAAGTTTCTTTGCGTGTTCCACAACATGTGCAACGGATACTCCCAGCTTTTCCAGAGCGATGGGCCCTGGGGCTGAGGCGCCGAAGCGGTCGATGCCGATGGCGACGCCTTCGCGACCGATGTACTTCCACCAGCCCATGGTGGCACCGGCTTCGACGGAGATCTTGGGAACGCCGTGGGGGAAGATGGAGGCTTTGTAGGCGTCATCCTGCTCTTCGAAGATCTTGAAGCTGGGCATGGAGACGACGGTTGCGTTGATGCCAGCGTCTTTGAGCTCGAGGGCGGCTTTCATGATGAGTTCGACTTCAGAGCCGGTGGCGACGAGGACGATGTCCTTGCCGAAGGATTCGAGGATGTAGGCACCCTTGCGTGTGCCTTCCATGACTTTGTATTTGGTGGCGTCGAGGACGGGGAGGTCCTGACGGCTGAGGGCCATGAAGCAGGCTGAGGGCCGCTCGAGGGCGAGCTGCCAGCAGGCGGCGGTTTCGTTGGCGTCGGCGGGGCGGAAGTCGGTGAGCTGCGGGATGGCGCGGAGGCTCATCAGGTGCTCAACGGGCTGGTGGGTGGGGCCGTCTTCACCGAGGCCGACGGAGTCGTGGGTGAAGATGTAGAGGGAGTGGGTGCTCATGAGCGCGCCCATGCGGAGTGCGGAGCGGCAGTAGTCGGAGAAGGTGAAGAAGGTGGAGCCGAAGGGGATGAGGCCACCGTGGGCGGCGATGCCGTTGACGGCGGCCATCATGCCGAACTCGCGGACGCCGAAGAAGACGTTGCGTCCGACGGGATCGACGTGGAAGCTGGGGGAATCCTTGAAGATGGTTTTCGTGGAGGCGGTGAGGTCGGCTGCGCCGCCGAAGAGCTCGGGGACGACCTTGGCGATGGCGTTCATGACGACCTGACCGGCGTTCCGCGTCGCGACGGGCTTTTCGGTGGGGAAGGACGGGATGGACTTCTGCCAGCCGTCGGCGAGCTTGTGGGAGGAGGTGCGCTCGTACTGCTCGCCCAGCTCGGGGTAGGCTTTTTTGAAGGCGTCGAACTTCTGCTGCCATTCGTCCTGAGCCTTTTTACCCTTTTCGACGGCCTGCAGCCAGTTTTTGGCGGCTTCTTCGGGGACGTAGAAGCTCTTGTCCTCGGGGAAGCCGAGGTTGCGCTTGGTGGCCTTGGTGGCTTCTGCGCCGAGAGCTTCGCCGTGGGCCTTGTTGGTGCCGGCTTTGGGGCTGCCGTAGCCGATGATGGTGCGGACGCGAATGAGGGTGGGCTTGGAGGTCTCGGCTTTGGCCTCTTCGATGGCCTTCTCGATGGCGACGAGGTCGTTGCCGTCGTGGACCATGACAACCTGCCAGTGATAGGCCTCAAACCGCATGGTGACGTCTTCGGTGTAGCTGAGGTCGGTGGGTCCGTCGAGCGAGATCAGGTTGTCGTCGTAGAAGACGATGAGCTTGCCGAGGGCGAGGGTACCGGCGAGGGAGGCGGCTTCGTGGGAGATGCCTTCCATGAGATCGCCGTCGCCGCAGAGGACGTAGGTGTGGTGATCGACGGGGGTGTGGTTCTCGTGGTTGTAGATGGCGGCGAGGTGCTTTTCAGCCATTGCCTGGCCGACGGCCATGGCGAAGCCCTGACCGAGGGGGCCGGTGGTGACTTCTACGCCCGGGGTCTCGCCGTACTCCGGATGGCCGGGGGTGTGAGAGCCCCACTGGCGGAACTGCTGCAGCTGGGTGATGGGAAGGTCGTAGCCGGTGAGGTGAAGGACGCCGTATAGCAGAGCGGAGGCGTGGCCGTTGCTGAGGATGAAGCGATCGCGGTCGGACCAGAGCGGATCCTTGGGGTTGAACTTCATGTGCTTGTGATAGAGGAGGTAGGCGATGGGAGCGCAGCCGAGGGGCGCTCCTGGGTGGCCGCTGTTGGCCTTTTCGACTTGATCGACGGCTAGAAACCGGAGGGTGTTGATGGAGAGTTGATCCAGTGCGTCTTGTTGCTGCGTATCGGTCATTCCTGTCCTCGAAAGAGAGTTTGCGCTTCACACGTACATCGGATGCGCGGGCGTAATCACACGTACCTACTGCAAGTGTACGCGCGTGGACGGGAATGCGCAGGTGGGTGCTGGGGGTGCCGATGGATTCTGCTTGGCGAGGGATGCCGGAGAGGATTAGGATTCGCGGATGGCGGAGATTCGGGCGGCTACGGTGAAGGATGCGGCTCAGATCGCGCATGTGCACGTCGCGAGCTGGCGGAGTACGTATCGCGGGATTGTGCCGGACGCTTCTCTGGATGGGCTGGATGAGGCTGCGAGGACAGAGGATTGGAGGGGATGGTTGGGGTCCGCGGCGATTGTCTTTGTGGCTGTGGAGGATGGTCGGGTGGTGGGGTTTGTGGCTGGAGGGTCGAATCGCGAGGCGGAGGAAGCGTACGACGCGGAGCTGTACACGATCTATCTGTTACAGGAGTATCAGCGGCGAGGAATTGGTGCAGCTCTACTGAGGACGCTGGCGGCGCGGATGCAGCGGGAGGGGTTTCGGGGCATGGTGGTCTGGGTGCTTGAAACCGAGGCTTCGGTGGGATTTTATCTGGGGTCGGGTGCTGTGAGGCTTCGTGAAAAGGAGATTGAGATTGGCGGGCGGGTGCTGAAGATTACGGGTTTTGGGTGGAGGGAGCTTCGAGCGATCGGCGGGTGACTCCGCATGGACGACCGGCCTTCGCCAGCCGTCCATGGGGTCTTGATCGCGATGATTCGAGCAGTATCGCTATCACTGGGCCCGAAGAAGAGCCCGAGAGTGCCGTTTTCTTGGGAAAAACGGCGTATACGACTGAAGCCCTGGGTACACCTATAGCGATACTGTTCTAGCCGCGGAATCTATCGTTGTGTTTCTGGCGGTAGACCTGGCGGCTGTTGTGGTTCTGCTCCTTGTTGACCTGCCGGCGCTGTTGCGCGTTCAGGGCGCCGCCGTTGGCGGTGCGGTCGTTGCGGACCTGCTGATCGACGCTGGCCTGATTGGCGTTGGTGCGGGCGGCTTCGGCGGAGGTCGTCTGGCCAGAGCGAAGGCCCTGGGCGGTGCGCGCCTGCTGGTTGGCTGCACGGTTATCGACGGCGTTGGGAGCGACGGTGTTGCCGTTGTGGTTTTCGTTGTAGATCTGGCGGCTGGCGGCGTTCTGCTCGCCGTTGATCTGCTGGCGCTCCTGGCCGGTGAGCGTGCCACCGTTGGCGGCGCGGTCGGCGGCGACCTGGTGGTCGATGTTGGATTGGGTGGCGGTGGCGCGTGCGGCTTCACCGGAGGTCATCTGGCCGGAGCGCAGGCCGTTGGCGATGCGCTGGCTTTGATTGGCTTCGCGGCTGTTGGGTGTGTAGGCGCGGCCTGCCTGACGATCGGCGGAGGAGATGGGCTGCGCGGCTGCGTGCTGCTGGGCCGCCTGGCGGTAGGCGGCGTTGTTGGACACGGCGGTGACGGCGGGGCGTCCGTGGTTGATGCTGGCGAGCTGGGAGCGGTCCTGCGCGGCCATGGTCTGGTGCTGGAGTTGGTTGGCGGTGGGTGCGATGTGTTGCTGGCTGGCGTACTGCTGCTGCTCGGCTGTGGGATGGGCCTGGATGCCAGCGCCGCCGTTAAAGGCCATGTGGTTGGCGTTGTAGATGGTGTTCTGCTGGACGATGGTGCGGTTGACGTAGACGTTGGTGACGTGGACGCCGCCGAAGTTGTTGACGGCGCCGTTGTAGGCGAAGACGCCGCCGCGCCACTCACCGCCGCAGAAGCCGATGCCGCCGTAGCCGAAGCCGTAGTTGACGCCGCCGTAGAAGCCGATGTGCGGACCCCAGTAGCCTGCGTGCCAGCCGTAGAGGCCGCCTGCGAAGCCCCAGTAGCCGGGCGTCCAGAGGAGGCCGACGGAGGGTGGCTGCACCCAGACTCCGGGAACCCAGAAGTAGCCGGCGTCGCCGTAGGCCCAGTAGCCGGGCGTCCAGAGATAGCCGGGGGCGGGCAGCGGTGGTTGCACGTAGACGGGGAGTGCGGGCGGAGCAATGGCGACGGAGACGAAGATGCCAGCGTGGGCCTTGGGCGTAGACAGCGCGAGCATGGGAATTGCAACTGCTGTGGCGAGTGCGATGCTACGAAATCCTCGAGATAGAAACATAGCTGCTTCTCCTTGCGCCGGGCCGTAGATTCGGGCACCGGGCTCCCTTTCCATCGGGTTCGTTTGGGATAGACACGGTGGTTGGGCGGATGTTGCGGTGGTGCGGTGCATTCTATGAATTTGTGTGTTTTGTGGAGCTTACGTCGGAAAGCGATGCGATTGGGGTGTGGGTTTAGGGTTTCCGTGCGACGATGATGCGGAGCGGAGGAAAGGTGGTGAGCATGTTCGGGAATTTGCCCTGCACCTGAAGGCCGGCGGAGCGGAGCGTCTTTTCGTATTCGGCGGTGAGTTTGTAGTCGGAGAGTATGGCAATGCCGCCGGGTTTGAGGACGCGGGCGATCTCGTTGCAGGCCTGGATGCGGGTGGGTTTGTCGTAGATGTTGTGGAGACAGAGGTTGGAGAGGATGACGTCGAATGTGTTGCTGCGGAAGCTCATGGACTGCGCTGGTTCGCTACGCAGCGTGCATTTTGCGGTGACGCCCTCGAGGGCGAGGTTCTGCTGGGTGCGATCGAGGGCGTTGCCGCTGAGGTCTTCCTTGTTCCAGACGTCAATGCCGGTGGCGTGGCCGGAGGTGAGCTTGCGGGCGGCACCGACGAGCAGCAGGCCGCGACCGGTTCCGACGTCGAGGACGTTTTCAGTGCCTGTCCATGCATGGAGGTTGAGCATGCGGTCGCGGTGACGGAATTTGCCGAACTTTGCGTACAGGAGCATGAAGCCGGCGCTGAGGGTGCAGTAGATGGCGATGCTCCAGGCCATGGGGTGCAGGCCGATTTCGAGCGAGCCGATGCGGAGGATGGGCGGACCGAAGAGTGCGATGGGCGTGGCGCATGCGGAGGCGATGAGAAGGTTGCGGATGACGTTGGGAGCGTCGATGCCGTAGTTGGGCTGGGTCTGCATGGGGGATGTCCTTTGGCGCAATGATAGACGCTGAAGCGGATAGACTGGCAAGGATGAAGAGGCGCGGGCACAGGTTGTGGACGCTGGGAGGCATGTCGCTCCGGCGGTTGATGGTGGAGACGGCGAAGGCGTCGTGGCGCGATGATGTGTTTGGGCAGGGCGGAAGGATGGCGTTCTACCAGTTTCTGGCGATCTTTCCGTCGCTGCTGGTGGTCTTTGCGATCAGCGAGCGGGTGCCGCATCTGGGTGGGCCGATGCAGCGGTCGCTGCGGGAGATGTCGGGGCAGGTGCTGCCGACGGAGGTGGCGGGGCTGATCGAGACGATGATGGGGCAGTTGACGAAGGGGACGAAGTTCGGGCTGCAGCTTGTTTCAGTGTGCGCGGCGGCGGTGTGGGCGGCGCACAACGGAACGTGGGCGATGATCTATGGGCTGAACAAGGCGTACGAGGTGCAGGAGAATCGCGGATGGAAGCGGCTGACTGTGACGATTTTAGGGCTGACGGCGACGCTGGCGGTGACGGGGTTCATGGCGATGCTGCTGTTCTTTGGGAGCTCGTATGTGGCGGCGTACGTGCATGGGAGCGTGGCGGTGCTGGTGGCGGTGGAGTGGCTGGTGCTGGCGGTGTCGGCTGCGTTTTCGTTTGAGCTGCTGTATCGGTTTGGACCGAATGTGCCGAGGCATGCGTGGCGGTGGAGTACGCCGGGTGCGATGTGCGCGCTGGTGCTGTGGATCGCGTCCACGCTGGTGGCGCGGCTGTATTTTGGGCACGTGGACAACTACACGCGGGATTATGGGCAGTTGAACAGCGTGGCGATGCTGCTGCTGTGGCTGTACTTCAGCAATGGCGCGATGCTGATCGGCGGAGAGATGAACTCGGAGATCGAGAAGGCGGGGAAGGCGAAACCATAGATGCTTGAGGGCGGGTCTATGGTTTCGAGGGATCGATGGGGAGTGCGCGGATGGCAGGGACGTCGGAGCTCTGGTGGCTGGTGAGCCGCTTCCACAGGATACGGAGGATGGCGAGAGTGGGAACGGAGACGAGCGCGCCTACGACGCCTCCGATTTCGCCGCCGGCGAGGACGGCGAAGATCTGCGCGAGGGGAGAGATTTCGAGGGACTTGCCCATGATGCGGGGGGCGTTGACGTAGTCCTGAATGAGACGCCATGCGCCGAGAAACAGGAAGAGCAAGAGCAGATGTGGATAGCTGGTGAGAACGGCGATGATGAAGACGGCGACGGCGGCAATGGCGGGGCCGACCACGGGGACGAACTCGAAGATGCCGGCGAGCGGGCCGAGGATGAAGGCGTAGGGTACACGCATGAGGCTGAGAACGACGGTGTAGGAGACCATGGTCAGGCAGGCAAGGATGATCTGAGCACGGATGTAGCTGCCGAGCATGAGGTCGACATCGCTGATGATGCCTGAGAGGGTCGCCTTCTCCTCTGGATCGCGTCCGAGGGCTTTCATGTCTGAAGCGATGATCTCGCCATCTTTGAGGAGGAACAGGCTCAGGATGGGAATCAAAATCAGCCACCAGATGTGAGAGGCGGGTTCGGCGAGTTTTTCGCCGAGGAGCTTGGTGTCGTTGAGTAAGGCGTCGCGATGGGATACGAGGAAGTTCTGGATCTGGAGTTGGCGAGACTCGGTCCAGCCGTGCGTTGTGCCTAGTTGGGATACGAACTGACCGGAGTTCATGCGCGTGAGGAGGGAGGGCAAGGTCTGGGCGAGAGACCTGGCTTCATCGGCGATCTTTGGTCCGATGAGGAAACCAAAGCCCAAGAGAACAGCGATCAAGAGAACGTAGACGACGGCGATCGCTTTGATGCGGCCGCGCAGGGGCTTTTGCAGGAGAGCGACCAGCGGGGCGACGAAGTATGCAAAGAGGATGGCGAATAAAAAGAGAGTCAGTGTCTCGCGAGCGCCATAGAGGAACGCCAGAGTGGCGGCAAAAATCAGAGCTGTAAAAAGGATGCGGGCCGTCTTCGGATCCCAAAACTTGTTGAGCATTCTTCACCTGTGTGGGTTGTGAGATGCAAGTCGGTGGAAGGAAAGATGCAGGCGTAGGTGAACATCGTGGATTGCACGCCGGTTGGGGAGCCGAAGATGGTGCTGGGGGACGATCTGCGGCGGTGGGAAGTTTGCGTTACGGTGTGACGATAACCCAATGTTTGCTGCGCAGGGATGGGACGGCTGTGGGAGGGTTGGTTCGCTCTACACTAGAAGGACGATGGCGGATAACTTTGCGGCGACGGTGAAGCAGCAGGCAGATATTGTCCGGATCGTGGGCGAGTATGTGAAGCTGCGCAAGAGTGGAGCGAACTGGAGCGCGCTGTGCCCGTTTCACCAGGAGAAGTCGGGGTCGTTTTATCTGTATCCGGGGTCGGCGAGCTACTACTGCTTTGGGTGCCATGAGCATGGGGATGTGTTCAGCTTCGTGATGAAGATGGAGACGCTGAGCTTTCCGGAGGCGGTGCGGGCAGTTGCGACGAAGATGGGAATACCGCTGCCGAAGCGGGAGTTCAACAGCCCGGAGGAGGCACGCGATGCTGGGCTGCGGCGGCAGTTGATGGATGCTCATGAGGCGGCGACGCAGTACTTTGAGCAGAGTTTGAAGTCTCCGGAGGCGGCGCGTGCGAGGGAGTATCTGACGCTGCGGGGGGTAACGGCGGAGACGATTGCGAAGTTTCGCATTGGATATGCGCCGGAGAGTTTCAATGACATGCGCGACCGGCTGGGAAAGTTTTTCCCGGAAGAGGTGCTGCGGGCGAGCGGGCTGTTCAGCTGGAAGGAACAGTCGGATGGGGGCTCGGATTCCGTAAAGGCAGGGCCGATGTATGCGCGGTTTCGGAAGCGGATCGCGTTTCCGATTGCGAATGAGCAGGGGAAGACGATTGCGTTTACGGCGCGAGCGCTGGATGGGGCGGACGTGGACCCGAAGGCTGGGCCGAAGTATATGAACTCACCGGAGACGGCGCTGTATACGAAGGGTCAGGTGCTGTTCAATCTGGACAAGGCGAAGGCGCAGATGCGGGAGCTGGATATTGCGCTGCTGGTGGAAGGACAGATGGATTGCATCAGCGTGTTCATGGGCGGGATTGCGAATGTGATCGCGACGAGTGGAACGGCGTTTACGGAGCATCAGGTGCGGCTGCTCAGCAGATTTACGAAGCGGGTGGTGCTGAACTTCGATCCGGATCAGGCGGGAGCGAATGCAGCGGAGAAGACGATTGCGCTGCTGGTGGAAGAGGGCTTCGAGGTGCGCGTGGTGACGCTGGAGGGTGGTCTGGACCCGGACCGGTACATCAAGGAGCGGGGGATGGCGGCGTATTCGGATGCGGTGCGCGGCGCGGCGCGGTATGCGGATTATCTGATTGAGCGCGCGCGGACGATGTTTCCGGCGCGGACGGCGGAGAGCAAGGTGAAGGCGTTGAATATGCTGCTGCCGCATATTCGGAGGATACCGAATGCGATTGCGCGCAGTGATTTTGCGGAGAATGCGGCGCAGAAGCTGGGGATTGAGAGCTCGCTGATGCGGCAGGAGCTGAAGCAGGCGGCGTCGCAGCGGCTGGAGAGCGTGAGGGCGGCGCAACCGCGCGGGGTGACGGAGGTGGAGAGGATTTTGCTGTGCGCGCTGGTGCTTCCGGAGGCTGACTCGGCGCGTGCGTTGGCGGCGGAGCGGCTGGGTGCGAACCCGGAGTGGTTTGCGGAGCTGGCGAGCGCGGCGGTGATGGAGGCGCTGGTGCATGGGCCGGCACCGGAGAACCCGTTTGAGGCGGCACCGGATGAGGCGAGCCGCGCGCTGCTGGCGAGTGCGCTGCATGGTGCGGGAGAGAGCTCGGCTGCGGAGGTGCAGGGGGCGCTGGAGACGTTGCACGATAAGTATCTGGACCGGCGGCTGCGGGAACTGCGGGTGCAGATGGCGGAGGCGCAGCGGCGTGGGGACGATGCGATGCTGCTGCGGTTGGCCCAGGAAAAGCTGCGGGTGGACCGCGAGCTGAAGAGATAGGGTCCTGCGCGGACGGCGGAGGTTGGGGGGTGAGGGTTCGCGACACCCGGAGGTCGTTTGCTACCGCAAACGATGGCCCACCTTATCCGACGATGAAACCGTCGGCGAAGATGGGGCACCCGGAGATGGCGGGTAGAAGATGGGTAGCCGAGTTGAGGCGGTAGGTGCTGCGCGAACGGCGAGGGGCTGGGGATGTGGGCGGGAACCTATGTCTCGAAAGCGAGACATGGGGCACCCGGTGTGGGGTGAAGGCCGGTTGCGTTGGTAGAATGGGGGATGCTTTGGATCTGGTGGTGTGTTCGCAATGGATGACCGGACGAAGCGACGGCTGGTGGTGGGGTTTGCGACGACGCTGGTGAGCAAGGCCGCATCGACGGTGATCCAGTTGGTGCAGGTTCCGGTGCTGATGCACTTCTGGGGCAAGTCGATGTTTGGGGTGTGGGGGATCCTGACGGGGATACCGACGTATTTGAGTTTTTCGAATGTGGGGTTCGGTTCGGTTGCGGGCAATGAGATGACGATGCTGATGGCGCGCGATGAGCGGGAGGGTGCGCTGGGGGTGTTTCAGAGCTGCTGGTGGCTGATTGCGCTGATGATGGGAACGCTGCTGGTGGTGCTGTGCGCGGTGCTGTATTGGCTGCCGGTGGGACGGCTGCTGAATCTGACGGAGCTGAGCGAGCATGATGTGAAGTGGGCGCTGTTCTGGCTGGCGCTATCGGTGATGTTTGGGCAGCTGGAGCAGCTGCTGCAGTCGGCGTATCGGTGCGTGACGCGGTACTCGTATGGGAATTTCATGAAGAGCTGCATGTCGCTGCTGGCGTTTGCGGTGCAGCTGGTGCCCATTATGAAGGGGTATGGGCCGCGCACGACGGCGATGGTGTTCGCGTTGGCAAACATTACGGGGACGCTGTTTATGTGCGTGATGGTGAAGCGGGATATTCCGTGGATCAGCTATGGATGGAAGCATGCGTCGTTTCGTGAGATCAAGCGGCTGACGCGGCCATCGATTGCGTTTATGGGGTTTCCGCTGGGGAATGCGTTCAACATTCAGGGGTCGCAGATGGCGGTGAACTATGCGATGGGGCCGGACAAGGTGGCGGTGTTTATTACGGCGAGGACGGTGTCGCGGCTGGCGCTGCAGGTGGTGGAGATGGTGAAGAATACGGTGTGGCCGGAGTTGTCGATTGCGTTTGGGGCGGGGAATATGGAGCTGGTGCGGACGCTGCATCGCAGGGCGGTGCAGATTGCGCTGTTCGTGTCGCTGAGCGTAGTGGTGGTCGTGGCGGTGTTTGGGCCGACGTTCCTGCATAAGTGGACGCTGGGCAAGGTGCCGTCGAGCCCGGGGCTGGTGGGGCTATTGCTGGTAGTGGTGGTGTTTTATTCGCTGTGGTCGACGAGCTCGACGCTGGTGGCGGCGATCAATCTGCATGAGCGGCTGGCGACGATGTATGCGATTGCGACAGGTGTGACGGTGGTGGTGACGTACTTTGCGGCGCGCAGGTATGGGCTGTATGGAGCGGCGGCGTCGCTGCTGCTGAGCGAGGTGATTATGGACACGTATGTGCTGCCGGCGTCGCTGAAGATTGCACACGATTCGTGGGGTGGGTTCCTTCTGGCGATGGTGCACTATCCGCAGTCGCTGCGGCCGGGTGCGCTGCTGGCGAGAGCGCGGCGGCGGACGCAGGAGGTCGAGGTGAAGCTGGAGGATTCAGGCGCGGAGATGTAGGGTCCTGCGCGGACGGCGATCGTAGAAGCAAGGCAAAAGCGACGGCAACGGATTAAAAAGCGGGGATGCCGGTGATGCTTTGGCCGATGATGAGGGTGTGGATGTCGTCGGTGCCTTCGTAGGTTTTGACGGACTCGAGGTTCATCATGTGGCGCATGATGGGGTAGTCGTCGGCGATGCCGTTGGCACCGAGGATGTCGCGTGCGGTGCGGGCGCATTCGAGGGCCATGGCGACGTTGTTTTTCTTGGCCATGGATATGTGCTGGAATGCGGCTTTGCCCTGGTCTTTGAGGCGTCCGACTTGAAGAGAGAGGAGCTGGGCTTTGGTGATCTCGGTGATCATCCAGGCGAGCTTCTGCTGTACGAGCTGGTGGCTGGCGATGGGCTGGCCGCGGAACTGCTTGCGCTGTTTGGCGTACTGTAGCGCGCAGTCGTAGCAGGCCATGGCGGCCCCGATGGCTCCCCAGCCGATGCCGTAGCGGGCCTGGCTGAGGCAGAGAAGTGGGGACTTGAGGCCGTCGGATTTGGGGAGGAGATTGGCGGCGGGAACGCGCACATTTTGCAGCGAGAGGCCGGAGGTGACGGAGGCGCGCAGCGACCACTTGCCGTGCACGTCTTTGGCGGAGAAGCCGGGACGGTCGGTTTCGACGAGGAAGCCGCGGATGCGTGGTTCTTTTGGGTTGTCGCCGGTGACTTCAGGATCTTCCACTTTGGCCCAGATGATGGCGACGTCGGCGATGCTGCCAGAGGTGATCCACATCTTTTCGCCGTTGAGGATGTAGTCGTCGCCGTCTTTGCGGGCGCGGGTGCGCATGCCGCCGGGGTTGGAGCCGAAGTCGGGTTCGGTGAGGCCGAAGCAGCCTAGCTTTTCTCCTGTGGCGAGCTTCGGGAGCCAGAAGTCTTTTTGTTCGTCGGAGCCGAAGGCGTGGATGGGGAACATGACGAGCGCGGACTGGACGCTGACGAAGCTGCGAATGCCGGAGTCGCCGCGTTCGAGTTCCTGGGTGAGGAGGCCGTACTCGACGTTGTTCATGCCGGCGCAGCCGTAGCCGTCGATGGTGGCGCCGAAGAAACCGAGCTCGCCCATGGGGCGGATGAGTTCGCGGGGGAAGCGTGCGTCGCGGTTGCACTGCTCGATGATGGGGATGAGCTTGTCTTCGATGAAGGCGCGCGTGTTGGAGCGGACGAGGAGCTCGTCTTCGGAGAGGAGTGAATCGAAGTCGATGAAATCAACGCCTTGAAACTTGAATGCCATAGCTTTGCCATTCTAGAGCAGCGGAGGAGCGGCTGTCGCTGCCTGACGGTGAGGCAGTTTTGATGGGACAGCGCTAGGTCGCTGGATGGTGCACCCGCTAATCCTTTTCTTTGCCCATGACTTTGACGATGACGCGCTTGGAGCGCTGACCGTCGAACTCAGCGTAGAAGATGCGCTGCCAGGTGCCGAGGTCGAGCCGTCCGTGCGTGATGGGAAGGGTCGTTTCGTGGTGGAGGAGAAGCGCTTTGAGGTGGGCGTCGGCGTTGTCTTCACCGGTGCGGTGATGCTTGTATCCGGGCCAGCGGGGAGCGAGCTTTTCGAGCCACGTGCTGATGTCTTCGATGAGGCCGTCTTCGTTGTCGTTGACGTAGATGGCAGCGGTGATGTGCATGGGAGAGACGAAGCAGATGCCGTCATCGATGCCGCTGCGGCGAACGATGGCTTCTACCTGCGAGGTGATGTGGACCATTTCGTACTGTTGGGAGGTGTTGAATGTGAGGTATTCGGTGTGAACCTTCATGGAGATAGTTTAGATTGTGGAAGTTGGCGAAGTCGATGTCGGCACGTCTGGTTGGGATGCGTCAGTGTGCCTGTTGTGCATTACAGACCCAGGCGTCATACACTCCGTCGGTTTGCTGGATGGAATAGTTGCGGAGGAATGTGGTGCGCAGGTTTTCGGGTAGAACCCATACGTCGAAGGGCTTTTGGCCGTGGGGGATGAGCCAGACATCGTTCTTGCAGTGCTCCATGTGGCGTAGGACGTTGGGCGGAAAAGGGAGCATCTTAGTTTCGAAGCGCCCGGTGTTGCCTTCGATCGTGTAGGGTTGACCGTCGTAGACGAGCACGTATCGAAGGAGGGAGCGGTAGTCGTTATCAACCGATCCGTAACCCATTTGGATGGGCGCGCGGCCCTGATAGAGGCGCAGGTAGTTCCTGATGGATTGTTGTGCGACGGCGATGTTGGCGGGCATGATGGGGATCGTGACGTATGCGTATGCGCGCGGCAGGTTGAGGCAGGTGAAGACGAGACAGGCTATGGCGATGTAGTACGCAGGCAGTGCACGTTTCTCGTCGTGTAGTGCGGATATGTCTCTCGCGGTGAGAGCCATGTACAGAACGATGGCAGGCACGATGTGCCACAGATAGTGCAGGCCGGAGCCAGTCTTGGAAGTCAGGACAGCGATGATGAGGCAGAAGACGATGATCAGCAATATTGGAGTTCTACGTTGGAATGCCAAGCCGAATCGGCGCAGGTAGAGTTCCATGATCAGAGATGGACATAGCAGGAAGATGGCGAAGAGCAGATTGCTACAAGCGCTCGTGATGCTGAGGCCTTCGGTGCGCGTGAAGAGTATCCACAGGATGTAATTGTGGAGCGAGACGTTCGGTAGAGCGAATGGGGCGAGCGTGGTCGCGATGAGTGCTAGTGAAGAATAGATGGGTGCACGGATGCCGAATTTGCGATAGAGCAGGAAGAGCGGCAACAGGATGGCGGGTGCTGCGGTGATCTTGAGTCCGACAAGGACACCGCCAAAGATGCCGGTCAGGATGACGGCAAGCAACTCGGTTTCAAGAAGGCTACATAGCAATGCGAGTGCGGACGCGAGGACGATCCAAATATCGGAACGGATCGAGAGCGAGATCTCGGTGTGCTGGATGAGAATGCTCAGTGGAAATGCGAGCAGGGTGATGGCGATTGTTGTGGAGATGAATTTGCGGAAGAGAGCAAAGAAGGTCGCGCAAACGGCGAGCGACGCAAGCACCACAGAGGCGCGCATGATCCAGAAGTGATTGACGCCGCCAGCAACTAACGCCAGGCGATAGATCAGAAATGTATACGGGCCATACATGAGCGCGTAGTCGAAGTCTGGCGAAACGGGTGGGTGGTACATCGGCAGGCCGCGCAGGCTGGCGGCGGCGATGCTGATGATGTTGGCTTCGTCGAGCTGGATCATGAAGCTGCGCAGGGAATCAAGGGTGACAACAAGATACGCACAGAGGACGCACAGCCCTGCAACGAACGCAGCTCGGCGCAGCCACAGGTAACGGCGAACTGCGGGGAGACTCTTTGTGAGGACGGCGCCGATGCCGGCAAATCCGATACCGATGGCAAACCACGCGAGTGGAACTTCTCTGATGTCACGGAAGAGAGATTTCGCGGTTCCATGCGGATCAGTCAGATACAACAAAATGGTCTCCCTTGCGGCATGGATCAGATTCGGATGGGATGCCGGTATGATGGAAGGGGCGAGGCCCGCGATCTCAGCAACCGATGAAAGTCTATCAATCTACTTTATCTCAGCCTGGGTTCTGGCAGAGCTATGTTGCGGGTGTCTGGATGCGGGCGGCTACATGTATTCGGTGCCGTACTGGACGGGGATCTGGGTGAAGGCGATGCGGGTGGGTGCGCTATCGCGAGCAGGGAGCATGCCGGCGAAGTGCAGCGTGGTGTGGCCGTACTTGAGATTGAGCTTGTCCATGGTGGCGGAGAGCTGGTTGCGATTGCCCGGCTCTTCGAAGAGCATGGTCTGCATTTCGGCTTCGGGGATGAGGTTGCGCAGGGTTACACCGACGAAGAAGGGCTTGGCGTGCTCGGCGGCTGAGGGAGCTTGCCGCCAGCAGCCTTGCAGCGCTTCGAGCAGCGAGAGTGTGTCCTGGCAGGGGCGGAAGCGCGCCTCCATGCCCCAGCCAGTTTGCGTGATGCCGCTGAGGTGCTTCTTGGCCTTTGGGATGAGCGCAGTCTGTTCGCGGGAGAGAGCGTATTTGATCGTGACGGCGAGCGAAGCGGCGAAGAATTTTTCCATGCGCAGCCGCATTGCGGCTTTGTGCAGCAGCTTATGCGCAACGGACCATGCGCCTTCGGGAGAGCGGTGCTCGGGGGCGAGGACGTGGGAGTGGCCGAGTGACTTTTGCACGTCGGAGGGGACGGGTGCGCCGTCGTCTCCGGTGTCTTCGCCGCGCAGCCAGTGGTACATGCGGTCGCCCCAGACGGAGTCGAAGAGGTTGTGCATACCGGCGCGGTCGAGAGCGAGAAGTTCGGGCATGGTGCGGATGCCCTTGGCATTGAGGCGAGCTTCGGTGCGTGCGCCGATGCCGGGCAGGTCGCGGAGTTCGAGGTGGGCGATGGAGCGGGGAAGCTGTGAGGGCAGCAGGCCGATGAGACCGTCGGGCTTCTGCATGTCGCTGGCGATTTTGGCGAGATAGCGGTTGGGCGCCATGCCGATGGAACAACGCAGTGTTTCGCCGACATCGTCCTTGATGGCCTGCTTGATGGCGAGCGAGATGCGGCGTGCGTTGGGTGGCTGGCGCTCGCGGCCCATGAGCTGGCAGACCATCTCGTCGATGGACGGGGTGTGGGCGACGGGGCAGACGCGTTCGACGGCGGCGACGATCTTGTGCGAGTACTCGGCGTACTGAGAATGGCTGCCGTTGACGAGGATGATGCCGGGGCAGAGGCGCCTGGCGTCGAGGACGCGGGTTCCGGTTTTGATGCCGAGGGCTTTGGCTTCGTAGCTGGCTGCGATGAGACAGGTGGTGTCGGCGAGGGTGGGGACGACGCCGGTGGGTTGGCCGCGGTATTCAGGGTGGAGTTGCTGTTCTACGGACGCGAAGAAGCTGTTGAGGTCGATATGGAGGAAGCCGAAGAGGTCGGATTGGAAATCAGCGTCCACGGAGTTATTATATTCGCCACTCCTTCGCTTTTTGGACGAGCATAGAGAACAGGATATGGTGAACGGATGAGTGATCTGAATCAGCCGAATCAGAGGCTACCGGATGGGGTGTTTCTTTCGCCAAAGATTTGGGCGATGGGCGTGGGCGTAGGGATCGGAACGGGCATTGTGGGCGGCTTGCTGATGCGGCTGCTGCATTTGGCGCAGCATGTGGCGTTTGCGTATCACCGGGGGACGTTTTTGGGGGCGGTGGCGATGGTTTCGATGCACCGCAGGCTGGTGAGTTTGGCGCTGGCGGGGGTATTTGCGGCCGCCGTAGCGTGGCTGCGAACGGTGCGGCCGTTTGCTGGCAATGCGGGGCTGAACGAGGCGATCTTGAAGAACAAGGGAAAGCTGCCTTTTTTCCCGGCGATGTTGCAGGCCACGGAGTCGATGATTCTGGTCGGGATGGGCGTTTCGGTGGGACGTGAGGGTGCGGTGAAGCAGGCCGGCGCGGCGCTGGCGTCGCCGGTGGCAGGATTCTTCAAGCTGGGGGAAGCGGAGCGGCGGATGCTGGTGGCGGTGGCCGCGGGGGCGGGTATGGGCGTGGCGTATAACGTTCCGTTGGGCGGTGCGCTGCTGGCGGCGGAGGTGTTTCTTGGCACGCTGTCGCTGCCGGTAGTTGTGCTGGCGATTGTGGTGTCGAGTATAGCGACGGGGACATCGTGGCTGCTGATTCCGATGGAGATTACGTATACGACGCCGCGCTTCAGCCTGCATGCGAGAGACGTGGTCTTCGCGCTGCTGGCGGGGCCTTTGATGGGGCTTCTGGCGCTGATGTGGGTGAAGGCGATTGGATGGGCGAAGGGGCAGAAGCCGACGGGGTGGAAGCGCTACGCGGCACCGATTGCTGTCTTCACGGCGTTGGGTGTGACGGCGATGCGGTTTCCGGACCTGCTGGGTAACGGCAAGGGACTGGTGCAGATGGGGCTGACGAGCTCGCCTGCGCTGCATCTGCTGGCGACACTGCTGGTGTTGAAGTTTATTGCGACGGCGATGTGCCTGGCGACGGGAACGCCGGGTGGATTGTTTACGCCGACGATGTCGTTGGGCGCATTGGCGGGGTGCCTGATGGGACGAATCTATGCGATGGGCGTGCCGGGTTCGGACATCGGGATCTATACGCTGATCGGATCTGCTGCGATGCTGGCGGCGAGCGCCCAGGGTCCGGTTTCGGCGATGGTGATGGTGATGGAGCTCACCGGGCACACGGTGCCGCTGATTACGCCTGCGTTACTTGCGATTGCGGGTGCGATGCTGACGGCGAACTGGTTTGCAAAGCAGTTTACAGAGACAGGAAAACTAAGCTCCATTTATTCGGAGTAAAGTTGAAACGAGCAGGATGCGGGCGCGATTTCTTTGAAGGTGGATACGGCGACGGGCTATTCCATGGAGATGGACTTTGGAGCGTCCACCTTGAAGGTGAAGTAGAAGTTGTTCTGGCTATCGAAGGAGCTGATGCCGCGAGATTTGGAGCGAACGCCGTTGGACTCTGCCCATAGTTCGTAGTCGGTGTCCTGGGAGAGCTCACCGAAGCGAAACTGACCCTGATCGTCTGCGATATAAGTCTTTACGGAGTTGGTGCGGGCGTTTTTGAGATAGACCACAGCGCCACCGATGGGGGAACCGTCTTTGTTGACGACCTTGCCGGTGGCGATACGTTCGATGGGGACAGCCTTGCGAGAGTTCTGGATGTTGATTTGCGCAGAGGCTGTCGCCGGAGATGCCGCAAGAAGCCCTGCGAAGAGCAGCGCCGCGGGTAGAGCGCCAAAGAACGTGCGACTATTCATCCTCTTCTTCGTCCACCAAAGGGGTTGCATCCTCATCATCGTATCCTTCTTCGTCGACGGGTGCCAATTCGAGCGGATCGAGCGAGATGATTTCGAGATCTGTTCCACATTCATCGCACTGAATGATCTCGCCTTCATCGACTTCATCGGCATCGACACTCAGGGGGTTATCACATTCCGGGCACACGACTGACATATACATCTCCTCTTGGCTGGCTCCGAGACCAGTGTTAAGTATTCTTCAGGGTTCACGAGTACGATTGCTCTATTACCAAAAACACCTATTCTATGTTCTAGCGGGACATGGGCGGCTCGTCAACTGGGATGCAGTTCGAGCTAAATGCGATAGTAAATGTAAGGCGGAGGATGTTGATGAAGCGGATGATGTGCATGGCCGGTTGGGTGCTTGGAACAGCGATCGCAGCGGCAGGGCAGACGCAGACGGGTGCGGCACCGTTGGCACCGCTTCCGGTGAATGCGGCGGTGAGCAAGGCGCTGCAGGGGATTTCGGCGGAGCAGGTGAAAGGCGATATCGCGAAGCTGGTGAGCTTTGGGACGCGGAACACGCTCTCCAGCATGGATACGACGCTGCCGCCGGGGCAGGGGATCAACGCGGCGGCGGACTGGATTACGAGCGAGTTTCAAGCGATTTCAGCGCAGTGTGGGGGGTGCCTGGAGGTCAAGCGCGATGAGTTCGTACAGCCAACGACGACGACGGGCTATGGACGGATTCCGAGTCCGACGAAGCTGGTGAATGTGTATGCGATTCTGCATGGCACGGGCGGCGATAAGGCACCGTGGGTGCTGGTGACGGGTCACTATGATTCACGTGCGACGGATGTGATGAACGATAAACTGACCTCGCCGGGAGCGAACGATGATGCGAGCGGCGTTGCGGTATCGATTGAATCGGCGCGTGCGCTGAGCGGGTTGGGCAAGGCGGGCGTGACGTTGACGGGGACGATGGTGTTTGTGGCGGTTGCAGGCGAAGAGCAGGGGCTGTATGGATCGCGGCATCTGGCACAGCTGGCGAAATCTGAGGGATGGCCGCTGGAGGCGGTGCTGAACGACGATATTGTGGGGGGCGACACGACGCCGGGCGAGACGATGCAGAAGAAGGACGTTGTGCGGGTGTTCAGCGAGAGCATACCTGCGACAGCGACGCCGGAGCAGCAGCGCATGATGCTTGGGCTGGGCGCGGAGGGGGACTCGCCATCGCGGGAGCTGGCGCGGCAGATCGTTGAGCTCGCGCCTTCGTTCTTCAAGCCGATGGGGCAACATCCTCCAGTGGGACGGGCGGGCGAGCATAATGACGCGACGGTGCCGGCGTTTCATCCTGTGATGGTGCTGCGGCGCGACCGGTATCTGCGCGGCGGCGACCATAGCAGCTTCAATGCAGAGGGATTTACGGCGGTGCGATTCACGGAGTGGAGGGAGAACTTCGATCATCAGCACCAGACGCTGCGCACGGAGAACGGCGTGGAGTATGGCGACCTGTTGAAGTTTGTGGACTTCAACTATGTGGTGCGGGTGGCGCAGTTGAATGCGTTGACGATGGCGTCGCTGGCGGCTGCGCCGAGTGAGCCGCACAACGTCCGCATTCTGACGAAGGCGTTGGATAACAATAGCGAATTGACGTGGGAGGCGCCTGCGTTTGCACCTGCGGGAACGACGTATGAAGTGGTCTGGCGCGATACCGATGAGCCGGAGTGGACGCACAGCCAGAGCGCGGGAGCGGAGACGCATTTGAAGCTGAATGTGAGCAAGGATGATGTGCTGTTTGGTGTGCGGGCGGTGAGTGCGGCGGGAGATGCGTCGCTGCCTGTGCCACCGCTGCCTGCGCGATAGTTGCAACGAGTTGGGGGATAGAGCGTTCCATGGCGTTTCGTTCGAATAATCCGATAGCACTGATGTTGCCGCCGTTTCGCGGAGTCACGCGCCGCATCATTTTGATTGCGTTGCTGACGTATTTTGGGACCGCGGCGATTGGTTTGTACTCAGCGGGACTGGAAGGGACGCTGGTGGTGCAATTTGTGCTGCGTCCGGACCAGGCGCTGCGCAAACTATTCTGGGAGCTGGTGACGTATCCGTTCTTCGGCGAAGGTCTTCTGAGCGTGGCATTTGCGCTGTTGTCATTCTGGTTCTTTGGGGCGGCGTTGGAGGATGAGCGGGGGGCGCACTGGCTGACGGAGTATTTCCTGGTGAGTACGATTGGCGGCGCGGTGGTGGCGTCGGCTGTGAGCATGGCGTTGCAGGGGCGCGTGCCGGGCATGGGAACGGGGACAGCGGCAGAGGGGCTTTGGCCGTTTGTACTGGCGGTGCTGGTCGGGTATGCGTACTTTCATGCAGAAGAACAGCTGAATTTCAACTTTATCTTCAAGATCAAGGCGAAGTATATTGCAGCGATCTATGTGCTGTTCTATGTGGGAATGGCGCTCGTGGGAGGAGACCGCTTTGGGGCGCTGGTGGCGCTGTGTAACGCGGGGATGGGCTACCTGTTTCTACGGCTGGCACCGCGTAAAGGGTTGCGAGTGGGGATGTCGGAGCGGTGGTTCAAGATGCGCAATGAGTATTACCGTGCAAAGCGCAGGCGCGCGGCGAAGAAGTTTACGGTGTACATGCGTAAGCAGGGCAAAGAGGTGAGTCTGGACAGCGAGGGTCGATATGTTGATCCGGATGGAAAGCCGAGAGACCCGAACGACCGGAATTGGATGAACTGAGCCTGCACGGAAGACTGCGATGTGCGCGATGGGAAGTTGCGTTTTGAATCCAAGGTGCATCTGAAGCTGCAAGCTCGATCAACGAGCGCAGGAGAGAACCATGGGCCAGAGTTTATACACGCTGCAAGATCCTACCAAGCAGTATCCGCAGCCTGAGTTTCAACACCAGCCACAAGCTGTTCCGGGAAGCCAGGCGCAGATGACGCCGAAGCCGGACTGTGGCGAGAGCAGCTACAAGGGCAGCGGACGCCTGCCAAATCGCAAGGCTTTGATCACTGGCGGCGACTCCGGCATTGGAAGAGCCGTCGCTATAGCCTTTGCGCGCGAGGGTGCGGACGTCGTGATCAACTATCTGCCGGCCGAAGAGCAGGACGCCAAAGAGGTGATTGCGCTGATTGAGGCGGAGGGGCGAAAGGCGTTCGCAATGCCCGGTGACATCAGCGACGAGGCGTTTGCGCGCAAGCTTGTGCGAGATGCTCACCGTAAGCTGGGCGGGCTGGATGTAATGGCGTGCATGGCGGGCAAACAACATTGGGTGGAGAAGATTGCCGATCTCACGAGCGAGCAGGTTCAGGAGACCTATCGGGTGAACGTGTTTGCGTTGTTCTGGATGTGTCAGGAGGCGCTGAAGCTGATGCCCGCTGGTGGAACGATTGTGACGACGGCGTCCATTCAGGCGACGCATCCCAGTGCGGCGCTATTGGACTATGCGCCAACGAAGGCGGCGATTCTCGCGTTTACACGTGCATTGGCGCGTCAGGTGGCGGGCGATGGCATCCGCGTGAATTGCGTGGCGCCTGGACCTGTATGGACACCGCTGCAGACCAGCGGGGGGCAGCCGGACAAGAAGATTCCGCAGTTTGGCGCGGAGACGCCGATGAAGCGCCCGGGCCAACCGGTGGAGATGGCTCCGCTCTACGTTCTACTGGCCAGCCAGGAGTCCAGCTATGTCACAGGGGAGGTCTACGGGGCTACCGGCGGGCTGGAGGTCGGTTAGGTTTGCGCGAAGCTGATGCGAGAATGAGTGCATGGATAGTGTGCGAATGGATAAGTGGCTGTGGGCGGCGCGGTTCTTCAAGACGCGCGCGCTCGCAGCCGACAGCTGCGATATGGGCAGGATATCGTCGAATGAGCATGCGGCGAAGGCGGCGCGCGATGTTCGTGTGGGTGACGTGCTCCGCGTGAAGAACGAAGCAGGCGAGTTTGTGGTGGAGGTACTCGGTTTGAGCAGTGTGCGGGGACCGGCGGCGGCGGCGCAGATGCTGTATCGCGAGACAGAGGCCAGCAAAGCTGCGCGTGCGAAGGCGGAGGCAGAACGTAAGGCAATGGCGGCCTATGCTATACCAGCAGGACGGCCGAACAAGCAGGATCGGCGCAAGATCAACAAGCTGCGCGGGCGGATTATCGGATTTTGAGGGGCGCATGACGACGGGAACGACGGCAGGCTACCATGCAGCCCATTGCCATGCTGGAGTGACAAACGAAGGCAGGCCGGTGTCCAGGTCAATGTCATTTGCTCGTTGCGGATGCGCGAACGCAGCGCTGAGGCTAGTTCGAATACTCGTTCAACGACGGGTGGAGAACGCTATCGCGTGATCCGCCAGCCTTACTTCGGATGATGGTGAAAACATCCAGACTTGACGCAATACGGCGGATATTTCCCGCAACACTCATAAGCTCTTCGACGCCATCATGCGTGTCCGCCAAGATCTCAAGGCGTTCGCTTACATGCCTTAGCTGATTGGCTTCGGTCAAGATGTTCTCGAATGGGCCAAGATAATTGGTTCCGGCCGCGACGATGCGCGGCGGTGTCGTGTCGAGCTCTGCGGTTGCTTCATTTTCGGGAGACAGTTCTGCTATCAAGCTTGCAGTCGCCGACTCGCCCAATAAGGTAAGGAGCAGTCTGAGGAATTCTGTAATGAGGATGATCCCAGCATCTCCATCGTCATCTCGATCCATATCCGTTCGTGGTTGAACTTCGGTAAGACCGCTCAAGCCTCCGTCGGGCAGAATCTGCACCTCACGCAGCCTTGGGGTTTGGGACTTGGCGAGAGAAAGCGCACGAGACGCGAGGGCTTGAAACCCTTCGACCCCCACAGGCGCGCAAAGCTGTCGCCGCAGCTTTTCATAGACGCAAAGAGTTGCGGTTTCACTCTGCGCACAAGTCGGATCAGGTGTACTCTCGGAGGCAATAAGCTTACGAGCCCAGTCGCGAACCATTGTTTGAGTATTCATCGGACCTCACTTAAAACTGCTCGCCTTCGTGCCCAGAAGCATCGGCATGGTGTTACGTATCGATCCTTCGGGAACCAAATACGGGCTTTGACCGCGCACTTTGGGATTCTTACACCCCTTTAAATTACTTGGAAGATCTACTTCAAGACGAGCAAGATTGACCAGAGTCATTGGAGATCAGGGCAATCGGTTTGATGCGCGCAGTAGCCAGACCAAAGTGCCTATGGATGTGCAGTGAACCATGTTGTGCGGAGACGACTTCTTGAGACACCACCCGTCCCCGCACACTTCGTGCGCCGTAAGGGAGCTATGTTACTCATTTCATAGCAAGGAGAGTGTTCCGTTTTGATCTATCAGCGGATTTGTTATGGAGTAGGCTTATAGTTTCTGCTACCGGTTACGAATGTCAACGAACGATGATGCGAAGTGCAGATGAACCTACAACACGCGAGCTCGCCCAACGACTTATAACGTATGAGGGAAGCCAAATAGATCCTGCCGACGGAAACATCTATGCGGTGGGCCGCGTCTGCGATAAGCTGCGAGGTCCCTTAGCGACATTGGTTGGACCAGCGGGATTTTGTTCGCTCCTGATGCGCGCATTGACTCTGGCAAAGCGTGATGCCCCAGTGCTCAGCGCATGGGAGGTCAGGCCGGACGGGTCACTGGAGGGTTTGAGTGACGAGACAACTCAAATGGGTGCTGTGCTCATTGCTCAGCTTATCGGGCTGATGATCACATTTATCGGCGAGTCTTTGACACTCCGTCTCCTGCGTGATGTGTGGGTAGATCTGCCGGACTCCGCAGCGATGGTTGAAAGGAATGAATCAGAATGAAGGAACAAAACAAGGTCAAGATCAATCAATTGCCAACCGGAGTGCCTGGGCTCGATGAGATACTTGGCGGCGGACTGCCTGAGTTTTCGTTCAATATTATTGCCGGAGCGCCTGGATGCGGAAAGACAACCCTGGCGCATCAGTTCATTTTCGCCAATGCCACGGTGGAGCGCCCAGCCCTTTACTTCACGGTGATGGGAGAACCTGCACTGAAGATGCTGCGCTACCAGCAGCAGTTCACCTTCTTCGATGCTGCGAAGCTGAACAGCGCAGTGCGATTTATCAACCTGAGCCAGGATCTTATCGAGCGCGGACTCCAGGGAGTATTGGAAGAGATTGCCAAGCAGGTAGAAGCCGCCAACCCGAGCATTGTGGTGGTGGATTCCTTCCGCACCGTGCTGCGCAGCGAGATGCACGAAGGTAAGGAGATGGTAGTCCAGACTTTCGTGCAGCAATTGGCGCTGCTGCTGACGAGCTGGGAGGCGACTACCTTTCTGATCGGCGAGTATTCCGAGACGGAGGTGCGGGAGAATCCCGTATTCACTGTTGCCGACGGGTTGTTCTGGCTGTTTCAGCAAGTGGACCGTAACTCCGTGGTGCGCAAGATGCAGATTATGAAGCTGCGGGGACAGGCTTCGGTGCCGGGGCTGCACACCTTCCGCATCACCGAAGACGGTTTGCAGGCCTTCTCACGCACTCTTGGGCTGGTGGGACAGAGGAAGACATTCAACCGCGTGAAGTACCTCTCCATGGGGATTCCTGCGTTGGACGAGATGATGGGTGGAGGTGTACCGGAGGGAGACAGCCTGCTGATCGCCGGGTCGTCTGGAACTGGCAAGTCCTTGATGGCGACGCAATTCCTTGCAGCGGGCATACGCGCAGGTGAGCCCGGCATCGCGGCAGTCTTTGAAGAGCGACCGAACGAATACACGGCACGAGCATCTGAGTTCGGACTCGATCTCCAGACGCCGCTGGCCAACGGAACGCTTGAGGTGATCTACCTGCGGCCACTCGACTTGTCCGTGGACGAGATGATGCAGGAGATTCTTGACGCTGTAAAGAGGACGGGCGCGAAGCGTTTGGTGATCGACTCTCTGGCAGGATTTGAGATGGCCCTGGCACCGTCCTTTCGTGCCGACTTCCGCGAGTCGCTCTACCGTATGATCTTTGCCCTCACCGCGGTCGGTATCACCATCCTGAGCACGCTCGAGATGCCGGAGACATTCACTGAACTGTCGTTCAGCAGCTACTCCATCTCGTTTCTCACGGACGACATCATCCGGATGCGTTATGTCGAGATCGATGGTCAACTGCGCCAGATCCTGATGGTAGTGAAGATGCGTCGGGGTGTGCACAGCCGAGATATCCGGCAGTACGAGATCACGGCTGACGGAATCATTATTGGCGAGCGCTTGAAGAGCTTCGTTGACCTTGTCACCGGCATTCCAAAGCCGCGTTCAGGAGTGTTGCGCTTCGACGAATAGATCTTCAACGAAGCCCTAGCAAGAGGCAAAATGGAAACCGAATTTTTCGACAACGTCACGCAGGAGATTGATCTACCAATGCTATGCCGAAGTGTTGGCGACTCTTCGCCGATGCCGATGGCAGGATTGGGCGGTTCTCTACACACCGTGCGCTATGTCAACCTTGCCTTTTGCCTGCTTACCGGAAAATCGAAGGACGAACTGATAGGAACGGTCTTCTGCGGCGTTGCTCCAGGCATGAACGAATGCGTGTTATTGCTTGACCGTGTCGTCAAGACGGGCCTGGCGGATAGCCATATCGGGCAAGGGAAGACCGCCGCACATCCTCTTTACTGGTCGTACGCGATGTGGCCTTTGCTCGCGGCGGACCACAGCCATCTTGGAATCATGGTTCAGGTTATTGAATCGGGAAAGTTTCACGATGACGCGATTGCGATGAATCAGGCGTTGTTATTAGGGGCGCTGCGCCAGCATGAGTTGAGGGACGCCGCCGATCAGTTGAATGCTCAACTGCAGGCAGCGATCGTACTGGCAAAAAAAGCAGAGGAGGCGCTGATCGGCAGCGAGAAGCTGGCGTCTGCCGGACGGATGGCTGCCGTGCTGGCGCATGAGATTAACAACCCTCTTGCCGCCATGATGAACCTCCTGTTTCTGGCGCAGACAAATGCAGACACGCCAGCACCCGTGCATCAGTATCTGAAGATGGCCGATGATGAACTGAAACGCATTGCCCACATTACGCGCCAGACTCTCGGTTTTTATCGCGAATCCTCTGTGCCAACGACTTTTCTTGTCGCTACCTTGCTGAACTCCGTGATCGACCTGCTGCAGGCGAAGATGGTGTCAACGCATGTCGTTGTGAAAAGGGAGTGTGATGATCTCCTGGAAGTTACCGCGATCTTCGGTGAACTGAGACAGGTGGTTTCGAACTTGATGCTCAACAGCCTCGATGCAATCAGTGAGGGTGGCGTCGTTGCGTTGCGAACTTCCATATCGCGGAGCCCACTGGACGGAAGCAAGCGGATCCGTATAACGATTGCGGATAATGGCCCAGGCATCCCCGCGATGGCTGGACCGAGGATTTTTGAGCCCTTCTTCACGACCAAAGGTTCAACAGGAAATGGCCTGGGCCTGTGGGTGTGCAAGCAGATTATTGAGAAGCATCACGGCTCCATCAGTGTCCGTTCTCGCACACGTGAGCCGAGAGGAACAACGTTCTCGGTCGTTATACCCCAAAAGCCCATTCTTTAGTTTTGCTCGATCTAAGCAGGATGTACTCCGCACCGCAGAAATGTGAAGAGAATAAGCTACTAGCAGCTCGCAGTTCCGGTCAATTGATGGATGTGTAGTCACTGTCATAACCATCGCGACGAACGACGAACACTTTTGGAGAGCAACCATGCCCGCAAGTACGCCGGATCTATTCAAGCAGCTGCATGTTCAGCCTATAGTCGGTCTGAACAATACATTTCCGCCTTTAGGCAGGAACATCAAGGTCTTGCTCGTCTGGCCACGTTTTCCAAGTTCCTTCTGGGGTTTTGAGGGAGTTCTGGAGATGACTCCGGAGCGGTCCGTGATGCCACCTTTAGGATTAATCACAGTAGCTGCACTTTGTCCGGCATCCTGGGAACTTCGCCTGCTCGATCTCTCTTTCGACCAGTTGCGCGATGAAGATCTGCTGTGGGCCGATTTGGTTATGGTAAGCGCCATGCAGGCACAGCATGACAGCACGTTGTCTGTGTTAGCCAAAGCTCACGCACATGGGCGAAGGACCTTTATCGGTGGTCCATGGGCGAGCAGCGAGCCCGAATTCCTGCTCACAAAAGCGGACCATGTTCTGGCAGGAGAAGCCGAAGAGGTCTTTGCCGATATTGCATCCGCTCTGGAAGACGGCCATGCCCGGGCCCTATACCGCGTCATTGAGAAGCCGGACATGTCTACAAGTCCAATGCCGCGTTTCGATCTGCTGCAGTTAAAGGAATACACATCGATGTCTGTGCAATTCTCGCGAGGATGCCCTTTCCAATGTGAGTTTTGCGACATCATTACTATCTATGGCCGCAGACCGCGAGCGAAGTCGCCAACCCAGGTGATTGCGGAGCTGGACGCACTGCGCGGCATGGGCTGGCACAATGAAGTTTTCATCGTCGACGACAACTTCATCGGGAACCACAAACTTGCTTTGCAACTCACGCACGAGCTCTCCAAGTGGCAGGATCGCAACGGCCGTGCAATCTCGTTCTACACCGAAGCGTCGGTTGATCTTGCGGATAAACCCGAACTGCTCGCGTCGATGGTGGATGCGAACTTCATGTACGTCTTTCTTGGCATTGAGACGCCCTCTGCCGAGGCATTGAAAGGGTCTTCCAAGTTCCAGAATCTGCGTGGCGATCTTGTCACTCAGGTACAGAAGATCCGTCAAAGCGGTCTGTGGGTCATTGCTGGCTTTATCGTGGGCTTCGATTCAGACGACGAAACGATCTTTGAACGGCAGCTGCAATTCATCGACAAGACTGCAATAACATGGGCGATGGCCGGCGTTTTGCAGGCACCTCCAACCACGGCGCTCTTCGACCGGATGAAGCGTGAAGGTCGGCTGATTGAGAACAGCCCCGCTACGTCAAACTTCAGCCCTCCCAACTTCCGAACGGTGCTTCCGCTCCCGGTGCTGCTGCGTGGATTGAGTCGATTGCTCACTGGTCTGTACACGCCAGAGTCGTACTTTCGCCGTGCTTTCAGCTCCATCGAGTCGTGGAATCCTGGCCCAAGGCAACGTCCTCCTGAACTATCCCTTGGCTACAATCTGCGCGTGCTGTTTTCGTCCATGTGGCTGCAGGGAGTTTGCTCAAATTACCGGGTGGCCTACTGGCGTTTTCTGCTGCTAGCAATCCGCAAATGGGCACGCAAGCCCGCCAAGATGTGGCTAGGATTTATGGTGCTGATGTCTGCAAACCATTTTCTGAAGTACGCAGCCCTGGTGGCTGAGGATCTGGAGGAGTACTGTCGCGAGATGTAAATGAGACAGAAAATGGCTCGGCCGTGATCGTGCTCTAACGGCTCGTGTCAAAACTATATCCGACCGCAATCGCATGCGTGCCGGAGTTTATTCGTGATCGGCCACAACTGGTCCGCGTGCCGTTTGGTCCGGCAATCGGTCGTGGAGGACCACATTCAGAAGAGCCTTGTGAACATGGATTCGACCGTTGTAGCTGACGTAGCCGAGCTTACGGAATTTATTCATAAATTTGCTGACGCGAGACCGTGTGGTGCCGATCATGTCGGCGAGCTCCTCCTGCGTGACTGGAGGGATCATGCTCTCCGGTTCACCTGGCTTGCCGAACTCCGCCATGATGAGTAAGGTGCGTGCGAGGCGTTTTTCGCTGTTGTTGAATAACTGGTCGATCAAGTCTTCACGTGTCCTGACCCCGCGGAGCAGAACGAATCTCAGGAAGATATCGGAGAATTCGTGTTGCTCGTGCAGCAGCAGAAGCATATCCTTGCGGCTCAGTTTCAGAGCTTTGCAGGGCGTGATGGCTGTTGCAGTGGCATCGTGAAGCTCGGTGCCACCAGCGAGCATCTCTTCACCTATAAAGTCGCCGGCACCGAGCATTGTAACGGTTGCTTCTTTCCCCTTTTTCGAGACGACGGTGAGCTTTGCTCTGCCTGAATCGAGAAAGAATATGGAGTCCGCCATGCCGCCTTGTGCGAAGAAGATATGCCCAGCCTTGAGCTGAACCATCTTATGCGTTACGCCGGCTGCCTCCAGAAAACGCGCAGGATCGAAGAGAGTTCGCTTGGTACCCGGCATTTGGATTACCTCGAGTCGTGCATTCCTGAGATCCTCAATTGACCTACAACGCAGACCACATGACGATTTGTATCACTTTGGGACCAGGAAGATGTGAGCACTATAGCTCACGTCGACGCACCCAGAAGGTGGCTACTGCTTGTCCACGATGAGACCGGTGGATTGCGCCTGCTCGTGGGCATGATAGCTGGAACGGACGAGCGGTCCGGACTCGACGTGACGGAAGCCCATGGCAAGGGCTTCGTGCTTTAGGAACGCGAACTCGTCGGGCGTGTAGAAGCGCGACATCGGCAGGTGGTCGCGCGATGGACGCAGGTACTGGCCGATGGTGAGGATGTCGACGCGGCGGTCGGCGAGGTCGCGGAAGACGCCGAGGAGTTCGTGCATCTCTTCACCCATACCGACGATGATGCCTGTCTTGGTGACGATGGGGCCGAGCGCGTGGGCTGTCGACTCTCGTTTAGCTTCGGCGAGGAATTGAAGGCTACGCTCGTAGCGCCCGCCGGATTTGGCGACGCGATAGAGGCGTGGGACGGTCTCGATGTTGTGATTGAGGATCTCTGGGCGCGCGTTAACGACCATCTCGCGGGCTTTAGCGACACCCTGAAAGTCGGGCGTGAGGACTTCGATCTGCGTGCCGGGCGACTGAGTGCGGATCTCGGTGATGACGTTGACGAAAGCCTGGGCTGCGCCGAGGTTATCGTCGTCGCGGTTGACGCTGGTGATGACGGCGTGGGCGAGGCCGAGTTGGGCGACGGCGTAGGCGACGCGTGCGGGCTCGCCGTGGTCGATGGGCTCGGGCTTGCCTTTCGGGACGGCGCAGAAGCCGCAGCGGCGGGTGCAGAGGTTGCCGAGCATCATGAAGGTGGCGGTCTTGTGGTTCCAGCACTCGCCGATGTTGGGGCAGTGGGCGCTTTCGCAGACCGTGTGGAGATTGAGGTCGCGGGCAAGCTTCTTTAGGGCGTGGAAGGTTTCTCCCATCGGTGCACGAGCTTTGAGCCATGCTGGTTTCGCAGCGGGCTTCTGCGGCGTGAGGTCGATCTGAATCAGCGCGTCGGATTGGACCAGAGGGGCCATGGCTATCTTCGATTGTAGACGGTCTTGCAGCGTCTGTTGGCGATATCCGGTTACTACGCTACGCCGTCATAGATCTGAGCGCAGTCCATGCGCAGCGTTCCGTTGTCGTCAAAGACCAGCCCGTTGAAGCGAAACACACTCCCAACTGCCACCGCGCTGCTGTTCAGCATCTGCGTATTGCTGTCCGCGTAGACCACAATCGTGCCCGGTGTGGTGATCAGCGACGTCTGCCCCGGCTGCACCGCCAGGTTCGCAAACAGGTCATGCGACCCCAGGTGCACAAGATGGATGCACGAGCGCTGCCGGCAGACGCGGAAGATTGCATGCGGGCATTCTTTAGTGTTGTGCAACAAACGTTGAAATGATCGCGAAACGCAGTGTAGACCTTCGAGCGCGATATAATCAAGCGACCCCAGATAGGACTTACATTTGTCCGCAAGCCCCTTCCCGTACAGAATCTTGATTGTTGAGGACGAGGAGAGTCTGCGTGATGTCGGCAAGATGCTGCTCATAGCGCAGGGGTACGAGGTTCGCACAGCGGAGGACGGGTTTGAGGGGCTGTCCGCGCTGAAGCAGTCGCTGCCGGACATCATTATCTCGGACCTGCAGATGCCGAATATGAATGGGTTTGAGTTCTTGTCGGTTGTGCGGCGGCGGTTTCCGACGATCCCGGTGATTGTGATTTCGGGTGAGTTTTCCGGGTTGTCGGTGCCGGAGAGCGTGCTTGCAGATGCGTTCTTTCCGAAGGGCGGTTACAATCCGAGCCAGCTGTTCGAGAAGATCATCGATCTCCTGCACGAACTTCCGACGCGGCCCAAGACCGGCAGACCGAATCAAGCGGCGGTATGGGTGAAGAACGACCGCGGAACGATTGCGGTGAGCTGTTCGGAGTGTTTGCGGACCTTCCCGGTGTCAAACGTAGAATCGGGCGTCAATGAAGCGGAGTGCGACTTCTGCGGATGCGTGGTGCACTTCGAGATCATCGGGACATCCAAACCTTCAAGAACCCTCTCCAGCAGGATGCTGTCGCAGATCTGACGCACTTACATGATGCGGAAGCGCTCGCGCATGAGACGCTGAAAACGGGGACGCCAGATGAGATCGTAGGCGAGCTCTTTGCCTGGAAACATGGCGAGCGCGGCAGAGCGTGCGTCGGCGATCATCTGCGAGGCTTCGTCGATCGAGAGCGAGCCATCCTGGGCGATGGTCTGCATGACGAGGTTCATCATCATCTGCAGGCGGCGGAGGAGGCGCGCTTCTTCCTGGGTTTCGGTGGTGGGTGCGGTGGCGGTGGCGCTGGCGGCGTGGGTTGGATCGGGCAATGGCGGCTCCTTGGGTTTTAGTGCAGTGGAGAAGTAGCTTCCTCCGCCGCGCTGCGGAAGGACAACCAGAAAGGCAAGAACAGAATTGACTGCAACCACAGATTCGTTCGCGAAGGACGCACCATTGAAAGCAGTGACAAAGGCGAAGCCTTTGCGGAGAACTAATGATTAGACGCGGCGGAGATGGCGGAGATTCGGCCGTCGGAGGTGAGTAGAAAAGTTTCGGGGCCTCGGCGGTCGGTGCGGAAGGTGAGGATGTGATCAGCTTCAAGGCGAGCGAGAACCTCGCTGCGGGGATGGCCGAAGGTGTTATGCGCGCCGACGCTGATGACGGCATCCTGCGGATTGACGGCGGCCAGGAAGTCAGGCGTGCTGGAAGTGCTGCTGCCGTGATGACCTACCTTGAGCAGCGTCGCGGGTTGGACGCGATGATGCGCGAGCATTGCCGCCTCTGTGGGGGCTTCGGCGTCGCCTTCGAGGAGGACGCTGGAGCGATCAAAGGCGAGACGCATGACCAGGGAGTCATCGTTCAAGGGTGTGCCTGGATTGAAGTAGGTGGATTCAGGAGCGAGGACAGAGGCGCGTAGGTCGGACCACACGAAATCCTCGCCAGCGTGGAAGTGGCGCACGAGGATGTGCTGCGCTGTGGCCTGCACCAGCAGCGCCCGGAAGAGCGGCGAATCGCCGGGCTCGACGCTGATCCAAAGCTCGCGGGGACGAAAGTCGCGGAGGATGGCGGGCATGCCGCCCATGTGGTCGGAGTGGGCGTGGGTGAGCATGACGACATCGAGGCGGCGGATGCGGCGGGACCAGAGGTAGGGGGCGACGACCTCCTCGCCGACGTCCCAGGCGCTGGCGGCGGCGTTGCCGGAGCGACCGGTGGGGCCTCCGGCGTCGACGAGCATGGTGCAGCCGAGTGGGCTGACGACAAGGATGGAGTCGCCCTGGCCGACGTCGATGGCGGTGACTTCAAGCCTGCCGCGATGCAGCAGCGGCGGTGTGGGGTAGAGGACAAAGAGCGGTATGAGGAGCGCAGCGAGGATTCCGGCGGTGAAAGTGAGAGGACGGCGCGCGCGCAGCAGGATGATGGTTGCGGCGATGCAAACAGCGGCGAGGATGATCGCGATCGGAGCAGGGACCGGCGTGCGGAGATCGGCGAGTGCAGTGTGCTGGACGCGGTCTACCGTGAAGCGCATGGTATGCAGAAGGATGCTGGTGAAGGCCGCGGGAATGGCAGCGGCCCATGTGCTGAGCAGCGATGCCAGGAACATCGCAATCGCGACGCAGAGAAGTACCGAGAGCAAAGGAATGTCGATGAGATTAAGGGGCAGCGCGAGCAGTGTGGCGCGGTGGAAGTAGATGGCCATGGGCAGAACCATGCAAAGCTCGGCGGCGATGGAGAAGAGGAGGGTGTCGGCGAGCAGGAAAAGAGCGTGGAGGATCCAGACAGGCAGATTGCGGAGGCGGTAGCCAAGGATGCTGGCGGAGAGTTCTGTGGCCATGCGTATGTGGACGCGGAACTGGGCGAGTGTGGGGTGGAGGTGGGCGTCGATCCGGCGGAGTGTAAGCTGATCCAGCGCGCGGAGCCGAGGGTGAATGAGGCGCTGGCTGAGCGGGATCGCAAGGCCGGCGATGGCGAGGATGACGAGGAAGGTCATCTGAAAGCTGGCCTCGAACAGGGCGCGAGGGTCGAAGGCGAGGACGGCGAGCGCGGCGGCGCCGAGAGCGTTGAGCGCGGTGATCTCGCGGTCGAGCCAGCGGGCGATGAGGTAGATGGCCGTCATGGAGAGGGCGCGCTGCGCTGGGATGCCGAAGCCGGTGAGTTCCGCGTAGGCAAAGGCGACCAGAATGGTCACGAAGACGGCTGGGCCTTCGCGCATGCGGAGACGTTTGAGGAGCCAAAACAGACCTGCGGCAAGGAGCGCGACATGCAGGCCTGAGACGACGAAGAGGTGGAAGGTGCCGGTGCGCTCAAAGGCGCTGCGAAGGCTGCGCGTGAGTTGAGAGCGGTCGCCGAAGAGCATGGCGTTGAGCATGGACGCGTCTTCGGGCTGGAGGCGAAGGTGCTTTGGCAGTGTGTGGTTGGCACGCGAATTGACGAAGGTTTGCAGGCGGTTGGAGGCCCACGTCTGAGCAGCAAAGATGCGGCATTGCAGCGTGGGAGATGCGGCGCTGATGATGTGGACGTGGGAAGATGGCGCGGAGGCGTTGACACCGATGCCTTCGCTGAGGAGGTAGTTGGCGTACGACCAGGCGCCGGGATCGCGGTAGATGTCTGGAGTTCGCAGGCGGAGGGGAAGCTCGATGGTGTCTCCGCAGCGGAGGTGCAGCGGTTGCCCGGTGAGGGTGATGCGGACGCCACCGGCGGTGGGCTGCATGGTGGAAGTATCGGGTGTGATGGTTTCAACGGATTGCACAGCGACGTCGATGGACTGCGTGCCTGGGAGAGCGTCGGCGGTGGACTCCCACTGTCCGGGTTCGAACTCTGGAGGTGAGGTGGTTGGCGTGTTGGGAAGATTGCGGATGCGTGTGACGGAGCCGCGAACGTTGCGGCTGAGGCCGTCGGCGAAATGCTGAAGCGCGTTCTGCTGCGGGATGGGCGGCTGGATCTGCGCACACCAGCAGCCGACGGCCAGCCAGAGAGCATATGTCGCGAAGATGGCGATGCGCGGTGCTTTGCGTATCGCCAAGATGGAGAGCGCCAGGAGCAGGGCTGCGGCGGATACGAGCAGGAGGGTCGGCTGCCAGCGCAGGGCTGCAATGTCGCCAACAGCGAAGGCGACGACGGCGGCCAGCAGCGGAACCCTGCGAAGGCGCATGGGTTCGACCACGGGAGGGTCGTTCATCCAGAATGTGGCAGCACCGACTGACGGCATGGGAAGCGCTACCTAGAAGTGTAATGCGTTGAGAGTACGGATTCGTGAGGGCTGTGTCTAGTTGCAGCGGAGGATCGTGATGGTCTCGAGGTGAGCGGTTTGCGGGAACAGATCGATGAGGTGGATGGTTGTGAGCTTGTAGGCGTGTTGCAGCGTGGAGAGATCGCGGGCGAGCGTGGCTGGATCGCACGAGACGTAGACGAGGATAGGAGCGGCGATGCGGTTGAGGAGTTCGCACGCTTCTGGACCGGCTCCAGCGCGGGGCGGGTCGAGGACGATGAGATCAGGGCGGTCGCGGTCGAGAGCGGCGCGGCGAAGAAAGTCGAGTGTGGTGGATTGAACGGCGACGGAATCGGGGCTGAGTTTGGCGAGTGTGGAACGAAGGTCAGTAGCTGCGGTGGGGTTGGCCTCGACGGCGGTAATGCGTTTGAAGCTACGGGCGAGGACGCGGCTGAACAGGCCGACACCGGCGTAGAGATCCCATGCGAGAGCGCCGATGAGGGGTTGCTCGCTGGCGTCGTTGCAGACGAGGCGGACGAGGGTTTCGACGAGGAAGCGGTTCACCTGAAAGAAGGCTCCACGTGTAATCCAGTACGTTTCGGCGGGTTGATTGGGGACGGCGACCGTGTAGTTGAGGCCGGGCGAGCCGGCTTCGGCAAGCGTGCGGCCGGTAGGTCCGGTGCGAGGGTCGAATGCAGCAGCAGCGGCGCCGATCATCTGTGGTGCGCCGGACTGAAGAGCGGCGAAGGCGCTGCCGAAGTGACCGGGCTGGCCTGGCGGCGGAGCTTTGGTGCGTGGTGTGCAGAAGAGCGTGAGTTGGACGCGGCTTGAGTCTTGATTGGTGAAGATTTCGATCTCGGCTGTGGCGCTGAGCCAGTAGGCTGCGTCGCGGTTAACTGAGGCGGTGGTGAGGAGCGATTCCGCGGTCTCCCAGAGCAGCGGTGCGGCGATGGGACAGGTGGTAATGGGGAGAAACTCCGTGGTGGCGCGGATGTTATAGCCGAGGCGAAGTTTACCCGCGACGGTTTCGAGACGGAGACGGATTCGGTTGCGATACTGATAGGGCTCTGCAGCGTGGAGCGCAATATGCGGCGGTGCCGCGATGCCGGATTGTTGCAGCAGATCTTCGAGGCGGCTGCGCTTGAGGCGCAGCTGCTCGTCATAGGCGAGATCCTGATATTGACAGCCGCCGCAGGTGCCAAAGTGGGGACAGCGTGGCGTCGCGGCGGCGAGAGGTGTGGTCATTCGGTGTGCCCCATGTAAAACAGGCTGAGGCGCGGAAGTGCGCGGAGCTCAAGCAGGCGTTTGTGCAGGAACTGTTGCTGAATTTGCTTGAGTTGGACGGCCGACATCTTTGCGCGGTAGGGCGCGAGCTCGCGGTCGGCTTGCGTCTTCAAGGCGACGAGTTCGTCTTCAGTTGCGCTGGACTGAAGTGCCGCAAAGAGCTTTTCTTCAAGCACGGTGAGGGTGCGGTCGAGGTCATCGAGGGGCAGAGGGATGTCGCTGCGCATGATGGCAGCGAGTTCGCGAAGGCGTGCGGCGGTGGCGAGCGTTGTGGGAATCCACGACGCAGCATCGAGATGTGGGACGCCCGGATTGATTGCGGCTTCCAGAGCGTCAGAGCTGCGGTCCAGGTAGGCGGCGACGCGGTGCGATTCGAAGCCGGATTCGCGTGGCTCATGTGCCGTGGTGGTAGCGATGCCGGTAGACGCTTCGACAAGCTCCTCAGCGGACTTCATCACAGCTTGTGCGCACCAAGCAAGGCCGTTGATCTTGCGGAGGCGGCCGTTGGCTTTGTGTGAGCGGGCTTCGTACTTGTCGAAGGCGTCGTCGATACCGCGGAGCACGGCCTGGAGCGGAATGCCGGCCTCACGCCATGTCTCTATCAACGCCCAGTCCAGTGTATTGAGCAGAAGGATGGAGCCGCGGCGGCTGCTGAAGCGCTCTTCGATCTCCGAGAAGTATTCAAAGTAGTTCACTAGCCGCTGTTTTACTTTCTGCGATGGCGGTCGTGTGGGCGATCCTGGTTGCGCTCGTAGATGAGGCGGAGGCCGTTGAGGGTAAGGTTCTCTTCGGTGTGCTGGATGTATCTGGAATCGCTGGCGATGAGCTTTGCGAGACCGCCGGTGGCGACGGTCCTGGTACCGGGGCCGAGCTCCGCCATCATGCGTGCGAGGATGCCGTCGATCTGCCCTATGGCACCGTAGTATAGGCCGATCTGGATGTTATCGGTGGTGTTGGTGCCGATGATTTTGGCGGGTTTTTTGATCTCGACGCGGGTAAGGCGCGCGGCGCGGGCGAAGAGCGCGTCCGCGGAGATGCCGATGCCGGGAGCGATCGCACCGCCGAGGAATTCGCCTCTGGCGGAGACGACATCGAAGGTGGTGGCGGTGCCCATGTCGACGACGATGGTGGGTCCACCAAAGAGGTCGAACGCGGCGGCGCAGTTGACGATGCGGTCGGCACCGACTTCGCTGGGGTTGTCGGTGAGGACGGGAATGCCGGTCTTGACGCCGGGTTCGATGAAGAGCGGTTTGATTCGGAAGTAGGTCTCACAGATGCGACGAATCGCGGTGTCGAGCGGAGGAACAACGGACGAGACGGCGATGCCGGTAACGATCTCCGGGCTGAGACCACGCATGCTGAAGAGGGTCTGGAAGAGGACGCCGAGTTCGTCGGCGGTCTGCTTGTAGGGGGTTGTGATGCGCCAGTCGGCGGTGATGTGCGCGGGTTCGGACGCGGTGGCGGGAGCGAAGAGGCCAAGGACGGTGTTGGAGTTGCCGATATCGATTGCGAGGAGCATGGGGTGATGGATTACTACGCTTGTCGTCCAGTGTACAAGGATGGGCTCAGGAGGGCTCGCGGACGCCGCCGGAGAGGACGGTGCGGCGGGTGTTGTCGTCTGCGTCCACGAGTAGGTAGCCATGGGTGTCGAGGCCGGCCGAGATGCCGCTGTAGCCGCCATTTTCCGGTACGGTGACGCGCTTGCCACTGACCCATGTGGAGGCCGCGGTGAGCCGGGCGAGGAGTGACGGTATGTTGTTGCCGTCTTCAAGCAACGTGAGTTCCAGATCGAGCGCGCGCAGAAGTGCGATGACGAGCTGATTGCGTGAGAGGGAGCGTGTGGGCGACTCGACGCGGAGCGAAGTGGCGAGCGGCTGGATCTCTGGAGGAAACGCACTGTGGTGGACATTGATACCGATGCCGATGACGGCGTATCGAAGCAGCGGGTCGGGACCGGGTTCAACGGCAGTTTCGACGAGGATGCCCCCAACTTTGCGGCTGCCGAGCATGAGATCGTTGGGCCAGCGGATGTCGAGCGCGAGCCCGGAGACGTGAAGGACAGCGTGTCGCGCGGCGAGTCCGGTGCCGAGCGAGAGCAGAAGTGCGTCACGCAGATGCAACGATGGACGGACGAGCACGCTGAGATAGAGGCCGTCGCCAGCCGCCGAGTGCCACGCGTGGCCGCCGCGACCGCGGCCAGCGGTCTGCTCATCGGCGAGATAGACGGTGCCTTCGGTCGCGCCTTTGGTCGCTGCGGCGAGCAAGGCTGTATTCGTGGAGCCAATGGTTGCGAAGTGGTGGATGTGCGCAGCGAAACGGGTGCCGATAAGCGCGGATCGGATGTCGGCGACGATGAGGTGGTCGTGCATGGCTAAGGACATGCTATCGCGGTTCGCATTGGGATGAGATGAAAGCGTTTCGTCCCGTCCAAGCATCCAAGGATGCATGCCTGTGTCCTTGAATCTTCCGTTGCTACATCAGTTCGGAGTGTTGCTGCTGCTGGCGCTGCCGGTGGCGTGTGCGTCGTGGACCGTGACGCACGAAGAAGTCTTCCGCGAGCCGCGCGAGTTCTGCAAGCGCATGAGCCAGAGCTGTAAATCACTGCCTCAGCGGAAATTCTTTTATCTTTTCACTTGCGAGTACTGCTTCTCACACTACGTGACGGCGCTGGCGCTGTTCCTGTTTCGATTTCAACTGCTATATGCCGGGTGGCGTGGGTATGTGATTGCCTGGTTTGCGCTGGTGTGGATGGCGAATGTGTATATGAGTGCCTTCAATATGCTGCGACTGGACATCAAGCACGAGAACGTGACGATTGCGGTGGAGCAGGCAGAGTTGCCAGAGGTGAAGAAGTAGGCTGCTATTGGACTGGCGTCACAGAGAGTGGCGTGGGAATCGCTCATGGACCCACATTAGCTGTCACGGCGGTAGAGGAGGTTGCGCATGGCGTCGCGGCGGGCGGCGTTGGCTGCAGGATCGGTGGTGGCGGTGGGATGCAATGCGATCAGTTCCGCGGCTTCGGGCGTAGAGCACTCAGGGCAGCGGTTGGCGTAGCCGGGTTTGTCGGGCCTGAGCTCGAACTCTTCTTCGCAGATGATGCAGGTCTTGATGGGGAAGGGCATGGTGGCGCTCCAATGTCTGTCGTTACGTATGACGCGCGGGGTGCGATAAGGGAAGCTACTCCTTAGGCAGCGCTGCTAAGGCGGCTTCAGCTTTCTGTTTCAGAGCCACGGTATCGGCGTACTGCTTGCGCAGACCTTCGACGATGGCTGCGGGCGCGCGGGCGATGAAGCCTTCGTTGTTGAGCTGCTTCTCGGCGGCTTCAACACCTTTGGCGAACTTAGCAAGGTCTTTGGTGAGGCGTTCGCGCTCGGCAGGGATGTCGATCTGACGCTCGTAGAGGACGGCAACATCGTACAGAGTTGTGCGTGTGACGCTCTGTTCAGAAGCGAAATGGCTTACATAGTTGACTGAAACCACTCGCGCCATACGGAGGAGAAGTTCCTCGTGTTTTTGGACGATATCGCGGGCTTCGGTGATGGGTTTGAGCTCGATGGAGATAGTTTCTTTTTCCGGAACACCCGTTTGCTTTCGGGAGCTTCGCACCGAGACGATCAGGTCCTGCATGACTCCCATTTCGGCCACGCTGGCGGGATCAAAGGAGAAGTCGCCTTGTTGCGGGTAGCGCGTGAGAGCGATGGATTTAGCGGGCGAGGGTTGGTTGATACTGGCGTAGAGAGCGTGCCAGAGCTCTTCGGTGAGGAAGGGCATGAAGGGTGAGAGCAGCCGCAGTGCGGCTTCAAAGACGGTGACGAGTGCGTTGAGGGTGACAGCGGTCACGTCGGAATATGGCTTGAATGCGCCACTTTCGTCGGGGAAGAAATCCAGGCGGAGCTTGACGAGCTCGAGATACCAATCGCAGAACTCGCCCCAGAAGAACTTGTAGACGGCGTTAGCGGCTTCGTCGAAGCGGTAGGCGGACAAGGAGTTTGCGATCTCGGAGCATACCGCGCTGAGGCGCGAGACGATCCAGCGGGTTTCGAGGGGCGCATCAGCGCCAACGGCCGTATTGAGGTTGACGGTGTAGCCTGCCTCGCGGGCGCGATCGATGTTCATCTGGATGAAGCGGGCGGCGTTCCAGATCTTATTGGCGAAGGCTCGGTAGCCTTCGGTGCGTGCCTCGTTGAAGGCGATATCGGTACCGGGCGAGGCCTGCGATGCGAGCGTGAACCTCACCGCATCCGTTCCGTACTTCGTGACGATCCCGATCGGGTCGATGACATTGCCCTTGGTCTTCGACATCTTCTGGCGGTCGGCATCACGGACGAGCGCGTGAATGTAGACTTCGCGGAAGGGAACACACTCTTCGGGTGTGCGTTGGCGCAGTTGCTGCGTTGCAGCGTCGAGCATAGGCACGCCCTGCATCAGGTGGCAGCCGAGCATGATCATGCGCGCGACCCAGAAGAAGAGAATGTCGAAGCCTGTGACGAGAAGCTGTGTGGGATAGAACGCAGAGAGGTCTGGCGTGAGGACGTCGTTGCCGTCCCATCCGAAGATGGTGAAGGGAAGCAGCCCGGAGCTGAACCAGGTGTCGAGCACATCGGGATCCTGCACAAGCGTATTGTTGTGGCAGTTCTCGCAGGCTGACGGCGCAGTCCGCGCAACCATGATGTGCTTGCACCCGCTACAGTGCCATGCGGGGATGCGGTGGCCCCACCAGAGTTGACGCGAGAGGCACCAGTCATGGATGTTGTTCATCCACTCCATGTACGTCTTGGTGTACATCTCCGGTGTGAATTTGATGTGGCCGTCGCGCACGGCTGCGACGGCCTTGTCGGCGAGCGGCTGTATCTTGAGGAACCACTGCTCGGAGAGGCGCGGTTCGATCACGGCCCGGGTGCGCTGAGAGACAGGGACGGTCATCGGGTGGTCTTTGATCTCGACCAGGAGTTCCACCAGACGCAGCTGCTCTACGATCTTCTCGCGCGCATCGTAGCGGTCGAGGCCGTGGAAGGGTGAACCTGGCAGATCGACGCGTGCGGTCTTGTCGAAGATCGAGATGCTGCCGATCTCGGGGTGGCGCTGGCCGATGGCAAAGTCGTTGGGGTCGTGCGCGGGCGTGACCTTGACGGCACCGGTGCCGAACTCCGGGTTGGCCCAATCGTCGGCGATGATGGGAATCTGGCGACCACCTGCGAGCGGTAATGTCAACATTTGTCCGAGGAGGTGCTTGTAGCGTTCGTCGTTGGGATTCACGGCGACTGCGGTGTCGCCGAGCATCGTCTCGGGTCGGGTGGTGGCAATGACGATGGAGCCGCTACCGTCGGCGAGCGGGTAGCGAATGTGATATAGCTTGCCGACGCGCTCTTCGGACTCGACTTCGAGGTCGGAGACGGCCGTCTGGAGGACCGGGTCCCAGTTGACGATGTAAGCGCCACGATAGATGAGGTCCTGCTCGTGGAGGCGCACGAAGGCTTCCTTGACGGCAACGGAGAGCACGTCGTCCATGGTGAAGTACTCACGCGACCAGTCGACGGATGCACCGAGACGGCGCATCTGGTCGGTGATCGCAGAGCCGTACTGGTGCTTCCAAGCCCAGACTTTTTCGGTGAAGGCTTCACGTGAGAAATCGGTGCGGGACTTGCCTTCTGCGGCGAGCTGGCGCTCGACCATCATCTGCGTGGCGATACCGGCGTGGTCGGTGCCGGGAATCCAGAGAGCGGTGTCGCCGAGCATGCGGTGCCAGCGCGTCAGGATATCCATCTCCGTCTGGTTGAGCATGTGGCCCATGTGCAGGCGTCCGGTGACGTTGGGTGGAGGCAGTAGCTGGACGAAGGGCTTGGCGGCGTCTCTCGGGCCGGGCGTGGGGACGTCGAAGATGGCTTCATTCGCCCAGAATGCAGACCATTTTTCTTCGATCAGCGCAGGATCGTATGCCTTGGCAAGTTCAGTGCTCATAGGACTTAAGGGTAGCAGGAAGCGTGAACGCAGGGAGCGTACCAACGAAAAACGGGAGCAGCCGAAGCCGCTCCCGTCGTTTTGCAATTGCATTCGGCCTGTAGTTTAGAAGGGATTGAACTTGTCCAGACCCTTCTTCGGCTTGTTCTTGCTGGAGCTTTCGTCGGATTTATCCTGCTTGGGCGCTTTGAGTTTCCTCAGCTTCTTCGCGCTCAGGCCTTCCGGCGCTGTTTGGGCTGCTGGCTCAGCTTTGCCTTCCGCGTCGTTGATCTGGTCGGGTGCGGGGGCGGGCTTCTCCACGGGAGGAAGAGGGCTGACCTTCGGATTGGGTGTGGCAAGACCATAGTTCGGATCAGGAGCACCGGTAGCGGCTGGGAGGCTGCTGGCGGGAGTTCCGTTTGGCGTGATGGTGCTGCCAGCGTGGGGTTCTCGCGCTGGAGCCGGGCTGCTGGTTGGGGTGAGCACCTCGACACCCATCCCTGTCGTGGCTCCGCTGTCGCCGCCACCATTGCCGGGTTCTTCCACCGTCACCGTCTTGGTGGAGCTGTCGGCTGCGGCTGCGCCTTCAGTAGGAACGTCGGATAGAGTAGGCGGAGCGTCAGATGCCGGAGGTGCAGGCGTCGCCGCAGCACCTGCGTCGGACGAAGCTGCAGTGCTTGCGGCCGGTGCGCCAGAGGCCGGAGCTGGAGTGGCTGCGGGGTTGTACGCTTCCTTGTAGTCGGCTACGAGGCTGCGGACGACGCTAGGGGCCAGCGTAGGTGGCGGATCGTCGAGCGTCGGCGTACCTACTTGCGCAGTCGTTACGGTATCGGGCATGTGCATGAAGAAGAGCTGAATGCGCTTCTGCAGGTTGTACTGTGCACGACTGCTCTCAAGGGCTTCGCTGCTCGCGACTTCCTCGGGCGTTGGCGTGGGGATGGGAAGACCCATTCCGGTCAATCGCTCCTTGGCGTCCTCAACGTGCGGTGCGGCAGAGTGGTACAGCACTACCTTATCGTAGTCTGCCGCAGCTTTGCCGTCATACTCCTGCAAAAGCTTTGACTTGACGCCTTCGGGCAGGCAACGCACACCGGGTGTTGGCTTGGAGGTGCAGACGGGTTGGCCGCGAACGATGTTCGCTTCCGCCTCATAGGCGTCGCCAATGCCGATCAGCACATCATCCATGTGGCTGTAGAGCGGATAGGTATCCGCCACTGTCTGATAGCGCGCGATGGCGGCAGCCCAGTTCGCATGAGTGGCATAGAAGGAACCCAGTTCTGCTTCGCGCTCCGCCATAACTTCCTGAACTTCACGAAGCTTTTGTTGCGCTTCGGCGATGAGTTTTGGTGGTGCGTCAGGGTACTGCTTCAGCATTGTTCGATATTCTTCTTCCGCGTGCACCCCTTTGGAGTAGTCCCGGTCCGGTACATCCATCTGCTTGAAGTAGATATCGCCGACCCGAAGCTGGGCTTCGGCGGCTTCTGGAACATTGGGGAAGAAGGTGATGAAGTCCTTGTACTCCTGCTCGGCTTCGGTCAGAGCGGCGCTTCCGCCCTCCTTGTACCAGGCATCGGCGACGGCGAGCTTGGCGCGCATCATGTACTGCGAGTCAGGATACGTGTCGAGCAAGGTCTGCAGATCGAGCCGTCCGATGTCGTAGTGGCCGCTGTTGATCTGCTTCATCGCCTTGTCGTAGAGCTGCTTGTCCGGAAGTTGCTGATCCTTGCCGACGAGGGGGTTGTACTTGGCTTCCTTCTTCAACTCCGCCTTGGTGTCCTTGGTTTCCTGAACGCGGTCTGCCTTGTCGACCTTCGGCTTCTTATGCTTCTTTCTGGATGTGTTGGTGGAAAGCGTAGCCGAGGCCTGCGCCGGAGCGGCACTCTGGTCTGCTGCTGGTGTCTGTTCGCCAGAGGTCTGGGTTGCGGTGGCGGCCTGCGATTGCGTGGCGTCCTGCGCGTAGAGCGCTGTCGTCCCAGAAAGCAGGGCGGCTACAGCCAGACCAGCAAGAAACCCTGTGCGATTGCTGGGAAAGAAACTCCGAATCTTCATGCGCATCCAAAAACTCCATCCGCCCACCACGGCGACGCCGCAAGCAAGCAACTTCTATTCTATCTGGCAGAGCCCGAAAGATGGTGGGCAGACCTTCCAATTGGACAATCCAGCGCGCTTCTTAGCTAGCGGCGCGTGCGACACGGAGGAAGTCACGCGCATTCTCTTCGGTCGTACCGGATTGCTCCGGCGGAGCGAAGATGGCCGATCCGGCGACAAGCATATCCGCTCCTGCTTCGACGACGCTGGCAACCGTATCGTGAGCAATCCCGCCATCGACCTCGATGCGGAAGTTCAGGCCGAGTTCCTCGCGCAGCCGGCTGAGATGCCGTATGCGGCTCACGGACTGCGGCAGGAACTTCTGTCCACCGAATCCCGGATTCACGCTCATTACGAGTACATGATGCACCATCGGAAGGACTTCCGAGAGCATCTCCACCGGTGTGGCCGGGTTGATCACCACGCCGGGGAGCATACCGTGGTCGATGATGAGCTGCAACGTACGGTTGAGGTGGCGGCAGGCTTCGAGCTGCACGCCGATCATATCCGCACCGGCCTCTGCGAACGCGGGAATGTACTCGTCGGCGTTCTCAATCATGAGATGACAGTCTAACGGCAGCTTGGTAATCGGGCGGATGGCCTTGACGACGGGCGGCCCGAAGGTGATGTTGGGGACGAAGTGGCCGTCCATGACGTCCACGTGGACGATTGTGCCGCCGCCGCGTTCGGCGCGGTGAATCTCGTCGGCGAGATGGGCGAAGTCGGCGGCGAGAATCGAAAATGCCAGTTCAATCACAGTGATTCCTCAGAAAAGCGGACTGCAACGAGTTTAGCAGCGGGGAGGTGCTACTCGGCCAGATCAGCGGGTGTGACGTGCTTGCGGGCGCGACTGCGTTTGGGAAGTACGGGAACTTCGCGCTCCACTCCCTCGCGTCCGGCATGGATGATTTTGGTTTTGAAGTTTGCTTTCAGCGCCTTGGCGGCCTCACGGTCCACTGCGTCGACGGGTAATGGCGGCCCGAGTACAACACGCGCCGCTCCATTCAGGACGCGTCGTATAGGCCAGGAGCCATCTGGACCGGGGAGAAAAACTTCGCCCGCGCGCTGCTTCTCGGGGCGATAGTACCAGCGGCGAAAGAGCGACAGTGCGTCGCAGCGGTCGGCGATCTCAACCGTAGAGGAAATGCGCGTGTTCAGGACATCGATCGCTACGCGGGCACGTTCCTCGGGGGTGAGTTGAGAGGGGGCCTGCTGGGGCGGTTCGGGGTCTTGCGGCTTGCTGGAGAGACCTTCGGGCTCATTGGCTGCTGTGGATGCTGTAGCGGGATCGTTGAGTGGAACAGGGGCGAGCATCAGCGGCTGCGCAAAGAGGCTGCTGCCCACTGCGGTCTGCTCACGCACGGCACGCACGCCGAGCGTGGAAAGCCGTTCCGGACCAACAAGCTGTCCCTGTTCCAGCAGGAAAGCAGCCGCGTCTTCGGTCGCGGCGTCCGCCTCGCCGACAGGCGCGGCCTCCTGCAGGATGAGCGCGCGCAGATCGTTGAGCGGACGAACGAGTTCGTCGGCGAGTAGGGACGCGGCGCGGACTTTTTCCCAGTGTTTGTGAAGCGTGGCGGCGGCTTCGAAGTCCATTGCCTCGCTGGCCGCCTCGCGCTGCGCTGCGACCTCGTCGAGCATAGACTGTCCGCGCGTGGTGAAGAATGCGAAGACGCGTTCGGCCTCGTGCGCATACTGCTCGGGCGTGCAGGCTTGCGGATTTCCTTGCTTGCAAGGCTGCATACACTTGTTCATCTCGCCGTAAACGCAACCGGGATGGTCCGGGTACGGTGCAAGATCTTCATAGCAGCGGCGCAGATGGAAGAGGTCAAGCACGGCGTCGCAGTAGCGGTCAGCAGCGGCGCGCGAAGGGAAAGGGCCGAAGGACTCTGCCAGCGATTTTTTGCTGAGGCGATTGGTGGAGTAGACGCGTGGATGCTCGTGCGACATCGTGACGCGCAGAACGTAAGGAGCATGCAACCGGAGGCGGCGGCGCGCCTCGTCTGGACCAAATGCCGCGCGCGAGGCACAGTAGAGAACGAGGTTCGACTCGAAATCTGAGCCGGTCCGCGTGTAATCAATGAAGCGTACGCGGTCGCGGAGATTGAGGCGCTTGGAGAGGACAGGCAGGCCGTGCTCGTCGACCGCCTCAGGTGGCGCAAGCAGGCGGCGCAAGCGACGGCGCAGATCAGCAGTCCGGCTGAGATAGGGCTGTGCCGCAGCGTCAGCGCCACGCAGCGCGAAGACGCCTGGACCTGCGGGGATCGTGCGCAGAAGGTCGTCAGAGCTGCCCGGAAGGAACTCGATGGAATGGTCGAAGGAGAAAGGCGCGGCCACAGGGAGAATTGTAGTCTGCAAAGAGACCTTCGGGTTAGCTGCCGGCGATGGTCATGCCTTCTACGCGAACGGTGGGAACAGCACCGGAGCCGCGGAACTCAAGGTCATTGCCGATAGCAACAACGTTGCGGAAGATGTCCTTGAGATTGCCGGCGATCGTGATCTGCTCGACCGGATAGGCAAGCTCTCCGTTCTCGATCCAGAGACCGCTGGCACCGACAGAGTAGTCGCCCGTCACGAGGTTCACGCCGTGGCCCATGGTTTGCAGCACGTATAGACCATTCGGGATGTCGGCAATGATCTGCTCCGGCGTTGCCGCGCCGGGTTCAAGAAAGTAGTTGCCGCCACCGATGCCGGGAGCTCCAGCGAGACCGCGTGAGGCCTTGCCCGTGGATTGCATCGAGAGCTTGCGCGCCGTGTAGGTGTTCAGCATGAGCGACTTCAACACCCCGCGTTCAATCACAACCGTGCGGCGAGTTGGAAGCCCGTCGCCGTCGAACGGCGCTGTTCCAAAACCTCCAACGCGGATGCTGGTCCCATCCGCCAATGCATGGTCGAAGACCATGGTTCCGTCGTCGATCATTGTGATGTTATCGCCCGCCACCTGCTCGCCAAGCTTGCCGGAGAACATGGAGGCGTTGCGGTAGATGGAGTCGCCGTCTGCGGCTGCGAGTAGATTGCCCATCAGGCCGCGGGCAGTCTCCGCAGGAAAGACCACGGGACAGCGCTGCGTGGCAACGCGGCGCGCGCCTAGGCGGCGAAGAGTCCGTTCGGCTGCGATACGTCCGACAACCTCTGGGCTATCGAGCAGCTTCGCAGTGCGCGCAGAGGAGTACCAGAAGTCGCGCTGCATCGCGCCGCTGGCGTCCTGCGCGATGGGCGTTACGGAAAAGCCGCAGTAGCTGCGGCGGTACTCGCCCGAGAAGCCGCGCGAGTTGACCATGATGCGGCGCGAAGAACTCGCGTCGAAGTCTGCACCTGACGAGTTCTGGATGCGCGTGTCGAAGCTGAGCGCAGCGGCCTCGCAGCGGCGCGCCATCTCGATGCGTTCGGCTGCGGGGATAGCATCCACATCGTTGAAGTAGAGATGTTGCGCAAAGGGGTCGTTGGAGCCGAACGACTCTCGCTCCGGCAGGCCGGCGAAGGGATCCGGGCCGGTAACACGGGCGAGCGCCACAGCCGACTCGATGATGTGCGTGAGACCCTGCTGCGAGAGATCGCTCGTGGATGTGCTCGCGGTGCGGCTACCCGCGTCATCGGCGAAGAAAACGCGCAGCCCGATGGCGCGAGAACCAGACTCGGTGAGCTGCTCGACCTGCCCGAGGCGAACGTTGACGCCGAACTCTTCGCTCTCAATAGCGACCGCCTCAGCGTCTGTTGCGCCGAGGCTGAGCGCGCGCTCAACCGCTTCTTCCGCGAGCAGCAGCAAGTCCGCGCTGTGCGCTTCGGTCGTTATGGCCAAAATCTGCTCCTTCTCGCTAGGCTACCGGAGTGGCAGAGATGCGTGTCTCGCGGCCGTCCGTGGCTGCATGAAATCGGGCACCGGAGACGCAATGCTCGGCGTCGGACTTCAGCTTATGCTCAACGTGCGAGACTGCGCCCGGCGTGTGGCGCTTGTGCAGCTTCAGTGGACCATGGCACTCCTTGCAGCGAAACTCGGTGTCGCCATCGAGAATTGCATCCGCGACGCTCTTAAGCTTCCAGAACGGCTCGTAACCACCGGCGGCGCGCACGCGGCGGCGCTTGACTTCGCATTCGAAAAGCTTCTCTGGGACAGATGTAGTTTTAGGTGCCATGATCTTCTTTCTTCGTGCAGTTGAGCGTGCGTGTGCGGTTCTACTCCGTATCGAAGATGTAACTCAGTGGCCGGTGCCACCGACGGTCATGCGGTCAAGCTTGGTGGTCGGCATTCCAACGCCTACCGGCACGCTCTGGCCTGCTTTGCCGCAGGTGCCAATGCCCTCGTCGAGCGCAAGATCGTTGCCTACCATCGAGACGTACTTCAGTGCTTCGGGCCCGTTGCCGATCAGCGTTGCGCCCTTTACTGGTGCTGTAACCACGCCATCTTCAATGAGGTAGGCTTCGCTCGCCGTGAAAACAAACTTACCGCTGGTGATATCGACCTGACCGCCGCCGAAGTTCACTGCGTAGAGGCCACGCTTGACGCTCTTAATGATGTCAGACGGCAGATCTTCACCATTGAGCATGTAGGTATTGGTCATGCGTGGCATGGGGATCGCCTGATAGCTTTCGCGGCGTCCGCTGCCAGTGTTCGGCATGTTCATCAACCTTGAGCTCAGCTTGTCCGACAGGTAGCCACGAAGAATGCCCTTTTCGATCAGCACGGTCTCCTGCGTCGCATTGCCTTCGTCATCCACATTGAGCGAGCCACGGCGACCGGGCATCGTTCCGTTGTCTACGACAGTAACCTTGCTGGAGGCCACCTGCTGGCCAATAAGTCCAGCGAAGGCGGAGGTCTTCTTCCGGTTGAAGTCGGCTTCAAGACCGTGCCCAACCGCTTCGTGCAGAAGAACGCCGGGCCAGCCTGGGCCGAGCACAACCTCCATCTCGCCCGCCGGTGCAGCGATGGCGCCAAGTTGCAGGATGGCGGTGCGAGCTGCCTCGCGCGCAAAGTGTTCCGGAGATTTTTCGCCGGTAAAGAAGTCCAGGGTAACGCGGCCCCCGCCGCCACTTGTACCGCGGGCGGTATTGACGGCGTCCTTGGCAATGACGGATACGTTGAGCCGCGCGAGCGGCTGTGTGTCGGACGCAAAGGTGCCGTCGGATGCTGCGATGAGAATGCGACGCAGCTCGTCGTTGATGGAGGCACGCACCTGAGTGATGCGCGGATCGAAGTCGCGTGCTGCCTTGTTGGCGCGCTCGATCAACTTCAGCTTGGCTCCTACCTCTGCGTCCGCCGCAGCGCCGGCGACAGGGTAAAGCGAGGGCGTCTTCGTTTCAGTAAAACCCTGAACACGCTGCGTCTGCGGACCGTTGGCGATGAGCGCGGCGGTACGCGCGGCCTTGAGCAGTCGCTCGGGACTCAGGTCATCGGTATACGCGAAACCGGTGCGCTCACCCGACAACACGCGAATCCCACAGCCCACGCTGATGCCCTGTGCTGCGGTCTTGACGATGCCTTCGTCCATGCCAAGCGACATGGATGTGACAGCCTCAAAGTAGAGATCGGCGAATTCGCCGCCAGCGGAGAGTGCCTCTCCAAGACAGCGCTCAAGCAGACGGTCTGTCAACCCAAGGTGGGTGAAGAAGTAACGTTTATGGTCCAGTGTCTCGGAATGAAGAAGGTTTGGGGCGGCAGCCATTCATTCAATTGTAGTCTTATATGATCGCAAGTCACAGATTTCGTCGGATGTAGCCCTTGATACAGCGAAAAATAAAGTCGCGGGAGCGGGTTGCCGGACTCGATACACTTCGTGCGCTGGCAATTTTGCTGGTGATGACGTTTCATCTGCGCTGGCTCCTGCCTGACGGTTTCGCGCCTGTTGGGCGCATCGGATGGATGGGCGTCGATCTCTTCTTCGTGCTTAGCGGATACCTTATTGGAGCGCAGTTCTTCAAGCCGATGCGAGAGGGCAGCAACACGTCCCCGCTCAGCTTCTATCGCAGCCGCGCCTATAGAATTCTTCCTGTATACCTTGCCGTTCTAGCGCTTTACGTTGTGTGGCCAGCGTGGCGTGAAGAGCCTGGCATCTCTCCGCTGTGGCAGTTCCTCACGTTTACGGAAAGCCTGTTTGTGGACTATTCAAAGAACCAGGCGTTCTCGCATGTGTGGTCGCTGTGCGTAGAGGAACATTTTTATCTTCTTCTTCCACTCATTGCGCTAGGCTTGGCGATTCGCCCGTCGATACGCAAGACCATCATGGTACTGGGTTTGCTGGTTGCGTTGGGAGTAGCAGCTCGAAGCTACGAGTACTTTCACGTGCTCCTTCCGATTCAGCGCAGCGGCGGGCCGTTCAGCACACGTTACATCGAGGGCATCTATTACCCTACCTACATGCGTCTCGACAGCCTGCTGGCAGGCGTGTCGCTGGCGCTGATCAAGGTCTTTAGACCTTCGTGGTGGGCTATCGTGCTGCGACACGCGAACGCTATATTCCTTGGAGGCACGGCGGTTCTGGCGTGCACGATCTGGATCTTCGCGGATCGCTTCGGCGCTGCCGGAACGGTGATTGGCTTTCCTATGCTGGCGCTCGGATTCGCAATGCTCGTCGCTTCCGCGTCGGACGCACGGTGCTGGTTCGGACGCCTGCGTATCCCAGGGGCGGCGACGATTGCTATCCTCGCCTACACACTCTACCTGACGCACAAAGAGGCAGCGCATCTCGATGGGCTCTACTTCCCACGCATCATGGACGCGCGCGATTGGCACACGGTTGTGCTGATCGGCGTCAGCTGCCTCGTCATCGCAGCCTTGCTCCATGCTGCAATAGAGCGCCCATTCCTTGCGCTGCGCGATCGTCGAAAGCGAAGCAGAGAGATTCTGAATAGCATCGAAGCTACAGAGCCTGCGATCTAGAACCCTCAACGTCCATGCGAAGGATCAGGGCTGCTGGCGAGGTCCATATCGAGAAAAGTCGTTGGGAAGCCCGGCGCGTAGCAGTTTCCATCTGCGGCGTAGGTTGCAGCGCACGACTTCGTGATCTCGGGCCGACGCGGCGACTGTGAGTACTGCCATGCTGTTAGGTCAAGCTCTCCGCTGCTGGCGAGCGGCTTGGCGCGCAGCGTGCATCCCGGTGCGGGCGGGCATGTGTCCTGCGCGGCAAACATCGCGATCTCGTGCAGATGTCCCGCCTTCACACGCTCGCGAATATCCTTGATCGTCGTAATCGTCTGGCCGGGGCCGTTGGGCACGGGCTGCCCGCTCGCATAGACACCGGCGCGGTAGTCGCTGCTCGCCACTGCCTCCGTCCATGCAAGCAGGTATGCAGCCTGTTCGTCGAGCAGAAGGCCGCCTTCCTCCTGATCGAGAAAGAGGATCGTATGCGGAGGAAAGCCTTCGCTGCGCGCTGCCGCAACGGCCGCGGCTGCGTCTTTACGGGCAAGCTCCGCAGGTTTCACGCCGTGCTTCTGCGCCTTCAGAATCTCCGCATCCAGCCGCCCGTTCGCGAGAACGAGAAACCCCCAGCCCTGTTGCAGCAACAGCGCGCGCTTTCCGGTCCAGCTGTTTGTGTTCTCGCCCGGCGGGCTGGTGATCCAGAATCCAGTAAAAGCAAAGTCGGTATGCAGCCCTGCCATCGTGCTGTCTCCCGGATAATCGTTGCGGTCAAAGCCGCGATAACCGTCAGCCACGGCTCCTATGGACGCAGTGGTGTTAGCTGGAGCGGCAGCCGCGCGACGGCTGGCTGCCGATGGCGTGGCTGGGTTCGCGCTCTGCCCAATCCGCGAGCAGCCAGAGCATGAAAGTACCGCCAGCCATGTAGCAAGTTGCAACAAGCGCATCATCTCTCCTTGGATGTCGGCCTGCATCCCAGCGGGTTGTTTCAAAGATCGGCCTTCGTTCTACAATCGCATAGTCAAGCAGCGCCAGCCACAGCGTCGCATCCCTATGTCACCTCAGGAGAAGATTCATGTCGAACGAGATCGATCCACGCTACCCCATTGGCAAATTCCGGCCAGCGACGAGCATCTCGTCCGCAGACCGCAGTGCCGCCGTCAAGGTTATTGCAGACCTGCCCGAGCAACTCCGCAACGCGCTCAAAGGCCTCGATGAAGCGCAAAAGAACACACCCTACCGCGACGGTGGATGGACGGTTCGGCAAGTGGTGCATCATCTGGCCGACTCGCACATGACCGCGTTCCAGCGCATTCGCCGGGCCTTGACAGAGGAGATGCCGATTGTCCCTGGCTACAGCGAAAAGGCCTTTGCAGCGCTCGCTGACTCAACGGCGCCGACGGATTGGTCGGTGGATATCATCAGCGGTCTCCACGCGCGTTGGTCGATGCTTCTTGGCAGTCTTACCGACGACCAGTGGATGCGCAGCTATCAGCACATGGAGCGAGGCCCGAGCACTATCGAAGCCGCAACGCTGTTATATGCGTGGCACTGCAAGCACCACGTAGCACACATCACAGAGCTTCGCAGCAGGATGGGATGGTGATCGGGATGCCTGCGCATGCTTTCGGCGATGATCCCACCGATATAAAACTGGCAGACTCGGACGCTGCCATCGAGCGCTGTTATGACGTGATGCACGAGCTTCGTCCAAAACTCAAGGATACTGCGGAGTTTCTCACGCTTGTGCGTCGGCAGCAGGCGGAAGGATTCACGCTGGCGTTTCTGGAGTCGCATGGCACCGTCGTCACTGTTGCAGGATACCGCTTGCAGCACATGCTCGCTACGGGCTTGACGATGTATGTTGACGACCTCGTGACCGGGTCGGCGTACCGCTCGCAGGGACATGGAAAGCGAATGCTGGACCGGCTGATTGCGCAGGCGCGGACCCTTGGCTGCAATACGTTCTCGCTCGATTCAGGAACGCACCGGATGGACGCACATGCGTTCTACTTCCGCGAGCGAATGCGAATCTCCAGCTTCCACTTCATGCTCCCTCTCGGCGAGTAATCGCATGAGGCAATGGCGGTGCAGTGCCTCTCAATGCTACTCTTCGATTTATGCCGCCGCCCAGAGCCTCCTCCGCGGACAGTCCTGACGCAACCTCTCCCGCCGCAGCGCAATCTGCTGCAACCATCGCAACGTGCATTGAGCAATTTCTCGCCGATCATCCAGAGGCTGCCGTGCTCGAAGACGGTAAAGTTGTCTTCGACCTTCGCACAGCAAGGATGTCCATCAATACGGAGCACGAGCGCTGCACCGTTCATTTGTGGAGCGAAGAACGAAATCTTGTGCGGCAGGTCACCGCAACGACGTCGCGTGCCGGTTCGCTTCGCCTTACAACGCAGCGTTTTGGCCAGTCCCAGGGAAAGCTGCTGGAACTGGTTGCATCCCGCGAACGACGAACGCCGACAACCCGCGACACCGCACGTCAGCGTTACGTACAGCTTCTAGAACGCGTGCTGCCCAGGTCCTTCCCTGAGTGGGCCTGTGAAGGTTTTCGCGCGTCAATGGATCTCGAACGCAGCTTTGGGCCGGGGTACGCGCGTGGGTCACTCGTTCGCGGCAACAGCGCGTGGGCAGTCATCGGTGTGAACGAGCAGGAGAGTGCGCCAACCATCGACGGCATTCTTACGCTGGGAATCCTCTGGCTGCACCACTGCCGCGAAGCCGGGGGCGGACGGAGGCTATACCAGGGTTTGAAGATCGTTCTACCGCGCGGTACAGCGATGCTGACGCTTTCGCGCATGGCATGGCTCAATCAGGACGCAGCCAAGTGGGATCTATGGGAGCTGGACCAAAGCACCGAAGAGATGACCCAACACGATGCTGCCGATCAGGGCAACATGCGCACCCGGCTCGTACATCTTCCGGACCCCGATGCTGCGAAAGAGCGATTTGCATCGTCGACAGAGCAGGTCATGCAGCTTATTCCTGCGGAAGAACACCAGCGCGTCGAGCAGCGGTTACGCAGTTCTTCTGAGCTCGCATTTTTGTTGCACGGCATGGAGTTCGCACGCATACGTGCAGGGTTCGCGCCGAACAGCTTCACCCAGATCATGGAGATCACCGCAGGCGTCGGACCAGCGGAGATGCCGTTGACAGACAGCACACGCGGCGAGCTGCAGGAGAAGATTGCGGAGCTGTTTGCGCGGCGGCGCGCGCTTGATCCTGCTGACGTGTTCGCGCGCGCCGGCACTGGATCGGCACGCAGAATTGGTGCTTCCACCTCGCCTGCCCACGCAAGAATGCAGCTGAAGTCACGTCCCGTCAACGGTGCCGCTGCACGCGATCCTCTCTATCGCGCCTCTCCCGAACGATGGCTCGAATCGATGCTGCGGCGGGACCTCACGCCGCTTACGCGTAACCTCGCGCCCGCCGACATTGACTCGCAGCATCCCCGTCGTCCAAGGTTAGCCAGCGAGCTTGACCCTGACTCAATCGGCAATCGCGCTGATGCCGTCCAATCGGTCGAACGCGACTTCGATGGCAATGCGTTACGCAGCGAGCACCGGAGCCTCCGTGCCCACGAAGAGATTCAGCAAAGCCGTGTGATTCCAAGACTCGATCCCAGGCACGTATATGCGCAGGTACCGGCGATCGCGGGTGCAAGCGATCGTGGCCTGCTCGATCTGCTTGGCGTCACAGCAGACGGCAGACTCGCTGTGATCGAGCTGAAGGTAGAGGATGATATCCACTTTGCATTGCAGGGGTTGGACTACTGGATCCGCGTTCGTCATCATCACCTGCAGGCATACGATGGAAACGCGCCTCGCGAGTTCCAGCGTCACGGGTACTTCCGCGACGTCGAACTCTCCCCGCTACCACCGCGCCTCTACCTTGTTGCTCCTTCGCTACATATCCATCCTGCAACAGAGACGGTGTTGCGCTACGTCTCACCGCGCGTCGAGTGGAACCTGCTTGCGCTGGATGAACGCTGGAGACACCACATTCGGGTCGTCTGGCGGAAAACCAGCCGACAGTAAATGCTGCTTTGCATCGTACAGCCTCCCGCAGCCATCCAACATGGCTGAGAGGAAACGTTATGCCCGAAAAAACATTCAAGTTAGGCAAAGAGTTGGAGATTCACCGCCTCGGTTACGGTGCGATGCGCATTACAGGCAAGGGAATCTGGGGTGAACCGGCTGACCGCGAGAATGCAAAGAAGGTCTTGCGCCGCGCCGTTGAACTCGGGGTGAATTTCATCGACACCGCCGACAGCTATGGACCCGCAGTCAGTGAACCGCTGATCGGCGAAGCACTTGCGCCTTACGCGAAGGGCACCGTCATCGCAACCAAGGCAGGCCTGACCCGCCAGGGGCCCGACCGCTGGTTGCCTGTTGGTCGTCCAGAGTATCTCACGCAGCAGGTTGAAATGAGTCTGCGTTGGCTCAAGCGTGATCGGCTCGATCTCTGGCAACTGCATCGCATTGACCCAAAGGTGCCCGTCGAGGACTCTCTCGGCGCGATCAAAAAGCTGCAGACCGCCGGCAAGATTCGCTTCGTAGGCTTGAGCGAAGTTACGGTAGAGCAGATTCAACAGGCGCGTAAGGTCATCGACATCGTCAGTGTCCAGAACGAGTACAACCTTGGCAATCGCAAGAGCGAGGCCGTCCTGGAGTATTGCGAACAGGAAGGCATCGCCTTCATCCCCTGGTTCCCGGTTGCCGCAGGCAAACTGGCGCAGCCCGGTGGCAAGCTCGATGAACTCGCCAAGAAGCATGAGATCACTGTGTCACAGCTCTCACTCGCCTGGCTGCTGCACCGTTCACCGGTCATGCTGCCGATTCCAGGCACGTCGTCCGTGGAACATCTGGAAGAGAATCTGAAGGCCGCGGATGTAACGCTTAGCGATAGTGAGTGGAAGGATCTTGAAGCCGCTGCGAAGTAGCGTCACAGGTTGCTCTGAAGAGGATCTCCCTGTGGAGATCCTCTTCGTTGCTTAACCCCAGGCTGCAGGTGCAGCATCAAGATCCTCATCGGGCTCAGGCACAAAGGCTTCGTTTCGTTCCTCGCGCCTGTTGAAGAAAGCCTCAACTCTATCGATCACCTGTGCACCGCGCTTGGCTTCGAAGATCTCACGCCGCAGCGTCGCGCCGCCCGGCACACCGTGCGTGAACCAGCTCGCGAACTGCTTCATGCGCCCGATGGCATCACGCTGCGCGCTCTCATGATTGCGCTTCAGACGCTTGTCGAGATCGCTGTCGGCTGGGCCAAGCACCTCAGGGTGTTCGGCAACTTCGGCCATCAGTCGCTCGAAGTAATCGCGGATCATGCGGTAACGGTCCATGTCGCTCGGCGTATCGTAGCGCCCGACGCCGGTTGCTTGTTTGGTCGCAGTGTATTGCGCAATCTGGCGGAAGATCCATGGATTCGCAGGCGCGGCGCGCCCAATCATCACCGCATCGCAGCCGGTCACTTCAACCATCGAAGCTGCGTCTTCCGGTGTACGAATGTCTCCGTTTCCGATCACAGGGATCGTGACGGCGTCTTTGACCGCAGCAATCCACTCCCAACGCGCGTCGCCGGAGTAGCCTTGCTCGCGTGTGCGCGCATGGAGCGCGACCGCATTAAGGCCGCAGTCTTCCGCCATCTTTGCCAGCTCTACGCAGACGATGTTCCCGTCGTTCCACCCCATGCGAAACTTGACTGTGAAGGGAATCGAAACGGCCTTCCGCACCGCTTCGAAGATCGTCTGGATGCGCGGCAGGTCACGCAACAGCCCGCTGCCGCCATTGCAGGCGACGACGCGCTTCGCAGGGCAGCCGAGGTTCAGGTCGACGAGATCGAACCCCGCGTCCTGGCAGATGCGTGCGGAGTCGGCCAGCGTCTCAGCGTTCGAGCCGAAGAGCTGCGCGGAGATAGGGTGCTCGTCTTCGTAGTACGTGAGATAACGTTTCCGTTTGGTCTCGCGCATGCGCGAAAGGCCATCGGCGGAGGTGAACTCCGTCATAATCAGGCCACAGCCAGAAATCTCGTTGGTGGTCTCCGTATCCACATCCGTCGCTTCAGCGCTGCCAGCCTCCGCCGGGTTCGTAAACATCGAGGCGTTTTTAATGAAGCGCCGAAACACCGTGTCCGTTACACCGGCCATCGGCGCGAGAACAGTTGCGGGCGCGATGCGCACACCGCCGATGTGCATCTCCGCCGGTACGCGAGCCTTATGCGGCATCAACCGCGCTGACTTGAGGATCTCCGAGTTTTCCCATTCCTTCTTCATTACAAGCGAACGTACATATCAGGTTTTGTACTGTTCAGAAAGCGCTCGACCCGAGCTAGCGCTTGAGCATCCATTCGGAATCTCTCTGGCTTGACTGCGAGCTCTACGGTAGGAAGATGGTCGCTCGACGCAGAAACGAGTAGGATTCCAACTCTGCCGATTCCGTCAGCAGAGAAAAACAAGCTAGGATCGTGTCCGACGTTTGTAATGCCCTTAGGAATAGCCAAGTATTTGTAGTGGGCAGGCAATCTCTTTACAATTTCCACATACAGCTTTAGGCCCATGGTGCCTATCGGCTTTGTGAGCATCTCGATAGAGACGGCGTGGATATCTCCGCTTCCCGCTGCGTCGGCTGCAAGCACATCAACTCTAGTCAAGCCCGATGGATCGATGTAAACGTTTGGTACGCGAAGGTTAGAACGCAGGAAGTCAGCGACGGCATTGACGGCTCTTCCGTGCCGCCTTCGAGCACTCAGATCGGCAGTCTGCGATATGGCTTTCGTTGTGACTACTTGATCAGTGGTCTTACCCATGCTTCAAACCTTTCGGAAGCGACAGCTAATCTGTTGGCTGTTTCAAATGTTGTTCTTTGATCGCTGTATGAAACGCGCGTCTTTGCTTTTAGCAGATCTTCTAAATGTTTTATGCCGCTCGCTGGTATCTTCTTCGAGGAACATTGCCTCTTCGTTCGTTTTGCAGCGACCGTGTGGTCAGTCGCAACATCATGTTTGCCTGTTAGTTTTACGAGCAGTGCATCATTGAGCGCAATCGCGCAATGGATCGATACGAGGGCCAGTGCGGAGGAGTAATCCGGCGAATCTGCCATGAGCCGTCGACTTTCCGAGAGCTGGTTTCCACGCTCGATAAATATGTCCAGCATCAGTCCATCATACTAAACAAGAAGAAAGGCCCCCGCGTATCGCAGAGGCCTCTCGATTGGTTCGTTAGCGAGAGTTACTTCGCTGCGTTGGCTGCGATGTCCGCCTTCTTAGCGTCCGTCGCTGCAAACTTCCGGCGGAAGCGTTCGATACGGCCCGCTGTATCGACCAGCTTCTGCTTGCCCGTAAAGAATGGGTGGCAGGCGGAACAGATTTCAACGACGATCGCACCCTTGTGCGTGGAACGGGTGTCGAACTCATTTCCGCAGGCGCACTTGACGTGCGTATCAGCGTAGGCTGGGTGAATTCCTGTCTTTGGCATAGTAGTTCCTTCTAGCAATCCCGCCGCAGAACGGTTCGCTTGCATCGTCCACGTTGCGGCAGTGCTTGATGCCGCTGGCTCGATACATCGATGTTCCTGTCGCGCTGCGAGCTTGAACCCCGACTCCCGGGGCTTCAGGCGCTCGTTCTAGTTTATCACCAACGTCGCCCGCAGAATAGAAGCCATCGCACGCCTACGCACCCACCGAGTTTGGCACAGCCTGCGCAGGTTTCTCACAGCCTGCGCAGCGTCCTTACAGATGCGCCGCGACCCACGAGGCTGCGATACTGGAACCTCACGCACAAGCTGCGCGAAGAGAAGATCCCAATGCCTGAAACTCTGTGCCCCATATGCGAAGGCGCTGGCCTGCGCGTCGTCGAGCGCGCCGACGGAACCCGCGCCGCACAGCCATGCCCGTGCCGCATCGCTCGCCGCTCCTCACGCATGATTGAGCAGGCACGCATCCCTCAGCGTTATGCTCACTGCACCTTAGACGAATACGTGACCAACTTCGCAGGTGCAAACCGGTCGCTCGCTACAGCATTGGTCCAGGCGCGCAACTTCGTACGAGCATACCCCTTCGAAACCAACGGTAATGGACTTCTTCTGACCGGCTCCATCGGTGTCGGCAAAACTCACCTCGCCGTTGGCATGCTTCAAGCGCTCGTCGCCGACCGCGGCGCGAAGGGCCTCTTCTTCGACTACCGCGACCTCCTCAAGCAGGTGCAAAACAGCTACAACCGCAACGTGGATGTCACCGAGTTGGAGATTCTCGCCCCTGTGTTCGAGGCCGAGGTTTTGGTGCTCGACGAACTCGGCGCATCCAAGCCTACCGACTGGGTCTGGGACACCGTCGCCCACATCCTTAACACCCGCTACAACGACCGCCGCACAACGATCATCACCACCAACTACGCCAATCTCGCTCCTCTCGCCGCAGACCAGAGCAGCGCCCGCTCCTCTGTACGCGAAGAAACCCTCGGCGATCGCATCGGCGAACGCATGCGGTCGCGGCTCCAGGAGATGTGCGTCGTGGTCGAAATGACCGGCGAAGACTTCCGCCAAAAGGTGAAGCGCGCGAGCTTCGCTTAGCCGGAATGTGACGATCAGGTTCAGTCGCCGAGCATACCGCTGCCCAGCAGTATAAAATCGGCAATCATGCAGGCACCTGAAAGTACCCCCGCCTCACCTCCGACTATGTTCCGCGAACCAACGCCGGAGCGCCGCTTCCCCATGGTCGCAATCCTCATCGCTGCGGTTGTGATCGGAATTCTGGTTACGGCACTGGTGCTCGCAGGCCGCCGCCACACCTCCGGCGGTGCAGCGAACCGGCTACTCCCAGCCGCACCCTACGCCTCAAACCTCGTCTTCAGAAATCTGCAAATGAGCGAATCCAGCAGCATGTCGGGCGGAAAGCAGACCTACGTCGAGGGGCAGATTGCGAATCGTGGTCCTGCTACCGTCACCGGAATCACCGTGCAGGCACTCTTTGCAAACGACGCCGCCATGGCCCCGCAGATCGATACCGAACCGCTGAACATCGTCTACATGCGGCAACCCTATGTGGACACGCACGCCGTGAGCGCATCGCCGCTCGCTCCGGGAGCGCACGAGGATTTCCGCCTCATCTTCGACGACGTCAACAGCAATTGGAACCAGCAACTGCCCCAACTGCGCGTGACCCAGGTATCGACGCGGTAACTCCTCGCGCGAGAACGCAGAAAAATTGAAATTGCAAAATCCGATCGATCCAGCCAGACGTTCTACTCATAAGCATGCAAGCTGAAAGATTGATGTCCGCCCAAAACGGGCATCACCAGCCTCTCTTGATGAGAGAACCAAGGCAGATAAGCCCCCAGCAATGGGGGCTCTTTTTTTACGCGTGCGCCGCAGAATGAATTGCCAGCAACCGCTCCAGCGTGGGTCGCAGCAGGTTCAGTGGAAGCGCATTCGCACCGTCGGACTTCGCCTCCGCCGGATTGTCGTGTACCTCAAGAAAGATTCCGTCCACGCCGGCAGCGACGGCTGCGCGCGTTAGCACAGGAATAAACTCCGGCTGACCGCCCGAGACGCCGTTACCGCCGCTCGGGGTCTGCACCGAGTGCGTTCCGTCAAAAATTACTGGTGCATAGCCGCGCATCACAGGCAGCGAGCGCATGTCCACCACGAGGTTGTTATATCCGAAACTTGCACCCCGTTCCGTAAGCGCAACACGCCTGTTTCCGGATTCGTGAATCTTTGCAACGGCATGGCGCATATCCCATGGAGCGACAAACTGCCCCTTCTTCACATTGATGGCCCGTCCGCTCTGCGCCGCAGCAATCAACAGGTCGGTCTGGCGGCATAGAAATGCCGGAATCTGCAACATCACATCCACGCTACCGATCGCTTCGCTCACCTGCGAACACTGCTCTGGAGTGTGAACGTCCGTCAGAATGGGCAGATGGTTCGCCTCACCGATCGCGCGGAGAACACGGCATCCTTCCGTCAACCCTGGCCCGCGGAAACTGTGGATGGAGGTCCGATTCGCCTTGTCATAGCTGGCTTTGAAGATGTACGGCACGCCGAGGTCGGATGTGGTTCGCTGGATGGTGTCCGCCATCTTCCGCGCGTGGAATTCTGACTCCAGCACACAAGGTCCAGCGATCAGAAAAAGTTTGCCGCCGCCGACCGTTACGTCGCCCAGCTGAAAGTTGAAATCGTGATGCATGGCTCTAGAATATCGCGAGACGTGCCGTGCATCGGCAAGAAAAAAGCGCCCGACCTTGTGGGGTCGGACGCTCGTTACTCGTTCTTCGTTACTGGTTGACGATCTGGATCGAGTGCGCTCCGTTGGGCACCGCTACCAGACAGGCTGGCTGCGGAATCGTCGGGAAGAACACATTCGGCACGGAGGTCAACTGGCCCGTGTCTGGACTAAGATTTCCTCCCGAGATCGATGCTCCAAGGTAATTCGATGTGTAGAGGTAAATGCCCAGCGACGGATCGATAGTGACGCATGTGGGAGCAGTCTGCGTGGTGAATCCCGAGCCTGCAGAAGCGCCCAGCGAACCATTCGACAGATTCAGCGAGTAGGAACTGACCGTATTCGAGTTGTAATTCGCCACATACACATACTTATCGCGAGGATCGATGGTGATATTGACCGGATACTGCCCGGTAGCGAACGGACTGGAGACCAGCGCTGAAAGACTGCCGTCAGTGCCAGAAGCCCCGGTAACGCTGTTTTGAATCTGGTATCCGAAGATCTCGTTCTGCTGCTTGTCCGTGATGTACGCAAACTTTCCAGTAACGTCCACGACGATGGAGCTCGGAGCCACACCGGCGTTGTATCCGTTGTGAACATTCGTGCCTGGAACCTGTGTAAGTGCGCCGGTAGACATGTTTTGCGCAAACGCAAGAACCGTCGGCGTTGTCGTTGGTGTCTCCGCGTCGACGACGTACACAAACACCGACTCTACGCCATTGTTCGAAGAACTGCCTGATCCATACACAACGCACGCAGCATTACTCGTACTGCCCGCTGCTGCGCTATTGGTGTAATCGCACACCGGCTGCGATACCGCAATCGCGACCGGGTTATTGCCGACGTTCACATTGGTTGGCGTTCCGAGCGTACCATCCGCATTGATCGGGAAGATGGACACTCCGCCCGGCCCTAGCGAAACGGGTGAATATCCACTCTGATAGGTGTAGGTTACATACAGAAATTTGCCTGCCGCGTCGATCGCCGCCGCCGTGGGATATGTCCCCGTAATATTCGGCGTTGCTGCGCCATAGAGCTTACCGTCATACCCGATCTGATACACGCCGACGTTTGCATTCTGGCTTCCTCCGATCTCATAGATCGTTTTGCCATTGGGAGCAGCCACAAGCGTGCTTGGATTGGTCATATTTGTAGTGAATGGCGACCCGGGAATCTGTGTAAGCACCCCGCTCTGAAAGTCGACAGCGAATGCGCTGATATCGCCGTTGCTGTTCGAAACAGCGTAGACGTAATCCGCAGTGTAATCGCGGCTACAGGCTACCGTGCCAAGCCCAATTGCCAGAGACATTACGACTGCCTTGGCAGTGCGGTTGATTGTGTTGAACTTCATGCTGTTCCCTTACGTCGGGCGTTGAGAGCGGCCCGTCTTTGAATGCCGACTTTAACGTCGGAGAGTGAATCTGCCGTCAGGACCACTACGGTCCTGACGGTAAATGGCTACTTCTATTAGTCGACCGATCCGCTGATGGTTAGGCAGGTCGCCTGACCCGTGGCAGCGAAGGTTGAACCCTTCGTTAGAACCGAGAGCTCTCCCGTTGTCGGATTGATAACTTTTCCAGTCACCGTTCCGTCGTTGTAGTTTGAGGTATACACGTACTGGTTCGTGGGATCCTCGACCATGCAAACCGGTCCTGATCCAACCGTGTACGGCGAACCTGCGATCGGCTGCAGCTCCTGGTTCGTCGGGTTGATCGTGAATGCCGAAACCGAACTGAAAGGCGTTGTCGTTACCGTGCTTGTCGTCGACTGATTGGTAACGTACAGATACTTTCCAGTGCTGTCGACCATCGAGTACGACGGATTGGATGTTCCCGACTGGTTCGCCGTCGTTCCACCGTTCAGTGCCGTCAGATTGCATGTCCCGCCGGTCGAATATCCATAAATCACGTTGCTGGCCGCGTCCGTCAGGAACATGTAGCTTCCACCACCATTGATCGAGGTGATGTTCGTCTGCACGCCTGGCGTCGTCTGGCTGATGTTGATATTGCCGGTCGTCGTAAATACCAGCTGGCCGCCCGCTCCAACCGTGTACGGCGTTACCGTCTGCAATCCGTTCGTGTACGCCGTGTTGAGGGTGTAGAGGCAACCGCCCTGAGCTTTGGACATGATAGGCGAACCGCCTACTTCCCAGAAAGGAGTATTCAGACCATTAACCTGTGTCTGCGCGTTCGTCACCAGCGAGAGCCGGCCCGTCGTCGCATCGGCGGTGAATGCCGTAATCGCGCCGTTGCCGTCGGTATTCGGTCCGTTATACTTGCCGGTGCTGTTTACGAAGCTTGGCGCGTACTTGTCGAGCACATATAAATACGTGCCGGTGGAATCCATCTGCGCCCATTCAGAGACGTATCCCTGGCTCTGATAGGACTCCTGAAACGTCAGCGATCCATCTCCGCCTACGCTATACAGTGCGATCGACTGTCCGGTACCCGGGCCATTAGCGCTTCCGCCCGTCCCTTGGTTGATCACGTACACATATCGTCCACCCGTCTTAACCACGACGGATACCGGTGCAGCACCATTGCTGGAGTACGGCGCCGTATAGATTTGGGTCAGGTTGCCGGTATAGTCGTCGACTTTGAAGCCGGCGATCTGGTTATATTGCTGCCCTAACACGTACATGTAACCAATGGTGCCACCACCACAGGCAGTCATGCCAAGACCCAATGCCAACGACGCGAACAAGGCCATCGACCACCGGCCAACCAAACTCAACTTCATGCGTTTCCTTCATCACCCGCTCGGGATTAGCCGACATGGCTTGTGCGATCGGGGAAAACTGTCTAGGGGAGTACAAACCTTGGTCTGATTGTAGAAGGTACAGCGAATTTACGCCAATGTTTCGTCAAAGCCATTTCAGCGGATCACGATAAAAAGCCCCGGACCGAAGTCCAGGGCTTGTCATCTATCTCGCCTGCAGGGTGATCTACCACGTCCGGCAGCCTCCGCCCGCGGGCATCATCGGCTGCCCGACCTTGCAGCCGAACGCCTTGCCAAACGCGTCGAAGTTCTGCACACTCCCGTTCGTGCGCCACTCGCCGGAGCTGTGCGGATCAACTTTTGCCGAAACCCGCGCTGATTGCTCCGTCTGGTTCTGGCACCACACCTGCCCAAACGAGATAAAGAAGCGCTGCGCAGGCGTATACCCGTCTCTCTTCCCATCTTCATAACCCGGTTCTGCCGCTGCACCTTCCTTCGCCAGCGTCGCCATCAGCGCCTGATACGCGATGCGCAGACCGCCATTGTCCGCAGTGTTCTCACCTAGCGTCAGATGCCCGTTGAGGTTCTGCCCAGGCGCAACCTCGAACCCGTCATACTCCTTGGCCGTGCACTCCGTCCGCTCCTTGAACTTCGCCAGATCCTCCGGCGTCCACCAGACCTTCACGTTTCCATGCAGGTCATACTTGGAGCCCTGATCGTCGAACCCATGCGTCATCTCGTGGCCGACACCACACCGATGCCGCCAAAGTTCACCGCAGGATCCTTCGAAT
>JABBOG010000012.1 GCA_019351975.1 Acidobacteriota bacterium
CCTCCCCCCCCCCACCTTCTAGCCGCGCCACGTCTACAATCCAGCGCGCAACCCACCGCAAAGCCCACCCCGCCGCTCCTCATCATCGCCAACCACGTCACTGCCTACGACGTCCCCCTCATCCTCACCGCGCTCCCACCGCACCTCCGCCCACCACCTCGCCATCGCCATGTCCGGCGAGATGCTCCTCGATTTCCGCCACGCTCGCGGAGCCGCCAACCGCATTCTTGACCCCCTGATGCCCATCGCCTACTTGCTCCTGACCATCCTCTTGAATGTCTTCCCACTCCCCCGCCTCGGTGGTTTCCGCCGCAGCTTCGAGCACGCCGGGTGCGCCCTCGACCGCGGCTACTCCGTCCTCATCTTTCCCGAAGGCCGCCGCTCTCCCGACGGCACCCTGCAGCCCTTCCGCTCCGGCATCGGTCTCCTCGCCCAGCAGGCCGAAGCCGCCATCCTCCCCGTGGCCCTCATCGGCCTCGACGAACTAAAACGCAACCACAGCCGCTGGTTCCGCTCCGGACGCCTCGCCGTCCGCGTCGGCGCCCCCATCCCCTATAACCTGACCGCCACCCCTGGCCAAACCACCCAACAACTCCAAACCGCCCTCGCCAACCTCCTTAAAAATACGTAGCCGCGCCTTCTCTAGGCGCGGTACCCTTACTGAAGCTCGGATTGGTTGGTTTCGGCTTCTTATGCCTCTTGTACACGTTAAGTGCATGGCGCGAGAGCCTCGAAAACAGTGTTCGCGGCGCGCGCTGGCGCGGCATCGACCTGCGTCGCACCGCAACGACTGCTACGCGAAAAAACACACCTCCACCATCAACTATCTACTCCGACAGAACAGCCTTGGTCAGATTGCGCGGGTGGTCCACATCGATGCCATTATTAATCGCCATCCAATAAGAAAGAAGCTGTAGCGGTATCACCTCACAGATCGCCAGCAACGGCTCTCGCATCTCCTGAACGAAAACAGTGTGATCGGCCAACGCCGCAATCACGCTGTCACCCTCATTTGCGATAGCAAGAATACTTGCACGCTGCTCGCGCATGTCGCGCATCAGTTGCACAACCTTCTCGTACCGTAAAACCGACCCTGCATCCGATCGATCCACCGTGGCGATCATCACCAGCGGCGTCCCTTCGGCTACGAGTGCGTTGGGGCCATGCTTCAACTCACCGCTCGGATACCCCTCCGCGTGCAGATACGCCGACTCCTTGAGCTTAAGAGCACCCTCGCGAGCGATCGGATAGTGAACGCCGCGCCCCAGGAACAGGAAGTTCCTGGACGAACGGTATTGATCTGCGATCTCCCGCATCGCATCCTCCCAGCCTTGCAACTGACTTTCAATCCGCTTCGGTAGATCGGTCACCTCAGCGAGGCGTTGGCGAAGTTCACTTGCGGACATCGAATCGCGCGTATCCGCTGCCATAAGCCCAAGAAGATAAAGGTTCAGCAGTTGTGCCGTAAAGCTTTTCGTCGCTGGGATGGCCCGCTCGCGACCCGCAACCGTAGGAAAAGAAACCGTCGCTTCACGCTCCATCGTGGAATCATCCACGTTCGTTATCGCGAGCGTCTCGTGTCCGGAGAGATTCGCCTTGCGCAGAGCCGCAAGCGTATCCGCGGTCTCACCCGATTGCGAGATGACCATCACTGCCGAATGGACCAACGCTTTCTCGGATCGGTAACAGTATTCGCTGGCGTATTCCACCTCTACCGCCAGTCCACTCAGATCTTCGATCATAAGTTCAGCGAGCATGCCCGCATGCCGGCTCGAACCGCTGGCCGCGATCACAAGCTTCGCCTCAATCCGCTTGAGCCACGCCATCACCTCAGCGCAATTTCCCATCCGGAAGCCAGAGCCATCCAGGTAATGCTCAATCGTCGCCGCCAATGTCGCGGACTGCTCATAGATTTCGCGCAACATCCAATGATTGAATTGCTTCGAGGAGTTTAATGTGTCCATAATTACCTTCATACTCGCTGAATTATGATCATTAGAGAATAATATGATCATAATACGGGCATGCCCAACTCCTACAACATAGATAATTTTTATTTGTTCGCGCGTATTAGGCTACACTCATGCTGTCTCCGAAATCCTTATGTCTACAAAGACTGATATACGTGCAGATCGAATCATGAAAGCACTGCTACGCGCAGGCGACATCTCCGTGCAAGAGCTTGTCGATCAAGTCGGTACCTCAGCACCTAGCATCCGCCGAGATCTTGCGCGGCTGGAGAAGCGCGGACTCGTCCTGCGAACCCACGGCGGCGCGACCCTCCTTGAACCCCTCCTCTACGAACCTTTCCGCCATGACACCTCCTTTCAGGCAAGAGAGCTACGTTCCGCCGACGCGAAGCGCAGAATCGGCCTGGCTGCGAGCGAATTAGTAGGCGAGAAGGAGACCATCGGTCTGACTGCTGGCACCACTACGACTCAAATCGGACGCGCGTTGCGCCATCGTCGCGGCATCTCGGTCATCACAAATGCAGTGAACATCGGCATGGAGTTGTGCAATCAGCCGGCGATCAAAACAATGTTGACGGGTGGCACGCTCGCCTGGGCATGGACATTCGCTCTGGCCGGGCAGCCCGCTCTCAATTTCCTGCGAGATGTTTATCTGGATAAAGCATTCGTAGGCGTCACAGGGTTCGATCTCGAACGCGGCATCACCACACTTGAGTCAGAAGAGGCGTCCGTCTCTCAGGCGATGATACGAAATGCAAAACAGGTGATCGTTGTCGCGGACTCGAAAAAAATGGGACATGTCAGCCCCGCTCTCATCTGTCCAGTGTCAGCGATCCACGTGCTTGTATCCGACACAGGTCTGTCCGAGGACATCCAGCAGTCTCTGCGCGCCAGAAACATTGAAGTCATACTGGCCTGACCCTGTCTTCCCTCTCCATCCACCTTCTTCAACATCAACAGCTACTTCAACGCGGTGGGCAACGCGAATCCGTACAAGTAGAGCATAGATTCTAGCCTCCACCCACGCATAGCGTGCTCTATCGTCCGTCTTCTTACGACAACGTGCACGCAGAGTAGCCAGATCTTCCCTTCGTAGCCGGTTCCCTCGCGGCCTCAGCTGCATTAGTCGGCCCATCGGATGGAATTAGCCCGCGTTCGCCGCCTCATGATATATTTCGTAAATTCCATCGAACCAGCACCATCCGAAATCGGAGGGCACCGCGCATGGCACTTGCGATCCACAATCTTTCGAAGACCTACCCCAATGGGGTCAGGGCGCTCAAAGATCTTTCCCTCAACATCGGCAACGAGATGTTCGGCCTGCTCGGTCCAAACGGCGCCGGCAAATCCTCTCTCATGCGTACGATCGCAACACTCCAGGATCCAGACTCAGGGACCATCCAACTCGACGAAATCAACGTGCTCAAAGATAAATCCGCGGTTCGTCGCGTCCTTGGATACCTGCCACAGGAGTTCGGTGTCTACCCCAAGATGTCTGCACTGGAGATGCTCCACCACCTCGCCATTATGAAAGGCATCGCCAGCAAAGCTGAACGAAATCAAATGGTGGACGCCCTGCTCAACCAGACAAATCTATGGGCTGCACGCAAAAAATCTCTGAGCACCTACTCAGGAGGGATGAAGCAAAGGTTCGGGATCGCGCAGGCTCTTCTCGCCAATCCAAAGCTCATCATCGTTGATGAGCCCACCGCCGGTCTCGACCCCGCAGAGCGTAACCGCTTCCTTAATCTGCTCAGCTCCATCGGATCCAATGTCACAGTCATCCTCTCGACACACATCGTCGAAGACGTCCGGGAGCTTTGCCCGCGCATGGCCATCATTGCGAACGGTGAAGTCTTGCTCGAAGGCTCTCCAGCCTCTGCCCTCGAAGCGCTGCGTGGCAAGATCTACTCCAAAGTCGTCGCAACCGACGATGAGCTTCGCGCTCTTGAGTCCTCGTTCAACGTCATCTCCACCCATCTCGTCGGAGGTCTGCATGAGGTTCGCATCCATGCCGACTCTAGTCCTGGCCAGGAGTTTCGTCCTGTAGATTCCGGGCTTGAGGATGTCTACTTTCTCAATCTCACACATCATGCCGCTCGCAGTGCAGCAATCAATTAATGCAGTACCGCCGATACGCAACGATATCCAGAGATTTGGAGACGCAAACGATCTATGGCACAGTTCTGGGAATTCTTTACGTTTGAACTCAAATTTCGCGGCAAAAGCCTATCCACCTACGTCTACTTCGCACTCTTCTTCTTTCTTACCTTCCTGTCGATTGCGGCACAAGACTTCTTCAATGTCGGTAACGACAAGGTTCTTCTCAACGGCCCAGCATCCACATCGATCCTGTACATCCTGTTTAGCTTCTTCGGAATGATCGTCATCGCCGCGATCTTCGGCACCTCAATCCTGCGGGACTTCCAGCGCAACACCTACCAGATCATCTTCACCAAACCAATCACGAAGATCGCGTATCTAGGTGGCCGCTGGGCCGGTTCCTTCGTCGCTACGGTCTTTGTGTTCTTTGGCCTTGTCCTTGGAGAAACCGCTGGAACCTTCGCTCCATGGGCAGATCACACTCGTATCGCAACGGGTCACTTCGGCTGGTACATCCACGCCTTCTTGGCCATCACCGTCGTTCAAATCTTCTTTCTTGGATCCGTCTTCTTCACAATCGCCGCCCTCACACGCAAGCTTTTCATTGTGTACCTTCAGGGCGTCGTACTCTTTATCGTCTACCTCGTCATCAACGCTGTCTTCTCTGCGACACGCTCCCTCGAGCACTTCTGGTCAGCGATCTTCGATCCCGTCGGCCTTCGACTCTTCAGCGTCATCACCCGCTATTGGACCCCGGTCGAACAGAATACCCTTCAACTCAACTGGACAGGCGTGTTCCTCTATAACCGGCTCGTCTGGATCAGCGTCGGCCTCATCTTTCTCGCCGCTGTTTACAAGTTGTTTCCTCTGTCGGTCGAAGCGCTCACCGCTGTATCCCAGGGTCGGCGAGCCGCTCGCGACCGCGAAAACGATGCAGCGAATACACCCTCCGTTCGGTCTCTCGTCGCTCCTCGGCTTCCCCTCGTCCACCAGGTATTTAGCACCTCCACAACCGTGGCCCAGTTTCTCTCGCTCACGCGGCTTCGCATCAAAAATATCGTCACCGAACTTCCCTTCTGGGCGATCTTCTGCGTGATGGTTATGTACGCACTTCTTCTTGGCCACTTCGCCGGACGAGTCGAAGACGGCAACGTGTATCCAGTCACCTTCCTGATGGTCAGCGCTGTCGAAGGTAACGCGTTTATCTTCCTCCTTGTCATCGCCACGCTCTACGCCGGTGAGCTCGTCTGGCGCGAGCGAGATACGCACTTCGACGGAATCCAGGATGCGCTCCCCATGCGCGAGTCCACCGATTGGCTATCGAAACTCGCTGCTCTGGTCACCGTGGAACTCATTCTTCTTACCGTCATCATGTTCTGCGGAATTCTCTCCCAGATCTTTGCCGGCTACTTTCACTTCGAGATCGTCGAGTACATCAAAGAACTCTACTTCGTTACCTTTCCTCAGGTACTCATCTTTGTCCTTGTCGCTCTCTTCCTCCAGACCATCGTCTCGAATAAATTCATTGGGCACGGCATCGTCATTGGTCTCTTCGTTCTAAATGCCGTCCTCTTTGCGCACGGATGGGAAAATACCCTCTATCTCTTCGGCAATACACCTCCCTACACCTACTCGGACATGAACGGCTACGGCCACTTTGCGCCGGCGCTCTTCTGGTCGCTCCTTTATTGGCTATCGATCGCTGCATTCCTCAGCGTGCTGTCGATTGGCCTCGCTCTACGTGGCTCCGACGATGCATGGAGTTCGCGGCTGCGCCTATTGCGCCAACGCGCCCCAAGACTCGTACCCGCAGCTGTTTTCTTCGCTCTCCTCGCGGTCGCCAGCGGCAGCTGGTACTACTACAACAGCCATGTACTCAATGAATTCATCTCTGCCCCTCATCAGCGCGATATCCAGGCCCAATACGAGCGCGATTTCAAGAAGTACTGGCATCTTCCCCAGCCAAAGATTATCTCGGTTGACGCAAACATCGACATATTTCCCGAACACCGCGCGTTTTCTGGAACCGGGCACTACCTGCTCCAGAACAAGACCTCAACGCCTGTTAGTCAAATCCATATCGTCGATTCGAAACAGTCAATTTCGAACGTTCGCTTCGATCGTCCCTTTCATAAAATATCTTCAAGCCCCCGCAATCTCTACACCATCTACGCTCTCGATCAACCGCTCGCGCCCGGAGACAAGCTCAATATGGACTTCTCCGTTGGATACACGCCGCACGGCTTCCGCGACGGAGGAGAGCGTCCCGAACTCGCCTACTCCGGCACCTTCTTTGACGTCTCGTACTTCCCCGAGATCGGCTACGATACAAACCTCGAACTCACAGACCCTCGCCGCCGTCGTGAAGAGCACCTCGGTCCCGTCACCGATCTCCCTCAGCGCGGTGACCCGCTCGGCAGCCGCACAAACCTGTTCACCCCCGACTCCGACTGGATCTCCTACAACACGACCGTCAGCACATCCGACCATGACTCCGAAGGCAAACCCCAGATAGCGCTCGCTCCCGGCTACCTGCAAAGGGATTGGCACGCCAACGGCCGCCACTACTTCCAATACAGCATGGGCGACGTCAAAACTCTCGACTTCTTTTCCTACGTCTCCGCTCGCTACGACGTCAAAAAAGTTGTCTACCAAGGCGTCAGCGGCCCCATCAACATCGAGGTCTACTACGATCCCCACCACCCGTACGACGTTGACGACATGATCGCCTCCGCCAAGGCTGGCCTTGCCTACTACGAGCAGAACTACTCGCCGTTCCAGTTCAAACAGTTCCGCATCCTCGAGTACCCCCGCTACCGCAACTTCGCGCAGTCCTTCCCCAACACCGTCCCCTACGCCGAAACGGGCTTCATCGGACGCGTCGTCGATCCCACCACAGATATCGATCGCACCTACTTCGTCACCGCACACGAACTCGCTCATCAATGGTGGGGCCACCAACTCATCGGCGGAGCCGTCGCCGGCTCTAACATGATGTCCGAATCACTCGCCGAGTACTCCGCGCTGCGTATCGCACAAAAGAAATACGGCGACGTCCAGATGCATAAGTTCCTCCGCCACGAGCTCGACGGCTACCTCCGCGGACGCGCCGCCGAAGCTCACAAAGAGCCGCCAATCGTCCTCGTACAGCGAGAAGCCTATGTCTGGTATCAAAAGGGGTCCCTGGTTCTTTATGGCCTCGCAGACTATATCGGTGAAGATAAGGTCAACCTCGCCCTGCACAACTTCCTCATGCAATATCGTTACGCCAACGCCAATACCGCTCAAGACGTTCCATATCCCGACACGCGCCAGTTCGTCGCCGCCCTTCGTGCCCAGACCCCACCTGAGTATCAGTACTACATCACGGACGCCTTCGAGAACATCGTTCTCTACGACAACAAGGCTCTGACTGCAACCTACATCCAGACTCCAGACAAGAAATACAAGGTGACCCTAACAGTTCAGGCACGGAAGTTAAAATCCGATGGCTCCGGCAATGAGTCCCCCATGCCCCTCGCCGACTACATTGACATAGGCATCTTTTCCGGTAAAAAGGATCACGAAAAGACGCTGTACCTCGCAAAGAATAAGTTCCTTTCTGCGAATGACGGCAAACAGACATTCACTGTTACCGTCGATCAGATGCCTACACGCGCAGGGATCGACCCATTCAATAAACTCATCGACCGCATTCCCGATGACAATGTGATCGACATCACCAAGCCGTAGTCCTCAACCAAAACCTTTGCGATTCGATGTAAAGTGATTCCACGAGCTGCGCGCAGAATCGGCGAAAATTCCTCCCGCGCTGAAGCCTGCTCTTATTCATGCAAAGAAAAGACTCCTCCCCCGCGATCCATCTGGACTCACGAGAAGTTTCTATTTTGGCTCTTTACGAGAGCCATCCTTGCCCTTACTTTTACATCACACGAACCGCTTGCATCATGGCGTCCTAACGTCATTCTTAAAGCTCCAGGCAGCGCGCGCACATTACGGCCAATCGAGGAGAACTATGAGGACAGGATTCAAGATCACGCTTGAGGTCGTTTTAACCTTTGGGCTTCTACTTCCTTCAATGCATGCCCAATCGCCTCCGCCAGCAGCTCCTCTCACAAGCAGTCAACAGGAAAGCCAGGTTGAAATCTACCGCATCGCTCCCGGACAGCAAGAGGCATTCCTAAAATTCATAGCGCTCTGCGACGAAGCCAATCGTCAGGCAGGCATGCAGCCGCGGCAACTCTTTGTCCACGAAGACGGTGCTGACTGGGACTTTCTTCTGATCCAGCCATTGCACAACACGGACCAGCAGAACAAGGCATGGTCCGCTGCTGCTGCCCGCTTGGGAATCCCCCACGGCGGCGACTTCTTTTTGGCAATCCGCCAGTTCATCGCGGGTCACACCGATACTGCGGTCATTGGTCCTACGACCGCCTCCGATTGGCTGAATCAGCTGCACAAATAGCTGATCTCCCCCACTACAACGCAGCCCAGAACAACATCCAGCGGGATAACGTGTGACACCTCCTAAAGCACATGATCGGACCCATCAATTAGCTGCGGCGGTGGTTCGATCGCTCGCGTCCATTGTCCTCTGCGTCACGGCATCTCAAATACACGCACAATCGCCGCCACTTCCCGATCCGTTTCCCAGCACCTACAAGCCGATGCCACGCGTTGACACCGTGATTCAAAATGCCACGATATTCGATGGCATCGGCCACAAGCTTCTGCACGGAAGTATTCTTCTGCGCGATGGCAAAATCATCGCAGTTGGGCCTGCAATCCGCGCACCTGCCGGCACAAAAATTATCGATGCTCACGGTGGTTATCTGACTCCCGGCCTTATAGACGTTCACTCACACCTCGGCGATTTCGCAGCGCCGTACACGCTGCAGGATGCAAAAGTATCCGATGTAAACGAAGAAAGCGACCCCAACTCCGCCGAGGTTTGGGCACTGCACTCCATTCGCGTGCAGGATCCACAGTTCTCTCGTGTCCGCGCCGCAGGTGTCACCACCCTCCAGGTTCTTCCAGGCTCCAGCGATCTCTTCGGTGGCCGCGGCGTTGTTCTTAAGAACGTTCCTGCCGTTACGGTGCAGCAGATGGAATTTCCTGATGCAATGCCATCGCTCAAAATGGCCTGCGGCGAAAATCCAAAGTATACCTTCGGCCAGAAAGGAAAATTTCCTTCCAGCGAAATGGGGAACGTAGCCGGCTACAGGGAGGCATGGATCGCTGCAGCCGAGTACAAACGTACCTGGGATGACTACTACGCAAAGCACGATCCGACCCTCGCCCCACCTCCCCGCAATCTGAAACTTGAAACCCTCGCAGCCGTTCTTCGCGGCCAGATTCTTGTCGATATGCATTGCTACCGTGCCGACGAGATGGCCATCATGATCGATGTCGCGAAAGAGTTCGGCTACAAGATCAACGCGTTTCATCATGCTGTCGAAGCGTACAAGATCGTTCCGCTCCTCAAGCAGAACGGCGTCTGCGTTGCTGTCTGGGCCGACTGGTGGGGATTCAAAGTAGAAGCCTTCGACGCCATTCGCACAAATGCCGCATTTGTGGACGCTGGTGGCGGTTGCGTCATGCTGCACTCGGATGCTCCCATCAGCGCCGAACATCTTCCTCAGGACGCGGCTCTCATCCTTGGCGCTGCCCGTCGCGTCGGCATCGATATCCCTGAAGAGCACGCCATCGAGTGGCTTACCATCAATCCGGCGAAGTCGCTCCGCCTCGACAGTAGGATCGGTGCACTTGAGCCCGGGAAGAATGCAGATGTCGTCCTCTGGTCTGGAGATCCTTTCAGCGTCTACAGCCGCGCTACGATGGTATTTCTTGATGGAGCCGTCATCTACGACCGTAACGATCCCGCCATGCAGCCCATCTCAGACTTCGATGTCGGACAGCCGGCGATGGAGCCACCGCAATGAGCCTCAGCTACGGCCGCAGCGTATGGTCAAGTGTTCTTTGCCTGGCGAGCATATGCTGCCACGCACAATCGCTCGCTATCACTCATGCTACCGCCTATCTTCATCCCGGACGTCCGCCGCTTCAAAACGCAACCATCCTCATCGTCAACGGGAAGATCGCTGCGGCCGGCGATAGCGTCCCTGTCCCTCAAGGAACGCGTACCATCGACGCACACCATCACATGGTCACACCGGGCCTCATGAACTCCGACAGCCAGCTAGGTCTGCTTGAGACCGGCACCGATGACACGTCAGACTCAGCCGTAGCAACAGGACCTTTTGGTGCAGCCTTCGATGTGCAGTATGCCCTCAATCCGAATTCGACGCTTCTTCCCGTCGCGCGCGCGGACGGTCTTACCCGCGCCATGGTGATGCCCACAAATTCAGCAACGCCTCCCTTCGACGGGTTGGGCGCCGTGCTCTGTCTCAGCGAAGGCGCTGGCATATTGGATCGCCCACACGCCGCCGTCGTCGCTACAGTCGGAGGCATGGTCGCCCCAGCGTCTGGCGGCTCACGCAGCGCGCAATGGATGCTCCTTCGCATGGCACTCGATGCATCTTCCGCGCATCTCAAGAGGCCCGTTCGAAACGCACCCGCAACATCCGGCCCATCCGCAACGCTGCTTAGCCCAACCAATCTTGCGGCGCTTACACCAGTCCTCGAACGCAAAATACCACTCGTCGTGAACGCAAGTCGCGAGTCCGATCTTCGGCAGGCGATCGCGCTTGTGGACGACTACAAGATACGCGTCGTACTCGTCGGCGCGGACGAAGGCTGGCGCGTGGCACCGCTCCTGGCCTCTCACAATATCCCTGTCGTGCTCGATCCCTACGCGAGCACATCCGCCACCTACGATCAGACCGGCGCTCGTCTGGATAACGCCGCGATTCTCGATCGCGCAGGTGTGACCATCTCCTTCAAGGCAGCCTTCGTGCATGTTAGCTACAACGCAGGCATCGCGATTCGCGAGGGCGCTGGAATCGCCGTCGCCAACGGCCTGCCATGGGCAGAAGCACTCAAAGCCCTCACGACCAATCCAGCCGTCACATGGGGCATCGAGAATCACTACGGCACACTCGATGCAGGCAAAGATGCTGACATCGTCATCTGGGACGGTGATCCCCTGGAGCCATCCAGCGCTCCGACGCTGGTTCTCATCCGAGGCCGGCAAGTCTCCCTCGAAACTCGCCAGACGCTGCTTGAGAAGCGCTATCGTCCAGCGCTCACTGCAAACCCCTTACCGCCCGACTATCACTAAGGCTCCTCCATGAAGTCTCTTCTCATCCTCGCCCTTAGCCTACCGTTCCTCGCTGCGTCTGCGGTATCCCCGTCCCCGCTCCATGCGCAACAATCCGCAACCATCCACGAAGAAGGCGACACACTTCCGCTGACTCCTTCTCGCCACATCAAATTCGACGAGCATCAGGGAACATGGGTCTCGCTCGATGTATCACCGGACGGCAAAACAGTGATCTTCGAACTGCTCGGCGACATCTATCAAATGGCCGTCAGCGGCGGTGAAGCTCACTGCATCATCTGCGGACTTCCCTTTGACTCGCAGCCAACCTTCTCCCCCGACGGCACCGCGATAGCCTTCGTCAGCGACCGCTCCGGCGAAGAGAATCTATGGATCGCACGCCCCGACGGGTCTCATCCACGACAGATCTCCGCCCTCACAGACAACAGCGTGTTCATCTCACCCGCGTGGTCTGCAGACGGCAAATCCATTTATATCTCCCGCTTCAATCCCGACATCAATGCCTTCCAACTCTTTCGCTATACCGTAGCCGACTCTCACGTCGATCAGCTCACGTTTGCAAAACCAACGCCATCCACTCCCAAGGAGTTCCGTAACAGCGCGCTCGGCGCGGCACCCTCGCCTGACGGCCATTACCTCTACTACGCAGCAAAGACCGGCCTCGGGTTTGACGACGACAACACCTTTCCGCTCTGGCATATCGTCCGCCGCAACCTCGCCACCGGCGAAGAGAACAGCGTCGTTCATGCGCAAGGCAGCGCCTTCCGTCCGCAGGTCTCACCCGACGGCAAATCTCTCGTTTACGCCACTCGCTTTCAGGGAAGGACCGGCCTGCGAATCCGCAGCCTCGTCACAGACGAAGATCACTGGCTGCTCTATCCCATCCAACGCGATGATCAGGAGACCAGCGCCTCACGCGATCTCCTTCCGCGTTACACATTCACACCGGACAGCCAATCTATCCTGATCAACTTTGGCGGCCTCATTCATCGGTTCGATATCACAACACACACCCTCACCACGCTTCCTTTCGTCGCGCATGTCAATCTCCCCATGGGCCCCTATCTGCGCCAGGACATCCGCGAAGACCTGGGGCCTGTCCGCGCGCGCATCATCCAAACGCCCTCGCAAAGCCCGGACGGAACGCAACTCGTCTTTTCCGCGCTCACCCACATCTACGTCATGTCCTTTGCCGAAAACAAGCCGCGCCGTCTCACGCAATCCTCACAACCGGAGTTCGACCCGTCGTGGTCTCCCGACGGCCGCTCGATCGTTTACGTCACATGGACCGCCATCGACGGAGGCAACATCTGGTGTGCAAATGCAGACGGCTCCGGCGAACCCACACGGCTCACCGACCATCCCGACCTCTATCGCAATCCCGTCTTCTCGCCCGACGGAAAATCGATCCTCGCACTTCGCTCCAGCAACTACGAATACAACCACACGTACATGGAGTTCAGCCCCTTCCAGTCCGACGCGATCGAGCTTCCCTCCGCAGGCGGCCCCGCCACAGTGCTTGCATCCGGCATCCTAGGCAACATCCCGCAATTCACCAGCAAGCCCGGCAGCGTCTATCTTAACTTTGCCGATGGCCTCTACAAGATTCCGCTCAACGGCGCACCCAAACATCGAGCCCTCAGAGTGACAGGTCCCACCTGGTACTTCGTCGATGGAACAGCCGACGCCGACGCAATTAAAATCAGCCCCGATGGACAGTGGGCACTCGCACAGATCACGGAGCAGCTTTACCTCCTCCATCTTCCCCATGGAACCACGCCATCCGGCAAGGAGTTTTCCATCGAGCTCGGCAAGCTCTCTCCCCTGGAGACAAGAATTACCTCCATCGGCGCCGACTTCTTCAACTGGGCCGACAGCGGTAAAACCATCACCTGGGCCATCGGCTCGACCTACTTCCAACAGTCCCTCGCATCCGTCCTGAGCAGCCACCTCAACCCCCTTGTCACAGCAGAGGATCAGCGCCCCAACGTTCACCTCACCTCCATCTCCGTAGAGGTTCCTCGCGACACACCCCACGGACAGCTCGTTCTCCGCGGTGCCACCGCCATCACCATGCGCGGCGCAGAGGTCATCCCCAACGCCGACATACTCATCCTCGACAACCACATCGCCGCCATCGGCCCCACCGGCACGCTCACAATCCCTCCCGGCGCTACCATCCGCGACGTCACTGGAAAATATATCCTTCCCGGCTTCACCGATGTCCATCTGCACTGGGCCGACGTACGGCGCGGAGAGCTCACGCGACTCGACCCCGGTTTTCTCTCTTCCCTCGCCTTCGGTATCACCTCAGCGCTTGACCCTTCCCCTTTGTCCATCGACATGCTCGCATATCAGGATCTTCTCGATGCAGGCATGATGACCGGCAGCCGTGTCTTCTCTACCGGCCCCGCCGTTTTTTCCTTCAATCAACTGCAGTCCGAGCAGCAGGCATACAACCTCGTCCGCCGGTACTCTGACTTCTATCGGATACAGAACCTGAAGGAATACCGCACCGGCAATCGCATGCAGCGGGAGTGGCTCCTCGAAGCCACGCAATCGCTGCACATGCAGGCGACCACCGAAGGCGCGCTCGACATGAAGCTCGACATGACCCAGATTCAGGACGGCTTCCCTGGAAACGAGCACGCCTTCTCCGCCGTACCTATCGCAGACGACATCGTCCAACTCTTCGCCCGCTCAGGCGTAAGCTACACCCCTACCCTCCAGATCAGTAACGGCGGCCTAGCCGCGCAGGAGTTCTACTACACCACGCAACCATCCCCCGACGCCATCAATACCGACCGCCGCCTTCGCCACTTCATGCCCGGCTTCTTCATCGACGCCAAAACCGAACGCCTTCGCTGGGCTCTCCCGCGCGAATACGCATTTCCTCTTGTCGCTGCGGGCGCAGCAAGCATCCAGCGCGCAGGCGGCCTCGTCGCCGTCGGCAGCCACGGTGAAATCCCCGGCCTCGGCTATCACCTCGAGCTTCAGGCGCTCGCAACCGGTGGCATGACGCCGATGGAGATCCTCCACGCAGCCACCCTCGGATCAAGCAAGACCATCGGTCGCGACAGCCAGTTTGGCAGCCTCGAAGCAGGCAAGTTCGCCGATCTCATCATCCTCGACAAAAACCCGCTGAGCGATATCAAAGACACCCTCTCCATCCATTACGTGATGAAGAATGGCCGACTGTATGACAGCTACACCCTCAACGAGATCTGGCCCCAACCACGAACCCTTCCACCGCTCTGGTTTCAGAACGACACAGCAGGTATCTCTCCATCATCCCAGCCATGACAACAATGCGCCTTCGTTAGCTGCTGATGGCCCTGCCGACGCCTAACCATGGATCACTCCTCATGAGTCAGGCGCCCGCAGCAGAACCCCGTTGTGTCGCGGCATCTTCCTCAGAACAGAATCTTCATCGCAAGCTGCGTATTGTACGGCTCACCCGAACCGATGCCGGGCGCTCCCTCCTGTACGCCAATCGTCGATGTGCTCTGTCCAAACGTCGACCCATCACCAAGGCTGTTATTCGGCGGCGACAGGTTTATCCGGTTGAGAACATTGAACATCTCGACACGAAACTGCGCGCTCACCCGGTCCTTGTAAATCGGCGTTGTCTTCACCAGCGACAGATCCACATCCCCGAAGCCCGGCCCGTACACCTGATTGCGCCTCAGATTCCCGTAGGTGCCAACCGTCGGCTCGACAAAGCTGCTCGGATTCAGATACTGCACGTATGAATGTGCCTGCAAGGAACGATTGCTGTTCAGCGCCGGTCCGATGATGCTCGCGCGGTCTTCGTTCTCACTCGTGCCGCTGTTATTCTGACCGCTCAAAATATTAACCGGCTCTCCATCCTGGAACTTGAGCACACCATTGACCTCCCAGCCATGCGTCAGCAGCTTAGGCCCACGCGCGTAGTGCGGAATCTCATAGGTGATATACGCTGAGAAGTGATTGCGGATATCAAAGTTTGAGTTACCCCAGTCTCCCTTCAGATCAGTCGAATTCTGCGGAAGAATGTTGAACGCGGTGGAGTCGTCCATGTTGTGGCTCCACGCATACGCAAACTGAGCCGTCAGCCCGTGCCACGCACTGCTCCGCAGCGTCACCTGCAGTGAGTTATAGCTCGCGGACGCAGCCGAGTTCAACTGGTTGATGATCCCGAAGTTAGGATACTGACTGAAATATGGACGTGAGCATTGCTGATCATTTCCTGGTATCGTCGGTGTTGCTCCGCTAAACGCCGCCGGGCACGTCGCTGAGCTATACGGCACAGCCACATTCAAGCTGTTCAGTGCTGGCTGGTTGATATCCTGCAACACGAGGTTATGGCGGCTGAGCGATCCTACATAGCCAATGTTCAACTGCCAGTTCGAACCAAAGCTCTGCTCCAGGTTCACCCCAAACAACTCCGCATACGGAGTCTTGAAGTTCGGCGTGACCGAGTAGATTGAAACCACATTGCTACCCGTTGGCTGACCCTCCGCCGGCGTGAATAACGGCGTAGCCGGGTTGCTGATCGTCCAAATCGGTGCAAGCGGGCTGGGCGCGCCACGAACGATCGACTCATTCGGCTCCGTTCCGGCGGGATTGTTGTTCACGCCGCCTGCTCCGTTGTTCGGAATGCCGATGTTGCCGAAGAAAGCCTGCCCAGCCGGCTGGTCAAAGTAAATGCCATAGTTTGCACGCAGAACCAGACTCTCGTGCACCTGGTACGTGACGCCGATGCGCGGCGAAAAATCCAGCTTGTTGCTCTTGTAGAAGTACTGCTGCGAACCCTTTGCACCCGCCACGACCAGCCCGCCGTTGTTCGGCTCAAAGGTCGAAAGATTTGGCTCATTGGTATAAAACGGCTGCTGATAGTCGTAACGAATGCCAAGATTCACATTCATCTTCGGCGTCACCTGCCACGAGTCCTCCGCAAACGTCGTTCCAGTGTGCGTATAAATGAACCGCTCTTCATTGCCCAGAATATTGCTGTATTGGCTCGAGTACCCAGCAAGATAGTCCGCCAGATTCTGTACATTCGGATCCGAAATCGCCGTCGAGTTGGCCCACGGCCCAAGCACGCCGTTGGTCCCGAAGTAGAACGCTCCCAGTGCACCGAAGTTGTAATAAAGGTCGATATAAGCGCGCCGGTATTCCACGCCCAGGCGCACCTGGTGCTTGCCAATGGTCCACGAGAGCGTGTCCGAAATATGCCCCGTAATATCGTTACGCCCAGACAAAGGCGTAATGCCGATCGAGTCGAAGCCGTTGATGCTAACCTGCGGTGATCCCGTCAGCGTCGATCCAGTATCCAGCCCCGTCATCGCCAGAACATCCTGGGTATGCACAGCATCCACAAAGCCCTGCGTGAAGAAGCTCGCACCGGCTGCAACCTGGTTGGTCAGGTTCGGACGCAAAATGTAATTCCACACCACATCATAGTTCTGGATGTGCGATGGTACCGTCTGAAAGTACTCCGGCAGATAGCTGCAGACATAGATGCACTCGGGTGCATCAGCATACCCTTGACCGAAAAACCAGCGCGCCGACAAGTGGCTGCGCTCGCTGAAGTTGTTGTCCAATTTGACAACAAGGTTGTGGCTATAACCGCTCTGCGGCGCATTGCTGGAGTAGTTATTCGGCGTGCCTGGCAGATTCGCAATCACCGACGGATCCCACAGCGTACTCAATATATTCTCGGAGATCTGGCTTGGCGCCACCGGAGCATACGTTCCATACGCCCCATTCGCGTTCGCCAGCACTGCCAGCGCCTCCTGCACATACGCAGGCGACGGCTCAGTCACCGTATGCGACTCCCCAATGACAAACTTCTGCTCCTCGTAAGCGAGGAAGAAGAAGGTATGGTCCTTCCAGATCGGTCCGCCCACCGAGCCGCCATAGTTCTGGTTACGCAACGGCAGCGACGGCGAACCCGGCGCCGTGAACGGATTCGCCACCGCCAGCGCTTCATTGCGGTTGAAGTAGTACGCCGTTCCGTGCACCGCATTCGTGCCGGACTTCGTCGAAACATTCAGATTACCGCCGGGGCTCCGGCCCGTCTCGCTCTCGCCATTCGTCTGCAGCGAGTACTCATCGATCGCATCCATCGGATAGATGACTCCGGCAATCCCACTGATACCGCCCTGATTCACCGCATCCGCATTCAAGTACAAATCATTGTTGTCGGTTCCATCAATCGTGTAATTCACCTGGTCATTGCGCATGCCGTTCACAGAACCAGAGTTCCCGATGCCCGCGAACGCCACCGACGTCCCAAGCAGTTGCGTGAAATCGCGCCCGTCCAGCGGCACGTCCTGCAGCGCTTTACCATCCAGCACCGTCGTCTGCGTCGTAGAAGTCGTGTCGAGCGACAGAGCATTCGCCGCCACTTCCACCGTGGTCGCCGCCTGCGCAAGCGCCAGTTTGATCGGCAGCGTATACACCTTTCCAGCAATCACTGAAACGCCGCTCACATCGATGGTCTGGAAGCCAGCCGCCATCGCCGTAACCTTGTACGTGCCAAGCGGCAGATCGCTGAAGTTAAACTCGCCTGCACTGGAAGCCACAACGTTGTACACCGTGCCTGTCGAGGTCTCCGTCGCGACCACATGCGCCTGCGGAATATCCGCACCCGAAGGATCAGTGACAGTGCCATTGATGCTGCCACGGAACGTCTGTCCCAACGACGCCGTAGAAAACAGCGACAAAACAACCAGCAGTGCCGAAGCGGCTACAAACCATTTCCTGAGCAGATTCATCGTTCCTCCATAAATGATGCAGCGATGCGGACCATCTTGCTGAAGCGAATTCCTGCTCCGCAGACGGTTGATGTACGTAGTGAATGACTGAACAAGCAAGCTGCACGGAGCAGCTCACAGATATTGCAGTTTGATACAGCCCGGCAACGTCATGAACAACAGGTGACGCAACAGCAAAAAATCAAACATTCGCTTCGGGCGCCTTTGCAAGATCAACAACAACCGCGCAGCCTTGAAGCTTGATGCAACATGGAATGAAATGCAGCATACCACATATCGTCAGAGTTGCAGCCCCCATCACCGCGCCACACCCCAACCTCACCCTGTGGACGCACGGCTCCGCATCCATCCCGCGCCCACCTACCCCACAACCACCTTCGCCCGATTCTGCCAGTGCGTCCACACAAAATACGCAATCCCCACCACCAGCACCAGCTCCACACCCAGATGAAATCTGTTGAAGAACGCCTTGAACCGAGGATCGCTGTTCCACCGCGCTCCCAGCTTCATCCCGATATACGCCAGCGCATAGCACCACGGAAACGACCCTACGAACGTATAAATCTGAAACCGAACCTGATTCATCCGCGCAATCCCCGCCGGAAACGCGATAAACGTGCGCACAATCGGCAGCATCCTCCCCACCAGCACCGTAATCGACCCATACTTCGTAAAAAACTTGTCCGCCAGGTCCAGGTCCCGATGGCTCAGCAACAGATACCGCCCGTACTTCTCCACCATCGGCCGCCCGCCCTTCGCACCCACCCAGTACGCCGGATACGACCCCACATTCGACGCCAGCGAAGCCAGCGTCGCCAGCAAAATCAGCTGCGCCTGCGTATGCGCCAGCGCATACCCCGCCATCGGCATAATCACCTCCGACGGAATCGGTATACACGCCGACTGCACCGCCATCAGCAGCAGAACAATACCATAACGTGCGCCCAGCGACAGTCCAAGAAATAACGCAATAAGTTTTGCAGCCATGAGCGTCCAGTATACCTAGTCCGCCACCACCCGCGCCTTCCGTTGCATCCCCTGTCGCCGCGCCGACGCCTTCACCGTATTCGACAGCAGACACGCAATCGTCATCGGCCCCACCCCACCCGGCACCGGCGTAATCGTTCCCGCAATCTCCACCGCCTCCTCAAACGCCACATCGCCGCGCACCCGGTAGCGTCCATCCCCCACCGGCACCCGCGTCGTTCCAACGTCGATCACAATCGCCCCAGGCTTGATCCAGCTGCCCCGCACCAGCCCCGGCTTCCCCACCGCCGTAACCAGCACATCCGCCTCCCTGCAGATCGCTTCAATATTCCGTGTATGAATGTGCGTCTGCACCACCGTCGCCCGCTCCGCCAGCAGCAGCGACGCCATTGGCTTGCCCACAATATTCGAATTCCCAATCACCACCGCATGCACCCCCGTCAGGTCAGGCATCACCGAGTGAATAATCGTCATACATCCCAACGGCGTGCACGGAATCAGCCCGTCGGAACCCTGCACCAGCCGCCCCGCATTCAGCGTATGCAGCCCGTCCACATCCTTCTCCGGGTCGATCGCCGCCATAATCCGCAGCGTATTCACATCCTCCGGCAGCGGCAGCTGCACCAGAATCCCATCAATATCCTCGCGTGCATTGAACGCCTCCACCGCCTCATGCACCCGCGCCTCACCCGCATCCGCCGGCAGCTCCATCACCTCGGCCAGAAACCCCGCCTCCTGCGCCCGCTTCTGCTTGCCCCGAACATAGATCTGGCTCGCAGGATCATTGCCCACAATCACCACACCCAGCCCCGGTCGCCGCCCCAGCGTCGACGCACGCTCCATCGCCTCCAGAACAACCTCATTCGCCAACTTCCGCCCATCCACAATCGTCGCGCTCATCTCTCCAGTTTGCACTATCCAGCCCGAACCACGCGACATCACCTGTCATCCTCAGCAAAGCTATTGCGCAATCTGTCATCCTCAGGGAAGCTATCGCATACCCTGTCATCCGAAGCTCAGATGTTCCTTACCCTGTCATCCTAAGCTGAGCGATCAAATACCCTGTCATCCTGAGCTGAGCGATCAAATACCCTATCATCCTAAGCTGAGCGATCAAATACCCTGTCATCCTGAGCGAAGCTATTGCGTACTTCGCAATAGCGCAGTCGAAGGACCCCGACGCGCTACACCTCACCCATAGCCTCCCTCGCTTTTCACCCCTCCAGCCCGTTTTTGCCTTTCTTTCTGTCATTCCCGCAGGGAATCTGCTTTCTGCCATAAGCGTCTTCACAGCTACTACCGTCATGGAAAGTATTCGTTGACACGTACAATAAAAGAGTCAGACCATGAGGTCATGACCGAATACCACATATCGAACTGTATTGGAGGCGCCTGGCCCCGAACTGCAGACTTTCCCGACTTCGGAGAACTGATTCTTCCGGATCTTCAGGATCGATCCTCACTTAGACTGAACATCAGAGAGCAGATACCTTCAATCCAGAGCCAGGAAGTCACACGGTATGTTTGAAGTCCGTAGTCACGACGCACTCACGGGCAGACGTTTCTTTGTAACGATCTTACTGTTTTGCTGCTCTGCAATCTCAGTCTGCTTTGGACAGACAACTTCAACTCCCAACCTGCAAACACTGTCTGATTCGCATCAATGGTTCGCATTGCGCGATGCCACAGAGCATAAAAAAGCCCCTCTGATTTACCGTGCTATCACTGAATACGCGTTCAATCAGGTAAGGCCCGCGCAGAAACATCTCAACGCTGTCATCAAGACTGCGCCACACTCCGACAACGCATACGACGCACACGGAATGCTGGCGAACCTGGACTTCCGGAATGGCCTCTATCGCGAAGCGTATCTCCAGCTAGAGGCGATGCTGTCGGAAAAGCCGAACGCAGCAGACGTGAAGAATATGATCTCCATGTTCCGCGCACTGAGCCAATCGGACCAGAGCGTGGTGGCAAAGAAGGCATCCACTCTTCCAATGGCTATGAACGAAAACGGGATGTTCATTCCCCTCGTCTTGGACGGGCGTGAGGCTCGCTATCTTCTCGACACCGGCTTTAATTTGTCCGCAATGAGCGAATCTGAGGCGAAGCGGCTTGGGTTACAGGTTCAAAGTGTTGAGACACAATTTGGTTCGATCACCGCGGCGAGTCTGTCTGTACGCGTTGCCTTCGCGAAAGATGTGTTCGTCGGTGGCCTTCATCTGCGGAACGTTGCGTTTGATGTGATTCCAGATGCACAGGAACCGTTTGTCGATTTGCCTTCTGGAGACCGTGGAATTTTAGGGATTCCCGTTTTGCTGGATATGCAGACGTTCCGTTGGAACCCGAACGGAACGTTTGCCTTCGGGTTTAAGCCAAAGCATAAGAATCTCTCCGCCTCAAATCTTGCCTTCGACGCACTTACCCCTGTGACGCAAGTGGCCGTTGAAAAAAAAGAGCTTGAATTTTCCCTCGATACGGGAGCAACGCGCTCGATCTTGTACGCTCCGTTTGCCAAAGAATTTCCCGGCCTGGTGAGTGCTTCTGGCCAAAAAGAATCGCACACCTTGACGGGAGTCGCCGGAACCTCGACCTACAACTCCGTCGTGCTCCCATCAGTAGACCTCGAGTTGGGTGGACTGGATGTACACCTTACACCAGCCCACATTCTTACTCAAGACATCAACGCAAACTGGGCACCAGGAAATCTGGGCAGGGATCTACTGAACCAAGCCCACACGATCACTTTCGACTTCAACGCCATGACACTCAGACTGCAATGAGGGTTAACGCCACAGACGAATAACTCCCTCTTTCAGAATGTATCGGTTTCCAGCCGGTTCATGGGTCCGCGACCAGCATGCCTCCCCAGCCCTTTGGTAGCATGGAAGCATGTCCGAAGCCGCAGTAGCACCGACACCCGCCGCACCGCAATCCCCCGCACAGCCCAGCGCCTACGGCAGCCCCGCCACCCACGCCGCGGCCCCCGTCAAGCAGCAGGTCGTCTGCTTCAGCTTCTACAAAGTCATGCCCGAGTGGCGCCGCCTCCCCGCCGAAGAGAAAGCCGCCCACAAGCAGGCCTTCGCCGACGTCCTCTCCCGCTGGAACAAGCCCGGCGAGTTCCTCTCCATCACCTACTCCACCATCGGTACGCGCGGCGATGTCGACATGTGCGTCTGGTCCATCGGCTACGCCGTCGACGAACTCAACCTCATGCGCTCCGAGCTCCTCCGCACCCCCCTCGGCGGCTACCTCACCACGCCCCACAACTTCCTCGCCATGACCCGCCGCTCCCAGTACCAGATCGACCGCGAAGACGAGTCCGAAGGCGAAGGCCGCGGCGCCATCCGCCCCGGCGGACAGAAGTACATCTTCATCTACCCCTTCTGGAAGACCCGCCCCTGGTATCGCCTCTCCGCCGAAGAGCGCCATCGCCTCATGAAGGAGCACATCCGCATCGGCCTCCTCTACCCCCGCGTCAAAATCAACACCGCCTACTCCTTCGGCATCGACGACCAGGAGTTCACCGTCGCCTTCGAGACCAACTTCCCCGAAGACTTCCTCGCCCTCGTCGAAGCCCTCCGCGACACCGAAATCAGCCTCTACACCCTGAAGGATTTCCCCATCTTCTCCTGTGTCCGCCTCAAGCCCATGGAGATGCTTGACCGCCTCGGCTGAAGACCACGCGATCCGGCCTGCAATTCCCCAAGCGCACCTCAATGCCGACCTCAAAACCACAAAACCCGGCGAAGAACGCACGAACACCGGCGCAAGGTGCGCGAAACGCACCCAAACCCGCGTCGCAAAACGCGACCGCACCCTCCACCAAACCAAAGCGTTCCAGAACGATCAAGCCCCGCTCCCCTGAGCGCGTCGCCGCCATCCTCACCTCACTGCGCGCGGCTTACCCCAATGTTGTCTGCGCTTTAACCCACCGCAACGCCTTCGAACTCACCATCGCCACCATCCTCTCCGCCCAAACCACCGACGTCAACGTCAACAAAGTCACCCCCGAGCTCTTCAAACTCTACCCCACGCCCCAAAAACTCGCCCAGGCGTCCCTCAACGAACTCGAAACCATCCTCAAGCCAACCGGCTTCTTCCGCTCTAAGTCAAAGAATATAAAGGCTGCAGCCCAGGTCCTCGTCGATACATTTCACAGCAAAGTCCCCGAAACCATCGACGAACTCATCCAGCTCCCCGGCGTCGCCCGTAAGACAGCCAACGTCGTCCTCGGCAGCTGGTTCGGTCTGCCCTCAGGCGTAGTCGTTGATACACATGTACTTAGGCTCTCCCGCCGCCTCGAGCTCACCACCTCCATCGCCCCTGAGAACGTCGAAAAGGACCTGCAGAAGATCATCCCGCAAGACCGCTGGATCCAGTTCTCCCACGAACTCATCCACCACGGCCGCCAGATCTGCATCGCCCGCAGACCCCTCTGCGCCGACTGCACCCTCGAACCCCTCTGCAACTCCGCCGACAAGACCTGGACTTCCCACTAGAAAACTTACTTAGTCCTTATCCATCAACGGTTTACTCTCCCCTACCCCAAGCCCGAACACCTCGGCAATCTTCGCAGCAAGCGACCCAATCGACGCCTCCTCAGCCTCCGCATGCGCCGGTATCCCATGCTCACGAAGCGTCTGCGACGTTATCGGCCCAATCGAAATACGCTTCACCTCCTCCGGCAACCTCATCCCAGCCTCCCCCAACAACGCCAACAAACTCGTCGCCGTAGACGAACTCGTAAACGTCACACCATCCGGATAATTCTCCTTTTCACCGAATAACCTCTGTATTTCGCCCAGCGAAGCCTGCGGGGTAACCGTGCGATACGCCATCGCGATCGTCACATCTGCCCCAGCCGCCCGCAGCCTGTCCGGCAGTACATCGCGCGCTTGTTCCGCTCGCACCAGCAGAAATCTCGTAGCCAATCCATCCGCCTGCAGCGCAAGCGGCAACAAGGCCTCTGCAAATGACTCAGCAACCGCCTGTTCTGGCAACAAATCTGCACGCGAACCCACAACTTCCAGCGCACGCGCCGTTGCTGGCCCAATGACTGCGACCCGCCCTGCAAAATCACAAGCCGCCCTACCCTGCACCTGAGGATCAGATAGTCTTGCCACACGCCGATAAAACGCATCAACAGCATTGGCACTCGTAAAGAGCAACCAATCAAAACTATTCAATCGCCGTAAAGCAGCATCAAGTGCCTCAAAAGTCGACGGTTCCGTCAACTCAATCGTCGGAACTAGAATCGCCTCCGCCCCAAGCGCACGCACCGCGTCAGCAAGTGCCGACGCCTGACGAGGTGAGCGAGTGATCAGAATACGTGGTCGCACCATACAAATCATTCTCTCAGCGCACTTACGCCATCTTGCGGCCTGCCTGACTAATTGCTTGCGCTCGCCTTCTCCGGATAAACAGCTTCAAGAGTCAAAATCTCGTATGGCTTGATCGGAACCGTAACTGTATCTCCCGCCAGCACGAGGTGCGGAGCGCCTGAGATCGGCGCTTCCATCATGTTTGTTTCCACCGCATACAGTGCTCCCGCCGGAAGATGCAGCTTAACCTCGCTGCTCTTGCCTTCCCACTCGTACATGCGGAAAATCAGCCCATTCGCATCTTCAGCCTTCTTGACCGCGCTCAGCACGACATTCGGATTCGCAACGTCCACAAACGAGTGGCTCGACGGCATCTCCCCTGTGTGCGAGAACACCTGCTTCGCAATCAGCGGCGTATTCAGTTCATAGCCCCGATGCACCGTGAGTGCCTGCTTCCACGATCCAGCATGCGGGTAGAGTTCATACGTAAACCGTTGCCGCCCGCGATCAGCGTCAGGATCAGGCCAGATCGGCGAGCGCAGCAGGGTCAACCGCAGCATATCTCCAACCGCATCATAGCCGTACTTCGAATCGTTAATCAGCGAAAACCCCTGGCGTTCATCGCCGAGATCGGCCCAACGCTGTGCCGGCACTTCAAACTGCGCCTTCTCCCAGCTATTCGTGCGTAACGTCGTGCGGGTAATCGATCCATAAGGAATCTCGTACGTTGCATATGCCGAGGTCGCAGCCAATGGGAACGCAGCCTTCAACAACACATGAGTCTCGTGCCAGTCAATATCATTCGCGACACGGACAGTGTCCGCATCAGTGTCCAACGAAATCTCCTGATCAAAGTGCGATTTGCTCCATGTGCGTCGGATGCGAATCGTCTTGCGGAGCGGCCCATTGTCTGTGATCGCAATCGAATCAACGCCGGAGATCGGCGTCATGGTGCCATCCAGCGTGCCCGGATCGATGTTCCACGCGTCGTATTGCTTCGGTGTGTCCACGAAGGTCTGCAGTTGGTTCCCGCATGCGTTCGGTGCCAGAAATTGCGTCTTCTCAGGCAGCGTCTTCAGGCTCGTAATGCAGCCGGTACGCTTGTCGATTACGACCTGTACGTGACCGTTTCCAAGCGTGAACGCCGCCGCTGTATCGGTAACTTTCAGATCGCTGTGAGCATCGGTCGCGGCCGGTGCACCTTCGGCATGAAGAACCGTATAGCCAAGCGCAGGTATGTCGTTAACGCGTGCAAGCAGCGTAAACTGGTGCGTTGCCGCGTCCACCGAAACGACCTGCGCGCGCAGCGCATTCCCATGCGCATCCACCAGCCTTACGCTGGGTGTCGATTCTGGAAGCTGCACTTGCAACGAAACAGTCTCAGAACGCGGCCACGCCATCGAGTTGAAAACAAGGATAGGCGCACCATTCAACGAACCACGGCTCCCACCCGCGCTCGTGTCGATGCGGGAGTCAAGCGTCTTCAGCGAACTGTCGTCGATGCTGTGGTCGTTCGCAAAAACCTGGTCGTAATCGCGCTGCGCATCACGGTAGATGACCGCGATACCCGATCCCGCAGCGAGATCGTGAAACTGGTTGAACGTGATGCTCTTCCAGTTCTCTGTCAGCTTTTCATTGGGGTAAGCGGTCCCGTCGAGCCACGCAACAGACGCCAGCTTCTCCGCATCCAGTGTGGCCGTTTCGCTTGTGCGCATATTGCGCTTATGCGCGGCCTGCGTCGTGTAGACGCCCCGATGATACTCCAAATAAAGCTCATCTTTCCACGTCGGAATGCCCATTTCCCCCGACGAAGACGAAGGCGGTGGCGTATACCCTTTCGCAATTGTTGCGTAGTCCCACGTCGGCGAATCCGGATCCAGGTTCGACTGAACGTCGTCGAAGTAGTGCTGCGCCGTGCTGTAGCGCATCGTCGGCACCGCCGTGCCTGGTTTCTTGCCTGCTGCAATCCAGCGGTCCCCCTGGTCCAGCATGTCCCTCGTTGGCCCACCGCCGTGGTCCCCCACACCATACAGAATCGAGCATCTCCGAAGTCCCCGGATTGCGCTGTGCCGATTCCGCAAAATCCGCAGACAGCCGAGTCGGGTTCAAGTCTGTGTGTACATAATCCGTCGGAAAATAAGTCAGCACCTTGGACCCATCCGGCGACTCCCACCAGAAAAGGCGGAACGGCAGCTGGTTTGTGTCATTCCAGTGCATCTTCTGCGTCACAAAATAGTCCATCCCGCTGCGCTTGTAGATCTGCGGAAGCTGCCAGTTATATCCAAATGAATCGGGGTTCCACCCAATGCGGGTCGTCACACCGTACTCTTTCTGGAAGTATCTTTGCCCAATCAGCAACTGCCGCACCAGCGACTCGCCACCCGGAAGATTCAGATCTGGCTCTACCCACATGCCGCCAACCAGCTCCCACCGTCCTTCCTTCACACGCTGCTTAATTTGCGCATTCAGGTCTGGATACTTGTCAGCCATCCACTCGTTATATTGCGCTGCGGGCTGCGTATAGACATAGTCAGGATATTCATTCATCAACTGTAGCGCCGTCGTAAACGTCCGCTTCACCACGTCTACCGTCTCCGACCTCGGCCATAGCCACGCAGCATCGATATGCGAGTTCCCATCAAGGTCCATCTTCGCCTGCTGCAGTACCGGGTGCAGCGGCGCCAGAATCGACTGCGCCTTTACCAGCGATGCATCAAACGCCTTCTGATCCGCAGTCTTCAGCGCATCGGTATCGATCGCCGCTATAGCCGCATTGACGACCTGAAGTAGGTCTTTGCGCGGCGTCGGAAGTTCAGGTAGCAGGTTCGCCGCCGTGATGCACTGGGTTCGAATATCATCAGGGTTGGGCCGTGCACTCCCCTCCATACTCGGTTCGACTCGCAGCGTAACACCCGCGAAGTGCTTGTCATCCACCGTGTGGAGTAGCTTCACAGCAACCACCACCTTATCGCCCGGCGTCGCAGGATCAAACAACACGATGGGCTCAAGGTCGTCGCCCAGCGCTACACGCCGTCCATTGAAATAGATAATCTGCGGCATCGGCCCATTCGCATCCGCACGAAACTGAAACCAGATCTTTGATCCAGTAATATCGTACCCATGAAGTGTTTTCGGCACTTCGATCGTGCGTCGATACCACACAGCTTCTTTCGGGGCACTTGAGTTCGGCGCTACCAGCGTCCACGATGAATCATCCAAACTGGGCGATTCTCCATGAGGAAGATCGCCGGCATGGAAGTGCCACTCCCCCTCCGGAAGCTCTTTCAAAGTCTCAAGCGTGTGTAATTTCTCCAGGGCTGCGGGCGATAGATTTTTTAGTTCACGAACCGGGGTGAACGACTGAGCCGAAACCACCAAGCCGCTAATTGCCATCACAGCAGGCATTAAGAGAGCGCGAGAAAGAACACGAATCCGCATGCAGGCAAGGGTAGCAAATATGAGCGGAGTGCGATAGATAACAGATGTCTTTTCTCGCAGACGCCACAGCGACTCGCCCTGCATCGCCCTTAAACGATCTCAGTCGTTTCTTTGTGCTTTCTTCAGAGCCGTCCACTCTTTGGATCGCTTCAGCGCCACGCGGTCCTTCTCCGTCTTATCTGCATAGGACCGGCAGAAACTGAGAATCGCATCATCGAACCGCTCCGAAGTTCCAAGATACGCCGCAATCGTGACCGGGTCTCCCGCACGCGCATGCCCACGGGCGATCAACTCACCACACACATCAGCATATCCAAGCAGCGATGCGGCATTCATCTCTGTCAAATCGAGCGACGCCTTGTGGTCGTTCAACTGACGCACTAAATAATCACGCTTGTCGATCGTCGTATAGCCGAGGAAAGGATCAGATGTCAGTTGCATTGCGCGCTGCCCATCCACCACACGATGTCCTTGATGCGTATGCGCCGACCCCTCTGGAAGCGCGGCAGCGTACGCCGATGCAGTCTCTTCCTTGATCTGCAGAAATAGCGGGTCCGTTCCATCGGCGCGCCCCGAACCCTCGCAGTAAATCACGTAATCCCGAAGCCCCACAGAGCCAGTCCCTACGACCTTGAAAGCCACGTCGAGCGGCACATACTGCTCCAGAAAATGACGCCGCTCCGGCTGAAGCGTGCGCGCGTAGGGCTCAAGCGAGGCAACAATCGCCGCAGCCTGCTTTGTCGAAACCCGCTCCAGCAATGGCGGCTCTGAACGGAAGATGCGCTTTGTCCCATCCGCACTCTTGGTTGCGCCGTCGCCGCACTGCGTTAAAGCTTTCATCAGCTTATGCGGCGTTGATCGTTTCGCTTGCCCAAGAATTGCCGGCATCGGATCAACGTCCGCCAGTCTGTGGATCTGATAGCGCGCAACCTCCAGCACAGGCATCGACGCAAAGATACGCATCATGCGGCGGTACCGTTCCACAAAATGCAATACAGCCTCGTGACGCCCCGACCGGCTCACCCCGGCCTCACGCCCCGCGAGGATCAAGCTGGTCCCAAATCGCTTGACGTCGTACTCAAATGGCCCGCGAATCGTCTCGTCGAAATCGTTAATGTCGAAGACTAACGCTCCATCCGGCGATTCATACGCACCAAGGTTCAGTACATGAGCGTCACCGCAAAGCTGCGTCTCAATACCTGTATTCGGATGTGCCGCAAGGTCCGCCGCCATAATCGGAACCGCACCCCGGAAGAACCCGAACGGGCTTGCAACCATCCGCTCGTATTTAATCGGTACAAGATGCGGCAGACGTCCGACCATCGACTTCCGCAGAAGGTCTAGCGGTGCCTCGTTGCATCGCGTTGGCGCGAACACTCCGTGCTCACTCCTCGCCAACTGCTTCCGCGCTCGATGCCCACGCTTCTGACGATCAGCGTGCGTCTGCGGCGTCCTATTCGTCGTCATCTCTAAGTTCTGTACCCTATGCGACATACAGCCACCGCGTTCCCGTTAGATGATAGCAAAATGTTCACGCTGCTCCGATGTTCGCCTCCAACTCAAAGTTGTCGCTCGGAGAGCAGTGGCTGATTTATATGCAAGTCGCACTTTTGCACACAGGCCGAAGGCATGACGCTCCCATCGAACAATCGCACGCTGTCTTGACCGCTATAGTCCGGCAAGAGACAGGACAGGCAAGATCAAAACCTGTGCAACAGGTGCCAGCTTGTGTCTTCTAAGAAACGAGAAGCAAAGGATTCAACGTGACAGGAACAACGGGAAACCTACTGCTCGACGCGCTGTCCGTAGAGACGCGGACAACCATTTTGTCTCTCTGCCGACAGATCGAACTGCCTGTACGCACTCTGTTGCACGAACAAGGAGAGACTCCAGCCTACGTCTATTTCCTATGCTCTGGCATCGCGTCTGTCGTCGTCACCATGGCTGAGGGCGGCAGCGCAGAGGTCGGTCTTATCGGGCGCGAAGGTCTCGTCGGCGCAATGCAGCTCCTTGGATCAACGCCCACGCCCTCGCAAACTTTCCTGCAGATGGAGGGTGTCACACTACGCATGCGCAGGGACGATCTCAAGACCCTCTTTGTGACATCCACGGAACTGCGCAATCGTATCCTTGAATTCATACAACAACAAAGCGTTACCCTGGAACAAATTGCCGCCTGCAATAAACTGCATGAGGCCGAGGAGCGGCTAGCCCGTTGGCTTCTCATGAGCCGCGACCGCGCGGACAACGACACCATGACCATGACGCAGGAGTTCATGGCCGACATGCTCGGCACCCGCCGCACCACCGTCACCCTCGTCGCCAGTTCCTTGCAGCAGCGCGGCCTGATCAGCTACCGTCGCGGTAAGGTCACCATCGTCTCGCGGCATGACCTCGAAAAGGCCGCCTGCGACTGCTATCGCGTCTGCCACGAAGCACTGACGGCACTCTACAAGTAGCCCCGCAGCAACCCTCAAATCACGGTATACACTCCCTATGGAAGCCCCCATCCGCCCGCCGGCATCCAGGCGCGGCCTTTGGCTTCGATATCGGAGACGCAGATGACAGCGAAACAGGACGCTCTTGTATCGCCCGCAATGCCGCCGCTCGCTACCCTCTACGGCCGCGCACTCACCCCCAACCAGCGCATCCCCCTTAATCTCGACTGGGTCGAAGAGGTCCGCATCAACACCAGCGCGGTCGAGCGCCGCGCAGCCACCATCCCCTCCCGCCGCAGCGTCAAAAAGGACTGGCAGGCCGCATGGCTCCTCCGCGCCATCGCCTGCATGGATCTGACCACCCTCTCTGGCGACGACTCAGCCGACCGCGTCAAGCGTCTTTGTGCGAAAGCACGGAGACCCCTTCAAGACCACATCGTCAAAGCCCTCGGCATCGAGGAGCTACATCTACAGGTTGGCGCAGTCTGTGTTTACCACGCCTTCGTCGAGACCGCCGTCAAAGCCCTCGAAGGCTCCGGCATCCCCGTTGCCGCCGTCTCCACCGGCTTCCCCGCTGGCCTCTCACCGCTTGAAACCCGCGTCGAAGAGATCCGCCGCTCCGTCGCCGCCGGAGCAAACGAGATCGACATCGTCATCACTCGCGCCCACGTCTTCGACGGAGAATGGAACGCTCTCTACGACGAGATCGCAGCCTTCAAAGAAGCCTGCGGCCCCGCGCACATGAAGTCCATCCTCGGCACCGGCGACCTCCTCACCCTGCGCAACGTAGCCCGCGCCAGCTGGGTCGCCATGATGGCCGGCTCCGACTTCATCAAGACCAGCACCGGCAAGGAGGCCACCAACGCCACTCTCCCCGTCTCCCTCGTCATGGTCCGCGCGATCCGCGACTACGCCGAGCGCACCGGAATGGCCGTAGGCTTCAAGCCCGCCGGAGGCATCAAGACCGCAAAGCAAGCCCTCGACTGGATGGCCACCATGAAGGATGAACTCGGCCGCCCCTGGCTCGAACCCACCCTCTTCCGTTACGGCGCCAGCAGCATGCTAGCCGACATAGAGCGGCAACTACACCATCACACAACCGGCCGCTACAGCGCCACCCACCGCCACCCCATCGCATGAGGCCTTCGATGGCATCAAGAGAAAACACCAAAGAGCACCTTCCGCGTGATGACGCGCGCAAACAAATGCGCGCTTTCTTCTTCGAGACCCAGAAAAGCACCCTCAATAAGTGCTTAGCTCCCGGTGGCGTCTGCACGGCTCGAGCGATAAAGGCTCATTTTGTGCAGAACGGACGTGTCATGGAACTACTTGCTGAAAATGGTCACGTCAAAGGCGTGCGTGGGATTGTGAAGAAAGATCGGTCGACGAGGATCGAAGGTCCAATACTCGAATTCGCAGATATCGGCAGGAATGAAGCCTCAACATTCGAGGGATTTTGCGGTCGTCACGACGCAGAGATATTCAAGAAGCTTGATTCCTCGCCGCTTGATCGCTCAAACGAAGAGCAACTGTACCTCTTGGCTTACAGATCGATCTCACACACTATCCATGCCCTAATGAGCTCGGGAATGCGTTCACAACGCGGTTATCAAGAGCGTATACGGGTTGGCTGGGACTCAGGTAACGAGCCGGAGCCCGCAGGAGAAATGGCCTTGCACTTTTTAATGCAAGGCTACGAGCTGTGGACCTATAGGGAACCTCTTAGCGAGGGTCTACTACGAAGTGATTTCCAGATGCTTCATCATCGCGTGCTGACTCTCGAACATAATGCGCCGAGTTTTGCCGCAAGCGCTTGCTTCAATTACAGACTCAACGTTCGACAAGAAGCTGACTCATACATGGCGATTAATGTTTTTCCTATCTCGGAAACGGAGTCGCTGGCGATTCTGAGCTACATTCCAGAGGATTCGAAGAATGCCGATGTATTCCTCTCGCCAATCCTGGAAGCGAACGGTGATTATCAAAAGTACCTCTTATCTAAGTTGGTTTTGGCTCACTGTCAGAACTTTTACATCTCACCGCGTCTTTTCAATACGTGGCCCACGAATAAAGTGAATGAAATCTTGTCGTTCTTCAATCAGACTCTGCTAAAGGATGCCGCTCTTGATAACGAACATCTTTTTTTATTCGCATAGCAGCGCGAGGAAAACCAAATGAGCACCAGCATCATAGAAAAGTTCAACAGCATGGACTACGGCCCAGCACCCGAAGACGCCACCGAAGTCACCCGCTGGCTCGACGCGCACCACCGCACCTTCGGCCACTACATCAATGGTGCGTTCACAACGCCCGGCAGCCAAACCTTCGCCACGCATAACCCCGCCACCGGCGAGCACCTCGCGACGATCGCGAACGGCACCACCGCCGACGTCGACGCCGCCGTAGCCGCTGCGCGGGCCGCGCTCCCCGCGTGGCAAGCCCTCACCGGCCACGAGCGCGCCCGCTACCTCTACGCCCTCGCACGCCAGATGCAGAAGCACGCCCGCCGCCTCGCCGTCCTCGAAACCCTCGACAACGGCAAGCCCATCCGCGAGTCCCGCGACATCGATATTCCCCTCGTCGCCCGCCACTTCTACCACCACGCCGGATGGGCCCAACTCCGCGACGAGGAATTTCCGAACTACTCCCCCGTCGGTGTCGTAGCCCAGATCATCCCCTGGAACTTCCCGCTGCTAATGTTCGCCTGGAAGGTCGCGCCCGCACTCGCCGCCGGCTGCACCATCGTCATCAAGCCAGCCGAGTACACCCCCCTCACCGCCATCGCCTTCGCCGAGATCGCCCACGAGATCGGCCTCCCGCCCGGTGTACTCAACGTCATCCACGGCGACGGCGCGACAGGCGCGGCGCTAGTCAACCACCCCGGCATCGACAAGATCGCCTTCACCGGCTCGACTGAAGTGGGCCGCCTCATCCGCAAAGCCACCGCCGCCACACCCAAAAAACTCTCTCTTGAACTCGGCGGCAAATCCCCCTTCATCGTCTTCGAAGACGCCGACCTCGACTCCGCCGTCGAAGGCCTCGTCGACGGCATCTGGTTCAACCAGGGCCAGGTCTGCTGCGCTGGCTCCCGCCTCCTCGTGCAGGAGCGCGTCGCAGAACGCCTCTACGAAAAGATTCGCGCCCGCATGCAAACCCTCCGCATCGGCTCGCCGCTGGACAAGTCCATCGACATCGGTGCCATCGTCGATCAAGTCCAATACGACCGCATCCAATCCCTCGTCGCCACCGGCATCGCCGAAGGCGCCACCTGCCACCAGCCCACCACCGACCTCCCCGCACGCGGCCTCTTCTACAAGCCCACGCTACTCACCAACGTTGCTCCCAGCGCAACGGTCGCGCAGCAGGAAATCTTCGGCCCCGTCCTCGTTGCCATGACCTTCCGCACCCCCGTGGAAGCTGTAGAACTCGCCACTAACACCACCTATGGCCTCGCCGCCAGCATCTGGAGCGAAAACATCAACGTCACCATCGACATCGCCGCACAAGTCAAAGCCGGAGTCGTCTGGATCAACGCCACCAACCTCTTCGACGCAGCCTGCGGCTTCGGCGGCTACCGCGAATCCGGCTACGGCCGCGAAGGTGGTCGCGAAGGCATGTACGAGTACCTCGAACCCGCATGGCTGCACGAGCAATTTCCCCCACTCGCCACAACACCGGGTGAGCCAAGTCTCGCTTCTGATACCTGGGTTTCCACCGATCCCTCGGTGCCCGCCATCGACCGCACCATCAAGAACTACATCGGCGGCAAACAAACCCGCCCCGACTCTGGCTACATCTATCCGATCTACGCACGCGACGGCAACCTCATCGGCGAAGCTCCCCTCGGCAACCGCAAAGACATCCGCAACGCCGTGGAGGCCGCCCGCAACGCCGCCTCCAAGTGGGCCAAATCCACCGCCCACAACCGCGCCCAGATCCTCTACTTCATCGCCGAAAACCTCATGCAGCGCCGTGCCGAGATCATCACGAAGCTCTCAGCTTTCGTTGGCCCCGACCAAGCCGCCAGCGAACTCGACAGCAGCATCGAGCGCACGTTCACTTACGCCGCGTGGGCCGACAAGTTCGACGGCACCGTACACAACCCACCCGCTCGCTTGATCACGCTGGCGATGAAAGAAGCCATCGGCACCATCGCCATTCTCGCGCCCGACCATGCTCCCCTGCTCAGTCTGCTCTCACTCATCCTACCCGCCATCGCCATGGGAAACGCCGTCGTTGCAATTCCCAGCCAAAGCGCCGCGACAACCGTCGCCGAACTTTACCAGGTCTTCGACACTAGCGATCTGCCCGGAGGCGTCATAAACTTCGTCTGCGGCAACCCGCTAGAACTCGGCAAAACTCTGTCCGAACACGACGACGTCGATGCCATCTGGAGCTTCCGCGACGCAGCCGCTGCAGCGCTCGTCAAGGCTTCCTCCGTTGGAAACCTAAAGCAAGTCTTCACCACGCATGGAGCGGCCATCGACTGGTTCAACACCCAACAGGCCGAAGGACGATGGTTCCTCCGCCACGCAACGCAAGTCAAAAATATCTGGATTCCCTACGGCGAATGACCTCGCCAGGAAATCCCCGTGCCTTACGAAAGAAGGGCCACGCAGCATGCTGCGTGGCCTCTTGCCCTCGGAACACGACCGCCTATGTGCCAGGTGTAGGTGCAGGCATTGGAGCGGGCGCATTCTTCGGTGTGCTCAAATATCCCGTCACAGTCTTCTTTCCAATTCCATTCACCACAATCTCGAACAGTGCGGGCGTCTTCCCCGAATAGAACTGAATTGGCTCGTCTAACGTCCTGTCTTTCTTCTCCACAGACTTATCGTCCGAACTCACCTCAAGCGTAAACTTCGAATGCTTCAGATCGACCTTCTTCAGCGATAGCTTTATGGTTCCGACATTCTCCGCAGGTGCACCCTTGCGCAGCGTGAACTCGTAATAATTGCGATCACCCTTATGCTTCAGCTCCTCCAACTCAGACTTGTTCGTGGCGATGAGGCCACTCATCACGCCTGCATCTCCAATGACGCTGGTAAGCTGCGTCTTCGTCGCTGCCAGATCTGCCTTTGTATTCGCAACGTCCGTCTTTACGCCACCCACGTCCGTCTTCACCGTCGATACATCGCTTTGAACCGCACCAACTTTTTGTGCCGTCGCCCGCTGTTCTCGCGCCAACTGCGCCGTCTGCGCCCGCGCGGCTTTCTGCGCCATCACGAGCTGATCGGACTTGTCCTCCAACTGCTTCTGCGTCAACCCCATGCTCTGCGCAAGCGCCTCACCCTGCGCCTTCATCCGCTCGTTTGCATCATCTATTCTGTCCGAAAGTGCCGCATACTGCTGTGTGGAATTCGACAACTTTGCTTGCGTGTCTTGCAACCGGTTCTGCAACGTAAAGCTCCAGATCAATCCAGCTGCCGCCACCAACAATGCGACAACAGCGACACCGACCAGCCACGATGGCGGCTTCGGTTCCACATAATCTGTCGTGCTCACTTGCTTATCATCGTACAGGCTCATCGTCGTTCCTCCTTGCGAGCTTGCTCCAGAAGCGCTTCTCGCTTTTAGATGCATCTTCACTTCGGTTATCGCTCATCCCGGCAAAAAATGCATTGAACAGCGATTGTACGTCGATAGCCCTACTACTGACCATTCCCACACAAACTCCACCTCCCAGCGCATACCATGGACACAGTATGCTGATTCAAAAACGACGAGGAGACTCCTCACACAGCGCAGATTGCCTCATCGTGGGCGGCGGCCTCATCGGTATGTCGATCGCGCTTGAATTACATCACCGCGATGTCACAGTCATCCTTCTTGATCATCGCCGCACCCTCGTTGGCGCTTCAATCGCCGCCGCCGGCATGCTCGCCGTCAACGACCCTCACAATCCCCCGGCCATCCAATCTCTCTCGCAATATAGTGCAGCGTTGTATCCTTCTTTCTTACAGCGAATCGCCGATCTCTCAGGAATTGTTGTCCCATTCCAAACCGACACCACCGTGCAACACTTCGCCGACGGTTCCGCTAAAAATCTCGTAGAAAACTCCATCGATCCGCGCCAACTCGCTTCAGCGTTGCGTCTCGCCGTCGCCAGTACGCCCATTCAGGTTCTCGAAAACACCTCGATCGCCACCTGCAACTCACTTCAAAACGCATCACGCATCACAACTTCGGCAGGAGACAGCATCCACGCAGCGGCCATCGTTTGCACCGCCGGCGCTTGGACAGCATCTACGCTAGCGGTACTCGAAGCGAACTCACTCCCCGTCACCCCCCGCAAAGGGCAGATGCTTCGGGTGAAGATGCCCACCGCACTCTCGCTGCGAGAAGTACATCGCAGTGAGCACGTCTATATCGTCCCTCGCTCCACCGGCCATCAAGTAGGCTCCGCTCTCATCGGCGCAACCGTCGAAGATGCCGGGTTCAACACGGCAATCGAGGCCGGAGCGGTCGGCAACCTTCGACGACTTGCAGCAGAGCTACTGCCAGATCTCGCATCGCAGAGCCATGCTCCTCTCATCGAGACTTGGACAGGCCTGCGCCCCTGCACTCCAGATCTCCTGCCCATCATCGGCGAGCTTCCTCAACCGGCCCGCTTCATCGCCACCGGGCACTACCGCAACGGAATCCTCCTCGCACCCGCAACAGCAGCCATCATCGCTGATCTCATCCAGCGAACGAAGCCAAAGATTGAGGTGGCAGCTTTTTCTCCGCTACGATTTTCTAGACAAGAGCCCGTCCCGCCTCCGCCGCACAGTCGTTTCGATATTCGCGCGGAGCCGGATGACAACTGCCAATCCTGTCTTCGATAATCAGGTGTTGTTGATTGGAGATCCGTAAATGTCAACCCTCGCGCCCAAAGGCTTGCAAGATGTCGTAGCAAATGAGTCCTCGATCTGTTTCATCGATGGTGGGAAAGGCATACTCTCCTATCGCGGCATAGATATCCACGAGCTGGCACAGAAGTCTACATTCGAGGAGACGACGTTCCTGCTCTGGAACGGGACGCTGCCTACAGCCGCAGAACTCAACGACTTCTCTCATCAACTCGCAGCCGCACGCCAACTGCCCGATGACATCATTACATTCCTCCGCAACATTCCCAAGACCGCTTCCCCAATGGAAGTGCTGCGCACCGCCGTCTCTCTCCTCTCCATCTACGATCCCGACGAGAAGTCCGTCCAACACTCCGCCAACGTACGCAAAAGCTTCCGCCTCACCGCCCAGATTGCAATGATCGTCGCTGTATTCGACCGCATCCGCAAAGGCAAAGAGATCGTACGTCCCGATACCTCCCTCTCGCACGCAGGGAACTTCTTGTGGATGCTCAACGGCGAAAAGCCGACCGAAACCGCAACCAAAGCACTCGACGTCGCACTGATCCTTCACGCCGACCACGAACTGAACGCCAGCACCTTTGCTGCGCGCGTCATCGCCGCAACACTCTCGGACATGCACTCCGCAATCACTGGAGCCATTGGCGCACTGAAGGGGCCGCTGCACGGCGGTGCCAACGAAGCCGTCATGCATCTGCTCTATGACATCGATAAGGCAGGCGACGATCCGGTGGAACATGTCCGGGCCATGCTCGCAAACAAGGAAAAGATCTCCGGCTTCGGTCATCGCGTTTACACCACGGAAGACCCCCGCGCCACCCACCTGCGGCGCATGTCCGAGGACCTCGGCAAAGACGCGAATCCAAAGTGGTACGAGATGTCCCGTAAGATCGAGATCTTCGTCAAAGATGAAAAAAAGCTGAACGCAAACGTCGATTTTTACTCGGCGAGCACGTACACAACCTTAGGCATCAACATCGATCTCTTCACGCCAATCTTTGCCATAAGCCGGATCGCCGGTTGGTGTGCACACGTCATCGAACAGCACGACGACAATCGCCTCATCCGTCCGCGTGCAGACTACACCGGCCCCGCCTATCCGGCGCCGTACGTACCTGTCGCGCAACGCGCCGCGCAGACACGTCCGTTGGACTCCGAGCACAGCGCTTGAATCCCGAGGGATCACGAGCCGTCAAGCGATCGTAGATGCCTCAGCTGCACGGGGTGGCCCAAGCCGTGGAATCAGAATCTGGAAGATCGCCAGCGCCAGCAGATACGCAAACGCAGCTAGCAGGAAGATCGGCAGTGGGTGCAGCGAAAAATACTCCTTTACCAGCCAGGTAAACGCCGCTCCGCCCGCCGCTCCACACGCTCCGCCAAGCCCCACAACCGTTGAGACTGACGTGGATGGAAACATATCCGTCGGCGTTGCAAACAAGTTCGCCGACCATCCCTGATGCGCCGCCGCGGCCAGTGAAAACAGGCCAATCGCAGGCCACGCACTATGCGGCGAGAGCGTATGCATCCACGGCACGAACATGATCGGCAGCACGCACACCGCGGTCACGAGCAGCGCAATCTTGCGGCCACCATTCAGAGTGAAACCACGTTTCATCAGTAGCCCTGAAAATCCCCCACCCGCAATGGAACCCACAGAGGACACCGAATATACGATGATCAGCGGATACTTCGCATGGTTCAGATCAAGACCGTAGTTCTCATTCAAAAATTTAGGAAGGTAGAACAGGTAAAACCACCAGACCGGATCAGTCAGAGCCTTCGCCGCAGAAAACGCATACAGTCCGCGCGTGTGAAAAAGCTCACGGTAGACCGACCGTCCGCCAGCATTCTGCACTGGAGATGGTGCTATCACCTGCCTGGGAGCATGCGTCTTCAGGAGCTTGTTATACGGAAACAGAAGCCAAAGCACTAGCCAGCCGAGACCCATAGATCCCGTGCATAAGAACGCCGCTCGCCATCCAAAGTGCAGCGTCACCGCCGCAATCATAATGGGCGCAATGAAGAAGCTTGCGTTCGCTCCCGAATTGAACAAGCCAGTCGCTAACGCACGCTCATCCGACGCAAACCACTCCGTGACCGCCTTCATCGCCGCAGGAAAATTACCGGCCTCACCCAGACCCAGAAAGATTCTCGCGATACAGAATCCGAGAACAGTGTGCACCGTAGAATGGCTCAGGGACGCCAGCGCCCAGATCAAGATCGCGATAGCATAGCCGGTCTTCGTACCCAGCTTGTCGATAATCCGCCCCGCCGTTAACAGGCCGATCCCATAAGCGATCTGAAACGAGATCACAATATCGCCGTAGGAGTTGTTGAACGCCGTCTGATACCGCGCGTCCAACCCGGGCACCCATCCCATAAACGGCAAATGCAGCAGCGGCTCTATCAGCGAAAGAACCGATCGATCCATGTAATTTATCGTGGTGGCTAAAAATAGAAGTGCGCAAACAAACCAACGCATCTTCGACGCTTGTGAGCGCGAGTCAAACGCATTCGTACCCGGTTCAGTTGTGACCATGGACATTCGGCGATCTGCTCCATCCGGGCTGCAACGACTGAGGCATACTGCGATAGAATCAATCCCCGCCCGGCCTGCTAATCGTTTGAGCATACCGTGCGCACCTTATCGAGTGTCAAGCCTAACTCATGCCCCACCGCTGCTACTCTTCAAATGGCTGGCCGTACTCGCACCATCGCCACGCATCCTCCCGCATTCAGCAGATGAATTGCTCGCAGCGCTTTTAAGAAAAGGCAGTATAAAATCGTATGCAGTGAGACAACGAGCTACATGGGCGATGCTGTTGCTTCTGCTCTTCAGCGCGCAAACGCTCTTCGGTGCGTGTGTCACTCGTTGCGCGACCTTGCCACTCGCCAGTTCCGCGGCCTCCTCTAGCACGTCTGATTGCAATTGCATGGCCGGTCGCACATCTCACCATAACCGTGCACAGGCCTCTGTCCTGGTTGCCGACATCTGCTCCTGCTGCCTCTGTCATACGCAGTTGGAAGTAGTGCCGCCCAACGCTCTCGACAGCCACAACCAGCATTGGCGCCTCAGCGCGCTTCTACTCGCCCGCCAGACCACAGCAGCGACTTATCCAGCCACATCGGCGATTCGCTTCGCATCCATTCCGCACGCACGGCTGAGCCCTCCAGCGGCATCACGGCTCGCCAACCTGCGCATCTAGACGTACACGCCTGGTTCACCAGCCGCTGCTTCTCTTTACGGCACAGCTGTCCCATGCCGCCTGTACAATTCGCTCGCTCGAATCGTCGTCGCAGGAGAACTCTTGAGTCCGCTCTCAAAATCAAATCACGCAGCATCCCACACCACACCCACACCTCTCAGCCGACGCCGCTTCGTCCAGGGAGCACTCGCAGGCGCGGCAGTCGCCTCCTGCAGTCTCACCTCCAATCAAGTATTCGCCGCACCAACGCAGCAGAGCCCAGCAAACCTCACAGGTCAACACTTTGACATCAACATAGACACCATGCCCGTCAACCTCACTGGCCACAGTGCCATCGCGACAGCCGTAAACCGCTCGGTTCCCGGCCCCACCCTGCGATGGACTGAAGGCGACACCGTCACCATCGCTGTTACCAATCACCTCGCCAAATCAACCTCAATCCACTGGCATGGCATCCGGTTGCCCGAGCAGATGGACGGCGTACCCGGCCTGAGTTTCCGAGGCATCGCCCCCGGACAAACCTTCCACTACCGCATTCCTGTTGTGCAGCACGGTACCTACTGGTATCACAGCCACAGCCGCTTTCAAGAGCAGACTGGCCTGGGCGGCGCACTCATCATCGCACCCCAAGGCAAAGATCCCATCGACTCCGACCGTGAGCACGTTCTCTTCTTATCCGACTGGACCGACGAAGATCCGGAGACACTCTACAGCAACCTCAAGCAGGACAGCAGCTACTACAACTACCACCGCCTCTCCGCCTCAAACTTCATCACCTCTGCCCGACAGAAAGGTATTCTACAAACTCTCTCCCAGCGCGCCGCCTGGGCTCGCATGGATATGAGCCCAACCGACATTGCCGACGTCACCGGCGCGACCTATACCTATCTCATCAACGGCAACGCCCCCGTTGCAAACTGGACCGCGCTCTTCACTCCAGGAGAAAAGGTCCGACTCCGAATCATCAACGGCTCCTCTATGACCTTCTTCGACGTCCGCATCCCCGGCCTGAAAATGTCCGTCGTTCAAGCTGACGGCAATGACGTCGAGCCCATCAGCGTTGACGAGTTCCGCATCGCTCCAGCAGAAACCTACGACGTCATCGTGCAACCCCACAACGACTCCGCCTATACCATCTTCGCCCAGTCCGAAGACCGTTTCGGCTACGCGCGCGGCACTCTAGCTCCGAGAATGGGCATGTCAGCACCGGTCCCCACCATCGATCCGCCACCCCAACGCACCATGATGGACATGGGCATGGGCAGCATGACCGGTATGGGCAGCATGGCCGACATGCACATGGCACACTCCAAAGCCACAGGCAACGCAGACGATCAAAGCATGTCCGGCATGGATATGGGAGACCGCACCACGGCGGCCGCACATGCGATCCCTGATGCCGTCCAAACCTCTCCCACAACCTCTGTTCGGAGCCAAGACATGGACGGCATGCTCATGGGAAATGACTCCGGCATCACACCGTTCCCCCAGCCAGGCCCCAACACGATGCCGCTTATGATTGCTTCTGAATCCGCGCCGCATCTAAGGCCCTCCAACCCCGTGCACATGCACCTTGGCCCACAAGTCGATAACATCCCCATGCAGGTCACGCAGCGTCTCAACGACCCCGGCGTAGGCCTCAGCGACAACGGCCGCCGCGTCCTCACCTACGCCGACCTCCGCGCACGCTTCCGCGGCGTCGACCCGCGCCCGCCCTCCCGTGAAATTGAGCTGCACCTCTCCGGCAACATGGAACGTTACATCTGGGGATTCAACGGCCAGAAGTTCTCCGCGGCCGAACCCATTGAGCTCAAGCTCGGTGAACGCGTTCGTTTCATCCTCATCAACGACACCATGATGGAACACCCCATTCACCTCCACGGCATGTGGAGCGAGCTCGAAAACGGCCACGGAGACCTCCGCCCCTACAAGCACACCATCATCGTCAAACCTGCCGAACGCGTCAGCTATCTCGTCAGCGCCGACACCCCCGGACGTTGGGCCTATCACTGCCATCTGCTCTACCACATGGAAGCGGGCATGTTCAGAACGGTAGTTGTCGCATGACAGCACAGAACCATCTTCACCAATCCACAGCAAGGATCGCTTTCGTTCCACTGGCGGTCCTCCTCATCGTTATCACCGTGGCGTTACAACAGCCCGCATCTGCGCAGTCGATGAGCTCTTCGCGTGCATCCAGCCTCTCCTCGTCGCTTCCTAATTCCGAACCGCCCGTCATGGATAACACCGTCTTCAAACATGTCCTCCTCGATCAACTTGAAGACCGCTCCAACGGCCCCGACAACGAACTCCGCTGGGACGGACAAGCCTGGATCGGCACCGACATGAACAAACTCTGGTTAAAGTCCGAAGGCTTTAGTAGTCTAACGAATGCAAGCGATGGCGATCTGGAAGCACTCTACGATCATCCTCTCCCCCGCATCCGATACTTCGACGCCCAGGCAGGCGTTCGCGAAGATCTCGACTCCTACCCAGCACGTACATGGGCCGCGCTGGGCCTCGAAGGCCTCGCTCCCTTTTACTTCCAGCTAGAGCCCACCATCTATATCCGTGACGGTGGCAACATCGCCGCGCGCATGGTGGGCTCGTACGATCTCTTATTGAACCAACGGTGGGTGCTGCAACCGGAAGCCGAGCTGAACTTCTATAACAAGGACGACCCCGCGCGCCTCATCGGATCTGGCCTTTCGGATATCGACACCGGCATCCGCCTGCGCTACGAGATCACTCGCAAATTCGCCCCTTACATCGGCTTCGCATACAATGGCAAGTACAGTACTACCGCGGTCTACGCACGCGCTGCATCGGAGTCCACCAGCGATCCAAGATTCGTCTTCGGCCTTCGTCTCTGGTACTGAAAACCTTCGAGCTTATATCTCCAGATCGCCCTCCGGCTCGGGCAGCACATCGTGATCGCGCGCAATCCAAACATATAGCGTCGGCAGCAGAAAGATGCTCATCACCAGATCGGAGACCAGACCACCTACAATCACAATTGCAAATGGGCGTTGCGAATCCGACCCAATCCCATGCGACATCGCTGCAGGCAACAGACCAAGCGTTGCAACAAGCATCGTCATCATGATCGGTCGCAGCCTCAATACCGCGCCCTCTACCGCAGACTCCTCAATCGAGTGTCCACGCACCCTCAATTGATTCATGTATTCAAGCATGATCACGCCTGTCTGCACGGACACACCGAACAGCGCAAGGAACCCAACGCTCGACGACACACTGATATTTGTGTGTGTCACCAACAGCGCCAGCAATCCGCCCACACGCGCCAGCGCCACATTGATGAGAATCAACGTAGCCCACTTGAACGACTTGAACATCATATACAAGATGATGAAGATCAGTAGCACCGTCATCGGCACAATCATTGCCAGCCGCTTGTCGGCCCGCTGTTTACTCTCGTACTCACCCGCCCAAACAAAGTGATATCCCCGCGCGAGAGGAACCTCCTTGTTCACCTTGTTGATCGCTTCCTCCACCGTACTTCCCAAATCGCGTCCACGCACGCTGTACTTAACTGCGATGTAGCGCTGTTCCCCCTCGCGGTAAATCTCCTCCGCACCATCCACCGTCTGTACTTTCGTCAACTGTGCAAGTGACACCCGCTCTCCTGTCGGAGACAGCAATCGCACATTCTCTATCGCCTCACGTGTATCCCGATACGGCTTCTGATATCGCAGCACCAAATCATACTGCGCATCTCCCTGAAGAATCGTGCTCACAGCGCCGCCACCCACCGCCGTCTGAATCGCATCCTGAATGTCCGCCACATTGATCCCGAACCGCGCCGCTGCTTGTCGGTCCACCGTAAACGTTAGGTTTGGCTGCCCAATCAAACGAAATAACCCAAGGTCCTGTACGCCCGGAATCTTTCGCATCACATTGACGACGTCGTCACCCTTCGCCTCCAGTGTCTTCAAATCATCGCCAAAGATCTTCACCGATAACTCACCCTTCACGCCGCTGACCGCTTCCTCCATGTTGTCTTCAATCGGCTGGGAAAACCCCCAAATGACGCCTGGAATCGTTTCTAACTGCTGGTCCATCGACGCAATCAGATTGTCCTTGTTCTGATGAAAGATCGGCCTCCACTGGTCTTTGGGCTTCAGATTCACGTTATATTCCGTGTCAAAAAAGCCCGTCGTATCGGTCCCATCATCCGGTCTTCCAATCTGGTCAACAACATCCGTCACCTCCGGATAGTTGGCAAGAATCAGACGCGCCTTATTCGCAATCGCAAGACTCGCCTCCGGTCCCGTCGATGGCGCAAGCGTCCCACGCACCCACATCGAGCCCTCATCCAGATGGGGCAAGAACTCCGAACCGATCACTCCGCTATACAGCAAGAAAATCGCCAATCCCAGCCCAGCGACGCCCACGCCCACCGTCACACCACGGTGATGAATTGCCCACGTTACGCCTTTTCTATAGCGCGCCGTCAGGTACTCCATCACAACGTTCTTCCACTCTTTCGCACCCCTGCGAAAGAAAAAACTCGCTAGCACCGGCGCAACAATCATGGAGAAAATCAAAGCACCCAACAGCGCGAAAGCCACCGTCCACGCCATCGGCCGGAACAACCGTCCCTCGACAGATTGCAGCGTAAAGATCGGCAGATACGCGGTGATAATGATCCCTATCGCGTAAAACACTGGCCGCTGAATCTCATGCGCAGCAGCTTGGATCTTCTCCTGCGGCGTCTCTTCGCCCGCACTCTGTCGATTCAAGTGACGCACAATATTCTCGATCATCACCACAGAGCCATCGACCACCATCCCGAAGTCCAGAGCGCCCAGCGACAGCAGATTCGCCGGTATGTGGCTCAAATCCAGGCAGATCGACGCAAACAGCAATGCAAAAGGAATTGTGAGCGCAACAATAATCGCACCGCGTATATTCCCCAGGAACAACATGAGAATAATCACGACCAGCACAATGCCTTCGGTCAGGTTGTGCATTACTGTATGCGTGGTCAGCTGGATCAGCTCGCTTCGATCCAGAAACGGAACAATCTTCACTCCCTCCGGCAGCACATGCGCATTCAGTTCCTCTACCTTCGCGTGAATTCCCTTCAGCGCCGGATCAGCATTCGCGCCCTTCTGTAGCAGCACGGATCCCTCAACCACATCAGGATTATCAATCAGCTTCCCATTCACATCTCGATACGTCTTCGAGATCTGCCCCAGCCGGATCTTCGGTCCTTCTTCCACCACTGCAATATCTTTAATCCGAAGCGGCGTTCCATTCTGCGTCTTTACTAGCGTGTTCTCGATCTGCTGAACATTCGCGTACAGGCCCACCGCCTGCACATTTATCTGCTGTGAACCCGCAACAATGAAGCTTCCCCCAGCATTCGTATTATTGTTCGCTAACTGCTGCTCCACCTGCCCAATCGTCAATCCATACGAGATCAGCTTGTCCGGATCAAGCCGAACCTGATACTCCTTCGTCTGTCCTCCAAAGCTCGCAACGTCAACAATGCCGGGAATATTCTTGAACTGCTTCTCCAGCGTCCAGTCCTCCAGCGACTTCTGCTCCATCACATCAACCGCTGGATTCTTGCTCTCAATCGTGTACCAGTAAATCTGTCCAGCCGGACTCCAGTCTGTCTGCAATTGCGGCACCAGCCCTGCAGGCAGCGTCACCATGCTCAGTCGTTCCAGCACCCGCTCGCGATTCCAACTATTGTCCGAGTCGTCATCGAAATTCATCACCAGGCTCGATATCCCTGCCAGGCTGAACGAACGCAGATTCTTCATCTGCGGGATTCCCGCCATCTGTATCTCGGTAGGGACCGTAATCTGCTTCTCAATATCCTCTGCGGAGTGCCCAGGCCACTGCGTAATGACGTTGACATAGTTGTCCGCAACATCCGGATACGCGTCCACAGGCAAATTATGGAACGCGATCGCTCCCCACACAAATAACACGATCGCTACGCCCACAATCAACAACCGGTTCTTCAACGCAAAATCAACCAGCCTGCGGATCATTGGGCCTCCAACGTCGACTCCAACTGCAGTACATTCGACACGACCTGCTGCCCTGGATCGATGCCCATCATGACCTCCTGTTGCCCGTTCAAAAGCATCTCGCCCGCATGCACTTCAACACGCCGAAAGTGATCTGCACCCGCAGGAACAAACACCCAATCGCGATCATGCAAATGCAGAATGGCGTCCGCTGGAACCACCGCATACGCCCTGTCTCTTCTCCTATCGAACGTTGCCGTCACAAACATTCCCAGTTTCAAATACCCCGGATTTTTTACTTCGATCCTGGCCTTCGCCGTCCGTATGCTCGGATCAAGCATCGGATCAATCTCCGACACCGTCCCAGTCAGCACCTTATCCGGATACCCATTAACATGTATCGTCGCCATCTGCCCTATCTTCAACTTCGGCAGATCATTTTCATACACATCGCAGATCACCCACACATTGCTCAGATCCGCCAGCGTAAACGTCGTCGACGACCCAGAGTAAGTTACGCCCACTGCGGCCGCGTTCGTCACATTCTGCGCAATCACCACACCCGTAATCGGCGCATACACCGGTACGATGCTGCTCGGATGATTCTTATTTACACCCAGCGTCTTCAGCTGGTCTTCAGCCGCCGAAAGGTCCGCCTTCGCGTCCTTCTCCGTGTCATCCGCCTGCTCCACTTCACTCAGCGGAACCGCCCCATGCGCATAAAGATCATTCGCCCGTACATACGCCTTATTCGCCAACTGCTCGTCATTCACGGCCTTCAGATACTGGTCGAACGCATTCGTAATATCGTTGCTCTGCACCTGCAACAGCAACTGTCCCTTCTTTACATAATCGCCAAGCCTCGTCTTGATGTCGATCACACGCCCGCTTGCCAGTGAGATCACAGGGACCTCACGCGACACATCCGGATTCACCGAACCCGTCACATCCATCTGCGCCGGTGTGTCCAGCTTCCCCGCTGCGACGAGCGGAAACAGATTCGGCTTGTCCACAGTCACCAAAGCCATGTCGCCTGTTTCAACAGGCTTGCTGTCCTTCGGTATGCCATCCGACGGATTAAACTTCTTGCCTTCGCATCCCGCCAATAGGAGGCAAGCGCACGCACCCACGGCAATATGTGCCAGTAACCTCTTGAGACTCATTGAATCACCTCACGCCCCACAGCAAGATTCAGCTGGCCAGCGGCAGTCATGTAAGTTCCAATCAATTGCAAGTAAGCAAGTTCGACCGTCCGAAAATCACTCTGCGCATTCAGCAAATCCAGCAGCGCCGCACCACCGCGCATGTACGCATATGTCACAGTGTCGCGAACATGCGTGGCCTCATCCAGATAATGTCCCTTGTAAGGCCGCAGCAAATTCAATGTGCTCTGTACCTGCACATAAGCAGAATCCACATCCGAGAACACCTGCGCACTCGTCGCGTCTTCCTGCTGCTGATTCTTCGAAATGTCAATCTCCGTGCGCTTCTTCTCACCCTGATTACGATCAAAAATACGCAGCGGAATACTCACGCTCACTCCCAAGTATTGATTCGCGTAATTATTGTTGAAGGATCCGTTGTACGTATACCAAAGTCCAAACGTTGGATCGGTCGATCCATTCGCAACCGCCAGCTTATGGTTCGTATAAGCCTGCTGGATCGATTCATAGGCAGCCCTCAGGTCAGGCCTGCTGTTTAACGCTGCCTGCTGAAACTGCTCGAGCGGCGGCAACTGATCGCTGAAATCAAAATCCCCGCGCACCTCAAACTTCTCCACGGGCGTCTTATCATTCATAAGTTGCAGCAACACAATCTTGGCCTGCCGCAAATTGACGATCGCCGTCTCCAGGTCTGATTCATACTGCACGCGCTGCAGTTCAATCCTGTCGAAATCGATCTGTGCCATGTCCCCCTTCTGTAACCGGAAACGACTTATCTCAATCAGGTGGTCGTAGTACACAAGCTCTTCTTTCGTCAGCGCCAGCACGGCCTTCGCCTGCAACAACGCAACAAACTGCGATCGCAGATTAAACAGCAACGTCCGCCCAAGATCTGCGTGTTGCGCAACTGCGATCGCCGTCGCCTGCTGAGCACTCTTCAGCCGCAACTCGCGCTTGCCATCACGCTCGTGTAAATAGCTGAAATTTGGAGAAGGTGCCGTACCATGCAGTGGCTGCCAAACCCCTCCGTTCGGTGCCACCTGGGTACCATCCGCATTAAAAGTAAACTGCGGATTGGGTCTCAAGTCCGCTGTAATCTCTTCCGCCTTCATCTCTTCCACATTCAACTCATCTGCCTTCAGCGTAGGATTCTGCGCCTCAAATTTTTGCTTCACCTCATCCCACGTCAAGCCATTCGGACTCGACGCCGCTGCCTGCGCCTCTTTCGCAGACTGTAGCGGCTGGTCCGGCAGTCCAGCCACACCCGATTGCCCCGCCTGCAGCACCTGCGGCCGCGGCGCAGAGATATCCTGCGCTCTCGCACTCCCCGAACACCACACCGGCGCCATCCCAAGCACAACAGCAATCGCCGCTACCAGCAACGAATTGCGCGTTGAAGGCCACCCCATCGCCGCAGCAGTCACTGGAATCATCTGCCATTCAAATCGCTGAAAGTTGGAAAACCTCATTCGTACCAGTCTATCTGGCTCGATGCATTCATTCAGGCTATCTTGTGGCCAACATCGCTAGCACCAGCCCACACACATATCGCAACTCGACCAAAGCGAATACACTTCAATCGAGAACGATGCAGTAAATCTCCTGACGTTTTAGTGTGACTCGCATTATCGGCTTCTGATGGATAGATAAAGATAATTTGCGGGAACCATAAGTTTCACAATAGATTCAATCAAGCCAATGTATCCATCACTCTTCCGAGGCAGCCGCACCTCCACCCTCATCTGGGGTGCCACACTCATCGCGCTCATCGCGCTCATCGATTGGCGCATCGTTGCGGACCTCCCGCTCGGCTTCCTCTATCTCCTCCCTATGCTCATGCTCGGGCGCATCCTACAGCCTTGGCAGATCATGACTGTAGCTGGTCTCTGCACGCTCCTCACTGAAGAGTTCGATCAGTTCACCTGGACCTTCCGCACCGGTCTTCCCCGCGATGTCCTCTACTTCTTCGCCTTCTTCGCCATCGGCATGTTCGTCCACGAAGCCAACCGCAACCGCCAGATCATCGTCAGGCAGTTGCGCGAAATCGAACGCCAAAGCGAAGCTCGCCTCGAGGCCGAGCAACAGCTTAACGCCCTCATCCAAAGCAGTCCAGCAGCCATCGTCACGGCAGACTCCGACGGCTGCGTCCTCATGGCCAACGAAGCCGCACACCGCATGCTCGAACTCCACGCTCCCGCTCTCCTCGGCCGTTCCATTCAGCAATACTTCCCCTCCCTCTCACACATCTCCGGTCGCGAAACCCAGCAGCATCTCTTCCGCACCGTCATGCAGTCCCGCGGACATCGCGAAAGCGGCGAAGCTTTCCTCGCCGACATCTGCTTCTCCACCTATCCCACCCACTCCGGTCCACGCTTCGCCGCCATGATCCTCGACGCATCGGAGGAGCTTCGTACCCGCGAAGAATCCAGCCTCCATCAAATGCTCGCAGGCTCCCGCATCGCCGTCAGCGCTGTCTCCCACGAAGTCAGAAACATTTGTGGTGCCATCGCCGTCGTCCACCAGAACCTCGCTCGCGCCAACATCTTCCTCGGCAACAAGGACTTCGAAGCTCTCACCAATCTCGTCGTCGCCCTCGAACGCATCGCCGCCGTCGACCTTCGCCCCTACCCCGAGCAAACCTCCGAGGTCGATCTCGCAGCCGTCCTCGACGATCTCAAAATCGTCATCTCCCCGTCCCTCAGCGAGCACGATATCGACTGCCAGTGGTCCATCGATCCTCATCTCCCTCTCGTCTGGGCAGATGGCACAAATCTCATCCAGGTCTTCCTCAACCTCACCACCAACAGCATCCGCGTTCTCTCGCAAATACCCTCCACCCGCAACCTCTTCATCTCCGCCTCCACGGAGGGTTCGCGCGTCATCGTGCAAGTCACCGACAACGGTCCGGGCATCTCCCATCCCGACCGGCTCTTTCGCCCCTTCCAGGCCGGAGCCCAGAATACCGGCCTCGGACTCTATCTCGCCCGTGCCTTCGCCCGCTCCTTCGGTGGCGATCTCCACTACAAACCATCTCCCGAAGGCGCCTGCTTCGTCGTCGAACTCGCCTCAGCAGATGCGTCCAGAGACCTCCAGTGATCCGACCCATTCGCATCCTCTTCGTCGACGACCACACCCTCTTCCGCGAAAGCGTCATTCGCCTCCTCGAACGCGAACCCGCCTTCACCATCGCCGGCCACTGCGCCTCACTCGCCGAAGCCCGCCTGCTCATCCGCGCCGCGCCCACCGACGTCGTCCTTCTCGACTACGATCTCGGCGCCGAACTCGGCACCGATCTCCTCCTCGATCTCCGCCGCTCCAGTCCCTCCACCAAAGTCCTCATGGTCACCGGCGGCATGGGCGCGTCCGCCATCCTCAACGCCGTCGATGCAGGTATCTCCGGCCTCATCCTCAAACATAGTGACCCGCGCCAGCTCATCGAAGCCATTCGCACGCTCGCCGACGGCGGTTCATGGTGGGATCCCGCAGCACTTCCACCACCCCACCACGCAGCCCAGGCCTCAGCCCCCGCCGAAGCTCCGCGCGCCCTCACCGACCGCCAACGGCACGTCCTCCGCTCCATCCTCGATGGCCTCTCCAACAAAGAGATCGCCGCAAAACTGCAAGTCTCCGAGTCGGCCATCAAAGCCAGCATTCAGGAGCTCTTCCTCAAAGCCGGCGTCCGCACCCGCAGTCAACTCGTCCGCGTCGCCATCGAACGATACTCCTCCGACTGGCTCCAGCAATCCCGATGAGCCTCACGCCTCCGCCTTCATCCTCCGAAATCGCACCGTCCCAGCATCATCACCCTCACCCACAAAGCTCATCCCACAGCGCTGCATCACCTTGATCGACTCCTGCACCTGCGGATACGCCTGCGCGCTCACCGACCTCACACCATCCTGTTCCAGCAAAAACTCCACCAGCCGCAGCGCAAACGCCGTCGCATATCCCCTCCGCTGAAACTCCGGCAGCGTCGAATACCCGATCTCCACGTCACCCGCTCTGCGCGGAAATCCACCCACCGCTCCCACCAGCGTCCCCTGCCGTCCCAGCCCGCCCTCCAGCAGCACATAACGGTGCCACCCAAAGCTCTCCGGCCACTCGTCATACTGCTTTTGGATGATCCGATACACATGCGGCTCCCACTCCACCGGCGGCCACGCAGCCGTCAGCTTTGCCCGTAGCAGCCTCCCCAACTCCGTCCCATTCGATTTGTGCTCAGCATCCAGCATCTCCGGCGTAATCGCCACCAGCCGCAGCGATCCCGTGCGAAGATCCGCAACGCGCGCACTTCTCCCCTGCAAACTCTGCGCGACACTACGCTGCAAAAATCCGATCACGCTTCGTCCTCATCGCCCATCGCATCACTCGCCTCTGCTCCCCGGCTGATCGCGAGCTTCTGATTCCTGTGCTGCGTCTCCGCCAACTGCTCCAGTTGCCGTCGCCAGTCCAGCTCCTCCACAAACCCACGCGAACTCCTCCACTCATCCTGCACCTTCACAAACAGCTCCAGGAACACCCTCATCCCCAGCAGCCCTTCAATGTCCTTGCGGGCCTTTGTCCCGATCTCCTTCAGCATCGCGCCCTGTTTGCCAATCAGGATAGCCTTCTGCCCTTCACGCTCGCAAAAAATCGCCGCCGTAATCTTCGTCACCGGCAGCTTCCCCGCCTTGCTCTTCTTCAGGCTCTCCGGCTCCTCATACCGCTCAATCACCACCGCCGTCGCATAAGGAACCTCTTCGCCCGTCAACATCAGAATCTTCTCTCGAATCATCTCCGCCGCCAGGAACCGCTCCGGTTGGTCCGTCAACTGGTTCTTCGGAAAGTACCGCTGCCCCTCCGGCATATACCCCACCACCTTATCCAGTAGCAGCTCCAGCCCCTCGCGCTTCTTCGCCGAAATCGGAATCACATCCGCAAACGCATGCAGCGACGTCCAATGCGCAATCAGCGGTAGCAGCGCACTCTTCGGCAGCGCATCGATCTTGTTCAGCACCAGCAGCACCGGGCAATCCAGCTTCTTCACCAGCTGTAGCGCAAAATCATCCTCACCCTTCGACAGCATCCGACGATGCTGCCCCAGCGTCCGCACCTTCCTCGCTTCAGCAAACTCCTCGCTCGTCCTCGGCTTCTCCGCCACCGGCAGCCGATGCGTCACATCCACCATAAAAATCACCGCATCCCGAGTCTCCAGCGCATCATGCACCTCCTGCATCATCCGCTTGTCCAGCTGCGTCTCCGGCTTATGCACGCCCGGCGTGTCCACCACCACCACCTGCGCCGCCGGCCTTCCCGCATCGCCCTTCGCCTTCTTGCGCACCGGAAGCTCCAGCACACCCTGAATCCTCGTCCGCGTCGTCTGCGGCTTATGCGTCACAATCGCCAGCTTCTGCCCCAGCAGCGCATTCAACAGCGTTGATTTGCCCGCATTCGGGCGTCCCACAATCGATACAAATCCAGAACGTAATGCCATCCCTCTATCATGCCACCGATTAAACCTCCCACCCTCAAACACCCCTCCCAATCCCATCCATCTCCGAACCTCACACACGACACCCTACGGACGCCGAAACGATCATCCCGTTCATGAAAGACGACGCCCCCGCACCTCTGGCACCTAGAGCAGTTGACTTGGCTTAAACCTCGAAAGAGTCAGATGTTGACGGGACGCTATACGATATAGCTGTTCTCATTCACGTTCCTGGAGAGCTGACATGTCCAGTCTCAGAACAAGCTCGTCTGTTTGCAGAGCGGTTTGGTCAGTTCTCGCGACACTGACGTGCGCCGTTGCAACTGCCTCAGCACTCGGACAGATTGCTACGATCACGACCGTATCGCTGGCTCCCACGCCCGTTTACTACGGGCAGACTCCGGTCGCAACCGTCACCGTGACTGCCAGTGATGGCAGTACGCCCGATGGGCGCGTTAGCTGCGCAATCCAAACAAGGGGTCATGCAGCGTCTTACTCCCGCCCTCTTCAGAACGGGCTGGCTTCTATACCCCTTACATCGATCGCACAGGATCCGGCTCAGATCGACCCGTACACTCTCGCCTGTGCGTATCCAGGTGATGTTTCTGCAACGTACGCTGCGAGCACCGCTACCAGGCTGTCATTCGATATCCTCTACTTCTCGGCTTGGATCGTGAACGATAACGGTACCGTAAGCCAGCTGGACTACACGGGTAAGGTGCTCAGCACGCTAGGCACTCCCGGAGCACCAGCCAGCGCTGGCGGCCTCGCCATTGACGCCTCTGGCGATGCTTGGGCCGTCACCAACACGGCCAACTCTCTCGTCTTTGTCACTCCGGTCCCGAATCCGGACACGTACGACCCTCCGCCCGCAACCATTAGCACCTTCACCGGCGGCGGATTGCTACGGCCCAGCGCGGTCGCTGTCGACGGCGCGGGTCAGGTCTGGATCGCGAACGGCGGCAACTCGGTCTCGGCGTTCTCGAACAGCGGCGCAGCGCTGAGTCCCGCTACCGGCTACGGCGCAGCTACGGCCACAGCTGCCACCCCCTATAACACTCCCAGCGGTATTGCGATCGATCAGGCCGGATCAGTCTGGATCACAAATTCTGGCGGCGGATCCGTCACACGCATCTTCGGCAGCGCCGCACCTGTCGTCACACCGCTCGTCACAGGCACCACCAACGGCACCACAGGGACGAAGCCATGAACCGTGCCCCAAAGTCTTCCACCAAACCAACTCTGGAGGCGTTCATGTCCCGCCTCTTTCAGCATCTTCTCCTTCTTGCCTGCGTTGCCGCGATACTGACCGGCTGCGAAGCTACCTCGTTCATCCATCGCGCGCCAATTGTCTCCGTGGACGGGGCTCCCGGCGCTATCCGTGGAACCGCGTTCGGGGGACAGCAACCAATCGTCGGCGCATCCCTACAGCTCTACGCAGCCAACCTGACAGGCTACGGCAGCGCCTCCCAGCCGCTGCTTCCCGCCAACACCATCACGACCGTCGCCAACGGCAGCTACGACATCACCGGGCAGTACACCTGCCCCACGCCCGACGCTCCCGTATACCTGGTCGCGGCCGGCGGCAGCACCGGGGGCTCGGCCGCCAACCCCAACCTGACCGAGATGGTCGCGCTCGGCTCCTGTAATGCCCTCCAGTCCAACGCCAGCACGACCGTCGCCAGGATCAATGAGGTCACCACCGTAGCTGCAGCATACGCGCTGGCGCCTTTTATGACTGGGGTTGCTGACATGGGCACATCTCCCAGCAACGAGACCGGGCTGAACTTCGCCTTTGCCGATGTCAATCAACTCGTCGACAACGCAACCGGTCGAAGCCCCGGCACGGATCTTCCACAGGGAGCAAAGTTGCAGCTGGCCAAGCTCAATGCGCTTGCCAACTCCCTTGCTGCTTGTGTCAACTCAACCGGCGGAACGGCGGGAGACAATTCGTCTTGTGGCACACTCTTTACCGCCGCCACACCGCCCGGCGGTTCAGCACCCACAGACATCGTATCCGCGGTGATCAATATCGTGCAGCACCCAGGCCAGAACGTCGCAACAATTTATGCGCTGGCCGCGGGCAACGTTGCCTTCCGCCCAACGCTTACCGCTATGCCAAACGACTGGACGCTCGCCGTGACGTACACAGGCGGTGGCTTGTCTGCTCCCTCCGCCGTTGCGGTGGACGCAGACGGCAATGTATGGATCACCAATCGCGGTGCCAACACTGTAACCGAGCTCGCTAACTCCGGCGAAGTGCTCGCGACCAGTCCCGCCGTTCTGAGCGCCCCGGCGGCAGTTGCGCTCGATGCAACGGGCGACCCGTGGATCGCCAACGCAACAGCAGATACGCTTACACATCTTTCAAACTCTGCCGCCGTCATGGGCAGCGCTTCCGGCGGCCTCGACATACCCTCCGCGCTAGCGATCGACCCGCAGGGGAACCTGTGGGTCTCGAACTCCGGAACAGGCAGCGTCTCAGAGTTTACAAGTACCGGATCGCCGCTCAGCGGCAACGGATTCTACAGCTCTGGAATCACGAACCCTCTTGGGATTGCCATCAGTACTTCTTGTTCGCACACGAGCGCGTGCAAGCTGGAATAACAAGCAGGGGAGCATCGCCTACCGCATGCGCAAGCTCCCACCCACACCCCTTACTCCGGCTCACTCCCCATCGCCGCCTCCGTCAGCCCCACCCTCACCCGCTGCACCCGCCTGTCTGTCGACGCCACCACCTCCAGCCGCAGCGGCCCATCCTCCACCACCTCTCCCGGCAGCGGAATATGCCCCGCCATCTCGCTCACCAGTCCACCCACCGTCGTCGCCTCATACTTCGTCAGCAACTGCGCCAGCATCGCCTCCGCATCCTGCAACCCCGTATCCCGCTCATCCTCGTCACCCATCAACTCTTCATCCGGCGCAGCCAGCAACTCCCTCAGCCGATCCACCTCAAACCCACCCGGCACCACCCACCGCCCATCCCCCTCCACCACCGGAGCATCCGCCTCGCTCTCATCGTGTTCGTCCTCAATCTCCCCCACGATCGCCTCAATCAGGTCCTCAATCGTCACCAACCCCGCCACTCCGCCATACTCATCGATCACGATACTCATGTGCTGCTTCTGCCGCTGCATCTCCCGCAGCAGCACATTCACCTTCTTCGTCTCCGGGATGAATAACGCTGGCCGCTGCAACTGCGCCACCGTCCTGCTGGCCGCGTCCTTGTCCTGCACCCGCAACAAATCACGAGCGAACGCAATCCCCGTAATCTGATCCAACGACTCCGCATACACCGGCACCCGCGAAAAATTGTGCGCATTCACCTCGACAGTAAACTGCTCCAGCGTCGTCTTTCCCGCCACCGCAAACATCTCCGGTCGCGGCGTCATCACCTCGCGCACCACCTTGTCGCCAAACTCCACCACGCTGCGCACCAGCTCGCGGTCCTCTTCGTCCAGCACACCCTCTTCTTCGCCCGCCTCCAGCAGCGCATCCATCGCCTCACCCGGATGCTCCGGCTCCGTCACCTCCGGCTCCGCCAGTCCCGCAATCGACAGCAGCAGCGCAATCGTCAGCGTGAGCGGCAGCACCACATAAAACAGCACACGAATCACCCCAGAGATCCGCGCAATCCACTCCCCGCGCGTCTTCGTAAAGATAATCTGCGGCAGCAGCCGGTCAAACACCAGCAGCACCAGCACCAGCTCAAACACCGTCCGCGCAATCTCTGCCGGACTCTCCCCCAGCCGCCCCTGCAGCCGTATCACCAGCACAAACACCAGCGCCACCAGCGCAATCTGCCGCAAAACCGACGCCGACATCGCCGCAGACTCCCGGCTCAAATGCAGCTTCGGTTCCACCCACCGCTCCCACGCCTCTATATTCTCCGTATACTCCCGCGACAGAAACTTCCCCATCTCGAAATAAATTCGATCCACATACGCCGCCAGCGCCAGCAGGCACAGCAGCAGCAGCACCGCAATGCTGAATCCCGAAATCACGACGCCACCCGCTTCCCCTGCCGCCCGTGCCGCACCTTCCCGCCACCTTCCACCCGCTCAATCAGGCCCACCGGCAGCCGCAGCTCCCGCCGCAACACCGTCTCCCGAGCCGCCATCTCGCCACCATCCACCTCATGGTCCATCCCCGATAAATGCAGCAGCCCATGCAGCAGCAGCACCCTCACCTCATCCCGCAGCGTATGCCCGTGCTCCGCCGCCTGCCGCGCCGCCGTCTCCAGCGATACCGCCAGGTCTCCCGCGTGCCCGCCCGCAAACCCCTCCGCAGCCGGAAAGCTCAACACATCCGTCGCCTTGTTCTTCCCACGGAACGTCCGGTTCAGCCGCCGCAGCGTCTTATCCCCCGCCAGCAGCACCTCAACCTCGCCCGACATCCCCACCGCCGCCTGCGCCCGCTTCAAAAATCCGCTCAGCCCCGCCCGCGACAGTCCCAGCTCCTTCCACAGCGCCGCCTCATCGCCCCGCGCAGCCGCCGCTTCCATCTCCCGTGTAGGTTCCAACGTAATCATGTGTCTATCGATGCTACCGCAACCACGTTTCCACGCCATCAAAACAAAAGCCGCCACGCAGACCTCGCGCAGCGGCCCATCCCTCAAAATCACCTCAGCTCACTGCGGATGAAGCACCCTCTTCGGCAGCTCTTCACCGGCAATCCCCAGCGGCACCCCATCCACCGCCAGCGGCATCTGCTCCGCCCGATGATACGTGTCATACGCCCGCACAATCCGCTGCACCAACTGGTGCCTCACCACGTCTACATCCTCAAAGTGGCAGAACTGAATGCCCTCCACACCATCCAGCACACGCAGCGCCTCATACAGCCCGCTACGCTTCGGATTCGGCAGATCGCACTGCGTCAGATCCCCCGTAATCACAGCCTTCGACGAGTTCCCCAGCCGCGTCAGGAACATCTTCATCTGCTCGTTCGTCGTGTTCTGCGCCTCATCCATAATGATGAACGCGTCATTCAGCGTCCGCCCGCGCATAAACGCCAGCGGTGCGACCTCAATCACGTTCGTCTCCAGCATCTTGTCCACCTTCACCGGATCCAACAGGTCATACAGCGCGTCGTACAGCGGCCTCAAATACGGATCCACCTTCTCCTGCAGCGACCCCGGCAGAAACCCCAGCCGTTCTCCAGCCTCGACCGCCGGGCGCACCAGGATAATGCGCGCCACCTTCTTCGCCAGCAGCGCACTCACCGCCATCGCGACCGCCAGGTACGTCTTTCCCGTTCCCGCCGGCCCCAGCCCAAACACCATGTCGTTGGTCTCGATCGCCTCCACATACTTGCGCTGGTTCGGAGACCTCGGTTGCACCGCGCGCTTGGTCCCAATCGCCCGTTGCTTCCCGCTCTCCACCAACCCGCGCAGCGTCACGCCCGGATCGCTCACCACCATCTTCAGCAGCGCATTCAACTCACCATTATGCGGATGCACGCCCAACTTTCGCAGATGTTCAAAGTCGGAGAAGATCCCCTCCACCCTCGCCACCGCAGCACTCTCGCCCATCAACTGGATCGAGTCCGATCTCAAATCGATCTGCACTGCCATCGTATCTTCCATCAGACGAAGGTTCTCGTCGCGTGTGCCGTATAACGGCTCGATTCCAGGGGTGAGCATCAACGCTTTTTTTATCAAGGTATAGACTGACCTCCGTCAGGAGATTGCAAGAGAAACCCAACCACGGCTCCTCTGGTTTTAGATGCTTCGGGATTGGCATCGACTCTACGCCGCCATCTACAGCTCCGGTCGAACGCAGCAGCCACGCCTCGTTCCGTGCTCTGTACTGCCACCGGATTGGCCATCACCTGAATCAAGTTTGCCAATAGAGTATCGATGTTGCCGAGAGACTATCGCCGCACCTCTACACGAGTCAAGGCACACTGTGTAAATCTTGCACCAAATCCGACTCTTCCCCGACACCTCCAGTCATACAATTGCCGCAGAAGCAATCCATGTCCGAACCCCTCGACCCCATCTCCGCATCCCAGATCCTCGACAGCGACCCCGCCCTCTTTCGCCACACCAAAACCCACGCCCCCGGCCCCGAAGGCTCGCTCCCCATCACCCCCGAGATGCTCCTCACCCAGCCCTCCGGCAACCTCTTCGGCCTCACCCAGAACGCCGGCATGGGATGGAACCCCACTCGCCTCCTCGATCCCGAATTCCTCATCCTCAGCACCCACGGCGGCCTCCGCGCCGCCGACGGCACACCCATCGCCCTCGGCTTCCACACCGGCCACTGGGAGGTCGGCCTGCTCGTCGCCGAGTCCGCCCGCGAGCTCCGCAACCTCCACGCCCTCCCCTTCGCCGGCGCCTGCACCGACCCCTGCGACGGCCGCACCCAGGGCACCGTCGGCATGTTCGACTCGCTCCCCTACCGCAACGACGCCGCCATCGTCCTTCGCCGCCTCATGCGCTCGCTGCCTACTCGCAAAGGAGTCCTCGGCATCGCCACCTGCGACAAAGGCCTCCCCGCCATGATGATGGCGCTTGCCTCCTCCGGCCCGCTGCCCAGCATCCTTATTCCCGGCGGCGTCACACTCCTTCCCGAAGACGGCGAAGACGCAGGCAAAGTCCAGACCATCGGCGCCCGCTTCTCCCAGTCCCAGATCACCCTCGAATACGCCGCCGAAATGGGCTGCCGCGCCTGCGCTACCCCCGGAGGCGGCTGCCAGTTCCTTGGCACCGCCGCCACCTCTCAGGTCGTCGCCGAAGCCCTCGGCCTCTCTCTTCCGCACACCGCCCTCGCTCCCTCCGGCCAGCCCATCTGGCTCGACGCCGCCACCCGCTCCGCCCGCGCCATCCTCCGCCTCACCCACGCCCGCATCGCCACCTCCCACATCCTCACCGACGCCGCCATCCGCAACGCCATGGTCCTCCACGCAGCCTTCGGCGGCTCCACCAACCTCCTCCTCCACGTCCCCGCCATCGCCCACGCCGCTGGCCTGCGTCGTCCCTCCGCAGCCGACTGGACCGCCGTCAACCGCGCCGTCCCGCGTATCGTCGACGCCCTCCCCAACGGCCCCAACAACTTCGCCACCGTCCAGGTCTTCCTCGCCGGTGCCGTCCCCGAAGTCATGCTCCATCTCCGCCACGCCGGTCTCCTCGACACCTCCGTCCTCACCGTCACCGGCCAGACCCTCGACGAAAACCTCAACTGGTGGCAACAAAGCCAGCGCCGCTCCGCCCTCCACCAGCGCCTCCACGACCTCGACGGCATCGACCCCGCCGACATCATCCTCTCCCCCGAACGCGCCCGCTCCCGCGGCCTCACCCCCACCGTCTGCTTCCCCACCGGCAACCTCGCCCCCGAAGGCAGCGTCATCAAAAGCACCTCCATCGACCCCTCCCTCATCGACGCCGACAACATCTATCGCCACACCGGCCCCGCCCGCGTCTTCATCACCGAAGCCGACGCCATCGCCGCCATCAAGCACGGCGAAGTCTCCCACGGCGACGTCATCGTCCTCATCTGCGGCGGTCCCTCCGGCTCCGGCATGCAGGAGATCTATCAGATCACCTCCGCCCTCAAAAACCTCCCCTTCTGCAAGCACGTCGCCGTCCTCACCGACGCCCGCTTCAGCGGCGTCTCCACCGGTGCCTGCATCGGCCACATCTCCCCCGAAGCCCTCGCCGGCGGCCCCATCGGACGCATCCTCGAAGGCGACCTCATCGAAATCGTCATCGACCGCGCCAACCTCCACGGCACCGTCAATCTCATCGGCGAAGCCCGCACCGATGCCACCACCGAAGCCCCAGCCACCTTCACCCCCGAAGAAGGCCAGCGCCGCCTCGCTCTTCGCTCCCCGCGCCCCGACCTCGCACCCCACCCCGACCTCCCCGACGACACCCGCCTCTGGGCCGCCCTCGTCCACGCCAGCGGCGGCGTCTGGGGTGGCTGCGTCTACGACGCCGACGCCATCATCGCCCGTCTGCACAACCCCTGATCAAACGCCTCCCCTTAAACGTGATTCATCCCTCTGAAGGGAAAGGGCTTCAGCCCGTCCCTAAATTCGCAGCTACGGTGGCTTCAGAACAAAGTAGCGATTGCTATAAAGTTTTCAGCTTTTGCACTTGCCTTTCTTTCTGTCATTCCCGAAGGGAATCTGCTTCTTCGGGCCTCTACACTAGCTAAGCCGCTATAACCACTGAGGAAATACTTCGGACCGGCTCAAAGCTCCTCTCACGCAACGTCAGTACCCGCCCAAAGGACACCCCGCATGAAACTCTACCGCACCACCCTCGGCCCCATCGTCGAAGCCAACGGCATCTTCCATCCCATTACCACCCACGACTGGGACACCCTCCTCTCCAGCCCCAACCTCCACACCATCGCCCATGCCGCCGTCAATAACTCCGTCCCCGTACCCTTCGACCCCGCCACCATCCTCTCCCCCGCCCTTAGCCAGGAGGTCTGGGCGGCCGGCGTCACCTACTTCCGCAGCCGCAGCGCGCGCATCGAAGAGAGCAAAGACGCCGGCGGCGGCACCTTCTATGACCGCGTCTACGCCGCCGCCCGCCCCGAGCTCTTCTTCAAAGCCACCGGCCGCCGCGTCGTCGCCCACAACCAACCCGTCCGCATCCGCTCCGACGCCTCCTGGTCCGTCCCCGAACCCGAACTCACCCTCTTCATCAGCCCCAACGGCTCCATCGTCGGCTACACCATCGGCAACGACATGAGTTCACGTGACATCGAAGGCGAAAACCCCCTCTACCTGCCGCAAGCCAAGGTCTACGACGGTAGCTGCGCCCTCGGCCCCTGCATCCTTCTCTCCTCCGACCCCCTCAGCCCCTCCACCGCCATCCACCTGGAAATCACCCGCAACAACCACACCGCCTTCGCCGCCTCCACAACGCTCGCCGAGCTCAAGCGCGACCCCAAAGACCTCGCCAGCTACCTCTTCCGCGACAACTCCTTCCCCAACGGCGTCTTCCTCCTCACCGGCACCGGCATCGTCCCCTCCGACGACTTCACCCTCCACTCCGGCGACCTCATCCGCATCTCCATCGACACCATCGGCACCCTCCAGAACCGCGTCGCCTGACTCCGCGCTGCACCCTTACCGCGTCAGCGTCCCATTCACCATCCGCATAATCCCCAGCGGATTCCCCCGCTGCAGCGCCTTCGGCAGCACCGCATCCGGCATATCCTGATAGCAAACCGGCCGCGCAAACCGATAGATCGCCTGCGTCCCCACCGACGTCGACCGCCCATCCGACGTCGCCGGGAACGGCCCCCCATGCACCATCGCATGGCACACCTCCACACCCGTGGGATACCCGTTGAACAGAATCCGCCCCACCTTCGTCTCCAGCACCGCAATCAACTCACCCGCCGCCGCGATCTCCTCCTCCGTCCCATGGATCGTCGCCGTCAGATGCCCCTGCAACCCTCGCGCAGCCTCCACCAACTCCTCCAGTCCTCCATACTCGACCAGCAGCATCGTCGGCCCAAAAACCTCCTCCGCCAGCGCCGCGTCCCCTAAAAACTCCCGCATCGACGTCCGAAACACCATCGCTGCTCCCGCCGCGCGCCCCGCCTCCACAGCCGACTCACCGCCTGCCACAAGCTCGGGCCTTCCCTTCGCCCTCCGCTCCTCCACCGCCTTCGTGTACTTCGCCGCAATCGACTGCGTCAGCATCCCATGCGCCGCCATCCCGCCCACACCCACCTTCACCGCCTCCCCAAACGCCTCACTCCGCTCCGGCACAAACACCACTCCCGGCTTCGTACAAAACTGCCCCGATCCCATCGTGAACGACCCCTGCAACCCCTGCGCCAGCGACGCCGCACGCTCCCGCATCGCTCCCGGCAGCACAAACATCGGATTCGTGCTCCCCATCTCCGCATAACAAGGAATCGGCTCCGGCCGATCCGCCGCAATCCGCATCAGCGCCTGCCCACCCCCCGCAGACCCCGTAAACGCAATCGCCTTCACTGCAGGATGCCGCGCCAGCCCAACGCCCACCTCAATCCCGTCATCAAACAGCAGCGCAAATACCCCCGCCGGCAATCCACTCTTTCGCACCGCCTCCCGCACTACACGCCCCACCATCGCACTCGTCCCCGGATGCGCCGGATGCGCCTTCGCGATCACCGGATTCCCCGCCGCCAGCGCCGAAGCCGTATCTCCTCCCGCCACCGAAAACGCCAGCGGAAAGTTACTCGCCCCGAACACCGCCACCGGCCCCAGCGGTCGCAGCATCGACCGCACATCCGGCCGCGCCATCGGCTTCCGCTCCGGCTGTGCCTCATCCACCCGCGCATTCACCCACGATCCCTCCTCCACCACCTCCGCAAACAGCCGCAACTGCCCCGTCGTCCTTCCCATCTCGCCCTGCAACCGCGCCATCGGCAAGCCCGTCTCCAGATGCGCCCTCTCCGTAATCCCCACCATCTCCGCCGCCAACCCGTCCGCAATCGCCCGCAGCAGCGCCGCACGCTCCGCCCCACTCAGCGCCGCTAAGCTCGCACAAGCCTCCTGCGCCAGCGTCGCCGCCACGTCGATCTCCTCGTCCGACGCCGCAAAAAACACCGGCTCCAGCCGCTCACCCGTCGCCGGATTCATCCCATAAAACCGCCGTCCGCTCCTCGCACACTCGCGCTCACCCACCAGTGAAACTCCCAGAATCTCCGCTGCCTGCATCATCGATCTCCTCTCCTCTTCCTGCGCCGAAGCTCACACCCTCAACCTACGCAATTGGCGTTCCAGCCGCCTTGTAAATCGCCTCGATCGCAATCAAATCCTTCAGCCCTTCTTCACCATCCGACTCCGGCTGCTTGTTCTCCCACACGCATTGCGCAAAATAATCCGCCTCGATCGCAAACTGGAACGGCGCCTTCCCCGTCCCCAGGATGTCAATCGTCTTCCCACCCGCATGCCCCGTCAAATGCACACCGTCATACAGAAATCCAGGCTCAAATTGCAGAAAGCCCTTCTCCCCATTGATCGTCAAAAAGCTCGGCCCATCCTGCCCATACGAACACCCGCACGAAGCCAGAATCCCCGACGGCATCTTCATCGTCCACTCCAGCGACTGCTCCACCTCCGCAAACCGTCTACTATGGTCTCTCGTCGCCACCTGCGCCGTATACATCGCAGGCTCCTCCCCCGTAATATGCCGGATCGCATTGAGCGGATAGATCCCCACATCCAGCAGCGACCCGCCTCCTCCCAGCTTCCGGTTCAGCCGCCACACGCCCTTCGGCTGCTGATTGAAAAATCCCCCCTGAAATGACTCCAGTTCCCCAATAAACCCGTCCTTGATCAACTGAATCCCTTGGATCCACGTCGGGTCATACTGCACCCGGTACGCAATCATCAGCTTCACCTTCGCCGCGTTGCATGCATCGATCATCGTCCTGCACTCTGCGCTCGAAATCGCCATCGGCTTCTCGCACAGCACGTTCTTCCCCATCTTCGCCGCACGTACCGTGTACTCGCAATGCATGCTGTTCGGCAGCCCGATATACACCGCGTCCACGTCCTTGTTCTCCGCCAGCCGCTCATACTCCGCATACGTATAAATCGAGCTCTTCGGGATCCCGTACATCGCCGCGTACTTCTCTCCCTTCTCCTCCGGATGTCCCGTCACCAGCGCCGTAATCTTCGCCGACTTCGACTCCGCGCACGCCCGCATAAATATGTCCGAAATCCCCCCTAAACCCACCGCCGCATACCCCAGCCGCCTCCCTCCCTCCGTCGTCTCTCCCCATCCAGATCCCTGCAAACCCGCCGCGCCCGCAGCCATCGTCGCCAACTTTGTAAACGCACGTCGATCCATAAATCCCCCTCGGTGCCGATAAGCCTACCAAACGGCCACCAGCACTGGCGAATTTGTTCGGTCGCCAAACCATAACATTCCATCCCAAAACAATTCACTTCCATCCCACTAACACCACCTCCCCCAACGCGCACAAAACATCCCTCGATCGCGCTACCATCCTAGTCAGCATCAAAGTGGCAGGCCGCAAATGCATGCCCAGCCTGAGACTTTCTCTGCCATCCGCTCGTCCCCCATTACGTCCTGCATTACACTAACCTCATCCTGAAGCACAAGGAGTCGAACTCTATGGCCAACGAAACAATAGAGTCGCACGATACCCCCGAAACCGCCTCCGCCGAGACCTCCTCCAAAGCGACCACCCCACCCAACGGCCCCCGCGTCTCTCGCCGCTCTTTCCTCTCGCACCTTGGAGCCGCTGGCATCGTCGCCACCACTGCGCCCGTACTCGCCTCCGCTGGCACGCTCACGCCCCAAACCGCGCCCGCTCCGGAGGCCCCAACAGCCGATCCCTCCGCCGTTCCTCTCATCCTCACCGTTAACGGCCAGAAGCACTCTCTCCGCATCGATCCCCGCACCTCGCTCCTCGACTGTTTGCGCGAAAACCTCGACCTTCCCGGCACCAAGAAAGGCTGCGACCACGGCCAATGCGGTGCCTGTACCGTCCACGTCAACGGCCGCCGCGTCAACTCCTGCCTCTCCTTCGCCGTCATGCATCCCAACGACGAAATCACCACCATCGAAGGCATCGGTCAGCCCGATCACCTCCATCCCATGCAGGCCTCCTTCGTCGCCCACGACGCCTATCAGTGCGGCTACTGCACCTCCGGCCAGATCATGTCCGCCGTCGCCGTCCTCAAAGAGCCCGTCGGTCCTACCGATGCAGACGTCAAGCAGGCCATGTACGGCAACATCTGCCGCTGTGGTGCCTACCCCAACATCGTCGCCGCCGTCCAGCACGTCCGCAACCAAGCCTGACACCACGCCCGGAGCCCACCATGCAGCCATTCCAGTTCACGCGCGCCACCTCCAACGATCAGGCGATCCAGGCCGCCGCCGCCTCGCCCACCGCCCAGCAGAACGCCAAAGTCCGCTTCGTCGCCGGCGGCACCAACCTCATCGACATGATGAAGCTCGACGTCGAGCAGCCCACCCAGATCATCGACATCAACGATCTCAAACTCAGCGCCATCCAGCCCTCCAGTGGTGGCCTTCTCCTCGGCGCGCTCTCCCGCAACGCCGACGTCGCCCGCCACCCCATCGTCCTCCGCGACTACCCCGTCCTCTCGCAGGCCCTGCTCTCCGGTGCCTCACCCCAACTGCGCAACATGGCCACCACCGGCGGCAACCTCCTCCAGCGCACCCGCTGCGTCTACTTCCGCGACACATCGCAGGCCTGCAACAAGCGCCAACCGGGCTCCGGCTGCTCCGCCATCGACGGCTTCAATCGCAACCTCGCCATCCTCGGCACCAGTAAAGACTGCATCGCCAGCAACCCCTCCGACCAGAACGTCGCCCTGACCGCCCTCGAAGCCACCATCCAGATCACCAGCCCCAAAGGCCAGCGCTCCATCCCCATCCAGGACTTCTACGTCCTTCCCGGCACCACCCCCAACATCGAAACCATCCTCCAGCCCGGCGACCTCATCACCGGCGTCCTCCTCCCCGCGCCCCGCTCCGGCAGCCGCTCGGTCTATCTCAAGCTCCGCGACCGCGCCGCCTACGAGTTCGCCCTATCCTCAGCCGCCGTCCAGCTCGCCACCGAAGGCGGCCACATCAAGTTCGCACGCGTCGCACTCGGCGGCGTCGGCACCAAACCCTGGCGCTCGCCCGAAGCCGAACACGCCCTCGAAGGCCGCCCCGTCAACGCCGAGACATTCCGTAAAGCCGCCGCCGAAGCCCTCAAAGGCGCACAGCCGCACTCCGAAAACGCCTTCAAGGTGGAACTCGCGCAGCGCTGCCTCGTCCGCGCCCTCACCCTCGCCGCGAGCACCAAAGCCTCCCCTAGCACCGCATAGTGACGTCCTCAACTGCTTCCCGCTTTGAACGGGCGGCACTTCACTCCCGCCAGAAACACACTCCGGTACCCAGCGGCTTTAGCCTCTGAGGGAAATGCTAAGAATCAGCACCGCACCACTCGGCGACACAGCTCCACACCGCCGCTCGCATCACCAGGAGATACGCCCATGATGTTCAGTGAATTCATCAGCTTCATCGATTCCGCCCAGGACGCCGCCGCCAAGCCCTCCGACGCCGCCGCACCTCCGCCATCCTCCATCATCGGCGCCGCCGTCCCGCGCGTCGACGGCCCCTTCAAGACCTCCGGCACAGCCAAATACGCCGCCGACTACAACTTCCCCCGCATGGTCTACGCCGTCCCGGTCTGCGCCACCATCGCCAACGGCAAAATCCGCAGCATGGACACCTCCGCCGCCGAAACGATGCCCGGCGTCGTCCTCGTCCTTCGCCACGACAACACCAGGGGCATCTACCGCAACGGCCCCGGCGGCCGCGCCAGCGAAAACCGCCCTCCGCTCTCCGACGACACCGTCAGCTACTGGGGCCAGTACGTCGCCCTCGCCGTCGCCGAAACCTTCGCCCAGGCCAAAGCCGCAGCCGCAGCCGTCAAAGTCCAGTACGACTCCCAGAAACCCAACGTCAACCCCGTCCTCGACGACGACATGCCCGCCATCGGCGCTCCCGGCGGCCCCAAGGTTGTCAGCCACCGCGGCGACTCCGACGCCGCCTTCGCCTCCGCGCCCGTCAAAGTCGACGAAACCTACACCACCCCCGTCGAAACCCACAATCCCATGGAGATGCACGCCACCGTCGCCGTCTGGAACGGCCCCCGCGTCACCCTCTACGAAACCTCGCAGGGCGTCATGAACCACCACGCCGTCATGTCCGATGTGCTCGGCGTCCCACAGGAAAACATCGAGATCATCTCCCACTACATCGGCTCCGGCTTCGGCGGCAAGCTCTTCCCGTGGCCTCACTCCGCCCTCTGCGCCGTCGCCGCACGACAGCTCGAACGCCCCGTCAAGCTCGTCGTCTCCCGAAAAATGATGTTCTACGACGTCGGCCATCGCCCCAACACCCAGCAGCGCCTCCGCCTTGGTGCAACCCCCCAGGGCAAGCTCCTCGCCCTCCAGCAGGACTACCGCAATCACACCTCCGAGCTCGACGACATCCGCGAAAACTGCGGCGAAGCCACACCCTTCCTCTACAGCACCGCCAACCTCCGCGTCAGCTCCGCCCTCGTTCGCCGCAACGTCGGCGTTCCCACCCCCATGCGCGGCCCCGGCGCCGTCCCCGGCCTCTTCGCACTTGAGTCCGCCATGGACGAGCTCGCCATCAAACTCAACATGGACCCCGTCCAGCTCCGCCTCGGCCTCAACACCGACACCGACGAGGAGAGCAACAAGCCCTTCTCCTCACGCCACCTCGACAAGTGTCTCCAGATCGGCTCCGACAAATTCGGCTGGTCGCGCCGCAACCCCAAAGTCGGCTCCATGCGCGATAAAGACGGCCTGATCCTCGGCTGGGGTGTCGCCTGCGCCTCCTGGGGAGCCTACCGCGGCCCCTCGCAGTGCGCCGTCACCTTCCTCCCCGACGGCTCCGCCCGCGCCAGCTCCGGCACCCAGGACATCGGCACCGGCACCTACACCGTCATCGCTCAGGTCGTCTCCGACAAAACCGGCATCCCCGTCGACAACGTTCAGGTCGTCCTCGGCGAAAGCAACCTTCCCCCGGGCCCGATGTCCGGCGGCTCCACCGCCACCGCCACCGTCATGCCCTCCGTCGTCGACGGCGTCAACGCCGCCATCAAAAACCTCCTCGCCGTCGCCACCGACACTCCCGGTTCGCCCTTCAAGGGCAAAGACTCCAAAGACCTCACCCTCACCGCCGGCCGCATCCACGCCAAAGACCAGTCCCCCGACTCCGGCACACCCTTCGGCGACATCATCCGCTCCGCTGGCCTCGCCGGTGTTCGCGGCGAAGGCAAATCCGGCGGCATGGGTGCCGAAGCCAAAAACTACTCCACCCACTCCTTCGGCGCGCAGTTCGCAGAGATCACCTACGATCCCGGCATCGCCCAGCTTCGCGTCACTCGCATCGTTTCCGTCATCGATGGCGGACGCATCATCAACAAAGCCACCGCCACAAACCAGGTCGCCGGAGCCATCGTCATGGGTCTCGGCATGGGCCTCCTCGAACAAACCATCTACGACCAGCGCGACGGCCGCCCCGTCAACGACAACTTCGCCGACTACCTCGTCGCCACCTGCGCCGACGCACCCCAGATCGACGTCCACTTCCTCGACATCCCCGATCCCGTCATGGGCGAGTACGGCGCACGCGGAATCGGCGAGATCGGCCTCGCAGGCGTTGCTCCCGCCATCACCGCCGCCGTCTACCACGCCACCGGCGTCCGCGTGCGCAACCTTCCCGTCCGCATCGAGGACCTGCTCACCTCCAGAATCACCGCCTGATCGACAAAAGAGTTGCCCCATCTCTCGCGTCGGAGACATGGGGCAACAATCTTGCCCCCGCACCCAACCTACCTACTCCACCGCCACATCGCCCCGTTTCATCCGCTGCTTCATCTTCGCAAGCACCGGACACAACCCGATCGCCAGCAGCGGCATGACCACCGCTGCAAACCCTGCCCACACAATCAGCGCGTGCCACTCCCACATCCACAGCAGCCGCGTCGTATCCCACGGGTGTCGCGTCACCTGATTCAGCAGCGCCTTCCCGCCTAACGGTATCCCCGGCGTCCCAAATGCCAGCGACCCGACCTTAATAAACACCGGAAACAGCAGCCACTCCAGCGGATACACCGCATGGTTCCCCACCTGCGACGCCACCAGGTTCAACCGCAGCGCCGAAGCCAGCGCCAGCGCCACCAGCGTCGTCGATCCCAACAGCGGATTCACCCCCACCACCAGCCCCAGCGCCAGTGACCACGCCAGCCGCTTCGGACTGGCTCCCGTCCGCAGCAGCCCCATCACAGGGCTCACGACCCATCGTTTCCACAGATTCGCCACACTCCCAGCATATCGGTACACTCAGCAAAGCGCCTGAAACCATCCCTTAAAACACGCTCAAGGAACTGAACGCTTGTCCTTTCTACGCAAGATCTACCGCATCCTCGCCGTTGGCGCCATCTTCACCTACTCTTCGGTCGAGGTCTTCATCCTTCGCCCGCGCACTCGCGCCCAGCGCGCCGCCTGGCTCAGCCGCATCGGCAACCGCCTCCTCCGCTCTCAAAACGTCACCTTCACCACCGTCGGCCCCGTCCCCAGCCACGGTGCCGTCATCACCAACCACCTCACCTTCGTCGATATCCTCGTTCACGCCGCCATGCGTCCTTGTGTCTTCGTCTCCAAGATCGAGCTCCGCTCCACCCCCGGCCTCGGCTGGATCAGCTTCATGGCAGGAACCATCTACGTCTCCCGCGGATCTGGCGGCAGCGCCGCCAAAGCCGCCGAAGGCATGGCCAAAGGCTTCCGCGACGGCCTCCCCGTCGTCTTCTTCCCCGAAGGCACCACCGGCGTCGGCGACACGCCCGCCCTTCCCTTCCGCAGCGGCCTCCTCGCCCAATCCATCGCCGCCGCCGAACCCGTCACTCCCGGCTTCATCCACTACGACCTCTCCCCCCGCGACCTCGCCCGCGGCAAATCCACCCGCAACGACGTCCACTGGGGCGACCAGACCCTATGGCAGCAGATCTGGAACTTCTGCGGCCTCCACAGCCTGCACGCCACCGTTTACTTCTCCCCCCAACCCATCGTCTTCTCACCCGCCGCCATCGAGAATCGCAAAATCGCCGCCGAAGAAGCACGCAACGCCATCCTGACCCTCGCCGTCCCGCTCCAGCAGCCCAGCCCAACCCCACAGGTTCCGTAACGCAAAGACCCACACCGCCACCCAATCACCAGAGGTCCACCATGAGACACCGAACGCTGATCACAGGAGCCACCGGCCAGGTCGGCAGCAAAACCATCGATCTCCTTCTCGCGCACCCCGAGGTCGAAATCGTCGCCGCCGTCCGCTCTCCCGAAAAGGCCGCCGCCTTCAACGCACGCGGCATCTCCACCGTTGCCCTTGACTTCGACGACGAAAGCACACACCTCCCTGCACTTCAGGGCATTCACTCTCTCTTCCTGCTCACCGGCTACACTGTCGACATGCTGCGCCAGAGCAAGGCGCTGCTCGACAACGCAAAGAAAGCCGGTGTCCAGCACGTCGTTCACCTCGGCGCCTGCGGTCGCGACGACACCACCGTCGCCCACTGGGCCTGGCATCAGTTCGTCGAACGCTACATCCAATGGTCCGGCTTCTCCTTCACCCACCTCCGCCCCGAGACCTTCATGCAGAACCTCCTCGGTTACGGCGGCGAAAAAACCATCAAAAACGGTGTCATCAACGCCTTCGTCCAGAACGCCCGCCTTAGCTGGGTGGATATCAACGACGTCGCCCAGGTCGCCGCCCTCGCCCTCGCCCATCCCCAACAACACAACGGCCAGACATACCGCCTCGGTTACGACGCCATGTCCTTTGGCGACCTCGCGCACCTCATGACCGCCATCGTCGGCCAACCCTTTCGCTATCTTCCACTTCCACCCGAGGTTTTTCTGGAGTCCATGCGCAGCACCGGTGCCGACATGGCCTACATGAACTGCGTCTACGACCACTGGAAGCGCTACGCCGCCGGCACCATCCCCGGCGCAGACGACACCTTCGACAACTTCCCTGCCATCGCCGGTAGAAACCCAATCAAACTATCCGACTTCATCCAGTCCCACAAAGCCGACTTCGCGTACTGATCTCACTGGCACTCGATCGCCGTCCAAACTCCCGCCGTCGTTCCCGACGACTTGCTGATCTGCAGATCCATAAACTCACCCGGCGCGATCACCACCGATCCTGTCACCGTGCAGCTTCCGTTCGTTGCCGGAGAGCATGACAGCGCCGTGTCCGTCAGCTGTCCCGGCAACCCCGACCGCAGCGTAACCACGATCGATCCCGTCTGCTGCGAGTACACCTGCAACTGCGTCGCCGTGCACCCCTGCGGCACCCACGCCAGTACCGCGCCGCCCGCCTCCGTCGCGCTCGCATTCGGTGAGTTCACCGCATAGTACGTCGTGTTATAGCTCACCGCGTGATACATCGCCGCATAGCTTCCGCTGCTCGTCGATGGGGTCGACCCACCGCCCGAACCCGTCCCCGCCGCTCCCTGCGGAACCCCAAAATTCAGCACCGCAGCCTGCGCCGTCCCGCTGTTGGTCACCGTCGCCTGCGCCCCAGCCGCCAGCGTCGTCACCGTTCCTATGCTTACCGTCGCCGACGCTCCCTGCGCTCCCACAGACCCCGTCGCTCCCGCCGCCGCCAGCACCGCCCACGCCTGGGGATACAGATCCGGCTCCTCGTTGCTCCCCGCCGCCGCCGCCAGATACGTCGACCCCCCAAACGTCACCGCATCGTTCACCGCATACACATTCGCCGCGCTCCATACCCCGCGGAAGTTCATCCCCACCGCGCCCGCCGCGCCCGTTGCCCCAACCGCACCTGTCGCGCCCGTCGCTCCCACCGGCCCCTGCGGCCCTGCCGCGCCTGTAGCTCCCACCGCACCTGTCGCGCCCGCCGCTCCCTGCGCCGCAAGCACCGCCCAATTCGCCGGATACAAGTCCGGCCGCTGTCCCGCATTGCTCGCAGTCAACGACAGATAACTCGTCCCCCCATAGCTCACCGCATCATTCAACGCATAGTTCCCCGCCGAACTCCACGCCCCGCGCCACACCAGCCCCGGCGTGCCGTTCGTCCCATTCGTCCCATTCGCGCCCGCCGGCCCCACCGGACCCATCGGACCGGCCGCTCCCGTCGCTCCTTGCGGCCCCGTTGCTCCCGTCGCTCCCGTCAGCCCCTGCGCTCCCGCCGCTCCAGGAATGCCCTGCAGCCCCTGCGGCCCCGCCGCTCCTGTTCCTCCCGTAGCTCCCGTCAGCCCCTGCGCGCCGGCTGGCCCCTGCATCCCCATCGGCCCCGCAGCGCCTGTCGGCCCCGCTGGCCCCGCAACGCCCTGCACTCCCTGCGGCCCCATCACTCCCTGCGACCCCGCCACACCCTGTGGCCCCATCGGCCCCACCGACGTCAGCACCCCCCAATACGCCGGACTCGACGCCGGACTCTGCCCCACATTCTGCCCCACCAGCGACACCCAGCTCGACCCCTGAAACACCACCACATCTCCCACCCCATAGTTCGTCCCCGAGCTGTACATTCCCTCATACACCAGCCCCGGCGAACCCGCCGCTCCCGTCGCACCCGTCGCTCCAGCGGGACCCGCCGGCCCCTGCGCCCCATCCATCCCATTCACCCCCGGAATCCCCTGTGGCCCCGCAGCTCCCGTCGCTCCCTGCGCCCCACTCGCCGCAAACATCGCCCAATACGTCGGACTCAAGCTCGGCGTATGCCCCTGATTTCCCGCCACCAGCGACACCCAACCCGCTCCCTGCCACATCACCCCCGCACCCACCCCATAGTTCACCGTCGAGTCATAGTTCCCCATAAAGCTCAGCCCCACCGGCCCCGCCTCGCCCTGTGGTCCCATCGGCCCCT
>JABBOG010000069.1 GCA_019351975.1 Acidobacteriota bacterium
GCCGCCTGGTTCAGACTCCCCCTTCACCCTCTACACCAATAGATAATCAGCTCTAGCCTCTGCGATCCCTCAAGCAGCATCCTCTCAAAGGCTACCCCTCGCGGTAGCCTTTGATTCATCCGCGTTCCGATGTACCATCCCGGCATGACCTCTGACTCGAAGCCCGCCTCGCTCCCGACGGATCTCCTTGCCACCACGCGCCGCCGCTTCCTCGCCGTCTCCGCCGCCACTGGCATCAGCAGCGCCATCTTTCCAGGCGCGCTGCTAGCCCTCTCCACCACGGCATCCGCGCAGTCCGCTGACGCCGTCAGCAAGGCTTCCGACCAACCAGCATGGCCGCCCATCACGCCGGAGATGGTGCAGGCAGCGTCCGTCATCGCCGCCATCAAGCTCACCCCCGAGCAGACAAAGATGCTACTGGAGGGCCTCACACGGGAGCGCGAGTCCATCCTCAGCATTCGCGAGCTGCACCTGCCCAACAGCGTCGCTCCAACCGCCGTCTTCAATCCCGTCCCCGCCGGAACGCCCGGCCCAACGCCCGCGCCGCATCAACCCGTCGTCACCGGCCCCGCGCCGTCCATCGCCGACCTCTCCGTCTCCCGCGAAGAGAGCCTCGCCTTCGCCACCATTCGCCAGCTCGGCGAACTCCTCCACAAGCGCAAGCTCACCTCGCTCGACCTGGCCAAGCTCTATCTCGCGCGCCTCAAGCGCTACGACCCTACCCTGCACTTCGTCATCACGCTCACCGAGGACCGCGCGCTCGCTCAGGCTGCCGCCGCTGACCATGAGCTCGCCGCAGGCAAAGCTCGTGGCCCGCTGCACGGCATCCCCTGGGGAGCCAAGGATCTGCTCGCCGTCAAAGGCTATCCCACAACCTGGGGTGCCGCAGGCTTTGAAAACCAGACCTTCAACGAAGACGCCGAGGTCGTCAAGCGCCTCGATGCGGCTGGCGCTGTGCTCGTCGCCAAACTGACCATGGGAGCGCTCGCGCAAGGCGATCTCTGGGGCTATCCTCCGGGCAAAGGCAAGCCCGGCGCACGCACCCGCAATCCCTGGAACCCGAAGCAAGGCAGCTCCGGCAGCTCCGCAGGCTCGGCCAGTGCCACCGCTGCAGGCTGCGTTGGCTTTGCCATCGGCACAGAGACGCTGGGCTCCATCTCTTCGCCCTCGACGCGCTGCGGCGTCACCGGTCTCCGTCCCAGCTTCGGCCTCGTTCCCCGCACCGGCGCGATGGCGCTGGTCTGGTCCATGGACAAGATCGGCCCCATCACCCGCTCGGTCGAGGACTGCGCCCTCGTACTCAATGCTATTTACGGTCCCGACGGTGTGGATCAGAGCGTCCAGCCCACCCCATTTCACGCAGACTTTACCTCCGACATTCGACGCCTTCGCGTCGGCTACATCGAGTCCGCCTTCAAGACGCCAACGCTACGCACCATCTCCGACGAAGAGACCAAAGGCATGAGTGCCGAAGATCGCGCCAGGCTCGAACAGCAAAACCACACCCAGTTTGAGCAGCGCACCTACGATGCTCAGTTCCACACCCGCGCGCTTGCAACCCTGCGCGACATGGGCGTGCAGCTAACCCCAGTGGAGCTGCCCAAGTTCAACTTCTCCGCTCTCCTCACGATCCTCGCAGCCGAATCGGCGGCCGCCTTCGACGACCTCACCACCTCCGGACGCGACGCCCTGCTCTCCGGTCAGGAACCCTACGACTGGCCCAACAGCTTCCGCACCTCGCGCTTCATCCCCGCCGTCGACTACATCCAGGCCGAGCGCGCGCGTGCCCTCGCCATGGCCGCCATGCACACCACCTTCAGCAACTTCGACGTCCTCGTGACTCCCAGCAGCGGGCTGCAGCTCGTCGCGACCAACTTCTGCGGACAGCCCGCCGTCATCGTCCCTAACGGCCTGCGCGGTCCCGACGCTCCCCCCTTCGTCCAGTCGCAGGACGACGGCTGGCCTGACGATGGAGGTCCCGGCACACCCGTCTCCATCACCTTCCTCGCGCCGCTCTATCAGGACGCGAAGGCCGCCGCCCTCGCCCACGCCTACCAGCAGAAAACCGGCTTCCATCTGCTCCATCCAAAGATGTAACCCCAGGACGCACGCCTCGCTCGCAACGCTCGGGGATCCTCCCGCCAGCCCTTTTCCTGGCAAAATGCTGGACAAAAGTTATCGCAACCGTCTACTTTAGTAGCACTCGAGAGATAGTTGCACCCGCCCCGAGCGAGGAAGCGTTGAGCGATCTAGCCAGTGCCATCGGAATTCGAGCAGAGGAGCAAGGCTTCATCGCCGAGCTGAAGGCTGGCTCCGAGCAGGCGTTCGCCGTGCTTCTGCTGCAATATGGCAATCCCATCTACTCGCTGATCTCCCGCAGCCTTCGCGACCCCGCCGACGCCGCCGACGTGACGCAGGAAGTCTTCGTGAAGGTCTTCCGCAACATCTCGCAGTTCCAAGGCGATTCTTCCCTGCGCACCTGGATCTATCGCATCGCGCTCCACGAAGCCAGCAACCAGCGCCGCTGGTGGAGCCGCCACAAACAGCAGGAGCTCACCATCGATGCCCCGCTTGAAAGCGACGACGGCGAAACCTTCTGCCTCGCCGACGCTCTCGCCGCCAACGACGCGTCCCCCTACGAGTGCGCAGCCCAGCGCCAGCTCCGAGACCGCGTCGTCATTGCACTCCAGCAGCTTCCCGAAGCCTTCCGCGAGGTCGTCATCCTGCGCGAGATCGAAGGTTTTGGCTATGAGGAGATTGCCGAAATGCTCGGCGTAAACCTCGGCACGGTGAAGAGTCGCCTCACCCGCGGCCGCTCCGCACTGCGCGATGCACTGCGTGACGATCCAGAGGCGCTGCACCACGCACGACACCGTACAATAGAGAGGTCTGCGGCGGTGACACATTGAACTGGTTTGCTGAAAACTCGAAGCTCTCAAGCGAAGCTCCCGGCACGGGCTGTTCCGCAGTACGCTCCGACTTTTCTGCATATCTGGATGGAGCATTGACCGGCGTAGAGATGACCGCGATCTCCGCACATCTGAAACGCTGTAGCGATTGCTCTGCCGACTTCAACGCCTTGCGGGCCATTCAGCACTGCCTCGGAGACCTTGGTCCCGCGCAGATGCCGCCCAGCCTGCAGACCCGTCTGAAGCAGGCGATTCGATCCGAGCGCGAGCGCGGCAGCTTTCTTCCGCCGCATACGCGCGCAATCAAGCTCTGGCGCAGTACCATCGCGCCCATGGCCCTGCGTCTCAGCGGCGCTCTTGCAGCAGCGCTGATGCTCGCCGGCGGCCTCGGTTGGATGTTTGGCGCACCTATCGACGTTCAGGCCAACGACGACGCCATGGCGCATCTGATTGCCCCCAAATATCTCTACTCGCAGGTTCCCCCCGAGCCCATTAAGACCTGCCGCGATGCCCCTATCGTCGTCGAAGCGATGGTAGACAGCAAAGGCCGTGTCTACGACTTCTCCGTCCTCAACGGCCCGCAGAATCCGCAGGTTCTTGTCCGCATCGAAGATAACCTCCTCGCCAGCGTCTTTCGTCCGGCAACCGTCTTTGGTGTCCCCGTTCGCGGCCACGTCGTTCTTACCTACACCGGCGTCTCGGTGCGCGGATAACCCCCCATCGCCATTGCATCTCCGCATTGCGCATGTTGCCCGAGCTTCCATAGACTGTTGCAGTGCGTCAAATCGATATCGTGACACCCCAGCCTCTTCTCCGACGACGTCTTCCCACAGCCGTAAAACTGCATCTGATCGCTGCCCTGATTCTTGGCGTGGCTGCCTCCTGCTGCTCTGCGGCCTTGGCCCAGAGTTCCTCCTCGTCGTCCTCCTCTTCTGAAGCTTCGCCGCCGCCGAATACCCTCTCGCAAAACCCTACCTCTTCCTCCGCAGCACCCGAGAACCGCGCCGTCGACAACTCAAACCCTGTCAACCGCCCTCGCGCAGCCCAGATCGAGAGCGGCGGCGCCTCTGTCACCCTGGAAGTCAGCGAGCCATTGTTTCAGCTTGCCTCTGCCCTGAACGTCTGCGGATACGACGCAGACCTCGACAAGTCCGCGCCGGTTCGCGCCGAAGTACGGCAGGACATCAACACCGCCCTCGCCGCGTCCGAACAAGCGCGCGACAGCCGCGATAAGCTCTGCGCCTACATCGCCAAGCATCACCTCAACGATCTCGGCCTGGATGTCGGGCAGTACGTCTCGCTCGCGTTGTACCTTTCGCCGCCCCCCGAGCTCACGCCCAACGTCGATCTTCTCCAGCTTCCGCCACAGGCCGCCGCCGTCGTCAACATCCTTCCCCTCCTTCGGACCTTCTCGGAAGACATCAACCTGCACTACATCTGGCTCAAGCACCGGCCGGAGTACGACGCTCTCATCGCACGTGTCCACGATCCCATGTCGGATATGATCCGCGACACCAATGTCTACCTGCATAACCCCGTCAGCAGCTACGATGGTCGCCGTTTCCTCGTCCTGCTCGAGCCGATGCTCTCGCCGAATCTCACCAACGCTCGCGTCTACGGCTCCGACTACATCATCGTTACCTCACCTGACAACAGCGCCGGTGATCCCGTAAGCATGGATCAGATTCGCCACATCTACCTGCATTATGTCGTCGAGCCCCTCGTCTACAGCCGCGGCCAGGCCATGGAGCGTATGCAGCCGCTGCTGAGGACCGTCCAGTACGCGCCGCTGGAGTTCTTCTACAAGAGCGACATCGTCGCGCTGATGACCGAATGTGTCATCAAAGCCGTCGAAGCCCACCTGTACCTCATCCCCGATCCGCCTCCTGAGAGGGTAAGGGGAACACGATCGCGCGAGCAGCTCGCCGCGTACGATCTCGAAAAGCAGGCATACGACGCCAAGACCACGGTCGCCCGCGACAATCTCGTCATCCTCGATCAGCGCGAGGGATGGATCCTCACTCAGTACTTCTACGACGGCCTCACCACCATGAAACACAATGGCGACGGCCTTCGCGAAGAGATGGCACCCATGATCTACGGCATGGACGTCGACCGTGAGCGACGCATCGCGGAGCACACCCTCTTCGTCAAGGACGTTCCTCAAGACCCGCTTCGGCCCACACAGCAACCCCGCAAACTCGAAGGCATCAACCTGGCGGAGATGGACCTCCTGAAGGGTGACAGCGACGATGCCGCGGACCTTGCTGAAAAGGCCCTCGCAGATCCGCATGGCGACCACGCCAGCGCAACGTATCTGCTCGCACGGATCGATCTCATGCAAGGCGACCCCGAAAAGGCGTCGCAGGGATTCAAGCAGACGCTCGCGCTCAGCAAGGATCCGCGCACACTGGCCTGGAGCCACATCTATCTTGGCCGGCTGTACGACACGATGAACCCGCCGGACCGCGCCAAAGCTGTCGAGGAGTATAAAGCGGCCCTGACCGTTCGCGACGGTCAGCCAGACACCAAGCAGGCAGCCGAAAGCGGTATGGCAAATCCGTTCGTACTGCCGCAGCGCGCCAACGCCAGCGGTAGCGACAAGCCTGACAGCGCCGATGACGATGCCAACTTTGACCCTACCGGAAAGGCGCAAAAGGACGCGTACAAGCCGCCAACACCGCAATAGAAGCCACATTCGGTGACGGTTATGGGCGGTTTCGAAGGTAGGCTGCATCGGTCGCGCCCTGCCCCGGGGTAAAGTAGCATCATGGTTGCCAGGAACAGCGTGCGGAGCGAAGGCGGACGATGACAACGACGCGCAGGATCCGAGTCGCTGACGGCGCTCGAGAGGCGGTGCGCCGGTCGCTTGAGGCCAAGCTGTGCCACGAGTTTGCCCAGCCGGAGCTGCTGGAACTGGCGTTGACTCATCGTTCGTACACGTACGAAGCGCGCAACGGCATTCCTGCGGTCATCGGTCCGGCGCATCCGGATCAGCGCGACCAGCGAAATGCTCCCGGAACAGACAACGAACAGCTTGAGTTTCTAGGAGATGCGGTCATCGGGCTGGTCGTGACGGAGGCTTTGTTTCGGGAGTTTCCAGCGTGTAGCGAAGGCGAACTGACCCGCCTGCGATCCAACCTTGTGAGCCGTAAACGTATGGCAGCAATGGGTTTAGAGCTCGGTCTCGGGGAAGCGCTTTTGATGGGTCGCAGTGCCGAGCAGAACGGCGGACGCACGAAACTCGCGCTCCTGGCGAACGCTGCTGAAGCCGTCATTGCGGCAGTCTATCTTGACGCTGGCACCGGTGGTCTGGCCATCCTGCAGCTTCTCGCGCAGCGCTATCTGATTGATCCTGAAATGGATCCGATGCGAGCTGCGCTGGCCAAAGACGCCGGCCGTGGCGCGATGCGCGACCACAAGACACTGCTCCAGGAGCGCGTGCAGGCAGAAAACGCGGGAAAGTTGCGGTATATCGATGTGGACCAGACGGGGCCTGCGCACCAGCGAGTCTTCGCGGTGGAGGCGCGTCTGGAGGACGTGGACGGCGAGCGAATTCTGGCGTGCGGAGAGGGTTCCAGCAAGAAGGAGGCGCAGCAGCGCGCAGCCGAGACGGCGCTGGCAGGGTGGAAGCAGGAGCATCGGCCGAAGCCTCGGAGCGAGCGGTGAAGTGGCTCAATGCAGGTGAGTTAGAGCCGCACGACGGCTTTCTCTCCGCGCTGAAGTCGCTGCTGGAGATCGTCGTCTGCGCGCTGTTTCTGATGGCGTTTGTCGTGCAGCCATCGCGGATCCCGTCGGCGTCCATGGAGCCGACCATGCATGTTGGAGATTTTCTGCTTGTGGACAAGCAATCCTATGCGTTTGGCGGGTTTTTGCATGGTTTGCTCCCGCCGACCACGATCCAGCGTGGCGATCTGGTGGTGTTTCACTACCCGGTCGATGGTTCGCTGGATCTGGTGAAGCGCGTGGTGGGGCTGCCGGGGGATCGGGTGCGGTTGCGGGCTGGCCGTCTGGTGGTCGATGGAAAGCTTGCACGAGAGCCGTATGCCTATTATTTTCAAGCACTTCCTAATGCCTTCCGAGACGACTTTCCGTCGCTGCTGGAGGCTGATCCGAACGCCGATCTGCGCTGGTGGATCGAGCTGCGCGAGGACGTGCGCGGGGGGGAAATTACCGTGCCACCGGGCGAATACTTCGTCCTTGGGGACAACCGAAATGATAGTGAGGACAGCAGATACTGGGGCTTTGTGCCGCGTGCGGCCATCGTTGGGCGGCCTCTGCTGGTGTACTTTACGCGGCCGCTGGCGGAGGAGATGGACGGCATGACGCTGGGCCAACGCATGCATCACACGCTGAAGCTGGGCGTAGGAAGCTGGCGCGTTCTGCGCTGACGAATTTGGCTGTTATTAGTGCGCTTAAAGCCGGAGTTAGTGGTTTGTACGCTGGATTGAGTGCGCTTAAGGAAAGGACGACGCCCGGGCACCCTTCACCTATGACGGCGAAGCTGTCATGGATGGGGCACCCGGAGTCGATGCAGCGTCGGTCAGGCGTAGATGCCGCGCTGCCGGGTGGTGTGGGCGACGCGGTCGATGGCGAGCATGTAGGCGGCGATGCGGTTGTTGACATCGTGGGCAATCGCATACTGGAGGACGTCGGTGAAGCTGTCCATCATGATGCGGTCGAGGCGCTGGTTGACCTCGTCCTCGGTCCAGAAGTAGCCCATGCGGTCCTGCACCCACTCGAAGTAGCTGGTGGTGACGCCGCCGGCGTTGGCGAGGATGTCGGGGATGATGAAGACGCCCTTTTCGCCGAGGATGTCATCGGCGAGCGGTGTGGTGGGGCCGTTGGCACCTTCGCAGAGGATCCGGCACTGGAGCTGGTGCGCGTTGCGGCTGGTGATGACGTTTTCGGTCGCCGCAGGGATGAGTACGTCGCAGGGCTGGGTGAGCAGCGTGTCCTTGTCGAAGGCGCTGGCTCCGGCGAACTTGTGGATGGAGCCGGTGCGGGCGCGATGCTGGAGGAGCTCGGAGATGTCGATGCCGTTGGGGTTGTGGAGCGCGCCATCGAACTCGCCGATGCCGATGATCTTGTAGCCCTTCTCCCAGAGCAGCTTGGCGGCGTTGGAGCCGACGTTGCCGAAGCCCTGGACGATCACGGTGGTCTCAGCCGGCACCATGTTGAGGTGCTTGAGCGCCTGATCGACGACGACGGAGATGCCGCGGCCGGTGGCTTCGCGGCGGCCACGCGAGCCGCCGAGCGAGACAGGCTTGCCGGTGACGACCGAGGTCATGGTCTGGCCCATGTGCATGGAGTAGGTGTCCATGACCCAGGCCATGGTCTGCTCGTTGGTGCCCATGTCGGGCGCGGGAACGTCCTTTTCCGGGCCGATGAACTCGATCAGCGCAGCGGTGTAGCGGCGGGTCATGCGTTCGAGCTCGCCCTGGGACATGGTTTTGGGGTCGCAGATGACGCCGCCCTTGGCGCCGCCGAAGGGGATGTTGACCACCGCGCACTTCCAGGTCATCCAGGAGGCCAGCGCGCGGACTTCGTCGAGGGAGACGTCGGGGGAGTAGCGGATGCCGCCCTTGCAGGGGCCGCGGGAGATGGAGTGCTGGACGCGGTAGCCGGTGAAGACTTCGACGCTGCCGTCGTCCATGGAGACGGGGATGTGGACGATGATCTCGCGGGAGGGAAAGCGCAGGACCTTCCAGAGTCCGGCGTCGAGGTTAAGGCGGCGGGCGGCTTCATCGAAGCGCGCGGCCTGCGCGAGCCATGGGTTGTTTTCCTGCTCTGCGGAGATCGCAGTTGCGGGGGTGGATAGGACAGGTGCTTCCATTGTGGTTTCCTTGTCTGCGGCTGGGGTGGTTCGACCCAGCGTGGGGAGACCGCTGCGTGCGGCTCCGGTTGGTACTAACTGCTCTCCGGCCATCGTTGTGCCTCCGTCGTACGGCCCAGCAACTGCCTGCGCAGCCTCAGTACCTGTTAGACGCTCGTGCTGTAGCGGAGGAGTCACTATGTTGCAACCTTGGTCAGACCGGTCTGTGACCAAACGAGACGGATTCTAGGCTATTGCAGCTAGCGATGACAAGGGGTGAAGGCGGGGGGAATCTGTGAAACTACGTAGGTGAGGGTTTTGGGTTGGGGAACGATAGGAACGAGGGCGGCGAAGGCGTGCCTCCGGGAGGGTACACTGACACAGATTGCGGGAGATGAGATCCATTGAACACCTATAAGCCGTTGCGGGCGCAGAAGGCTGGCGCGGGGGCAGAGCCCGCGGTTGTGCCGGCGCAGGAAGTGCCGTCCGAGACGCCGCTGGAGGCGTTGTCGTCGATCTGTACGATACTTACGGTCGGGCTGTTTGTGATGGCGTTCATCTTTCAGAACATGCAGATTCCGTCGGGGTCGATGGAGAAGACGCTGCTGATCGGCGACCATGTCCTGGTGGACCGGATTACGTTTGCACCGCCGACGAAGTGGGCACCGTTTGTGCACTACAGGCCGGTGCGGCGCGGCGATGTGATTGTGTTTATGAAGCCCCATTCCGAGTCGCCGGACCTGATTCTGGTGAAGCGCGCGATTGGCGTGGCGGGTGACAGGATTCATCTGCGGCAAGGGGTGGTGTACCTGAACGGTGTCGCGCAGACAGAGCCGTACGCCATCATGCCGAAGGACGGCGAGTTCGTCTCGTATCGCGATGATTTTCCGGCGGACATTGCCGGGTTGAGTGGAGAGGCCAGCGAGGATCTCGCGGCGCGCGGAGATTGCCGGGATCAGGCTTGCATTAACGCAGAGGGAATCGACAACCGGACGATCACGTGGGCGGATGAATTACCGAGCTTTGTGAAGGGCGACGATCTGGTGGTTCCGCCGGGCATGGTGTTCGCGATGGGAGACAATCGGACGGAGAGTCTGGATGGACGGTTCTGGGGGTTCGTGCCGACGGGGAATATCCTGGGTCGGCCATTATTTGTGTACTGGTCGTTCAGGACGCCTGCGGACGAGGAGAATAAAACCAGCATGCGGGACAGGATTGGGTCTATGTTCCATGTGGCGACGAACTTCTTCAGTGGGACGCGGTGGGGGCGTACATTTCACGTGGTGCGGTGAACGTTTCCAGCGAGCTTGCGGGAGAAGGCGATCGGTGGCGTGCTTGGCGAAGGCGTGTCTGATGGAAGTGAGGCAGGATACACTGACACAGATTGCAGGAGATGAGATTCGTTGAACAGCTATAAACCATTGCAGGCGCGGAGGGCCGAGGCCGAGGTGAAGACCGGCGGAGTCGCAGAGCCAGCGGTTGTGCCGGTGACGGAAGAGCCGACGGAGACGCCGCTGGAGGCGCTGTCGTCGATCTGCACGATTCTTGCGGCGGGGCTGTTTGTGATGGCGTTCATCTTCCAGAACTTCGAGATTCCGTCGGGGTCGATGGAGAATACGCTGCTGATCGGCGACCATGTGGTGGTGGACCGCATTACGCTGGCGCCGCCGACGAAGTGGGCTCCGTTTGTGTATTACAGGCCGGTGCGACGCGGCGATGTGATTGTGTTTATGAAGCCGAACCCGGAGACGCCGGACCTGATTCTGGTCAAGCGCGCGATTGCGGTGGCGGGCGACCGGGTGCATCTGCGGCATGGGATTGTGTATGTGAATGGCGTGGCGCAGAAGGAGCCGTACGCGGAGATGCCGCGCGACGACGGCAACCTGAACGACGCCTATGAGCCGTACCGGGACGACTTTCCGGCGGTAACTCCGGGGCCGGAGGAGCAGCTGACCGAGCTTTGGCGCGAGGAGCTGCCGACGCACATCCAGGGCGACGATCTGGTGGTGCCGCCGGGCAAGGTGTTTGCCATGGGCGACAACCGGACCGAGAGCCTGGACGGGCGCTACTGGGGATTCGTGCCGGTGGAGAACATCATGGGCCGGCCGATGTTTGTGTACTGGTCGTTCAAGACGCCCGAAGATCAGGAGTACAAGACGAGTATGAGCGACCGCGTGGGCTTTATGTTCCACATGGTGCTGCATATCTTTGACGACACGCGGTGGAAGCGTACGTTCCATGTGATTCGGTAGGCAGGCGTTAGGGATTAGGGATTGGCGAGTGAGTGGCGGTGGAAGAGAGTTCGAATGAGATGAATGAGGAGACGCCGGGGCTGTCGCGGAGGCAGCGGCAGATCCTGTGGACGCTTGCGGGCGTGGGGCTGCTGCTGATTCTGATCTTTACGCCGCCGCTGATCAACGTAAACCGGCTGCAGAAGCGGATCGCGGCGAGCATGAGCGCGAGCCTGGGGCGGACGGTGCATCTGGACCGCGCGAGCATGCATCTGTTTCCGGTGCCGGGGTTTACGCTGGAGAACCTTATCGTGAGCGAGGATCCGGCGTTCGGTGCGGAGCCGGTGATCCGCGCGAATTCGGTGGAGGTGGCGCTGCGGCCCAGCTCGCTGTGGCGGCGGCAAGTGGAGTTTTCGTCGATCAAGTTTGAAGATCCGAGCCTGAACCTGGTGCGGAATGCGCAGGGCGTCTGGAATATCCAGAGCCTGCTGATGCACGCGGCGAGCGTGCCGACGGCACCGACGGCGCAGCGGAAGGCGGGGTCGGCACCGCGGTTTCCATATATCGAGGCGACCGACGCGCGGGTGAACTTCAAGCTGGGCGAGGAGAAGAAGCCGTTTTCGCTGACGGGGGCGGACTTCGCGCTGTGGTTGCCGTCGCCGCAGGAGTGGAGGGTGCGGCTGGAGGGGCAGCCGGCGCGGACGGACACGAACATCTCGGACCCTGGAACGGTGCGGGTGGAGGGGTCGCTGGGCAAGGCTGCGACGATGGCGGCGGTGCCGGTGGACCTGACGGCGAGCTGGGAGGGTGCTCCGCTGGGCGAAGCCAGCAAGATGATGACGGGCGATGACGCGAACTGGCGTGGAACGCTGCACGTAAGCGCCACGCTGGTAGGCACGCTTGGAGCAGCGAAGCTGGCCGCGAAGGTGCACCTGGAAGAGCTTCGGCGCGCGGACTTTGTGCCACTGCAGACGATGGATGTGCGTTCGGAGTGCAGTGGGACGATGGATGTGGTGACGGCGGTGGTGCGCGACCCGGACTGCTCGGTAGCCGCGCCGGCGGCGGGTGGGGAGAAGCTTGCGGGGCGCGTGGTGGGGATTGCGGATGCGGTGGACCTGTCGACGCTGGATAGCAGCGGGCTGCGGGTGGGCGTGACCAACCTGTCGAATGCGTGGCTGCTGGACTGGGCGCGGCTGTTTTCGCAGCGGATTCCGGCGGGTGAGCGGCCGGGCGGAACGTTGGATGGAAGCGTTGTGTTTACGCCAGCGCCGATGGGCGGAGCCGCGGTGTGGATGGGCAAGAGCTGGGATGGCGAGATCCACGGGCACATCGACGGGTTGATGCCGTGGAAGCCTGTGGAGAAGAACTTTTTGACGCATCCGGTGGCGGTGACGAGCAGCGCTGCGGGGTTCTCGCTGGCTCCGGTGAGCCTGAATGCGCCGGGAAAGACGCCCGCGCTGACGCTGAGCGGTATGGCAACGCGTGCTGGATACACCGTGCGCCTGGCGGGGACGGCGACCGAGGCGCAGATGGAGGAGCTGCGGGCGCGGCTGCCGCCGCTGGGCGATGCGATGCAGGAGGCGCTGCCGAAGGCTGAAGCGTCAGCAGCTGCGGCGACCAAGCCGATGCGGGTCGATATCACATGCGCGCGCGCATGGGGCCGTACGCAGACATGCGCGACGACGGCGGCGGCTGTGCCTGCAAAGAAGCCGCAGCGACGGCCGTAGAGACCCATGTATAGTAGGCAAGAATCAATTGAAGGGTTACGCTCACGCATCGATGAACAACTCCGATTGATCCGCGCGCGATGTAGTTGAATTGAATCCAGAGCCACACTTCAGACACAAAGGACGCGTACATGCTCAATTGGGCGGCCAGGTATTATCCGATCGTAGACATTCTGAAAGCCAACGGCCTGTTCGAGAGCGGAACCGTTTTGGAGATTGGTTCAGGCTCAGTCGGACTGGGTCGCTTTCGCAAGGTCCCGTTCATCGGATGCGATCTCACTTTCCCGATGGAGCCGGTGTGGCCGATGACGCCGCTGGTTGCGTCAGCGGCGCACTTGCCGCTCAAAGACAAGGAAGTGGATGTTGTGCTTGCGTCCGACATTCTCGAGCACATTCCGCCCGAGCTGCGAAAGGCAGTCATTACAGAGGCCCTGCGCGTGGCGGGGAAGCTTGTGATCTTCGGGTTTCCTTGCGGAAATGCGGCGTGGACGGCTGATCGCGAGCTGCGGGACGCGTATATTCAGGCCAATCGGACACCACCGGGCTGGCTCAACGAACACATGGAAGCACCCTTCCCGGAGCCGGAGTTGTTTGACGGTATCGTTGGTTGGGAGATCGAGCGGCAAGACAACGAAAACATCGCATTTCGTTCGTGGTTGCTGAGACGAGAGATGTCCAGAGTTTTTGTCCGCGCCTCCTCCATGCTGATGCGCATCGCACCCTGGCTGATCAGAATTCTATTGAAAAGGGTGCACCGCGCTCCTTTTTACCGTCAGATCTTCACGCTGCGCTATATCGGCAACGATTGATGGACATCCTGCTCCACGCGGAAGTGCAAGCGACTTTCGTGCCTAAGCAATGCCGGCTTCGGCTTCGAGCCAGTCGACGAGTTTGGCGAAGGGATCGAAGCCGAGGACGTTGGGGCCGTCGGCGACGAAGTTCGAGAGCGCGTTGGTGTCGTAGTAGTAGCGCTGGCCCGCTTCTCCCGGCGCATGGCGTGAGTCTGTGATGTACTCAACGCCGCCGATGTCGATGCCGGAGTGCTGCATGATGGTTTCTACATCGCGAATGGCGTCGGCGGGGGGCGTGTAGGCCTCGACGGTGATGCCGGACTTGGGGGCGTCGATGGCGCAGGCGGCGCGGTTGAGGTCGACACCGGTGGTTGTCCGGCAGATGTCCGCCGGGCAGAGGTCGAAGGTTTCGCCGGTGATGTGGACCTTGATGGCGTAGAGGAACTTGCCGTTGAGGACCTCGACGCGGACGATGTGCGCGTCTTCAGCGGGGATAAACTCCTGCACCAGCGCCGTGGAGTCCATGCCGAACTGCAGCGCGTCGGGCGAACCTGGGTCCTGTGCGATGGCGGACTGTAACTGCGAGAGGCCGTCGAAGCGTTTGACGCCAGCACCGGAGCCGCCGATGTTGGGCTTGACGACGATCGGCCAGCGGAGGCCGACGATCGCCTCTTCCGCCTGCGCCGGGCGATGGATCACGCGCGCCTTCGGGTAGGGGATGCCGAGCTTGTCCATGAGGACGAGCTGGCCGGCCTTCGAGAGCTCCGAGCTGAAGGCCTTGAAGCCGTTGATCACCTTGACGCCGCGCGATTGAAGATGTTCGAGGAAGCCA
>JABBOG010000013.1 GCA_019351975.1 Acidobacteriota bacterium
TTCCCACCGCCATCGTCGCCAACCAGACCCCCGCATCCGGCTACAAAGCCACCCCCGGCGACCTCCTCAAACTCACCCTCACACCATGACGCTCCCTCAGCGCAACCCTCCGTCAACTCCTCCATAAAACGTAGCGTCCCCCATAAAGCCCTGTACCATCGAACCCAAGGAACCGCATCCATGACCCCACGCACCCGCCTCCTCGCGTTCGCTCTCTGCGCCTCTGCTGCGATCTCCTCTGCTGCGCTCTCCTCCGCGCAGACCTCCTCCTCCAATCGCTTCGAAGTCTCCGGCGCCACCATCGCCTCCACGCAAGCTGCGATCCGCAGCGGCCAAACCACCTGCCGCGCCGTCGTCGAAGCCTACCTCGCACGCATCCGCGCCTACGACCAGACCCCCATCGGCGGCCTTCGCCTCAACTCCATCATCACCCTCAACCCTCATGCTCTGGACCAAGCCGACGCCTGCGATCGCAACTTCGCCGCCACCCACGCGCTGCCCCCGCTCGGCGGCATCGCCGTGCTGATCAAAGACAACTACGACACCCAGGGCCTCCAAACCACCGGCGGATCACTCGCCATGAAGGACTTCGTCCCCTCCACCGACAGCACGATGGTTGCGCGCCTCCGCGCCGCCGGTGCCATCGTCCTCGCCAAAACCAATATGGCGGAGTGGGCCTTCAGCCCCTACCTCACCGCCAGCTCCATCAACGGCATCACCCGCAACCCCTACGACCTCACACGCGTCCCCGCCGGCTCCAGCGGTGGCACCGCAGCCGCCGTCGCCGCAAATCTCGGTGAGTCCGGCCTCGGCACCGACACAGGCAACTCCATCCGCGGTCCAGCCTCGCACAACGACCTCGTCGGCATTCGCCCCACCATCGGCCTCACCAGCCGCGCCGGCATCATCCCCCTCTTCGCCAACAACGATGTCGGCGGTCCCATGGCCCGCTCCGTCGCCGACGCAGCTGCCCTCCTCACCGTCCTCGCCGGTTTCGACCCAGCCGACCCCGTCACATCTCTCGATGCCAACCGACCTCCCGTCGACTACACCCAATCTCTCAACCCTCACAGCCTCCGTGGCGCTCGCATCGGCGTCTTCCGCCAATACATCGACACACCCACCACCGACCCTGAAGTCAAAGCCGTCACCGAACGGGCGCTTCACGCCCTCCAGCAGGAAGGTGCTGTCCTCGTCGATCCCTTCACCATCCCCGGCTATCCGTCGCTGCTCAAAAACCTCTGGTGCGGCGACTTCCAGGCCGACCTCAACGCCTACCTCGCACAGCATCCCAACGCGCCCTATCACGACCTCGCCTCCATCGTCGCTTCTGGCCTTTATCTCCCCTATATTCAGGACGAGATCCGCGCCGCCATCGCCCCGCCGAAGCCCGACGACCGTCGCTCACCCTGCCTCGACGTGTACCACGACCCACCGAAGATCGCCTTCCGGAACGCTCTCCTCGCAGCCATGGCCAAAGATCATCTCGATGCCATCGTCTACCCCACGTGGAGCAATCCTCCCCGCAAGGTCAACGACATGAAAACTCCTGCCGGAGACAACAGTCAGGTTCTCTCGCCCCAAACCGGTTTCCCCGCAATCACCGTTCCCATGGGCTTCACGCACGGCACGCTGCCCGCCGGCCTCACCTTCCTTGGCCCCACCTTCAGCGAACCCACGCTGATCGGCTACGCCTACGACTTCGAACAAACCGTGAAGCAGCGCAAGGACCCACTACAGTTCCCTCCACTCAAGTAACCACCAACACCAACCTCACACCCGCCGAAACAGCGTCGCAAAAAATCCATCCCCCTCAAACCCCACCCCCGGCAGCGTCCGCAGATTTCCTCCGCGCACCAGCCCCTCCACCTTCCCCACCACCACCCCACGCTCCACCAGCCCCGCCAGCGTCTCCGCAACCGACACCACCTCCACTCCCTGCCGTCCCTCAATCACCTCCGCCACCACCGCCTCATTCTCCTCCCGCTCCAGCGAACACGTCGAGTACAGCAGCCTTCCCCCCTTCGCCATCCGCCCCATCGCCGCCCCCAGTATCTCTCGCTGCCGCGCCGCCTGCCGCCCAATATCCGACGGCTGCAGCCGCTGCTTGATCTCCGGATTCCGCCCCAGCGTCCCCGTCCCGCTGCACGGCACATCGCACAAAATCAGGTCGAACTCCCCCTCATCCTCCGGCAGCCGCGTCGCGTCCGCCTCCATCACCCGCACCCTCGGAGCCTCGCGCTGCATCCGCGCCGCCAGCCCCTGCACCCGCTTCGGATTCGCATCCGACGCCAGCACCTCCGCATCCGCATGCCTTCCCGCCAGAACCACCGTCTTCCCACCCGGAGCCGCGCAGCAGTCCCAAATCCTCCCTGGACTCGCACAGCTCGCCGCCGCCAGCTCCGCCACCAGCCGCGACCCATCATCCATCTGCGGCGCTCCATCCTCCGCATCCACCACCCCAAACAAACTCCCCGCCGACGGTGGCTGCTGGTCATATCCGCACACCGCCATCGCAGCCGTCCGGCCATACTCCCGCACCCACCGCGCCACCATCCACTCCGGATGCCCCAGCCGCTCCGCAAACGCCGCCGTCGTCTCATACAGCTTCGCCTTCGGCCGAGGCTCGCGCGTCATCTTCCGCAGAATCGCATTCACCATCCCCGCCGCATGCCCATGCCCCGCCGCGCGCACCAGCTCCACCGATTCGCTCAGCGCCGCATGCGCCGGAATCCTGTCCAGATGCTCCAGCTGAAACGCCCCCATCCGCAGCGCCGTCGCCACCGGCACCGGCAGCGCCATCTCCGGACGCTGCAGCATCGGCTGCATCCGCGCATCCAGCGCAATCTGCCACCGCAGCACACCCAGCACCAGCGTCATCGCCAAATTCCTGTCTGCCTGCGACATCGCCCCCATCGCCGGACTATGCAACAAATCATCCGAGTGCGCCGACGTTGTCGCCACCCGCTCCAGAATCGCAAACGCCGCCGACCGCGCCGGACTGATCGCCGCATGGCTCACCGAGGATGTCTCTGCCTTAGCCTTCATATCCAACCCCTCACCCCTCGCGCCTGCGCCAGCGTCTGCACCATCGCCTGATTATAGGTTCCGCGCCCTACTCCGGCGTCATCGTCAACCGGTGCGCAACCTCCACCCGCTGCAGCGGCAGCGTATACGTCCGCCCATTCAAATACGCTCCAAACTGGTCCAGAAACCACGCACTCGCCGGATTCCCCGACTCTCCCGTCGTCACATTCGCCTGCGTCGCCTCCGCATCCGCCATGTCCGCCGTAAACCGCTCGCTCGGCCCAAAGTGCAGCCCCGTCTGCTTGATCGTCGTATTGTCCCCGCTGTTCGGATGCACCCCCGTTCCCATCGCCACGCCCAGCACGGTGCTCACTGGCGAGTGGCTTCCAAACACCGGGCTCGCAATATCGATCGGATGCGTCGGCCCGTACACCCACGTACTCAGGTTCGCCGGCGCCTTCTCAAACCGCAGCCCGCGTCCCACCGCCGTCGCCAGAAAGTCGTCCCAGCTCGCATACATCTTCGGCAGCCACCGCTGCGGCGTATGCTGCAAAATCAGCTCCAGCGCCGACGTCTTCTCCCCCCACGTATACAAGTGCAGCAGCGCATCGTCCTCCGCCGTCGCCTTTCCCTGCGTTCCCGGCGTCTTCCCGCCCTGCTTCGCCGCATACGCCTGAAACTGCGGCACCAGCAGCATCGGCCACAGCTCCGCCCGCGTCGCCGCCACAATCGTCGCCGCCGCCGAGTTCACCGCCATATTCCCGTCCCACTTCCGCAGCACATTCGCCGCCCGCGCCAATCGCGGATCCTTGTGCGTCAACGCCGAATGGTCCAGCGCATACGCCAGCCGCTGCGCCAGCAGCAAATCGAACTCCGAGTGCGTATCCATCTGGATCGCCAGCATCTGCGCCGCCGTCAACCCGCCGCCCTTCGCAATCGCCTTCGTCAGCAAGTGGTCGATCCGCTCCACCCGAAACGCATCCACCCAGTCATTCGCAATAAAGTACGCATAATCATTCGGCACAATCCGCGAGTTCGCCGTCGCAATCATCCCCGTACTCGGATCCAGCACCGACGGCAGCGCCTCATACGGTATATACCCCGACCACATCTGGTTCGCATCCAGCGCATCCACCGGCACCATCGAAATCGGCGACCCAATCGTATACGGCGTCACCGGTGCCGCCACCATCGGCGCAGCGTCCCCGCCAGCTACCGACGGCGTCGTCGCCACCTTCGGCCTCGCAGGCTTCACCACCCTCTGCCTCACCTCGCCTCTTCGCCGTCGCGGACGCACCTCATACGCCGCCAGCACCGCTCGCCCCTGCACCACCTCCGCGCTCGGCCCGCCCGACTCATCCTGGTCGTCCTCCTCCGGCGTCGCATCCGGCATCACAAACGGCTGCGTCGCCCTCGGCCGCTGCACCGCCGGTCCACGTATCGGAATCCGCCCCACCAGGTGATATCCAATGTGCTGCCCATCCGCATACACCATGTTCTGCGACACGCTCCCAAACCCCGCGAACGCCGCCACCAGTGACGCCGCATCCGTCGCCGCATCCACCCCATACAGCGGCGACGTCACCGTCGTCGCACCATAGATCGGCCACGCCAGCGCCAGTGCCCGTCCGCCCGACTTGTACAGCTCCGAGATCATCGGTGCCGGAATCGACTTGTTCCCCAACGGTGCCGTCACCGTCATCGCATCCATCGTCACATCGTCGCCCATCCGCACCCGTATCAGCTCCCGATGATGCTCCACCGGTGCCCACGTCCGGTCCGGCCGCTCATACTCCATCCCATCGCCCGTCCCGCGCACATGCTCCACCAGCACATCCTGCACATCCGCTCCCGAGTTCGTGAACCCCCACGCCACATGCGCATTCCTTCCCACCACCACAAACGGCACCCCCGGCAGCGTAAATCCCGCCACATCCAGCGGCATCGCCCCACTCGCATGCAGCCCCGCCTCATACCAGATGTCCGGAGCCGTCAGCCCCAGGTGCATATCGTTCGACAACAACGGTGCTCCCGTCGCCGTATGGCTCCCCGCCACCACCCAGTTATTCGAACCCGCCCTGCACCCCTCGCATCCTCCCTGCGCTCCCCGCATGCCAATCCCCGCCGCCTGCATCGCCCGCTCCGCCGCCACCAGATCCTGCGCTCGGCTCCAGCTCCTCCCCACCCACCCCGCCTCGATCACGCCCTTCCCCGCGCCGCATCCCTCCTCACACCGCGACTGCGTCCTGTCCAGCGGTATCTGCTCCACCGGCGTCGTCGGCGACGTCAAATCGTTCGGCGTCTGCATCGGCGGCTCGTCCCTCCACGACCCCACCGGATACAAATCCGCCATCAGACTCGCTGGCAAATGCTGAGCCAGCGCCTCCCGGTTCAGCTTCGTCGGAAACTCCGTCGCCAGGTCCTGGCTCATCACCAGCGCAATCAGCAGCGAATCCCTCGGCAGCCACGGCCGCGGCGCATAGTGCAGCAGGTGAAACTCAATCGGCAGCGTGCTCCCATGCCCCTCGATGAACGCATTCACACCGCGCGCATACGCCTCCAGCTGCTCCCTCTGGTCCGCCGGCAGAGCCGTCTCCGCCCTGTCCGCCGCCGCCCGTAGCTGCAGCATCCGCTGCATCCGGTCATGCTCCACCAGCGACGGCCCCAATATCTCCGCTAGCTCCCCCGCCCCATGTCTCCGCAGCGCATCCATCTGAAACAGCCTGTCCGAAGCCGTCACATACCCCTGCGCAAACAGCAGATCATCCAGCCCCGCCGCGCGGATCGTCGGCACCCCCCGCGCATCCCGCGTCACCGTCACCGCCGCCGCCAGCCCCTTCACACCCACCGACCCATCCAGCAGCCCTTCATTCTCCGGCAGCGCCGCCCGCATATCGTGCCGCAGAATCATCGCCGCCGCCAGCACAAACAGCACCAGCGCACCCACCACACCCGCCGCCCATCGCACCAGCCTCGGATGCCCGCCCAGCCTGAACCCCGCGCGCCGTGGCGGCTCTTCCTCCACCGTCGCGCGTGCCCAGCGCCTCCGTGCCTGCGTCCCGTCCGTATGCGTCTCGTCAGAAAATGGTGTATCGTCAGAAAAATTCGGTGTCATAGCCTACTCAAGATTCTAAGGCGAACCGCCGCTCCCACAAGCGATCCCCACAAATCCACCCGCACCCTGCATCGCTTTGCATTTTTCACCCTCTCCCTCTACTCTCGATTCACCACCTATGCGCCTCCGCCCTCGCCACTACGTCCTCATCGCCATCATCATCGGCATCTTCGTCTTCAACATCGTCCGCCACCGCCACGACCGCGAAACCGCCCACCTCAACACCCAGCCCGCTCCCATCGTCGTCACCGGCCCCCGCCTCAACACCCCCGCCTGGGCCGCCTTCGACCACGCCGCCAGCCTCCGCGACGCCCCCAACACCGACTTCCAGCCCGCCCTCGCCGACCTCCAGATGCTCATCCCCCTCGAACCCAACCAGAGCGACGGCCACATCGCCGACATCCACGGCTGCCTCACCTGGCTCGAGTTCTATCGCCAGGGCATGGCCCAGGCCACTCCCGACCCCAAAATGAAGCAACGCAGCCAGACCCACATCCAGAACTGCGTCAAATACCACCTCGACACCACCAGCTAACCCCACGCCTTAACCTGCTTCTCCACCCAGCCTCCTTTCCCCTCACCACTTCAGAAATACACAGTCCAATTCGCCAGCACATTCAGCGCATTCGGAACCCGCGGCGTGATCGCCGGCCCGGCAACATAGCTCACTCCCAGGCTCACATACTCCCCGCGTGACACATGCATCGAGTAGCTCCCCGTCAACGTCGTTCCCGCCCGCCACACCGTCTTTCCTTCAGCGACATACTTGTCCGTAAAAACCCTGCTGTAGCCCGTCCGCGACGCCACCACCGACAGAAGATCATCCGGCCGCGACCGCACCGGTGCCTCTTCATAAACCCGCGCCTCGTAGTAGCGCGAGTACGCATCCATCTGTTCCGGCACCGTCATAAACGATCCTCCAGCATAGATCCCCTGCTTCGGATGCTCCCTGTTCGTCTTCACAAACTGATAATCCATCAGCGCATAACCACAATAGTTCCCTGACTCCATCCTCCCCGTCGCCTCATTCTTGTAATCCGTCGTGTTATAGATCAGGCCTCCGCGCAACCAAGCCTCGCGTGCGCTGGTGCCCGCTTCCCGCTGATACCCTCCTTCATTGATCAGCACCAGCTTGTCCCCATGCGGAATGAACCGGAACCCCGTGTGATTGCGTGCCACCTCCGTCGGCCCCCCATTCGGATCGAAGCTTCGCTGCGCCGCCGTCTTCAGGTACGTATTCCCAGGCCCCCGAAACCGAACGTTGAACGACGGAGCCGTCATCGGAAAGTACGACATCCCCGCCTCGTACGGCAACACCGCATACACGCCCTGCGATCCCGACGCCGTCGATCCTCCCACAAACAGACCAACGAAGTTCATGTTGTTCGCAATGTACCCCGCCTTCACCTCCACCCGGTCGTTCCCAAACTCCTTGTATACATAAAGAGCCCACAGCTGCAGCGTCTTCGGGCCGGCAGGGTTCCAGCTCACCCAGTTCCAGTCTGCTCCCATGTACAACTGTGCTTTCCGCAGGTGTAGCTGGCGAAGATCGAACGCGAGAATCGGCTGCGCAAACATCGACTCGAAGGGCCGCTCCCCCACATACACCTGCGCATCGGCAGCCACCGGAGCAGCCAGCACATTCTGTGTGTACTGCGGCCCCGTAATCAATCGAAACGCAATCCCCTTGCGAAAAAGGTCCCGCCGAAATCCCGAAGCATCGCTGATCACACTGTCCGAAAACGTCGGCATCGAGGCTTCGCCGCCAAGATAGTTCAGGTCCTCAATCGAACGCGCACTCGGCTTCGGTGCATCCGGAAGCACCGGGCTATTATCCCTGCTCTGCGCACCTCCCCCAACACCGCCGCACAGCATCAGCGCCAGCACCATCCCCCATATCCTTCGGACGTTCCTCGCCTGCATCTCTCTTGCACCCATCATCTCTCTCGCAGCACGAACGCGTTTCGCGCCGCCAGATTCATCTGCATTGGTTCACAATCAAAATACACTCTACCTGCACCAAATCCCTCCCCCCGAAGACCTGCACCCCAGCGATACAGTAGAGACATACGCCCATGCCCACCCCCGACATCCTCTCCCTCCTCCGCGACTGCTACACCCAAAACCGCAACATCGTCGACGCCGGCCTCATCCAGTCCGCCACCCTCACCCCCGACGCCGACGCCCCCGGCGCCAACATCCCCGGCCTTCCCCCCCGCCACATCGCCCGCATCGCCCTCCGCGCCCCCACCTCCGACGACGCCGCCAACGCCCAGCTCCTCGCCCAGATCGAAAACCGCCTCCTCGGCCATCCCTCCATCTCCCGCGTCGAGCTCACCCTCCTCCCGCCCCTCTTCCCCATCCTCTAAGTCCTTCCCAACCAACCCAGCCGCCCCGCCCCAACGTCCTACTACCGTTCAGCTTGGCCGAAGGCTGCCGCTCGCCTTCGCCCGTCCAAAATCTCACTCCCACTGCCACATAAGGAGCCACACATGAAAAAAACCCTTGCAGCCCTCACCCTCAGCGCCTTCGCCGCAGCCGTCTCCCTCCCCGCCCTCGCGCAGAACGGCGCAGACGCCGAGCTCACCCAGGCCAGCCAGATCATCCAGCAGATGACCGGACCGCAGCAGCCCTCCGGCATCCCCACCGACGTCCTCACCAACGCCAAGTGCATCGCCGTCATCCCCAAGCTCCTCAAAGCCGGCTTCGGCTTCGGCGCTGAGCACGGCAACGGCGTCGTCACCTGCAAACTCGCCAACGGCCACTGGAGCCCGCCCGCGCCCTTCAGCATGACCGGCGGCAGCTTCGGCCTCCAGATCGGTGGTGAAGAGGTCGCCTACATCATGCTCGCCATGACCGATCAAGGCATGCAGGCCATCATGTCCGGCCACTTCAAAGTCGGTGCCGGCGTCAACGCCGCCGCCGGTCCCGTCGGCCGCGACGCCTCCGCCTCCGCCGGCTGGAAGGGTGCCTCACTCCTCAGCTACTCCCGCTCCAAAGGTGCCTACGCCGGCGCCACCCTCAACGGCACCGAACTCAATCAGGACCACGCCAAAACCAAGGAGCTCTACGGTAAGGAACTCCCCTTCAACAGCATCCTCGACGGCGGCGTTCACATGCCCGACCAAAGTGCCGCCACCCAGTTCGTCCACACCGTCAACCAGGCCGTTGAAAACGCTCACTAACCCTCATCCGGCAACCCATCTCTCCCCCCGAGACGTGGGTTGCCACCCCCATCCTCAAGCAGCGCCCTTCCTCGACCCCGCAATCAAAATCTCCACCAGCCGCCGCGCACTTGCCTCCCACCCCGGCATCGCCGTCGTATAAAACACTCCCACCAGCGCCCTCACAAAGTCGTCCGGGTTCGTCTCCGACCGCAAATCCCCGCTCGCCATCGCGCGCTGCACCGAACCCGCAAACGCCCCGTGAATCAGCGGTCGCGCCCCCTCCATCAGACGCGCCGTCCCTCCCGCAACCGCATTCATCGCTGGAAGAATCAGCATCTTCCCAGCCACATGGTCGATGAACAGCAGCATCCACGCGCGCAACGCCTCCACGGGCGGCATCTCACCCGCAAACCGCTCCGCCGCTGCCGCCAGCTTCTCCACCTCGTTCCGGTACACAGCCTCAATCAGCGCATCGCGCGTCGGAAAATGACGGTACAGCGTGCCCGGCCCAACCCTCGCCCGACGCGCAATATCGTCCATGCTCGCAGCCTCTCCGTCGCGCGTGAAAACCTCTTTCGCAATCCCCAGAATGTGCTCGCGGTTCCGCTGCGCATCCGCCCGTGGCCTCCGCTCCACCGTCGCTGGCAAAACCGTCTCCTTCGGCATACCTCAGTCTACAAAAGATTTTGCAACCGGAGCCGCTCTCCACTTATCTTACATACGGAGACTGCCTCCGTTTACTCCCGCGAAGGCCAGCCATCCACCCACACCACAGGAGATCCACCCATGCGAGTCTTTATCACAGGTGCAACAGGTTTCATCGGTACAGAACTGGTCAAGCAGCTCATCACCGCAGGTCATCACGTGCGCGGCCTCACCCGCAGCGACGAGGGCGCGGAGCAACTCAAAGCAGCAGGCGCCGACGTCCACCACGGCAACATCGAAGACCTCGACAGCCTCCGCTCCGGTGCCTCCGGCATGGACGCCGTCGTGAACCTCGCCTTCAACCACGGCGACATGTCCAACTTCGCGCAAAGCTCACAAGACGAGATCCACGCCATCGAAGCCCTCGGTTCCGCCCTCCAGCCCGGCAAGCTCCTCGTCGTCACCTCCGGCATCGGCATCGTCGGCGGCGCTCCCGGCCACGTGCGCCAGGAGTCGGACCCTGCAATCGATTCCCCCCACATGCCACGCCGCCCCGAGCAGGCCGCGCACGCCTTCGCCGCAAAGGGCCTCCACGTCGCCATCGTCCGCCTCCCCCAGGTGCACGACACACGCAAGCAGGGCCTCATCACCTGGCTCATCGAAACCGCCCGCCACAAGGGCGTCTCTGCCTACGTCGGCGACGGCGCAAACCGCTGGTCCGCCGCCCCGCTGCAGGACGTCGCACACCTCTACCGCCTGGCCCTCGAAAAAACCGCCCCCGGCGTCGCCACCTACCACGCCGTCCAGGAGCAAGGCGTCCCTCTCCACGACATCGCCATGACCATCGCAAAGGGTCTCAAGGTTCCTCCGCTGTCGCTCCCCGCGGAGGCCGCCGTCGAGCACTTCGGCCCCTTCATCGGCCGCTTCGCCGCCACCGACATGCGCGCATCCAGCGACTGGACCCGCACCACCCTCCACTGGAACCCCACCGGCCCCAGCCTCATCGAAGACCTCTCCAACATGACCTACTAACCCCACAACCAACCCACCCTTACCAAACCGGTGACTCTACCGGGACATGCGTTACGCTGTGAACCTGAGACATCCGTCACAAGCCCCTTGCAGCGGCGATGAGTTCGAGTTGAGGGGGTATGAGACGACAACGATCCACTCGTCGAGGCCGCGGGAATGTGGGAATCCCTTCGGGATTTCCAAAGAGTGTGGAAAGGGTGGCAAGCCGGCTTCTTGGCTTTCCATGCTTTCCATACTCCGTTATTTCCACGGCCTGCTTCTCGTTCAGTCACCGCTGGTTTACAGCTACATCGACCAGCGCAATGGTCCGTACACGCACGGAAGTGTGCGTCGTCATCGTAGTCGATGAGTGCCTTGGCGATTCTTCCTTAACTGAAACACGGACGTTCGTAGGGACACTGGTCGTCGAGAAGATCTTCTCCTGCTACGGTTGAATGTACTGTCTCGGAGAGCACCCCATGACCCGACGGAATGCCTTTCCGAAGGCGCTCTCAGACCCATAGCCGAGAGATTGTGCGACGGATAGCAGCCCCTCAGCCGAGTCTTCGATCCGTTCTGCGGCCAGCAGCATCCTCCAGCGGGTAAGGTATTCGAGCGGCCCGGTCCCGACAACGTCACGAAAACGCCGCGCGAACGCAGCGCGCGACATGCCTGCGCACTCTGCCAGCGAAAGCACCGTCCAGGGATTGCCAGGCTTCTCGTGCATCCTGGCGATCACCACACTCATCTGCTTGTCGGCCAGTGCGGCGAGCCATCCTCGATGAACTTCGGAGGGATCCTCCATGTGCAGACGCAGGGCCTGGACGAGCATCATGGATGCGAGGTGCTGTGTCACCAGCGAGCTGCCTGGACGCACTTGAGAGAGTTCTTCGCTCATGCGTTCGATCGACCACCGCATCACGGCCTTTCCGGCTTCGCTGCGGATGTGCACGACCAGCGGCAGGGCACTCAAGAGCAGTTGCGTGGGCCCACCGCGAAGCACGAAATGACCTCCTGCAATGTAGCCTGGAGCATCCACGGCGCCCAAGGCTTCGCTCCCGGCACGTCTGCGTGCGTGGACCTCTGCGCGATCCATCGGCTGGAGTGAGAGGTTTGCGGCAAATTGAAAGGGGCGTCCGTGAGCAAGCACGACGCAATCGCCGGTCTCCAGCCTTACCGGCTGCGGAGCCCCCTCGACGACCAGCCAGCAGGAGCCTTCCAGCATTGCGTAGCACTTGATCCCCGGATGCGTGGGGTATTGGATCGCGACGTCGGCCGGAATAGGGTAGCCACCGGCGATATACGGCTGTGGCTTCATGAGGGCGAGAACCTCGGAGAGTGGGTCCATGCGGCGCTCGCTCGCGAAGGCCCCAGCTTCCGGAGCAGCCACCAGATCACTCGTTCTCGGCATTTCGTTCGGTGAGACGATCGGACCAATCATCTGGACTATGAGTATAGATCGTCTACTTCGCCGGCCCATCTACTGGGGTAAGGATCGAGTACCCCGAATCGTTCGACGGCGGTCTCCATACCCAGGAGGTTTCAGCATGCGAGTATTGATTACAGGTGCAACCGGCTTCATTGGCTCCTACCTAACTCCACATCTAGTTCGGGCCGGTCATCAGGTCGTTGGACTTTGCCGCTCAGACGCAGGAGCCGATGCGATCGTTCGTGCGGGCGCTGAGGTTTCACGGGGTGACGTCAATGACCTGGACCATCTGCGCACTGCTGCGCTGTCGGCCGACGCCATCATCCATGCGGCTTTCAACCATGACATAACCAGGATGAAGGAGAGCAGCGAAGATGACCGCAAGGTGATTGCGACGCTTGGCGAGTTGCTGAAAGGGGCGTCCCGCCGGCTCGTTATCACTTCTGGCACGGGACTAATCCGCTCGGAGAGCGGTGGTATCGCGCTTGAAACTGATCCGCATTTCACATCAGCCCAATTTGCGCGCGCGGCTACGGAAGAGGCAGCGGATGAATTGATCGCCAGCGGTGCGCAAGTCGTCATCGTTCGCCTTCCACAGGTGCATGACACGCGAAAGCAGGGGAGGATTTCGGTACATGTGGAATTGGCGCGTAGAAACGGTTGGGTCGCATACATCGATCACGGAGCAAACCGGGTGCCTGCTGCCCACGTTTCCGATGTGGTGGAGCTCTTCCGCCTTGCGCTGGAGCGCGGCGAATCTGGAGCCCGTTACCACGCGGTCGCTGAGGAAGGCATAGCGATGCGCGAGGTCGCTGAAGCCATCGGCGCTAGCCTGCGCGTGCCGGTGAGATCGGTCACACAAGACGAGGCGCAGAAATATTTCGGAGCGCTGGCGAACCTGGCAGCTCAGGATCTTGCTGCATCCGGAGCACTCACGCAGCAGAAACTCGCCTGGATGCCTCGCGGCCCCGGACTGCTGGACGATCTACGCAATCTGGACAATGACGAGAATGGCGAATCGCACTCTTCGTACGGTGTCCTTCGATCTACACCGTCCACTCAGAAGTGAGTCGGCATTTGTTTACTTACGCCTCGCCATAGAGACAGACTCTCCACTGGCGACAACAGCCCGATGCACCCACCGAGAATCGAACGACTCTTCGTGCATCTCTGAAACGCAGCTCTTCCGCGTTTAGCTTTCAAACCTCGAGGTCTCGAAAGTAAACTCTGTAGAACCCTGGTGCGGTCAGCTCAAGTGCGAGCTCTTCGAAGCGGAATACTTCGCTGATGAAATTCGGGTCTTGTGCCAGCTGATGTCGCCACTGTTATTCACCTTTCGCAGAAGAAGCCCTCGGGGTAGGTGCACTCCCGCAAACTGCCTGGCAGGAATGTTCACATGGCCAGCCCTGACGAAGCTAACCCTCTGGCCTTCGATTACCTCCTGAACCCACCGGCCCCAGCCTCATCGAAGACCTCTCCAACATGACCTACTAACCCCACAACCAACCCACCCTCCCCAAACAGGCCCCATGTCTCGCTCCCGAGACTTGGGGCCTCCCCATCCCGCGCCCTTCAACCACCCCAGCAAGAACGTCCTCGAATTCGACGTGTGGCCACACAGCCAATCGAGAAGAGCCGATTTCAGGCAAGATATGCTTGTGTGCATGACGCAGCCCATCCTGGCCGAATATGAAAGACGGTCGACCTCGGTCAATAGCGCCTACACTCAGGCAAAGACAAACGGCGACAGATATCGCCTGCTCATGACCGTCGCTATCATGCTCACGATCCGGTCTACATGGGTGGCCATGCACCACAGCCAACCTTTCTGGCTGCCTGCGGTCGCCGCCATCATCACCGTTGCCCTCTTTCTGCGGATGATGCGTGACCGCCGCGCAGGAATCAGGGCATGGCGGCTCTCCGCCTTCTACAAACGCTGTATGGATCGTGCCAATGGATCAGATCGCTGGTCTGGAATCTCCGGCGACTGCTTCGAGCAACCCGGACACTTGTTTTCCCACGATCTGAACGTCCTCGGCTCCCATTCGCTCTTTGACCTGCTGGCCACAACGCGAACCGTTGTCCGGGCAACGCGGGCTGGCGCGACTCCTCATGCAACCTGCAACAGCGCAGGTTGTGCGAGACAGGCAGGATGCTGTGCGAGAACTTTCAGGCATGATCGATCTCCGCGAACAGATCGCGCTTCTGGGACGATTCAGATTCGAGGATGTGCCCGCGGAGAGCTTTGACCGTTGGCTCGAAGCCGAACACAGCAACTTCCCATCCTGGCTACCGTGGACGCTCTCACTTCTAACGTTCGTATGGATGGCGGTGGCACTGCTCGGACGAATCCAACATCGTGATTGGGACCACCTCCTGCCCGTCATCGGAGCTTTGATTGCCGCGCAAGGTGCTATTTGTCTTTGGCTCTATGACAGAGTCCGCGTCGAACTCGAGGCCGCGCAGTCACTCATCGGGCAGACATCGATACTGCGTGAAGGCCTCAGGACGCTGCGCCAAACCTCATTTTTAGCCCCGGCCCTCTGTGTCTTGCAGAGCCAGGTGCGCGGAGAAGACAACGCCTTGCAACGCTTGGAGTTCTATCTCAAGGTCGTTGAACACCGAACCAAAGAGTGGATCTACCCTATGTCCCTGCTCATCGGGGGCGGAACCCACATAGCATTTGCCTTGGAGCGATGGAAGCAGCATTTTGACGTCCCCATGCGCCAGTGGCTGGCCGCATGGGCAGAGTTTGAAGGCCTTCTTGCATTGGCAACGTACGCCGCCGAGCACGATGAAAACGTCTATCCCCAAATAATGGATGACACTGCTGAGGCTCAATTCGAAGCCGAAGGCATGACACACCCACTTCTGGCCCTTGGCAATGCCGTCCCCAATGACGTCGTGCTCGGCGGCAGCGTTAAATTTCTGCTGATCTCAGGATCGAATATGGCCGGCAAGTCTACCTTGCTTCGCGCGGTTGGTGCGAATGTCGTCTTGGGACTCGCCGGCGCACCAGTCGCTGCACGCACCCTGAAGATGAGCGCGTTACGCATCGGAGCATCCCTGTCCATCCAGGACTCCCTCGCGGATGGCAAGTCCAAATTTCTGGCCGAAGTAGAGCGCCTGGGTGAGATCCTCACCCTCGCTGGAGAAGCTCGCGGCCAGACCTTGTTTCTTATGGACGAGATCTTTAGCGGAACCAACTCCCTCGACCGTCGTATCGCCGCTGAAGCCGTCCTGCGGGGTCTGCTCGCGTCTGAATCCGTCGGGGCCTTGTCGACGCACGATCTGGCACTGGCAGAGCTGGCCGAGATTTCCGAACTGCCTGGCAGGAATGTTCACATGGCCAGCCCTGACGAAGCTAACCCTCTGGCCTTCGATTACCTCCTGAAGCCCGGCATCAACCAGACGACAAATGGACTGGCGATTGTCCGATTGCTCGGACTCACCCATGGATGACCGCTCACCAAACCTCCCGTTCGAGCGCCTCCCTGCACTTCTGAGTTCTCAAATCCACGAACCCCGCCCTTATATCCTCTAACACGCACCTGGAATCCCTCAAAACGCACGCAAGTTACCCTGAAGAAGATGCTAAGACCCAAACCTCAGACCGCCATTCACCCCTTCGACACCCTCCACGGCACCGACACCTCCGGCCTCATTCCCGGCCATATCATCGTTCAGGGCACCACTGCCAGGCTTGAAGAACTCACCGCCTACTACGGCGTTGCTCCCTCCATCCTCCATGGTTTGTTAGACATATGGCTGCACCGCACCAGCCCCCAACCCATCGAGAAAACCGTATTCCTCGACGTGGGCGCCGGCAAAGGCCGCGCCATGCTCCTCGCCTCCCAATTCCCCTTCCTCCGCGTCGAAGGCATCGAGCTCAACCCCATCCTCGCAGCCATCGCCAGCGCCAACATCTCCCTGTGGCACAACGACTTACACGCGAACGCCCTCTCTCCCCTTCACCTCCACCACGCCGACGCCACCGCCCACCCTCTCCCCGCCGAGCCCACCCTCGCCTTCCTCTTCCACCCCTTCGAACTCCCCCTCCTCCGCCGCTTCATCCGCCACATCGAAACCTCCCAAGCCACTCATCCCAAACCCTTTGACCTCCTCTACGCAAACGCCGAGCACGACTCTTTCCTCGACCACCACCCCGCCTTCACCCGCCTCTGGATGGGCTCCGTCGCCATGACCCCCTCCGACCATCTCGCCGACCTCGCCGCCATCGCCGATCAAAAAGAATACGGCTCCACCGGCGACGAACGCTGCGCCATCTATCGCTTTAAAGGCCGCATCTCCCACTCCACCCCACAGCACGGAACCAAACAGGCCTGAAAAGCGCACCAAAATAAGCCAATTTATGTCCTAAAACCTCGCACCACTCTTCCATTGTTCTTTTATCGCGCGTTTGTTCGATAAAAAGCTGAATCCGAGGGAACCAATTTATACTCTCATCCGTAGTAAGTGATGTGCACAGAAACACGAAGCGCTGCTCAAAACCGAGCGGAGCCTCGAACAGAGCATCCCGGTTGAGCTCACCAGGATGGCACAGCTTCAAACGATACCCGCGACTGTGACGGCTGAGTCAAGATCTCAACCCCGCCCACGCGGCTGACCTATCTCTAACAAAACGCAGTAGTAGAGCGCCGTAATCCCGGCTCGACCGGCCACGCGCGCCACAGGAGAACCAAATGTACTTTGCATTGCTTGCACTCGCTTCAGCTTCCACCGTCTTCGTTCCCAGCTTCATCGGCATCCGTGACCGCACCAACGCCGACTGGCACTCACGCAGCTAACGTAAGACGTAGTTTGGCTGCTGACGAGCAGCAACAGACACAAACGAAAGGCCGCGATCAACATCGCGGCCTTTGTCGTTCCATCGCGCTACCATCGAATCAGCAGCAGACGCTCCTTCTCCACCTCACCTTGCGTCATCCATATTTCCGCGTCTGCCCGCTCCATGACGCTTTCAAACTTGTCGCCCCACTCCACCATCACCAGCGCATCCGGCGCATCGGCCATCTCCCACAGTCCGATGCCCTCCACCTCCCGCTCATGATCCAACCGATATAAATCCAAATGAATGAGTCGAGTACGTCTCCCTTGATACTCGTGCACTAGCGTGAACGTAGGACTTGCAACATCCTCCACATCCGCTCCTAACGCACCGGCGACCCCACGCACCAGCGTCGTCTTCCCCATGCCCAGCTCTCCCCGAAGCACCACCAGCTTGGGTGCCACCAGCAGCTCCGAGATCAATTGGCCTAGCCCCACCGTCCCTTGCTCGCTGCGCGTACGCAGCCGCTTCTCCCGCGTAAATTGTTTCATTGCAACGCTTCACTCCTCGCCGTTCCCGTAATCCATGTAAATCCTTCAGCGTCCGTCACCCTCGCGCGAAACGCTTGCCATAGATGTCCAACGGTATCCGTCGCCAGCACCGTATGCACATCCTGCGCGAGGCACGCAAAATCCCCAGCCAGCCCGTGTAGAAACACGGCTGCCTCCACCGCCTTCGCTACGTCGTCCGCGCTCGCCGCCTTCCCATCCACATATTGCGCCAGCATCGCGCTCACAATCCCCGTCAGAATATCGCCGCTCCCACCCTTCGCCATCGAAGGATTTCCTGTCGTATTCGCGGCAATCCGCCCATCCGGGTGCGCCACCAGGGTTCGCCAGCCCTTCAGCACCAACGTCACCCCATGCTCGGTCGCAAATCGCCGCGCCAGCCCCACGCGGTCCTCCTCAACCTCCTTGACCGTCATTTCCACCAGCCGCGCCATCTCCCCCGGATGCGGCGTCAGCACAATCGTCCTCGGCCGACCCTTCGCCTTCGCCGCCTCAATCGCAGTCCTCAGCAGTATTGTCCGTCCCGCCAGCGCATTCAGCGCGTCTGCGTCGATCACCATCGGCAGAGATACCCGCTCCACAAACCTCCGCACCCACTCCGGAGTCGTACCCTCCTGCCCCAGCCCAGGACCAATCCCCACCACGGTAATTCCCTTCAGCAGCTTCGCCAGGCTCGCTTCCTCCAACGCCTGCAGCTGTAATCCACCTTCTCTCTCAACTACCAGCGGCGTCAGCATCAACTCTGGCGCGATCCCAGCCACAATCGACAGAATCTCTTTCGGCACGGCCGCCGTCACCAATCCCGCGCCCGCGCGCATGGCCGCCAAGCTCGCCATGGAAGGCGCTCCGGCCTTTCCAGATGCTCCCCCAACCAGCAGCACATGCCCAAACCGTCCTTTATTTCCATTAATCTCCCGCGGCATCTCCGCAATCGCCTTTGCACACCCACCCCAATGCATCCCGGTCGCTGACTGCACCGCGCCTTCCGGCATTCCGATTCCTGCCACCACCACCGGCCCAAAGGTCTTACCACTCGTCAACGCTCCAAATATATGCGCCAGCTTTGGAGCCGCAAACGTCACCACCGCGTCCGCTCGAAACGCACCCTTCGCCATCTCGCTCGTCGAATCTGCATCCCACCCGCTCGGGAGATCCACCGCCACCACGGGCACCGTCATCGCCTCCAGCATCGGCTGCGCCATCGCCGCCAAGCCACGTAGCGGCGGCTTGAACCCCGTCCCCACAACCGCGTCCACCACCAGCGCAGCTCCTTCGAGCGCCGCCCTAAGACCATTCTCGTCCTGAATCTCTCGCAGCTCCGCCTTCGCCTCCACAGCACGCTGTAGCGCCGAGGCCGCAGCTCCCTTCGGCTCGTCGGCTCGCCCCAGCAATGCAACGCGGACACACCGGCCAGCCAACGCCAAATGCCGCGCCGCAACCATCCCATCCCCACCATTGTTGCCCTTGCCCGCAAGCACCACCACAAGCCCGTCGCCCGCATACCGCCGCGCGCAGAACCGCGCCACAGCCTCGCCAGCGTTCTCCATCAAGTGGTCCATCGGCACGCCAGCCTCAACCGAACGGCGGTCAGCCGCACCCATCTCTTCTGCTGTCAGGATCTTCATCGCGAATGACTGCCTCACTCAGTAGGATGCATCCGCCTACCTGTCGGCACCAACACTCCGCCCCACCGAAGCAGTCACATCCGTCTTCGATTGGAAGTAGTTATGGTCATACATTGCGCGATAAAACTCGCCCGTCAACTCCGCTGCTTTCGGGCCAAACGTCGGTCTTCCACCCTCGAGAAACACCACCGTGACAATCCGTCCTGTCGGTGCATCACCGTAGCTCACGAACCACCCGAACCGCGTCCCATTGTCCGAGCATGTTCCAGTCTTCCCAAAAACCGGGAACTGCACAAAGTTCGTCCGCAGCGATCTTGCCGTACCATTGGAGAAGTCCACCGCGCCCTGCATGCCCGGCAGAATCTGTGGAATCACATCCTTGATGTCCAACAGCCGTTTGACCTTCGGTTGGAAATCCGCAACATCTGCCTGCGTCGTCGGATGTTGCAGATAATACAGCGTTCCACCGTTCGCAATCGCGCTCACCAGCGCGCCCAGCTGTAGCGGCGTCATGCTGATGCTCTCGCCAAACGAGCACATCCGCCCCACACCCCCGCTCGCCGCCGGCAATGCCTTATCCGGATACACACCCAGATGCTCACCCGGAATGTTGTAACCCGCCAGCTCTCCCAGCCCGAACTCGTTTGCATAATACTTCACGCGCTCAAATCCCATAGCGCGGCCAAGAACCTCAAAATATAGGTTGATCGACTTCGCCAGAGCGTGCGTCAGATCCACAGAGTAGTGGCCTCCAAGGTTCACCGGCGTATCCGCCTTCACCAGGCCTTCTTTCAGCGCCGCCAACGCCACCGAGACCTTGATCGTCGAGCATGGCTCCGCACCCGCGCTGAGCGCCAGTTTCTGGTTCACCATCGCGAGAATCCGCCCGCTCGACGGATCGATCGCCACCACTGTTCCATTCATGTTGCCGAGCGCCTCAATAGCCGCCGCCCTTACGACAGGATCTTCACCCGCGCTCACATCCCCCGCCGTCACATCGTCTGCAAAGCTGCTCGCCGTAAAGCGCTCGTAGTACCGTGCATGCCGACGCCCATGCCGCGCAGAAGCTACAGCAACCGCGCTATGAGCACTGGTACTTTTGTGGCTTCCAGCTACGCTCCGGCTGGCTGCATGCCTTGTCCGGCTCCGCGTAGCCAGTCGCCGAGAAGTCGTCGCCGAGACCTTCTTGTGCGTCGTCACAGGCTTCGTCGTATCCCCGCGCGCTACGCCAAAACACATCAGCAATGCAATCGCCAACCCTGCAATTCTTGGTCCCATCTGCTCTCTTCTCTGCTTACAGTTTGGTCGTTCCGCGCCGCGTAGGTTGTTTGTGGATTTCCTGATACTAACCCAACACAGCTCCATCGCAAAGCAATTCTGCTTTTACGGCTTTCGTCTCAAAAAGGCAGGAATATCCAGCTCTTCATTCTCAGTCATCTTTTCAGCAACATGCCCTGCATAAGGGTTCGTCCGCGCATCCGACCACTGCTTCGGTGCCGCATCCTCGTTCGCCCGCGGCTCCGCTTCCTTCGGCTTTCGAAAGAAGTCATCATCAAACACTGACGCGCGGACAGGAACCAACTCCGGAGCCGCGTGCTTTGCAGCTGCCTGATTGACCTCATCCCGTTCGGCTTCGTTGCTGTCATTGTCGCGCGCCGCTTGTTCGTGGATCGAACCATAAGCTTCTATCGCGGGCCGCGCCCTCTCCACACCACTCGCATCCTGCCCACTCAGCGCAGGCTCGTGGCTGACTGCGCGCCGCTGGATCGCCGGCTCCCGTGCCTCACTACCACTCGATCCCGTCATCGCAAATTCAATGCGCGGTCCCGACCCCTGCCATGCCTGCTGACGCGCCGTCTCGTAGTAGGACGACACCGGATACGTAGGTCGCTGCGAAGGAACATCCGCTCCAGCTCCACCAGATCCACTCTCCTCCCGATACTCCCGCCCGCGATCCGCCTCCGCAGCGATCCCCGGAATCACTTCCCCAAACCCAGGCTCTTGCTCCATCCGAATCGCCGGCCGCGATTCCTGCGATGCAAAAATTACAGGCTCCTTTGCAGCGCTCGACGTCTCCTCACGTTCAGATCGTGCATCCCCAGGACGCTGCGCAATGCGAGGTGGTGCTACATCATATCGGCGCGAATCCTGCTGCACTGTCGGCAGACCTGTGCCGGCCATCATCCGTTCTCTACGTGCTGGAGCCGCTTCATTCCGAAAGCCCGTCGCGATGACCGTCAGTTTCACCTCGTCGCCCATGCTCTCATCGAGCACAGCGCCGAAGATAATATTCGCCTCCTCGTGCGCTGCCTCCTGGATCAACGACGAAGCCTCATTTACCTCGCTCAACTTCAACTGGCTCGATCCCGTAATGTTGATCAGAATCCCGCGCGCTCCATTGATCGCGCCATCCTCCAGCAGCGGCGACGCCATTGCTGCCAACGCCGCCTCGCGCGCCCGTCCTTCGCCCGACCGTACCGCCGTTCCCATCACCGAATATCCCATCCCGGCCATCGTCGTCTTCACATCCGCAAAGTCCCGATTGATCACTCCGGGAATCGTGATAATGTCCGAGATTCCCTGTACGCCCTGCCGCAGAATATCGTCGGCGATCCTGAAGCTCTCAAAGAATCCCGCATCTGCCGCCGCCGTGAGCAGCTTCTCATTCGGAATCACAATCAGCGTATCCACCGACTCCAGAAGCTCTTGTAAACCGCGCTCCGCCTGCATCGCCCGCCGCTTGCCCTCGAACGCAAATGGCCGCGTCACCACTGCAATCGTCAGCGCTCCCATCTCGCTCGCCAGCGACGCAATCACCGGAGCTGCACCCGTCCCCGTGCCGCCGCCCAGCCCGGCCGTCACGAACACCATGTCCGCGCCCTCTAGCGCCTCAATGATCTTGTCGGAATCTTCCAGCGCCGCCCGCCGTCCCACATCCGGATTCGCACCCGCACCCAGGCCACCCGTCAGCTTCACGCCTAACTGTAGCTTTACAGGCGCGTTTGACCCCTCCAGCGCCTGCACATCCGTGTTCGCGCCAATAAACTCAACGCCCTCCACGTTCGCCGCAATCATCCGATTGACGGCGTTGTTTCCTCCACCACCCACGCCAATGACCTTGATCCGCGCACTGCGCCTCATCTCATCGTGGTAATGAATGCGAAGCGCATCTTCGGGCGGCATTGTTTCTCTCCTCAGGTGTTTCTCAAACGCCTCTATCTATTCTGCACGGCCATACGTGGAAACCCCTCAGGAAATCCTCGCGACGCATCTACCTTGGTATCGTTCGCCGCCCCCCTACTTCGACGACGGCATATGCAGCACGACAGATGCGCCAATGGACATCACACCAACCGATGCCGGGCCATCGATCGCCGAACCGCCCGCAACCCGGTTCATGTTGCCAATACCAAGCTCGATCGGCCGCAGATCCACGAACGAAAACACGTGCACTGCAACTCCGGCGATCCCCATATATTCAATGAAACTGTCCTCTACCCGAGGCGTGGGCACGGCCGTTGTACTAAGCCCCAGCGTAAACGGCTCCGTCGCGTTGCTCCGCGCATATCCAGCCGACACCTGCGCATACGGCGCCAACCAGCTATACCGCGTATGAAACGTACCCTTCAGACCCACGAGCAGATTGTCGTATCCCGTGGAATTAATGCTACCCGCACTTGCCGTCGCCGACTTGTTCGAGTTGAAAACGCCGCCACGAACGTCCACGCCAAGGCGCGCTGGCCCAACTGTCTTAAAGTCGTAGTAAGCTCCCGCCTGAATACCCGCAGGATTCACCACGCCATTCGTACTCGAGCACGTTACCGGAGCGACCTCAAAGCACTTGATACCGCTCAGCCGCGTCGCCGTGTACCCAACGTACACCCCTGCCTGGGCCCGCGCCGCCACGGCGCACCCAAGGCCCAACAAAACTACAACCAGACTCTTGCAAAATCTCATATTCACTAGTCTACCGTCTACCCCGCTCCAACACGCAAAACCACTTCGCCTTCACCATCTTTTTGCCATTCTTCTGCAACACTGCAAGTCGCCAGGTGCCGACCCCAGCTCCCAATCCCTGTGCCCTGCCGTCAGAAACTTCCCGCAAATATCGACTTCAGCTTCTGCGCCAACCCTTGCTCCTCGCTCGCCTTTCGCATCTGCGTCCGGTGCGTGTAGAGCAGAATCCCAATCGCCGCCGCGAACTCCGGCTTTGCCAGCTCCTGCGGCATCCGGCTCAGCGGCACCGGATACCCAATCCGCGCCGGCACACGCAGCAAACTCTCAGCGTTATCCAGCAGCCCCGCCAGAAGCGCCCCGCCGCCAGTAAACACGCATCCCGCGCCCATCGCCTCCAGCACCCCACCCGTCCGCAGATTATCCCGCAGCATCGTCAGTAACTCCCGCGCGCGCGGCTCCAGAATCTCCGCCAGAAACCTCTGCCGCACAATCCGCGCCGACTGCCCACCCAACGCCAGATCGCCGCCAATCTCAATCTCGTTCAACTGCGGCACGGACGTCACCACGCAGTTCCCATAGATCCGCTTCAACTGCTCAGCCTCTTCCACACTCACATGCAGCCCTACCGCCAGGTCGTTCGTAAAATGGTCTCCGCCAATCGGCAGCACCGCCGTGTGCGCCACCGACCCCTCAAAGAACACCACCAGCTCCGTCGAACTCGCACCAATATCCGCCACGCACACCCCAAGCTCGCGTTCATCGGCACTCAGCACTGCCTCTGCCGACGCGATTCCCTCAAATACCGTGTCCACAACCTCCAACCCCGCCCGGTTCGCGCACGTCACCACGTTCTGCGATGCGCTCCCCGAGCACGTCGACAGGTGCAAACACACCTCCAGCCGGTTCCCCACCATCCCCACCGGATCGTGAATCCCGCCCTGATCGTCCAAAATAAACTGCTGCGGCAACAGGTGCAGTACCTCACGGTCCGGAGCCAGCCCCACACTCCTCGCCCGGTCAATCGCCGACCGCACGTCCTCCCGCGTAATCTCCTTCATCCGGCTGCCCATGCTGATCCCGCCCTGCGAGTTCATCCCCCGCACATGCGGCCCACCAATTCCCACCACTGCCGTCTCAATCGGTGCCTTCGTGACCTTCTCCGCCGTCAACGCGGCATCATTGATTGCCGCCGCCGCCGGCCCCAGATCCGAGATCACCCCCCGCCGCATGCCGCGCGACGCCTCCACCCCATGCCCCCGATACCGAAGCACGCCGTCCACCAACTCAGCCACCAACACGCAACTCTTGGAGCTGCCCGCATCCAGCACCGTAATCAGGTTTTCCATCTTCGCATTCATCGTGTGGCTCCACCGGCAGTGCTCACCGCCGTCTTCGACCGCCCTGCCGCTGCCGCCCTTGCCAGCGCCGCCTTATGCGCTGCCGCCAGCGCCGCAAACACTCGCTCATTCGCAGCGTCCTTGCCCTTCGCCGTCTTCTTCCTCACATCCACTCTGCGCGTTCCAGCCGCTCGTCCCGCCGCAGCCTTCGCAACAGCCGTCCGCGCGCGCGGCACCTTCACCACTGGCGTCTTTGCCACCGGAGTCGCCTCCGCAGACGTAGCCATCGGCGCTACAGCCGGCTTCATCGCCTCGCTCGAAGCCGCCGCTGCGTGACCGTCGCCCGCTACGGCCGTCGTCGTCTCACCCGAGCCCGCCGCTCCGCCCTGCATCTCCAGCACGACTTGTCCCTCATAACGCATATCGGCAGACGCAAGCTTCGGATAGAGCTGCTTCCACTCTGGCAGATGCTGCTCAAACTCCTGATACCGTTTGAGAAACTGCTGGTCCCCAAAGTGCACCAAAATATCCGAATTGCCCGAAGCCATCAGCGCCTTCACATCCTCCGGATCCGTCACATCTACCTCGCTCAGCGAGTCCGCCAGGTGCCCATCCGCTCCACTCAACGCCGCCATAAAGTCGTGATACACCTGCATCCGCTTTGCTCTCGCCTCCAGCGGCTGGCTCGCCGACAAGCCCGTCAGCACTGGAAACGAGTAATGCGGATTTCCCGCCGCATCCGCCGCCATGTCCAGCAGCACGCCGCTTGCATCCACTAGCCCAATCTGTGTCCCCTGCCGCACAAACGCCATCGGCGTCCGCTCCGTTATCAGCACCCGCAGATTGTTCGGCAGCAATCGCATCACAGTCGCATGCTCCACCCAAGGGAGCCGCTCCAGATCCGCCTTCCGCTCATCCAGCGACATCCGGAAGATATTCCGTTCCAGGTCCGCTCCAAAGACGCTCAGTATCTGGTCGCGCGTCAGATGCTCGGCTCCTTCAATTTGTATATCGTCCGAGCTCCCGAGCAGAAATCGCGGATCATGCAGTGCATACGACCGCACCGCAGCCGCTGCCACACCCATCGCTCCAAGCACAACCAGCACTGCCACACTAAGCACAATCCGCCCAACCACACTCCGCAGCGCACCGCGTACACCTACCCGCAGCGCGCCTCGGCGCGGCACATACTCCTCCTGTGTCGCCGTATATTCAGCGTCCGAACCGATTGTGCCGTCAGCGTCTCCTGCGTCAAAACCCCCGCTCCCATAACCCCGTTGCAGCGCTCCCGCTGGCGCCGGTCCACCCCCCTGCCACGGGTTCCGCGCCTCCGCTCCAGAAGCATAGCTCTCCTCCGGCACCTCAAGCACCGTAGAGCCCGATCCGCCCGCATACCCGGACCCGCGCTTAGAACCTGTCTTCTTCATATTCCGCGTAGCCTGAGCAAGGCCGCAGAAGAATCGCCAATACCAACACTATAACGGTCTCAAGCCACCAGCGCCGCAACACTCCGCACAGGGTATCGCTTCAGGAACGCTCCTAAGGCCGCTCGCGCTTCCCAGAAGCCCCAAACTCCCTCAGCACATTCAAAGCCACGCTCACGCCTTCTTTCACCGCAAACCGCTGCATCGTCTTCGACAACGTGATACTCGACGGCGGTGAATAAGCATTCGACAGCGCCGTGGACATACCGAATCCCAGCACACTGGAGTAGTTCGGCATCTCTGTTCCCTCATCGCTATACGCCACAACTTCGCTGCGGACTGTCCACCACAGTCGGGATTTGATGGAACCCTTCCCTTTTCGAAAGTATCTCGGATCCTGATGAAACAACGTCGGCAGCACCGCATCCGTAAATAAGAACGTCGAGGATATATTCGCAGCGTTATACCCCACCCGTTGCGCAAACGCAGCTGATCCTGACCCGTACTCCGGACCATAGCTCGCTACCTGGTCAAACCCCGCAAACATCACCGACTCCACCACAAACGATGGATCGACCGTCTTATGGAACGCCATCCCGAACTTCTGGCTCGTCCGCAGCGGCGCCACAGCCTGATTTGGGTCCTGCACTGTCTCATACCCGGGAAACAGAAATAGAACCCTGCGATGCGGCAATGGTTCTTCAGGAAGAGACGTATCGATCTTCGCCTGCGCAAACCCGGCTTTCGCCATTGAACCCACAACAATCAGGGTCATTGCAACACTTAACAGTTTTAGCTTCACTACTCTCCCGTGCTCCGCGTAGATTGGAATCTATTCTTGGATGCTCGATTTCTGGAATTCGGTGCGCAGCATCCGCTACTTGCAATTCAAACAAAACAACCGCGCTCGCAACGGCTTCATGGACAAATCGTCATCCTCCGGCGAATCCGCTGTCATCCTCTCCCGCACGCAGCCGTTCCAGCAGCATCGGACCCGCCTGCGACACACTCCCCGCACCCAGCGTCAGGATCATCTCCCCCGCCCGCGCCTCCGTCGCCAGCCGCTCCACCGCCTCCTCCATCGACCCCGCATACCTCACCGCCCCCCGATGCTTCGCACCGATCGCCCCCGCCAGCACCTCACCCGTCACCCCTTCCATCGGCTCTTCGCTCGCCGCATAGATATCCAGCACCTGTACACCATCAGCATCCCCAAATGCTCCCGTAAACTCCTCCATCAAATCACGCGTCCGCGTATATCTATGCGGCTGAAAGAGCACCAGCACCCTCCCATACCCGCATTCCTTCGCCGCCTGCAGCGTCGCCCGAATCTCCGTCGGATGATGCCCATAATCATCCACCACCGTCACACCACGCGCCACGCCGCGCACCTGAAACCTCCGGTTCACACCCCGAAACGTCGCCAGCCCCGCCGCAATCTTCTCCGCCGATAGCCCCAACTGCACGCCAATCGCCACCGCCGCCGTCGCATTCAGCACATTATGCTTGCCTGGAACATGCAGCTCAAACGGCCCCAACACCATCCCGCGCGCCTCTACCTCGAACCGCGCATGGCAGCCTGCGGCTCCCGGCAGCATCTTCAGCCGAAAATCCGCCTCCGCACTCTCCCCATAGGTGTATACCCTCCGTGTCACCCGCCCCAGGATCCCCCGCAGCATCGGATCATCCACGCACGCCGTCACCGCCCCATAAAATGGAACCTCGTCCATAAACTCCACAAAACAATCCTCAACATCCCCCATATCCGCATACGAGTCCATATGCTCGCGGTCCAGGTTCGTCACCACCGCCAATATCGGCGACAGCTTCAGAAAGCTCCGGTCGCTCTCATCCGCCTCCGCCACCAGGAACTGCGACCTCCCCAGCCGCGCATTCGACCCCAGCGCATCCACTCTCCCGCCTACGACAACCGTCGGATCAAGCTCTCCCCCCGCCAGCACCGCCGCCACCATCGTCGTCGTGGTCGTCTTTCCATGCATCCCTGCAATCGCAATCCCGTACTTCAGCCGCATCAACTCCGCCAGCATCTCCGCCCGCTGAATCACCGGAATCTTCCGCGCCCGAGCCTCCACCACCTCCGGATTATCCTTAGCCACCGCCGAGCTCGTCACCACCACATCGCACGCCGTCGCATTCTCCGCCGCATGCCCCACATAAATTCGCGCTCCCAACCCCGCCAGCCGCTCCGTAACCGCCGAACCCCGCAGGTCCGACCCCGAAACCGCATACCCCATCGTCAGCAGGATCTCCGCGATCCCACTCATCCCAATCCCGCCAATCCCAATAAAATGCACCCGATGCGAAGGCGCAAACAAAGCATGTTCCTGCAAATAAATTGAGTTCATCTTTTACATTCTCCCATCCGCTGCCTGTGCATGCTATACATCCAGAATGCGCCCAAGCCGAATCGTCCTCGCCGCCACGACTCTCTGCATCTCCGCTACCCTCGCCGCATCCCTTCCCGCCCAGACCACCCAAACCCTCCTCGCCACCCCCTCCACCGTCGCCTGGGGCTACTACTCCGCCCACGCCAAGCCCGCCCTCACCGTCCACTCCGGCGACACCGTCGTCATGCAAACGGCCTCCACCTGCGGCCCTCCCGACCGCCTCGAAGCCGAAGGCGTCAAGCCCTCCGAGATTCCCTCCTGGCTCGGCCCCCTCTACGCCGGTGTCCCGCAGTCTGATCGTGGCCCGGGCGGCCACATTCTCACCGGCCCCGTTGCCATCGCGGAGGCGCAACCCGGCGACATCCTCGAAGTCCGCGTCCTCAAAATCTCCCTTGACACCGACTTCGCCTGCAACGGCTTCGGTGCCGGCCGCGGTTTCCTCCCCGACGACTTCCCCTACGGCCGCACCAAGATCATCCCCCTCAACCGCTCTGCCATGACCGCAGACTTCGCCCCAGGCATCACCATCCCGCTCCACCCCTTCTTTGGATCGATGGGCATCGCTCCCCCCGAGTCTGCCGGCAAATGGAACTCCGCCCCACCCTGGATGCACGGCGGAAACATGGACAACAAAGAGCTTACCGCCGGTTCCACCATCTTCTACCCCGTCCACGCCCCCGGCGCGCTCTTTGAAGCCGGCGACGGCCACGCCGGTCAGGGCAACGGCGAAGTCGATATCACCGCCCTCGAGACTTTCCTCACCGGAACCTTCCAGTTCATCGTCCACAAAGGCGCAGCCAACCCCCAAGGACACGAAGAAGCGCGTCTCCTCTGGCCCCGCGCAGAAACCCCCACAGCATACATCTCGATGGGCTTTTCCCCGGACCTCAAAACCGCCACAGAGATGGCTGTCCGCAATATGATCACCTTCCTCTCCGAGCAAAACCCCGATTTTCCACACCTCTCCCGCGACGATGCCTACTCCCTCATCTCCGTCGCCTGCGACGTCGACATCACCCAACTCGTCGACACCAATGACGGCGTCCACGTCATCTGCCCCAAAGACCTCTTCACCGGGCCCCGCACTCCGTCGCATCCCGATGCAAATAGCGCACATTGATTGACTTATTGGCGAGGCGAGACCGCAACATATACCGTCGACCCCGTGTCTAATCTTCTGGGAGCTGGATCAGGGCACACCGCCCGGAGACCGGCATCTCTCCTCGCCGTACTCGCCATCCCGAATGGGAGCGAAGCCCGGCGGGGCGGGGGCATCGTATGAAGCTTTATCGCCTACTTCGTAACTTCTTTGCAGCTTCCACCCTCGCTGCTTGCGCCCTGATTGCCGTCCCTACACCGCAGGCACAAGCCCAGGTAGAAATCACTGCCGGTTATGCTCCACCAGCCATCCCCGATTACCAACAGCCCGAATGCCCCGGTGACGGCTACATCTGGACACCCGGCTACTGGGGCTGGGGCGGCGGCGGCTACTACTGGATTCCCGGTGCATGGGTGCTTCCTCCTTACGTCGGCGGCCTCTGGACCCCCGGATACTGGGGCTGGGGCGGCGGCGCTTATCTCTGGCGGCCCGGCTACTGGGGCCTGCATATCGGCTTCTACGGCGGCATCAACTACGGCTTCGGCTACTTCGGAACCGGCTTCTACGGCGGCTATTGGAACGGTGGCCGCTTCTGGTACAACCGCGCCTACGGACGCTTCGGCGAAGGCTTTAGGGGCGGGTTCTACGACCGCAGATACTCCGGCTTCAACGGCCGCCCTGGTGGAGCGTCCTTTGCCCGCGCCGGCTTCAACGGTGACCGTGGCGGCTTCGGCGGCGGCTTCCGGGGCTCCAGCATCAATGGGCGCGGCGGCTTCAACGGCGGCAATCGCGGAGGGTACACCGGCGGCGGCTTCAATAACGCCAGCCGCAGCGGAGGCAGCGGTCTAAGCCGTGGCGGCAGCTTCGGCGGTGCAAGCCGTGGAGGCGGCTTCGGCGGCGGCGCAAGCCGCGGCGGTTTTGGCGGCGGTGGCGGCGGTCACTTCGGCGGTGGCGGTGGTGGCCACTTCGGCGGCGGTGGCGGTGGTGGCCACTTCGGCGGCGGTGGCGGCGGTCATGGCGGCGGCGGACGTCGCTAACCACCGGCTACAACGCTGCATACAAAGGGCTGAGGAGCCATCCTCAGCCCTTTCGCTTTGACATGCTTTATCTTCCTGCCAGGCGCAGAACCATCGCCGCGATCCGCTGCAGCGCACCGGGCCGGGCCAGCGTTCGCGCTCTTTGACCCATCGCAGAGCGGCGATCCTTATCCTCCAGCAGCGCCAGAAGCTCTCTTCGCAGCGTCTCCGGGGTCACATCGCGCTGCAGCAGCATCGTCGCCGCTCCAGCCGCAACCAGCACCTCTGCGTTTTTCCTCTGATGATCGTCAGCAGCTGCTGCAAACGGTACCAGCACCGAAGCTTTACCTGCGGCACATAGCTCGGCAACCGTGCTCCCCGAGCGCGCGAGCACCACATCGGCAGCCGCATACTGGGCAGGCATGTCTGTCAGGAAGGGCTCCACCGACCAGCGGGCCGCATCGGCTCCGCTCGCTACATACGCTGCGCGAGTCTCCGCCTGCCTTCTTGGACCGGATTGATGCACGATGGTCAGTCCGGGCACATCGCGCAGCAGCTCCGCAGCGATCTGCGGCATCGTCTCGTTGAAGACCTGAGCGCCATTGCTGCCCGCCGTCACCAGCAACCGCGGCGGCTCACCGGGCGGCTTCTGCGGCAGATCGAAGATCTCCGGGCGGACAGGAACGCCCGTCACCTCGGCATTGCGAAAGTACTGCGCTGTCTGCGCGAAGTTTACGGCGGCCGCGCGCACCCGCTTGCCGATGACGCGGTTGGTCATTCCCGGCACCGCATTCGGCTCGTACGCCATGGTTGGGATGCCCAGCAGGACCGCCGCCATCATCGCAGGCCCGCTCGCGTATCCTCCCACGCCTACAACCACCTGGGGCTTGAACTCCCGCAGCAGGACGACGCAGCGGAGCACACCTACGGGGAGATCACCGATGGTGCGCACACGCGTCCCCAGGCTCACATTCTTCAGCTGGCCCGACCGCACAAGCTCAAGCCGAAACCCCGCCTCTGGCACAAGCCGAGTCTCCAGCCCGCGCGCCGTACCGATGAAGCGCAACTCGGCTCCATGCTGATCCCGCAGCTCGCGGCCGATCGCCAGCGCAGGAATTACGTGCCCGCCAGTACCTCCGCCGGCAATCACCACACGCAACGACGCTGTCGCTCCCGCTCGTGCCATCAGTCGATCTCGCGCGTCACGTTCAGCAGCACGCCCATACACGCTAACGTCACAAACACGCTTGTGCCTCCCGACGAGATAAATGGCAACGGGATGCCCTTCGTAGGCAGCAGCGCCAGCACAACGCTCATGTTGAAGAACGCTTGCACCAGGATCGCCGTCGTCAGCCCAAACGCCAGAAACCGCGCAAACGGGTCCGTCGAGAGGAATGCTGCCCGCAGCCCTCGGTATCCCAGGATGCAGAACGCCGCCACCACACACAGCGCTCCAATCAGCCCCAGCTCCTCCGAGATATTCGCAAAGATAAAGTCCGTATGCGGCTCAGGCAGGTAAAACAGCTTCTGCCGCCCTTCCATCAATCCCAGCCCCCGAATCCCTCCCGTTCCAACCGCAATCAGCGACTGCAGAATATGAAAGCCAGCCCCCTTAGGATCGGCCTCGGGATTCAGAAATACCTTCATGCGCGCAGCTCGCCACGCCACATGGAACAGCATGTAATACATCACCGGAGACGCCGCAGCAATCGCCGCAACCAGCCACTTCACCGGCATTCCCGCCAGAAACAGCATCAGCATCACCACCGCCGCGCACACCAGCGCCGTACCCAGGTCCGGCTCCTTCAAAATCAGCCCGATATACAGCAGCGGCGGAATCACCGCCGGAAGAATCGTCTCCTTGATGTTGTCGATCGTATGGATCCGCGTCTGCAAAAACCACGCCAGGAAAATCACAATCACCGGCTTCGCTAGCTCCGAAGGCTGCAGCGTAATCCCCGGCATGCGCACCCATCTGTGCGCCCCGTTCATCCCGCTCATCGCAAACACCGCCATCAGCAACAGCCCCGTAATCGCCATCAGCGGGAAGATCAGCTTCGGGTTGTTATACCGCCGATAATCCACTCGCATCAGGATGAACAGCGCCACCATCCCCAGCCCAGCCCATATCGCCTGCTTCGCCACATACGCATACGGCGACCCCAGCGTCGCCTTTGCCAGTACTGCCGACGCAGAAAACACCGACACCAACCCAAACAGCACCAGCAGCAGCACCGTACCGAACAGCCATTTATCTACGCCAACCCGCTTCGCCATCCGCCCTGCACCTAATCCCTGCTACCTGAACCCAGTCCCTGTACCAAATCCTTGAAGACCCGTCCCCGCTGCTCGTAGTTCTCAAACTGATCAAAGCTCGCACACGCCGGAGCCAGCAGCACCGTGTCTCCAGCCACAGCCGCACCGCGCGCAAACGCCATCGCCCGCTCCAGCGTCTCCGCGCTCTCTATCTTCACGACTCCATCGAGCTGCCGCGCAATCTTTTCTGCCGCTGAACCTATCGTGATAACCGTCTTCACCCGCTCGCGCAGCATCGGCGCCAGCACAGCATAGTTCGAATCTTTGTCTTTGCCGCCCAGAATCAAGTGGATACCGCCGCCAAATGCCTCAATCGCCTTCACCGTCGCGTCCACGTTCGTAGCCTTTGAGTCGTTGAAGTACCGCACCCCATCCACCTCGCGCACAAACTCCAGCCGATGCTCCACTGCTTTGAAGCAACGAACCGCAGCGCGAATCACCTCACACGGTACGCCTGCCACCCGAGCCGCGCACACCGCTGCCAGGACATTCTCCACATTGTGCGCACCCGCCAGCGGAATCTCCACCACCGGCATCACCGGCTCAGCCTTCGCTCCCTCGCGCGCCACAAACACAATCGACTCCCCATACACAAACGCCCCCTGCTTGATCGGCCTTCGCGCGCTGAACCAATACACCTGCGCTTTTGTCTTCGCCGCGATCATCTGCGTCTCCTTGTCTTCTCCATTCAGGACGAGAAAGTTTTCCGCCGTCTGGAACTCCGTAATCCGCGCCTTCGCCGCCGCATACGCCTCAAAGCTTCCATGCCGATCCAGATGATCCGGCGTGATATTCAACACCACCGCGACCCGCGGACTGAACGTTTCGACCGTCTCCAGCTGAAAGCTCGAAACCTCGATCGCACTCCACGTCTCCGCCGTGCTGTCAGCCACCATGGCCGTCACCGGCAGCCCGATATTCCCTCCCACCAGCGTGGGCCTTCCCGCGGCCTTCAGAATCTCCCCCAGCAACGCGGTGGTCGTCGTCTTTCCGTTCGACCCCGTGACCGCAATCATCTCGCCCTGCAAAAACTGCGCCCCCAGCTCCAGCTCGCCAATGATATGCGCCCCCATCGCACGCACCTGCGACAACACCGGCGTAGACATCGGCACACCTGGACTCACCACGATCAGATCCTGCCGACGAAACGTCAGCAATCCGTGGCTGCCCGCCTCCACCATGAACCCCTGGTCCAGCAACTCCGACAGCTCCGCAATCAACATCGCAGGACGGGCATCGCTCACCGTCACTCGAGCCCCGCGTTCCTTTAAAAAATGCGCCGCCGCCAGCCCGCTCTTCCCGAGCCCCACTACCAACACGCGTTTGTTCTTCAGTTCAACCATCCTCAAGCCTCAAATACCATTCTCTACCTCAACTTCAGCGTCGTCAGCGCAAACAGAGCAAACACCAGCGCCATAATCCAAAACCGCGTAATCACCTTCGACTCCGACCAGCCCATCAGCTCAAAGTGATGATGCAGCGGCGCCATCTTGAAGATCCTCTTCCCATTGCGCAGCTTATAACTCCCCACCTGCAGAATCACACTCATGATCTCCAGCACAAACACGCCGCCGATAAACGGCAGCAGCAGCTCCTGCTTGATGATCACAGCAACCGTCCCAATCACGCCACCCAGCGCCAGCGACCCCACATCGCCCATAAAAATCTCCGCCGGGTGCGCGTTGTACCAAAGAAACCCAATGCTCGCCCCCACCATCGCCCCGCAGAAGATCGTCAACTCGCTTACCATCGGCATACGCTGTAACTCTAGATAGTCCGCAAACACCACATGGCCACTCACATACGTCAGCACCGTCAGCGCACCCGCTGCAATAATCGTGCACCCGATCGCCAGCCCGTCCAGCCCGTCGGTCAAATTCACCGCATTGCTCGCCCCCGTAATTACCACCATCACAAACAGCACAAATGGTAGAAACGCCAGCGGCCAGATATGCGGATATCGCAGCAGCGTCGAAATAATTAAATCCGGCCGAAACCGCTTCACAAACGGCACCATCAGCCGCGTCGAGTACGCATGTTCCCCCCGCAGCACCAGCAGAGCCACCGCAATCGCTCCGCTCGCAGCGAACTGTAGCAGCAGCTTCTGTCGCGACGTAAGCCCCAGGTTCCGCTTCTTCACCACCTTGATGTAATCGTCCGCAAACCCTATCGCCCCAAACGCAACAGTCGAAAACATCACCAGCCACACCAGCGGATTCGTCAGGTTGCTCCACAGCAGCGTCGGCACCAGGATCGAAATGCAGATCAGCACCCCGCCCATCGTCGGCGTCCCGCCCTTCTTCTGATGACTCTGTGGGCCTTCTTCCCGGATGTACTGCCCAATCTGAAACCGCCGCAACCGGTCGATCACATACGGCCCAATCAGCAGCCCTATCAGCATCGCCGTCATGCTTGCGAATGCGCAGCGAAACGTGACATAGCGAAAGATCCGAAAGTACGGAAAGTACGGAAACATCTTCTGATACAACAGCCAATAGAGCACGCAACCCGCCTCATTCCGATGGTCGAACTACGCCGCACCGCCGCAGTTCACCGCTAATCTTATCCCGCGCTCCCGCGCAACGCCCCAGCTTTTCTTCTCGTCATTCCCAAAGGGAATCTGCGTTAGTACGTACGCAACCCTTAAGATCCATTACGGTTCTCCCAGCGCCTCTAGCGCTCGCTCCAGCCGTACCCCGCGCGACCCCTTGAGCACCACCACATCCCCAGCCCGCAGATTCTCGCGCAGCCACGCCCCCGCCCTCTCCGGCGTCTCCACGAACTCCGCCGCCGCACCTGCAGCCTTCGCTCCCTCGACCAAATCCTTCGCCAGCCCCCGCACACCGACCACCATGTCCAGTCCCTTCATCGCCGCCCCGCAGTGGCGATGCAGCGCAGCACCCTCCGGCCCGAGTTCGAGCATCTCGCCCGCCACCACAATCCGCCGCTTCGCCTCGGTCCTGCGCAACGCCTCCACCATTCCCTCCAACGCCTTCGGGTTGGAGTTATACGTGTCGTTCACGATCTCCGCGCCCCGCCACGCCAGCACGTTGCCGCGCTTCTCCGTCGGACGCATACGCTCCAGCGCCACACACGCTGCCTCCAACGCCACCGCACTCATCCGCCCCACCGCGATTGCCGCCAACGCATTCATCACATTGTGCCGCCCCGCCAGCCGCAAAACCATCGGCCGCCGCTCTTCACCCGCTACCACCATTAACCGCGTCCCCCGCAACCCTAATTCCTCAACCCCAACCGCCCGCACCGCGCATCCCTCATCGATCCCGTACAGAACCGCACGCTCCCCCATCCCGCGCCCAAAACCCCGCACTCGCACATCGTCGCCATTCAACACAGCAATACCATCCTGCGGCAGCGCCTCCACAAGTTCGTACTTCGCCCGCGCAATCCCCTCGATACCGTCTTCAAAGAACTCCAGATGCACTGCCGCCACATTCGACACCACCCCCCAGTCCGGCTCCGCAATCTTCGCCAGCGCACGAATCTCCCCTGCATGATTCATGCCCATCTCCACCACCGCCACCTCGTCCTCCATCTCCAACCGCAGCAGCGTCAGCGGAACCCCGAAGTGGTTATTGAAGTTCCCCTCCGTCTTCAACACCCTGAACATCGTTCCAAGCACCGCGGCAATGCACTCCTTGGTCGTCGTCTTCCCCGCTGACCCCGTCACTCCGATTACCCTCTTGCCCCAACGCTGCCGCACCCGGTGCGCCACCGTCTGCATCGCCTCCAGCACGCAGTCCTCGCACTCGTCCGGAACCCGCAGCAGCCTTGCCTCGTCCAAACCCGCAGGCACCAGCCACCGCTGGCTCACCACGGCAGCCACTGCGCCATTCGCAATCGCGGCTTCAACGTAGTCATGCCCATCCACCCGCTCACCTTTGACCGCAAAAAATAAATCGCCCGCGCCAATCGTGCGCGAGTCAATCGAGTACCCCAACGCCTCCGCTCTCGAATCAAACTCCCCCTCAGCATGAATCCAATCTGCAATCTGTCCCAGCGTCAGCTTCACTGTTTCACCTCATCCTTCATCTCCCACAACACCTTCTCTGCCTCCGCCACATCGTCGAACGCCACCGCCCCGTCCGCAAACGTCTGCGTCTTCTCATGTCCCTTGCCGGCCAGCAACACAATATCTCCCGCGCTGGCCGCCCGAATCGCTATTGCAATCGCCGCCCTGCGGTCTACCTCTACCACGCACTGCGCCTGCGTCTCCCGCACGCCTACCATCACCGCATCGACGATCGCCATCGGCGACTCACTCCGCGGATTATCGCTCGTCACCACCACCACATCACTGCCCTCACCTGCGACCCGTCCCATCCTCGCCCGCTTCGTCGTATCCCTGTCCCCGCCGCACCCAAACATCGTAATCACACGCCCCCCAGCCTCCCGCACCAGATCCCGTCCCAGTGCAATCAAGTTCCGCAGCGCATCATCCGTATGCGCGTAGTCCACCACCACACTGAACCCCGCACCACTGGAACCCCGCACCACCTCAAACCGTCCCGGCACCTGCCGCAACTCCCTCGCCGACGCCGCAATCTCCTCCATTGTCAGCCCCCGCGCATACGCCGCACATCCTGCCGCCAGCAGGTTATACACGTTCACCCGTCCCGTCAGCGGCGACCTCATCTCCACCACCCCTACCGCCGTCCTCCACCGAAACCGCGTCTCACCCGCCCGTAACACAACATCCATCGCCCGCCAGGCACCTCCATCGATCCCATACGTCATGAGCTCGCAACCCGCCGCAGCTGCAGTCATCTGCTCCGCTGCGGCATCATCCTCGTTGATCACGGCCACCCGCGGCGCAGCCGCTCCGACTCCCTCAAACAATCTCGCTTTCGCCGCCGCGTACGCCTCCATCGTTCCGTGATAGTCCAGATGGTCCTGCGTCAAATTCGTAAATATCGCCACGTCCACCGGAAGCCCCCACACCCTCTCCTGCTCCAGCGCATGGCTCGACATCTCCATCACCGCCTCCGTGCACCCCGCCCGCACACCCTCCGCAAACAACGCCAGCACGTCCCTGCTCTCCGGCGTCGTATGCTCACTCTTCCGCACCGTTTCCCCCACATGCGTCTCAATCGTACCCAGCAGCACGCACTTTCTGCCAACACTCCGCAGCATCTGTTCGAGTAAGAACGCCGTCGTCGTCTTCCCATTCGTCCCCGTCACCGCACTGATCTTCAGCACCCTTTCCGGAGACCGAAACAGCTTCGCACTCAACTCCGCCAGCGCTCGCCTTCCACCATTCGCATCCCGATCCACCAGCGCCAGCGCAAGCTCCGGCTGCTGCGCCCGCAGATCCACAAACACCTCCAGCGAGTCCGTCACCACCGCCGCCGCTCCCTTGCGAATCGCCGCATCGATGTACCGGTTCCCATCCGTACTCCCACCGCGCATCGCCACAAAAACGTCGCCCGCGCTCACTCGCCGCGAGTCATACTGCACGCCGCGCACCTCAATGTCGAGCCGCCCCGCCATCTCCACCACGCGCACGTCCGCTACCGCCTCATTCCATCGCATAGCTAGATTCTAGGCTCCACAGCACCTGTAAATGGATGACCCACCCTACCGCACAAACCGCACCACAATCTCCGTACCAGTCGGCACCATCGTTCCCGCCGCCGGTGCCTGCTCCTGCGCCAGTCCACTTCCCAGCGTCTGCACCTTCAGTCCAAGCCCGCCCGCGCGTTCCACCACCGACCGCAGATCCGCACCATGAAAATCAGGCACAGCAACGCGCTTTCCCGCGTCCACCACCACCGATCCATTGCCGCGCGCCTGCACCTCTGGCTGGATCACCGGCATCTGCACGCGCGCATTCTCCGTCGCTACTGCGTCCGGTATCACCGAAGTCGTATTCCCATTCCGATGAAACTCTGCAAGCACCTTATCCGAAAGCGCATTCAACGCCTTGTCCTTCGGATTCTTCTTCGCCGCCGCATCGAACGCCTGGTCCGCACTCTGGTTCTCAGCCACCGCAGCAGCATTCTGCGGCTGCCGCAGCGGATCATCCGCGGGAAGGCTGTTCACCTCATCGAACATCGCCTTTAAGTCGCCTACATCTTCCTCGGGAGCATCCTCCGGCGTCACCGCATCCGCTACTTCTTTCAGCTGCGTCGGCGTCTTCAGCGGCTGATCATGTGGCACGCCCAGATACTCCAGCACCTCCTGCGCGACCTCTCGAAACACCGGCGCACTCACCTCCGCGCCATACCTGCTCCCCACAGTCGGCGTATCAATCACCACCGTGATCGAGATCGCAGGCGAACTCACCGGTGCGAATCCCGCAAAGCTGGCCACCAGCTTCGTGTGCGAGTACGTATGCGTCGCCGGATCAATCTTCTGCGCCGTTCCCGTCTTTCCCGCCGAACTGTACCCGTTCAACTGCGCAGCTTTTCCCGTTCCCTCCGTCACAATTCCCGCCATCATTGACCGCATCTTCGCCGCTGTCAACTCGCTGATTACCCGGTGCGCTCCGTCCGGCAGCTTCTCCGGCAGCTGATACTCCGGATGAAACGGCTCCGCCTCCAACCGCGCATCGCCCTTCATCTCATCGGTAGACTGCAGCAGCACATGCGGCGGCATATACACCCCGCCATTCGCGATCGTCGACACCATCGACACCAGCTGCACCGGCGTCACCGCAACTTCCTGCCCAATCGCAATCGAAAGAATGCTCGTCGCTCCCCACTTCCGCGGCGCCTGTAGCAATCCCTTCGTTTCGCTCGGCAGCTCAATCCCCGACCGCTCCCCAAACCCAAATCCCTTGATATACGAGTAGAACTTGTTCGGCCCCACCTTCAGCGCCATCTTCGCCGCACCCACATCACTCGAGTGCTCCAGTGCATACTTCACCGTCACCACGCCAAAGTGGTCCGACTTGTCATCGTGCAGCGTGCGCCCATACATCGTCATCGCTCCACCCTGGCAATCCACCATGTCCGTCGGCTGCACGCCTGCCGCATCCAGCGCAGCCGAGTACGTCACCAGCTTGAACGTCGATCCCGGCTCATACACATCGCTCACCGCCAGGTCCGTTAAAGATCCCGCATCTAAATGCCGCGAGTCGTTCGGGTTGAATCGGGGACTCACCGCCAACGCCAGAATCTGCCCCGTGTGCGGGTCCTGTACGACCACAGTCCCGTGCGCTGCCTTCACCTTCGCCATCTGCGCATCCAGCGCGCGCTCCGCCATGTACTGAATATTCGAATCGATCGACAGCACCAGATTCTCGCCCGCTAGCGGATCGCTTTCATCCGATCCCAGGACATGCCGCTTCGCGTCGATCGCCGTCAGCTCATGCCCCGGCTCGCCATGCAGATCGTCATCAAACTTCTGCTCCAACCCACCCAGCCCCGTATCATCCGTGCCCACATACCCCAGCACATGCGCGGCAAGATCGCCATTCGGATAGAACCGTTTGAACTCCGGCTGAAAATAAATTCCCTTCAGGTTCAACTCGCGCACACGCGTAGCGATCTCCGGATCAACCTTCCGCGCCACCCACGCAAAATGCCGTGATGCATTGAACCGCGCATCGATCTGCCTCTCCGTCGTGAAATGATCCAACGGGTCTGTATGCACGATCTTCGCCAGTAACGCCGCATCATCCGCGCGGTTCTCGCCCAACTCACTCGGCACTGCATAGACGCTGTCTACCAGCACCGTCGTCGCCAGCTCATGCAGATTACGGTCATACAGCACGCCGCGGTGCGGTGCTACCTCAAAGCCACGCTCCTGCTGCTGCTTGGCGCGCTCCACAAACTCACCATGCCGCACCACCTGCAGCCACCCCAGACGCAGCGCAATAATCACCGACCACGCGCAGAAAAACATCGCAACGTACACAAACCGCACCCTTCGTATAGGTGCGGTCAGCTTCTGCCGTGACGTCTGTTTCATCTTGAAATCCTGTTCTCTGCGGAGAGTCTTCACTCCAGTGCCTTGCGTCCAGACTTAGTTCGTAGGCAGCACTGGAATCTGCGCCTGCGCCAGCACCGATGTCGTGCCACCCATGCCATCCGGTCTCACCACCTGGCCAGGCTGTGGCGCGTCAAGACCCAACTGCTTGGCAATATGGTCGATCCGTCCTGGGTCGCTCAACTGCGCCTCGCTCAACTGCAGGCGCCGATTTACCTCGCGCAGCTGCTCTACCTGCGTCTTCTGTGCTTCCACCCTGTACCCAATCTCGATCGCCGAAAAATGCTGCCACACATACACCATCGTCAGCAGAAAAAACATCGTCATCGCAATCGTGAAGCTGCGCATCTCGCGCCGCCTTTCGGGATCATCTTCCTTCACAATGCGGCTGTTATCGATGTGCTTCGCAAAGAACATCTCCGGCGTCGGCCCACGACGACGCGCCCGCTGCTGCTCATACAGCTCACGATTACGCTCAGCCACACTCATGCGTCGGTGGCTCGGCCGCGCCTGCTGCATCTCCGCAATCTCTCGTCCACCCATCGCCATCGTCGCCATCGCGCTGCCTCCGCTAAACTCTCTTGCCGCTTCCACCCCACTCGCTCTGCGAGTACAACCCGGGCCGAGGTTGCTGATAGGGGGAGGGGACTTTTTCGTACATTGGTTGTCTTTCGCCTGAAAGCACGGCAGGACAACCTCGGCCCGATCTCTAAAACTTGGTACAACGCCTACATCCAAACTCTGTTATCCCGGGCGAAGCAGTTACGCTCTTTGCAACCGCTATCGGACGATCACGACGTGCGTCACATCGCCTCTACATCTCCAACGTGTTCGCCCACTGCTACCAACTTCAAACTCTCTCCGCAGCCCTGAGCTTCGCGCTCCTCGACCGCGGATTCCGGAGTGCCTCTTGTTCCTTAGCCACAATCGGCTTCTTCGTCAAAATCTCCAGCGTACCCGCCCTCGCACTCTCGCGAAAGCTGTCCTTCACCAGCCGGTCTTCCAGCGAGTGGAAGCTGATCAGTGCCACTCGCCCGCCCGGCTTCAGCAGAGATCCCGCGCTTCCGGATACCGCCCGGAGCAGCGATTGAATCTCGCCCAGCTCATCATTCACTCGAATTCGGATCGCCTGAAAGGTCCGCGTCGCCGGATGAATCTTCTCGCCTTTTATTGGCGGGGCGACGGCCGAGATGACGCGAGCAAGTTCTGCTGTTGTCGTCATCGGCCGCGCCCGCACAATAGCTCTGGCGATTCTCCGCGACCTCCTTTCCTCTCCGAATTCGTAAATCAGGTTCGCGAGATCCTCTTCGTCCGCCTGGTTTACCACTTGTTCGGCCGTCAGCTCGCTGCGCGGATCCATCCGCATATCCAGCGGCCCGTCGGCCCGAAAACTAAATCCTCTGTGCGCCTCATCCAACTGCATGCTGCTCACGCCAAAGTCCGCAAGCAATCCATCCAGCATTCCCGGCTTTACCACTTCGGCGATCTCCGAGAAAGGCCGCGCCACATACTCCACACTCGGCATCGCTGCTCCCAGCTCTTCGGCCAGCAACTCCAATCGGACCTTCGCACTCGCCATCGCCTGCTCATCGCGATCAAAGCAGATCAACCTGCCCGCTGATCCGAGCTTGCGGGCAATCGCTGCTGAGTGGCCGCCGAATCCCAGCGTCGCGTCAACCACAACGCCGCCTTCGCGCACATTCAGAAAGTTCAAACTCTCTTCTAAAAGAACCGGTACATGTTGCGGTTCAGCCATCTCACTCCGCCTCATGCGCCCCACTCAGGGGCATCCAAACCTAAATTCCTGCCGCTCCCAACGCGTCCATATCTGCGTCCGTCAGCGGATTCTCATCCAACGCCGCCCTGTGCTTCGCATCGTTCACAACCGCCAGGTACGACTGCAGGCCCAGCACTGCGACATCGCCGGACAGCGTCGCTGCTTCGCGCAGCAACTGCGGAATCAACAACCTTCCCTGCGCGTCCATCTCCACAACCTGGCCGTAGTAGTTCGTCACGTCCAGAAACTTCTTCTTCGCCGCACTCGATGGCGCCTTCGCCAGCGCGTCCTCAATCCGTTCCCATTCCTTCATCGGGTACAGCTCGGCCCGCTTCCCATCCTTGCTCGTGATAAAAAACTGCGGCCCATACAGCTCATCCACACGACGCTTGAAATCCGCCGGAACCTTCAGCCGGCCTTTCTCATCGATCCGTGTTGGGTGATTGCCGCGAAACATTGACGAACCTCATCGGGTACCGCTCTATAACTCGCTTCCTGCCGCCTTATGTCCTAATATCGGCATGGAAGCGGAGAAACTTTACCCTTTTGACCACTTTCTTCCACTTCGTTCCACTAAGAATGTCGCGGCTTGCGCCGGATAGCAAGTGAATTCTGGAGCTTCACCCCTCTCTTTTCCTTTGGAAATGTGGAAAATCCAGCCGGTAGATGCCGACAGCGACAACACCCCTACAGGTTGTGTTATCTTCCCTGATTCGTAACTTTCTACTTACTTGCCACGCTTCCGCCTTCGCTATAGGCGAAATAAAGGCGAAAGAGGGCCTCTTCTGTCCCCTCGCTCCACCTTAGGTGGCCTCCTTCTTTCGCTCCAGCACCCACACCAGATACAGCAGCACCGCCAGATTCACCGCCAGCAGCGCCATCTTGTACGCCGAATAGCTCTTCGCCAACTCATAGATCTCCCACGGCAGCCCCAGCCCCGTCAGCGTCACTGTGAAATACTCCGCCCAGCGCTTCTCCAGCACCAAGCCCGTACCCTCCACCACACATACGGCCGCATACAGGATCGACAAAACTCCCGCTCGCCGCAACTCGTGATTGCTGATCAGCCCCGCCTTCTCAATCAGGATTCCCACCATCCTGCGCTCCGGATCGATTCGCAGAACGTCAATCGCTCGCGCCACCACCACGCTCACGTTCTTATCCACCAGGTGCAGCGCCCCCGCACCTACCGCCGCAAAAAATACAGCTTTACTCAGCTTGAACAGGCCCACCAGCAGCAGCCCCCGTGTACGCGTCGCCTTCGATCGTGATCCCTTCGCGCCGCGTGCTGCGCCTCCCACCGATGCTTTGCGTCTGCCCATAGCCTCGCTCCAGTTGACGGGCATAGCACCACTTTGTCAACGCTCGCGAACCCACCTTGCACATGGCCACCTCGCAAGCTTTGCCGCTCGTTTCTCCAAAGCACACCCCACGACACTATTCCACCAAACTTCCACCGCACATCTTCCTATGCCCTGAAAGCTCTTCCCTTGCCATCGAGTTCACCGCACCCGCCCTCGCATCCATTTCAATGGAAAGTAACAATCCACTTCCAATCGGGCCACGTAGATAAGGTGTGCGTCTCTTGCAATAAGTCGAGACCAGCCAACAAGTTTGCTCCATCGCAGCACGCATCACCACTTTGAAAGGGAAAACAAAATGAAGAAGTCTCTGATCACACTTCTGGCCGGCGCAGCGCTTGCCATCACGTCCGTCGCAGCCATCGCACAGACCGACCCCACCGTCGGCGGCGCCGCCATGTATCCCACCAAGAACATCATCCAAAACGCGGTCAACTCGCCGATCAACAAGACCCTCGTCGCCGCCGTCAAGGCTGCAGGCCTCGTCGACACGCTTGAAGGCCCCGGCCCCTTTACCGTCTTCGCTCCCACCGATGAAGCCTTCGACAAGCTCCCTGCGGGTACCGTCGACAACCTCCTCAAGCCTGAGAACAAGGACACGCTCGTCAAGATCCTCACCTACCACGTCGTCCCCGGCAAGATCACCACGCAGGATTTGAAGAAATGGATCAAGAAGGGTAAGGGCACCTACACCGCCAAGACCGTTCAGGGTGGCACACTCACCTTCACCGAGGACATGGGCAAGATCAAGATCACCGATGAAAAGGGTGGATCCGCCATGATCACCACGCCTAACGTCATCCAGTCCAACGGCGTCATCCAGGTCATCAACGCCGTCCTGATGCCCAGCTAAATTCCTCTGCAACGACTCTCTTCCTCACCAGCAATGGCGCCCAACGGGGCGCCATTGCTGTCTGAACTCCGACCCCGCCACCAGCCTTTTGCGACGCCCCGCCAACCGACCTCGCATTTGTTCATCCAGCCCAACCAACTCCCCGCCGCTTTCCATGCAGGCCCTACACTCATCCTTATGCGCCTGCACTTTCAAGCCGAGCAACAAATCCCCTACCCCCTCGAAGCTGTCTTCGCCTTCTTCGCCGACCCCGCAAATCTCCCTCGTCTCATGCCCGCCTGGCAGCGCGCCCGCATCGACCGCGCCACCTATGTCCCACCCCCACCGCCGCACGCCCCCTTCCCCGGCTCAGACAGGATCACCGCCGGCAACGGTACATGCCTCACCATCACCATCCGCCCTATCCCTTTTTCGCCCATCCGCGTTCCATGGGACGCCATCATCGAGGACTTTCGCTGGCTCCATGGCTTCTGCGACATCCAACTCCGCGGCCCCTTCCGCTACTGGCGACACTGCCACACCCTGCAGCCCACCTCCACCGGCACCCTCCTCCGTGACGCCGTCGAGTACGAACTTCCCCTTGGACCACTCAGCCCGCTCGCCAACACACTCTTCGTCCGCCGTCAGCTCGCCGCTATCTTCCGCTTCCGCCAGCGCCGTACCCTCGAACTACTCGCTGACCTGAAACGCAGACCAAGCGTGGCTGGAATCTGACGCTGCGCCTATACGCCTACAGTTCGCCTCAGGTATGGCCGCACGCGCTTCAAGGCAGCCTCCGCTGTCAACCCATACTTGGTGCGCAGATCTTCCACCTTCCCATGCTCGATAAACTCATCCGGCCATCCCACCCGCACCACCGGCACATCCATCTTTTGCGCATTTAGGCTCTCAAGCATCGCCGATCCAAATCCACCCGCGAGCACATGATCCTCCATCGTGATGACCAACTCACAGCGCTTGCCATACAGCGCAACGCACGCCGCATCCACCGGCTTCGCGAACCGCGCATTGATCACCGCAACGCTGTGCCCTTCAGCCTCTAGCAGCACCGCCAGCCTGCCAGCCTCCGCCACCATCGCTCCCAGCGCAAAGATCGCAACATCGCGACCGTCCTGTAGCACCTCGGCCCTGCCAATCTCCAGCTCCTCTGGCACCGCCTTCACCACCGATCCCGGCCCCGTGCCCCTCGGATACCGTATCGCACTCGGCCCATCATGCTGCAGTGCCGTAAACATCATGTCCTGTAACTCGTCCTCGTCCATCGGGTCCATGTGGATCAGCCCCGGAACCCCGCGCAGATAGCTGATATCGAACAGCCCATGATGCGTCGGCCCATCGTCACCGCTCAGCCCGCCGCGGTCCATGCAGAACACCACCGGAAGCTTTTGCAGCGCCACATCGTGCACGATCTGATCGAACGCCCGCTGCAAAAACGTGGAGTAGATCGCGCAGAACGGCCTGTAGCCCTTCGTCGCCATTCCCGCCGCGAACAGCACCGCGTGCTCCTCCGCAATGCCCACATCGAAGTACCGCGTCGGATGGTGCGGCCGAAAAAGATCCAGCGCCGTTCCATTCGGCATCGCCGCCGTAATCGCCACCACTTTGTCGTTGCTGTTCGCCAGCTTCGTCAGGCTCTCCGCAAAGATCTCCGAGTACGTCTTCTGTCCGGCGGACTTCGTCTCCCCCGTCTCCGGATCGAACGGCCCCAGTCCATGGAACTTCTTCTGCTTCTCCATCGCCGGCTGGAATCCACGGCCCTTCTGCGTCAATGCATGCAGCACCACCGGCTTGTTCTGCTTCTTCAAAAACTTGAACGTCTCAATCAGGGTCCGCAGATTGTGCCCGTCCACCGGCCCATAGTAGTTCAGCCCAAACTCCTCGAAGATCATGCCGCGACCTACAATACCCTTCGCAGCCTCCTCCGCCTTGCGCGCAATATGCAGCGCCGCCTTCCCGCCAAACTTCTCCACCAGCCCCGCAGCGCGCTCATGCAAATTCACATACGTCGGGTTGGTCGCAATCTTGTGGAAGTACTCCGCGATCGCACCAACATTTTTATCAATCGACCACTCGTTATCGTTCAGCACGATAATCAGCCGCTTCGTTGACCCAACGTTATTCAGCGCCTCAAAGCTGATCCCGTTCGTGAACGCCGCATCCCCCGCCAGCGCTACAACATGCTCCGTACCGCCGCTCATGTCTCTCGCAACAGCCATGCCCAGCGCCGCGCTCAGCGCCGTCCCGGCATGCCCAGCCCCAAAGCTGTCGTGCTCACTCTCCGTGCGCAGCATAAATCCGTTCAGGCCGCCCGGCTGCCGAATCGTCTCAAACCGGTTCTCACGTCCTGTCAGAAGCTTGTGCACATAACTCTGGTGGCTTACGTCGAACACAAAACTGTCCCTTGGCGTATCGAACACGTAGTGCATCGCGATCGTCAGCTCCACCACGCCAAGATTCGGCCCTATGTGACCGCCAGTCTTTGCCACACTCAGAATCAGTCGCTCGCGAATCTCCTCCGCCAGTCGTTCCAACTGCGGAATGCTCAGGCGCTTGAGATCCGCCGGCGATTGAATCTTCTCTAGATATTCGCTCATACGCACAATGCACCTGCACCCGCCCTGTACGAGCAGCAAGTGACATCCCCTAAGTGTACCAATCTGCGGTCCCCGGCGTTCTATCCCATAAATACATTGCCCATTTCCTATCGCTTCACAAATCATCGCCTTCTATTCTCGTTTCGAGCCCGCCACGGCCACTCCAAATACGTGCCATTTCACTTCGCAGCCCATCCGCAACGCGAATCTTCGGCGCCCGGGCAACGCTCCTTGGCCTAACGCGCGTCCCTCGGCTTACTATGTTGCACATGAACCTGCGCGCTCCCATGATCGCCCTCTTCCTTGGCATCGCATCCCTTACCGCTTCCTCGTGTGCTCAAACGCCGCAAACCAGCATGCCCCTCTGGCCGCACGCTCTCCCCGAGCCCGCACAGACCACCGCGCCCGAAACCGACCTCACCAAACCCACCGACCACTTCATCAGCGGCCACCGCACCCAGCGTCTCACCAACGTCACCGTTCCCACACTCACCGTCTTCTCTCCGCATGGCCACAGCACCGGTGCCGCGGCCTTGGTCTTCCCTGGCGGCGGCTACCAAATCCTCGCCATGGACGGCGAAGGCTACGACCCCTGCAACTGGCTCACCTCTCTCGGCATCACCTGCATTCTCGTCAAATACCGCGTCCCCCAGCCCATCGGCGAAGCCGGCCACTATCCCTCCGATCCCTCTGACCTTGAAGACGCTCAGCAAGCCATGCGGCTCACTCGCGCCCACGCCTCCGAGTGGCACATCGACCCAACCCACATCGGCGTCATGGGTTTCTCCGCAGGCGCCAACCTCGCCGTCCTCCTCTGCACGCACCCCGACGACAACCACATCGCATCCACACCCGCCGCGCCCGACGCCGATACGCGCATCGACGCCCGTCCCGACTTCGCGATCCTCGCCTACCCAGCCTACCTCGCACAGCAACCCGACCAGACCACCCTCAACCCCGTCTACGCCCCCAACCAGTTCACGCCTGCTACCTTCCTCATCCAGGCCGAAAATGACACCGGCTACGGCAAAAACGCCCTCGTCTACTACCGGGCTCTCCTCGACGCCAAAGTCCCCGCCGAGCTCCACTACTACGCCACCGGAGGACACGGCTTCGGCATGCACCCCCACGACGCCCCCGAAGAGCACTGGCCCGACCTCGCCGCGCTCTGGCTGCGCTACATCCACATCCTGCCCTCACCGCCGCCGCATCCCACCCCAGGATCTCCCAGCGGCACACCCAGTCCGTGCACCAGCCCGCAGCCCACCACGCCCGGCCAGTCCAACGCCTCCACATCATTCTCCGTTAAAGCCAACAACCAATCCAATTCCGCCTACAGCAATTCCACTAATTCCACCAATCCCAACTGCTGGACACCTCCACCCCAGCCCTAAGAAAGCTCGACGGTATCCCGGCTTCGAAGGGGACGAGCTAAGCGCAAAGTTCAAGAATTCCCTCAACGCCATAGCCCCAACCTCTACTCACGGCTGCATTCCATACAGGGATATCGCCGTTTTGCGCATCACTTCCTCCGCGATCGCATCCGCGCGCGGCCGGGTGATCTCCCCGTCGCGAAGCATGACGCTCAACGCCAGCCCTAGAGCCTCACGCCCGTTACGGCTCGCAATCCACGTTGTCTCCTCCCATCCCATCGCCTCCGACATCGGATATCCGTCCGTTCCGAACATCACCTTATCCGGGTACGTCTCCAGCCATTCACGCAGCCATCCCGCCAGCGTATGCGGCGGAAACGTAAACGTCTCTTGCGACAGATCCAGATAAACATTCGGCTTCTGCAGCAGCGCGCCCGCCTCGCGCACAAACGGCCATCCGCCATGCAGCATCACAAACTTCGTACCTCGCAGCTTGGGGTCATTGAAGACCGGCTCTAGCAGCAGAGGATTCCCGCCCGCAATCCCAAAGTATCCGCCCCCACCCGCCATCGTGTGCAGGTGCACAGCCATCCCCAAACGCCCACACTCCGCCGCTATGGTCCGGAACAGATAATCCTGCAGCACCTTGTACTCCGCCGCATCCGGCTGACCCTTACCCACCCACTTCGCATACACCCCAGCCGCTTCCGTCTCCGTCGGATCTCCAAAATCAAATCCACGCAGATAGGCAATCTCAAATTTCTCCGCGACTGCTCCGCCTGCCTTCTGCTGCTCCAGCGTCGGCCGCACCACCTCGCTCAGATATTCTTCAAGCGTTCCCGGTATGCGCTGCATCCCCACCGCTCGCAGGTATCTCGCGCGCAGGCGATTCTCCAGCGCAAAAAACTGAGCTTTGTCAGGCGTCGCCGCCGCCAGCCCGCTGTTATCCAGAGGAAACACTAGCGCATCCGCATACGGCACCCACTGAAACCTGGGCGGCTCCACGCCCGGCCCCATCGCCACTCGATTCCCCAGCATCACCCCTATTCCCGCCTGATCCAGCACCCACTCCGCATAGCGCTTCCCCTCGCGGGCCTTCACGACGTCACGCGCCGACTGCAGCCGCTTCATCCCCTCCGCATCCAATGGCACCGTACCTTTGAATCCCCACAGGGCAGCCCACGCCTCCGGCAGTTGCGGATTGTCATCCCGCCACGCCACAGGTGCCGTCTCAGGTGCCATATCGTCCACCGGCAGCGCGTCAAAATCCCTGTCGGCCGGTCCATGCTGCTGCGGCAGCACCGGGTGCGCATGATCATCCACCGCTCTCGTTCCCGCAATCAAACGTCCCAGCGCCACGTCCACGCCGCTTCCACCCGAAGCCGCAGTTCCAGCGTCAACCCGTTGCGCATGAAGCAAGCCACACGCGCCACAGACCAGCACCATCAGCCAAAGATGTCGCCCGAAACCACACTTCCTCTCTCGCATGCAAACAACACTAGCACGCCCCTCGGCTATACGCCCTGCCATCAACCCACCCAAAGTACAATCTTCCTATGAGCTGCATCACCTCCACCTTCCTGCTCTGCGCCGCTATCTCGACCGCTCCATCCCTCGCTCGCGCCCAGACCTTTACCCCAAGCGTTCCGCCGCCCTCCGTCGCCAAACAGGCTCAAACCGAGACCCCAACGCACGTCTTCGTTCCCATGCACGTGCCTGCACTCTCGCCGGAAGTCCTCGAGCTCCTCAAGCTCGAAGGTCAGTTCTCCGCTGACACGCTCAAAGGCGGTGGCCGCGCCTTCACCTCCTGGTTCGCCGACGACGGCGTTACCCTCAACAACGGCCAGCCCGCCGTCCGCGGCAAAGCCGCCATCGCCGCTATCGCCACCTGGAACCCGGCCACCTATAAGCTGAGCTGGTACGCCGAAGGCGCCCAGATGGTCAGCCCCTCCAACGACTCCGGCTTCACCTGGGGCCACTACGACGCCGTCACCATCTCCGAAGACGGCAAATCCTCCACCAAAACCGGCCGCTACTTCACCTTCTGGAAGAAAGTCGACGGAAAGTGGAAAGTAGCCCTCGACGCCAGCGCCGACGAACCCCCCTTCACTAACGGCCTGCCCACACCATGAATACATCCATAACTGCCGCCATCCATCCCCAGACAGCCATCGGCCACGTTCACCTTCGCGTTGCCGATCTTGACCGCGCCCTCGCCTTCTACAATGGCGTCCTTGGCTTCGAACTCACCCAGCGCTTCGGTAACGCCGCGGCTTTCCTCTCCGCGGGCGGCTACCACCATCACATCGGCCTCAATACCTGGGAATCTTTGGGCGGCCAGCCGCCCGCACCTGGCACCACCGGCCTTTATCACCTCGCCGTCCTCTACCCCACCCGCGCCGCACTGGCCGACGCCCTCCGCCGCCTCATTGCCGCCAATAGTCCACTCGACGGTGCCTCCGACCACGGCGTCAGCGAAGCCCTCTACCTCCACGACCCCGACCTCAACGGTGTCGAGCTCTACTGGGACCGCCCCCGCGACCAATGGCCTACCGACACCTCCGGCAACCTCGCCATGTACACCCGCCCCCTTAACCTCCAATCCCTCCTCGCCACCACCCCATAACGCTACAGCATCAGAGCTCCAGCCAGTGAATGGGCCTCCTTCGCCTGGAATTTTATCAATCCTTCGCTCACGAGTTGTCATCCTTTGCCACAGGCGGAGGACCTGCCTTCTCGAGTGCCCGCGCATCACCCCAACACAGGGTGCCCCACATCTACCCCCGCTCTTTTTCGGGGAGATATGGGTGCGCATCGCCCACACCCCACGTGCCCGCACCCATCTATCCCAGCGTATTCCCTCCATTCACCGCAATCTTCTGCCCCGTCACAAACCCCGCATGATCACTCGCCAAAAACGCTACCACCCTCCCTACCTCTTCCGGCAGCCCCATCCGTCCTAGCGGCACACCCTGCGCATACGCACGCTTGTCCTCCTCCGTCGCCGCAAACGCACGCTCCGTCGGTATCCACCCCGGAGCCACCAGGTTCACCGTAATCCCCGACGCACCTAACTCCCGCGCCCACGACCGCGTCTGCCCCAACTGCGCCGCCTTCGCTGCCACATAGTTCGCAAACCGCGCATTCCCGAGTTCCACAACCTCACTTCCAATCTGGATCACCCGCCCAAACCCCCGCTCACGCATCCCCTCCAGCACCGCCTGTACCACCACCAGCGGCGACTTCACAAAAAACTCCATCTGCTGTAGATACGCCTCCCACGTTTGCTCCTCAATCGACAGCATCGGCTGATGCCCCGTCGCATTCAGCACCACCACCTCCACCGGCCCCAGCGCCGCTTCAACCTCTCCCACCAGCCGCGCCACCTCCGCCGCATTCCGCACGTCTGCCTGGAACGCTTCCGCTACCAACCCTCTCTCGCGCAGATCCTCACATAGTGCCTCCGCCCGCGCTCCACTGGCAAAGTAGTTCACCGCCACCCGATGCCCAGCTTCGGCCAGCGCCACCGCCATCGCCGCTCCCAACCCCCGAGAAGCCCCCGTCACCAACGCTGTCCGTGCCGCAAACGCCTTCACGCGCAAACCCTCCCTTACTTTCCTGCGGTCTGATACACCCGCACATAATCCACCAGCATCTCCTCCACCGAAGGCGTCGCCGCATCCGGCGGCCCCGGCCACTGCCCACCCATCGCCAGGTTCAGCAGGATGAAGTACTTCCCATCATCGAACGGCCACACCGCTCCCTTCGGCAGATCCGCCCGCGTGTACGTCGCATACGGATGCTCCGGATCGTCCACGTAATACTGCACCTTCCCCGGCGCCCAGATCACCCCATACGTATGGAACGCCCCCGCCAGATCCTCCCCCGACGCCAACTCTCCCACCGTCGTCAGCGGCGTTCCCGTAAACCCCGTCCCATGCACCGACCCATGTACCTTCGTCGGCTCTTTCCCAATGTTCTCCATGATGTCCAGCTCTCCGCACGCCGGCCACGGACGCGTCGTCACAGCATCCCCCAGCATCCAGAACGCCGGCCACACCCCCTCACCCGCCGGAATCTTGATTCGCGCCTCAATCCGTCCGTACTGAAAGCTCTGTAGCCCCTGCGTCGTCAGCCGCGCCGAAGTCCACGCGCCCGCAGCGTCCCTCCGCGCCACGATGTGCAAATATCCGTCCGCCGCCATCACCGCGTTCGGCTCAATCCCCACGCACGGCACCTTCATCGACCCAGGCGCACAGTATGTTTCCAGTTCTCCGTTCCCCCAGCCACCGCCTCCTGTCTCAAACTTCCAGTTGGCAGGATTTACTTCAATTCCCGGGCCGGAAAATTCATCCGCCCACACCACCTTTTCTCCCGCTGCTGTCTGCGCAGCCGAAACTCCCACCGAACTAAACCCGAAACACACAATCACAGCGAATACAGCGAAAAAACTTCGCCAGCGTCCGAAAGCCCCCATCATTCGCTATCTCCAATCACCCAAACATCATAAGCGGCAATTTTAACCTTCGTCCGTCGGCCCGCCGTTTCATCTGCAACCATCTCGCGAGACTTCGTCGCGACGATGTGTTACGGTCAAGTTACAAAAACATGAACCCAAACTTTGCTTTGATCGACACCGATCTCTGGCAGTGGCGCGATTGGTTTATCGCTCTCGCCCACAACGCGTTCTGGATACTTACCCCGACACCGCGCGAATTTGGCCCTTTCCCCACCTACGATCAAGCCCTCGAAAAGGTACAGGATCTCTGGACCTGATTTTATATAGCGCAGAGAATGGGGCGACCCGCAGGCCGCCCCATTCTCACCGTTGTGATGCATTAGCTATTTGGATGCTTCGGCGGCGTCATCGTCTTCCAATTCTTAGAAATTACGAAGTATTTCGCCACAGTGCGCTCAAAGTGCGCTGCGCCCGCTGGAACCTTTACTGATCCATCGAGAACTTCATTGTCGGTGACCTTAGGCCCATATTCCATACGCATGTCATCACCGTTGGCACCGAGATAATCGCCACTCAGATCAAGTCCGGCAAACAGACCCTTTGCGCGTGAGTAAGTCAGAAACTCCGAATTCAGCAAAACATCTGTCGAAGCCTGAGCGTTACGCCCAATCGGTCCGGCGGCTGCTGATGCATCCGCGCCAAGCTTGACTTTGCTATGAAGCAAATCCTGGGCGGCTTTCTCATTCATTCCCAGAAGCACCAGATCCGTCGCCTGGCCGCCAATCTGGAACCCAAAACTTCCGCCGCCAAGCTTCACGAACACCGGCGCGCTCCAACCATGCCCGGTCCGGCACGTCGCCACACCCTGCCCGTACTGTGCACCGACGCCAAACGCCAATTTCTTCTCTGACGGAATCACAATCACGCAATGCGTCTTGCCGAGAATCGTCTCTGGAATCGCATGGTCTGGCGCTGCCATCACCTGTTCGATGACCTCCGCAGCAGCGTTCATGCGATCGTCAACCTTCGTCTTATCCTGGGCCTGAGCGGCAATGCTCACAGCGCCCATCGCGATCGACAATCCACAAGCTACAGCCTTTATCTTGTTCATCAATGTTCCTTTCACTACGGAAATTCTATAAAGCCCCTGTTTCAGGACCATACTCAAACCCGGAGAGCGCGGTTTCTACATACGATGCAAAAAAAGGCGCATAGAACTACCCACTGAGCCCAATCTCCTTGAGTTTGGACCCAAAGAGCTTACCTGGGCGCAAACATTTGATCCTACATGTTCTCAATCATGCGCGTCGCGAATTCGCTCGTTTTTGCCTTCGTCGCTCCTTGCATCTGCCGCTCGAAGTCGTACGTAACAAATTTCTGCGCAATTGTTCTCTCCATGGACGACTCAATCATTCGCGCCGCCTCGGTCCAACCGAGAAAATCGAACAGCATGACTCCAGACAAAATGACCGACCCAGGATTGATCACATCCAGATCCGCATACTTCGGAGCCGTCCCATGCGTGGCTTCAAATACCGCATAGCCGTCGCCGATATTGCCTCCCGGTGCAATCCCCAAACCGCCCACCTGCGCTGCCGCTGCGTCCGAGATATAGTCGCCGTTGAGGTTTGTTGTCGCCAGCACGCTGTAGTCGCTTGGACGAATAATGATCTGCTGAAAGATTGAGTCCGCGATCCGGTCGTTGATCAGCACTTTCTGCTTCCACTTGCCCGCGCCGTGCGTCTCGCCGATACTCGCAAGAACGTTGTTCACTTCGGCCACTACGCCTTCGCCAAACTCCTTCGCCGCAAATTCAATTCCCGGCTCGATCAGCGCTGCATTCTGCTCCGCCGTCAGTCCTGGATTTTTCTCTACATTGCCTAGAATCCAGCTTTCGCGCTCCGTCACCACATCCCCGCGAAACTCCTGCACCGCAACCTCATAGCCCCATTCACGGAACGCTCCCTCGGTGAACTTCTGGATGTTTCCTTTGTGCACCAGCGTCACCGTCTTGCGGCCCTCCCTCAGTGCGAACGCAATTGCCGCGCGCACCAACCGCTTCGATCCCGTAATCGAGATCGGCTTGACGCCTACGCCCGAATCCAGCCGTATTTTTTTCTTTGTTCCCTTCAGCATCTCGTCGTTCACGAATGCAATGAACCTGGCGGCTTCGGGTGTGCCTTCACGGAACTCAATGCCCGCGTAGATGTCCTCCGTATTCTCGCGAAAGATAACAATATCAACGAGTTCCGGATGCTTAACAGGGCTCGGCACACCCGCGTAATACTTCACGGGGCGTATGCATTGGTACAGGTCCATCAACTGCCGCAGTGCAACATTCAGGCTCCTGATTCCGCCGCCCACAGGCGTCGTCAGCGGCCCCTTGATCGACACACGGAAGTCTACCGTCGCCTTCACTGTGTCCTCGGGCAGCCAATTCTGCGTTTGCCTGTATGCCTTTTCCCCGGCGAGCACCTCGTACCAGGCGACGGACCGCTTACCGCTGTAAGCCTTTGATACTGCTGCGTCGAAGACACGTTGCGAGGCCTTCCAGATATCGCGTCCGGTGCCGTCTCCTTCGATAAAGGGGATGATCGGATGGTCTGGCACGGTGTATTTGCCGTCGTTGTACTGGATGGGCTCGCCGTTCTCCGGCACGGGGATTCCGTTGTAGCTTGTCTGCATCGTCGCTCCTGAAGATTGCTCAGCATGGGCTGGCAGTCGTTGCTGGAGATTGGGCTGCCTCGCCAGCGCGATCATGCTACTCTCAAGGCGCTGCAATGATCGACAGCGGCTTTCGATTATCGACGCAGCGGCTTTTTCACGCGTCCGGCAACTTCATTCAAGTCTCATGGAATGTTCTACTTGAGCTTACCGTTCTGGTTGTGCGGGCGAGGTGATTCACGGTGATGGTGTTGCTCTGGTACACTCAGCGGCCTCAGTTGGAGGAGCCGGATGACGACACTGGAACTTGATGAGATTGCCAATCAACGTATGTCAGACCCCAATGTTTTAGGGCGTTTTGTGTGTCATTTGCGCAGTAATGACAGGCTGGCGCAGCGGCATCACGATGATCAGAACCTCAGCGTGGCGTGGCAGGATGCGGAGGACTTCTGGCGGTGCACGATCTTTGCCGACGGAAACCCCGCGCACCGCGTCGCGCAGGTAGATCTGCATGAAAACAATACGGTTCGGGCCGACTTGTTTGAGCCGGGGCGGATCACAGTCTCACCTGAAGAGGGTATTCTGTGCCTGACGCGGTACAAGCCGCGCTAACCGCCAGATCACGGTTGCGACGTGATGCTGCCGTGCGCGTGGCGCATTTTCGTCGTATTTGAGGCGCTTAACGGCGGGGTTAGTGCGTATTAAGCCGGGGTTACCGGTTTTGAGCATGGGATTGGTGGGACAGCCGCGTCCCAACCCCCACTTCGTGGGGTGGGACGCGGTTGACGGGAGCTACCAGACGTAGGTTCCGACACAGCCTGCGTCGAGGGCGGCGGCAAAGGCCTTGGATCCGCTATGCACCGCGAAGTGCTGCGTGGAGCCGGAGGTGTTCGAGACGATCAGGACCTCTTTGCCGTCGGGCGTCTTGAAGGCGACGTTCGGAAGGGTTTCGAGGACGTTCGAGCCGATGCGGACGGAACCGGGGGGAACGAACCTGGAGGCGTGGGCGAGGACATAGTAGGCGACGTTGCGACGGACGTTGTTGCCGTCGATGGTGATGGCACCGGAGCAGCTGTCGCAGCCGCCGTTGTTGGTGTGGGGGCCGTTGGCGGGATCGGCGGCGAGGTTCCAGAGGAGGATGTTTTTGCTCCAGTTACGGCTGACGCCGATGATGACTTCGGCCTCAGGTCCGCTGAGGTTGATGGGGCCGTCGTTGTCGCGCTGGGTGATGGACTGCTCGGTGAAGTAGATGTTCTTGTTGGGGAAGGCGTCGTGGACCTGCGTCATGGCGTCGACGGTGCCGCCGTAGAGGTGGAAGCCGCTGCCGTCGACGTACTTTGCGGCAGCCTTGTCGCGGAGGATGGAGAGCGGATAGAGCGGGTGGTCGAGGTTGTGGTCGTAGAGGACGATCTTGGTCTTGATGCCGGCTTTGTGGAAGGCGGGGCCGAGGTCGTTGGCGATGAAGTCGGCCTGCTCGGGTGAGAGCATGAGCATGCTGGGTGTGTTCTTTTCGTTCAGCGGCTCGTTCTGGATGGTGATGGCGTCGATGTGAATGCCCTGCGCCTGCATCCCCTGGATGTACTTGGCGAAATATTGGGCGTAGGCGGGAAAGTCTTCAGGCTTGAGGACGCCGCCCTGGGCGCGGCCATTGGTCTTCATCCAGAGCGGAGCGGACCAGGGCGAGGCGAGGATGTCGATCTTCGGGTTGATGGCAAGGATCTGTTTGAGGAGGGGGATGACGTCGGCCTTGTCGTGGTCGAGGCTGAAGTGGGCCATGGAGGTGTCGGTCTGGCCGGCGGGGAGGTCGTCGTAGGAGTAGACGGTGGCGTTCATGTCGGAGGCGCCGATGGAGAGGCGGAGATAGCTGACGCCGATGTTGTCGCCGGTGGTGGTGAAGAGATTCTGCAGGAGAGCTGCGCGCCTGGCGGGGTCCATGTGCATGATGAGTTCGGCGCTGCCCTGGGTGAGGGCGAAGCCGAATCCGTCCATGGTCTGGTAGGTTTTCGCGGGGTCGATAGTGATGACCTGAGAGGCGGTGGCGGCGGTGAAGGGAATGGGGGGCGACTGTAGCTGGAGGAGCGCGGAGCGGTCGGGGTTTGTGAGCCAGAGGGAGACACCGGTCTGGGCAGCGAGTGGGGCCGCGAGGGGAGCGGCAAGTGAGACCGCGAGGGTGAGGGACAAGAGCATGGGGAGGATGGCTTTGGACTTCATGGAGGCTCCGGGCGAGGACGATATGGTTGAAACAGGCGCGCGCCTATTGTAGGCAATCGTTTGTCTGAAAGACAAGTGGTGGGTGTTCGATTTCCTTGAATTCTTGCGGAAGGCATGGAAGAAAATGGGGGCCTTGCGTGCGGGGAGGGAGAACGGCAGTTGTTACGGCGATAGGTGCGGCGGCGGATGACCGGCTTCGGTGAGGGTCCGGAGGGGTGCGTGCTCGATAATACCCGCATGCGCGAAATTGCTTTGCATGGAGGGACGCTGCGGGGGTCCGGTGAGGGTAAGGCGACGCTGCTGCTGGGAACGAGAGGGACGTTCAGGGCGGATGCTGCGTGGTGCGCTGCGGCGAAGGTGGCTGCGGTAGAGAGCGCGGCGATGCGACCGCCGGAGATGGAACGGGTGATTGCGCCGATGGTGGCGGAAGCAGTGCAGCAGCTCCATCGACGGGTGCCGCGGGAGCAATGTTGGTTTGGAGGGGCGGCGGTTCCGCTGGAGGGACTCGCTGACGGCCTGGGGGAGCGGATGGGGGAGATGCTGACGCTGGTGGTAGCGCTGGAGGCGTGCGACGACGTGCTAGATGAGCCGCGGTTGCGGCGCGCGGTGACGACGCTGACGCCGCTGCTGCGGGGGGTTGTGGCAGATTGGGTGAGCGCGACGGCGACGCTGCTGGAGCGGATGCATCGGGATGGAGGGCGGCTGGCGGCGTGGTTGGGTGTCGAAGAAGGGGTGGTTGTGGCGAGGATGGAGGAGACGAGTTCGGATGCTCATCCGGGTGGACACAGGGTGGTGCGGATTGAGTTTGCGGGCGGGGGATGCGTGTACTACAAGCCGAGGGCGGTGACGGGCGAGTGGCTTTGGCATGGGCTGCTGGGGTCGGTTGCGGGAGCGGTGCGGGGGCTGGGACTGCCTGCTGCGGCGGTGCTTGCGGGTGGGTCGGGTAGCTATGGCTGGATGCGCTCGGTGGGTGGAGCGGACGACGGGGATGGAGGGGACGATGGAGGCGGGGATGGAGGCGGGGAGGCGTACTGGCGTGTGGCGGGAGCGGCGTTGTGCCTGGCGCGGCAGGTGGGGTTGTCGGACCTGCATGTGGGCAATGTGATGGCGACGGCGAAGGGGCCGGCGGTGACGGATGCAGAGTGTCTGGGAGCGCCGGAGGAGCGTCGGTGGAGGCGCGGCGGTGCGGCGGTGGAGGAGGGGTCGTTGGAGGCAGAGGTGGCGGGGTTGGTGGCTACGGGGCTGCTGCCATGCGGAGGTTTGGGCGAGGGGCCGGATGTGAGTGGGCTGTTTGGACGAGAGACGGAGGTGCGGGGCGTGGGCGTGCCGCGCTGGGTGATGGAGCAGGACGGGCGGTGTCGGGTGGTGATTGCACCGGCAGTGTTGGTGGACCATGGGAATGCGGCGGGGGCGAAGTCGGTGCTGACGGTGCTGCCGCAGGTGCTGGAGGGGTATCGTGCGGCCGCGGCGGGGATGATGGAGTGCCGCAGGGAGCTGCTGCGGACGGGGTCGGGGTGGAGGCGGGTGCTGGAGAGGGAGCACGCGCCGCGGGTGGTGGTGCGGGAGACGTTTGGGTATGCGCGGCTGATCAGCGGGTCGCTGGAAGCGGGGGTTGTGGGGTCGGCCGGGCGACGGCGGGAGATGCTGATGTCTGGGTTGCGCGGTGCGGGTGCGGTGAGGTTGCCGCAGGCGCTGGTGCGGAGAGAGATGCGGGCGCTGCTGGAGCTGCAGTTGCCACGGTTTGTGTTGTTGCCGGGGACGCGGACGCTGGCGAGCGGGTCGGGACGGCAGATCGTGCGGGGCTTTGTGGAGGCCAACGCGGCGGAGATGGTAGTGGGGCGGATCGAGGCGCTGTCGGAGGAGCACGTGGATGGGGTGGAGGTTCCGGCGGTGCTGGCGGTGGCGCTGCGAGGGTAAGGGAGGTGCAGGATGTCGTTACGTGGCGACGCTGGAGTTCACAAACAGGCTGTATACTTTCGGCACGCTGACGAAGACGCAGAGCAGGTAAGCGAGGCAGTTTCTGGAGAACGACGATGACAAATGTAGAGCGCCTGCAAGCAGCCAAACTGATTGAAGTGAATCACACACTGACACCGGACGAGATCAACAGCATTAACCAACTGAGCACGGCTGAGGTGGACGCGATGATCTCCGTGCGTTCGAAGCTGGGCGATGATTTTTTCAACCGCAAGGTGCAGGTTGGGGACTCGCACCGTATGGGGACGCTGATTCTGTAAGCGGACGGTACGACGGGCCAGCACGCCAACGTGGAGAGGAACAAGGGTGATGGTCTCGCAGAGCCAACGCTTACGTGAAGTTTTGTCGCTTGCGCAGGGCCGGTTGCGGTCGCTGGTAGGCGAGGTGTGGACGCATCCGCGGCTGGGAGAGCTGTATCCGGAGTTTCTTTTTGCGACGTATGGAGTGACGGTGGCGTCAGCCCCTGCGATGCGGGAGGCGGCGCGGCTGTGCGCGGAGGGTGGGAGCGAGGATGGCCTGAAGCTGTGGCTGAAGGATTATTATCTGGAGCACGCGGTGGAGGAGGAAGACCACGCGGAGTGGCTGCTGGAGGATCTTGCGTCTATGGGGGTGCGGCGTGAGAGGGTGCTGGAGCGGCTGCCGTATCCGTCGGTGGCGGCGCTGGTGGGGTCGCAGTATTACTGGATGAAGCATGTGCATCCGGTGGCGTATCTGGGGTTCATTGCGGTGCTGGAGACGCCGACGGAGATCGGATTTCTGAAAGAGGTGTCGGAGCGGGCGGGAATTGCGTGGGAGTCGATGTCGTGCCATGTGCGGCATGCGGAGCTGGATGAGGGGCATGTAGCGGAGTTTGACGCGATGCTGGATGCGCTGCCGCTGACCGAGGGGGAGCGGAGTTTGATCACGGTGAGCGCGTTGAGCACGATCAGCGGATTGGAAGCGGTATTCTTAGAAGCGTTGGAACATTTTCAATGGGCGCATCATGCAAGTACTGTATCCAGCGTATTTATGGCGGGTGAGGATGTGGTTGCATAGCCTGCGGCAGAAGAGAGTGCGGAATGTCTACAGGGTTGAACCCGGGAAGTCGGGTACTGCACTATCGCCTGATTCGTAAGATCGGCGAAGGCGGGATGGGCGTTGTGTTCGAGGCGGAGGACGTGCGGCTGGGGCGCACGGTGGCGGTGAAGCTGTTGCAGCCGGCGATCTCGGAGAATAAGGATGCGAGGCTGCGGTTTTTGAGGGAGGCGCGTGCGGCGTCGGCGCTGGACCACCCGAATCTGTGCACGATCTACACGGTGGAAGAGCTGTCGGATGGAGGGATGCTGCTGGTGATGGCATGCTACCGGGGGCAGACGGTGGCGCAGATACTGATGCAGCGCGGGGCGATGGATGCGGGGACGATTTGCGATGTGGGCAGGCAGGCGGCGGCGGGGCTGCAGGCGGCACATCTGGCGGGGATTGTGCACCGGGACATCAAGCCGGGGAACATCTTTGTGCAGCAGTCGGGAGCGGTGAAGATTCTGGACTTTGGTTTGTCGCATGTGGCGGACCAGAACCAGTTGACGATGCCGCACCAGGTGATGGGGACGCTGGCGTATATGCCGCCGGAGCAGCTTGCGGGGGATTCTGTAGACCACCGCGCAGACATCTGGGCGCTGGGCGTTGTGCTGTATGAGATGGCGGCGGGACATGCGCCGTTTCAGCAGCCGACACAGGCAGCGACGATGGCGGCGATAGCGGCGTGCCGGTATATACCGCTGCAGCAGATTCGCGCGGACCTGCCGAAGGAGATTTGCAGGGCCGTGGAGCGTGCGCTGCGCAAGGAGCGGCAGGAGCGGCATGGATCGGCGGCGGAGCTGATGCAGCTGCTTTCGGAGTCGAACGGGAGCGCGATGAAGGAAGATGCTGCGCTGTTCGCTCCGACGGCAATGTTTCTTCCAGCGTCGGATTCGGGAACGAATGGATATGCAGTGACGGCGGCGCTGGATGTTTCGCATGCAAAGAGCGGCTCAATGGCGCACACGATGCGCGCAGCGGTGCATGTTGCCGGGGCGACGCATCACATTGGGTTATCGATCGCCGTGCTGCCGTTTCGGAATGTGAGCTCAGATCCGGAGAATGAATACTTCAGCGATGGATTGTCCGATGAGTTGATTTCAGCGCTGGGACGACTTGAGGGACTGCATGTGGTTTCACGGACGTCGGCGTTTTCATTCAGAGACACAACGCAGACGATACGGGAGATCGGAAAGGCGTTAGATGTCGCGGTGATTCTGGAGGGGACGGTACGGCGCTCCGGCAATAAGGTACGCGTGATCACGCAGCTGACGGACGTGCGCCGTGGATTTACGTTGTGGTCGTCGCGGTTCGACCGGCAGATGGACGATGTCTTCGAGCTGCAGGATGAGCTGGCGTCGTCGGTGGTAGCCGCGTTGACGGAGACACTTGCGCCGAACCTGCATCGCTCCGATTTGCTGATCGGGACGAGGATGCAGGCGGATGCGTATGAGGCGTTTCTGAAGGGGCGGTATCACTGGAACCGGAAGACGCCTGAAGACATTCAGCTTGCAGGACGGTACTTTGAACACGCGCTGGAGATCGATCCGAACTCTGCGGCGGCGTATGCGGGTATGGCGAACTATTACTGCCTGCTGGGATCGTACGGAGCGATGCCGCCGCTGGAAGCGTGGGCGCTGGCGAGGTCGACGGCGTTGAAGGCGATAGCGCTGGATGCGACCGTGCCGGATGGGCATATTGCGCTGGCTTCGGTGGCGCAGTTCTGCGACTGGGACTGGGAGGAGGCGCGGAGGCACATGGAGCGGGCGATCGAAGTGCAGCCACAGCGCGGCGAATCCTATTACATGTATATTGCGCACCTGATAACGCAGAATCGGCTGAAGGACGCGTTGGAGCAAGCGCGTATAGCGCTGTCGTACGATCCGCTTTCGGCACCGCTGCTGGCGGCGGAGGCGATGGTGCGGGTGTATCTTGGCGACTATGAGACCGCGATTCTGCTGGCGAAGTCGGCGCTGCATGCGGCGCCCCACTATGTGGAGCTGTATTATGCGCTGGGTCTGGGACAGTGTTTGAACGGGCAGCCGGAGGAGGCAGCCAAGACGTTTCAAGCCGGCGTCGACAGTAGCCACACACCGTTTTTGCTGGGATGGGTGGTGGAGGCGTATGCGCAGCAGGGAGACGTTGCTGCGGCACAGGCTACGATGGACCGGATGATGGAGGTGGGCAAAGACACGATGCCGGTGTCGATGGCGGTGGCAGCGACGGCGCTGGGGCAACATGAGCTTGCGTTGACGTGGCTGGAACAGGCAGCGGATCAACGTGATATCTTTGTCGCGTATATTGCGGTGTGGCCAAGTCTTGCGAAGCTGCGGGATCAGCCACGATACCGTCGATTGCTAGAGCGGATGCATCTCAGCGAACCTTCCGCGAAGGAGGGACGTCATGCTACTGGGTAGAGCGAAGTCAGCGAAAGATTCGAGGTTGCTGCACCTGAACAGCTATGTTGCCGTGGATACGCTGCCGGTGCCGCCGGTGCACAACATGCTGGACACGACGGCTACGTGGCCGATGCTGGCGAATGACAAGTTCAACTGCTGCACCTCTGCGGCGGCGGGGCACATGGTGCACCACTGGACGGCGGTGAACCAGCACGGCGTCTTTCTCAGTGATAACGACATTATTGCGGCGCATGCGGCGCTGACGTGCGATCACCTGCTGGATTGCGTATCGATGGCGGATGCGCTGAAGTACTGGCGGAAGATGGGGATCGGCCAGCACAAGGTGCACTCGTATGTGAGCGTGGGGCGTGCGGAGCCGGACGATCTGCGCGGCGTGATTTATTTGTTTGGGAGCGCGTATATAGGGCTGGACCTGCCGCAGTTTGCGTATACGGGAGAGTTGGCGAAGATACCGGATATTCCGTGGGCGATACCGGTATCGGCGACGCCAGAGGCGTGCGCGCCGCAGGTATCGCAGGGCCATTGCGTAGCTGCGATCGGATACGACGAGCAGGCGGTGTATGCGGTGAGCTGGGGACGGCTGAAGACGATGACGTGGGAGTTTTTTTCACGCTACGTGGATGAGGCGTATGCGGTGCTCAGTCAGGACTGGGTTGAGCTTGATTCCAAGTGCCCGTCGGGTTTTGATGTGAGCTTGCTGGACCGCGATCTGGAGCGGCTGCGCGCGGATCCATCGCCGCAGGCTAGAGCTACGGCTTCCTGATTTTTTGTGCCGCGCGGAGGCGTGGACGGCGGGATGAGACGCGGAGACTCGGTGCATGCCGAGAGCGTCGATGCGTGATGTGACATGGAAAGGAGACTTGCTATGGATATCGCTGACGCCGCAGGATCTGAGCAGGTGGTTTGCATGCAGCTGATCGATGGCGCGATTCAACGAACCATCGTTGTGGAGGAGTTCCCATTGGTGATTGGGCGGTCTCCGGAGTGCGGCCTGATGCTGCCGCACGCGTATATTTCGCGGATGCATGCGAGGCTGCTGCGCGAGGACGGAAAGCTGGTCATTGAGGACACAAAGAGCAGCCACGGAATCTTTGTGAATGGGCAGCGGGTGTCGCGGAAGGCGCTGGAGACCAACGACACGATTCACTTTGGAACACTGGATGGTCCGCAGGTACGGGTGGAGCTGGCGGCAAAGGAGGTCTCGACGAACCTGACGATTCTTGCGCAGATGCAGCAGATGGATGCGCACCAGTCAGACCTGGAAAAGCTGCGATGGTTTTTGCAGGCGGCGAGGGAGATGAACAGCGCTGGTGGTGTGGAGCGGGTGCTGGCATCGCTGCTGGAGTCAACGCTGACGCTGGCGAAGGTGGAGCGGGGGTATGTGTTTCTGCGCAATGCGAGTGGGGCGCTGCAACTTTCGCTGGGAATGGACTGCACGGGGCAGCCGCTGACGGATGCGTCTTCACTGTCGCAGACGGTGATGCGGCAGGCGATTGAGGGAGCGGACCAGTTTCTGGTGACGGACACGCTGAGCGCGCAGGGGAATGTTCCGCAGAGTATTCTGCTGCATCACATCCACAAGATTATCTGCATTCCGCTGCGGCGACTGCGCGAGCCACGCAAGGGAGATCGGGTCGCGGACAACAATGTGTTCGGCGTGCTGTATCTGGAGAGCCGGTTTCAGCCGGAGGACTCGTCGGATGTGGACGACGATCTGATGCGGACGATTGCGCGAGAGGCGGCGGCGCTGATCGACAATGCGCAGTTGGCGGCAGTAGAAGACCAGGCGAGGCAGCATCGCGAGGAGCTGCAGATTGCGGCGAAGATTCAGCAAGGGCTGATGGCGGTGCAGATTCCAACGTTTCCATTTGCAGCGGTGCAGGCGTACAGCGCAGCGTGCAGTGCGGTTGGAGGGGATTTCTTCGATGTGATTTCAGGCGACGATGTGTTGAATGCGGCGCTGGTGGATGTTTCAGGCAAGGGGATGTCGGCGGCGATTCTGGCGTCGACGCTGCAGGGGATGCTGTATGTGCAGTTGCAGGCGGGGCGGCCGCTGGATGCGATCGCGGCGGCGACGAACGCGTATCTATGCAACAAGAATGTGGGAAAGTATGCGACGATGCTCCTGCTGCGACTGCATGGGGACGGCCTGCTGGAGTATATGAACTGCGGGCATATCCAGCCACGCGTTTGCTCGGATGGAGAGGTGTTGCATCTGGAGGCGGCGAACCTGCCGGTGGGGCTGATTGCGGAGGCGGAGTATCAGGTGGGGACGGCGCGGCTGGCTGCGGAGGAGCGTGTGATTCTGGTGAGCGATGGATTTACGGAGGCGGAGAACTATGAGGGGGAGTTCTTTGGCGACGAGCGGCTGGATGCGGCTACGCTGTGCTCGGACATCCAGGCGGTGATCCATGCGATGGAGGAGTTCTGTGAGGGGCATCCGGCGACGGATGATTGCACGATTGTGCAGGTGCATTATCTTGGGATGGCGCAGGGGCGGATGGCTGAGCAGGCGTGATTTGATCCGGGAGGCTGCACGCGCTATTGTCAGAGGCGATGCGTGGCGCAGCTTCGGTGCCTTGGATCGTTTTGACCTGAGGGCATGGCGTCGCTTGTAACGGTGCGTCGATGGCGAATGGCTCGTGGGGTCGATGGCGTGCGCGGAAGGCCGGGAGTTTAGTATCGGAGTGACGCTGAAGGAATTCTGGAGAGATGTGGATGAAGCCGATTGTTGTGACGGGGGCCGCGGGATTTATTGGGCGGAATGTGGTTGCGGAGCTGAATGCGCGCGGCGAAGAGGAGATCCTGCTGGTCGATGAGCTGGGCAAGGACGAGAAGTGGAAGAACCTGGTGGGGCTGCGGTACGAAGATATCGTGTCGCCGGAGGAGTTTCTGGGGTTGATTGAGGATGGTGCGTTTGCGGATGCGCGTGCGGTGATCCACCTGGGAGCGTGCAGCGCGACGACGGAGAAGGACGCGGACTATCTGCTGCGCAATAACTACCAGTACACGCGGGTGCTGTGTAACTGGACGCAGGCGAATGAGATTCGATTTGTGTATGCGTCGAGTGCGGCGACGTATGGCGACGGCGCGCGGGGTTATGACGACGATGACGCGACGACGGAGACGCTGGAGCCGCTGAATATGTATGGGTACTCGAAGCAGATGTTCGATCTGTGGGCGCTGAAGCAGGGGCTGTTCGAGAACATTGTGGGGCTGAAGTATTTTAATGTGTTCGGACCGTATGAAGATCACAAGGGCGACATGCGATCGGTGGTGGCAAAGAGCTATGAGCAGATTCGCGCGACGGGCATGGTGAAGCTGTTCAAGAGCTATAAACCGGAGTATGAAGACGGGGAGCAGATGCGGGACTTTCTTTATGTGAAGGACGCGGTGGATGTAACGCTGCACTTCGCGATGCAGTCGGCGGCCGCTCCGGGAGGCTTGTTCAACTGCGGCACAGGAAAGGCACGCACATGGGTTGACCTCGCGAAGGGCGTGTTCGCGGCGATGGAGTTGCCGCCGAAGATTGAGTTTATTGAGATGCCGCATGCGCTGCAGGGCAAGTACCAGTACTTTACGCAGGCCAATGATGCGAAGCTGCGACAGGCGGGTTACACGAAGGCGTTTACGAGTCTGGAAGAAGGCATACGGCAGTATGTAGACGGGTACTTGGTGCCGCGAGCAAAGTAGCGCGGCCGTGGTGCGTGAAGCGGGCTTTGGTTGGTTTTGTGAGCAGGCGGAGTGATGCAACGAGCGAAGAGAACGAAGGCGATCTATCCAGGGACGTTCGATCCGTTGACCAATGGGCATCTGGATTTGATTGCGCGTGGAGCGAAGATTGTGGATGAGCTGGTGGTGGCCGTGCTGCGGAACTCGGAGAAGGGCAAGCCGCTGTTTACGGTGCAGGAGCGGGAGGAGATGCTGTGCGAGGCGACTGCGGAGTTCGCGAATGTTTCCGTGACGACGTTCGATGGGCTGCTGGTGGATTTTGCGCGGCAGCAGGGGGCGAAAGCGGTGCTGCGGGGGATCCGCGCGGTTTCGGACTACGAGTACGAGCTGCAGATGGCGATGATGAATCGGAAGCTCGATCCGGAGCTGGAGACGCTGTTCATGATGCCGGGAGAGAAGTACACGTATGTGAGCTCGCGGCTGATCAAGGGCGTGTTTCAGCTGGGTGGGGACGTGAGCGCGCTGGTGCCGCCGAATGTGGTGGAGCGGCTGAAGCGTAAGGTCCCGGGGAAGACGGCGTGAGCGAACGGCTCAGCGTGCAGGAGCAGTTCGGGCAGATCGATATCTATGTCTTCGATCAGATTCTGCGGGGCAATATCGGGCCGGGAATGCGGGTGGTGGACGCGGGCTGCGGGTATGGAAGGAATCTTGTGCACCTGCTGCGCGAGGGCTGTGAAGTCTTTGCGCTGGACGCCGATAAAGACAGCGTGGAGCATGTGCGCAAGCTGGCAGCAATGCTCGCGCCGCAACTGCCTGCGGAGAACTTTCAGCAGGGCGTGATTGAGAAGATGGAGTTTCCGGATGGATTTGCGGATGTAGTGCTGTGCAACTCTGTGCTGCACTTTGCGCGTGATGAGCAGCACTTTCTGGCGATGGTGGAGGAGCTGTGGCGGGTGGTACGGCCGGGCGGGATGTTGTTTTGCAGGCTCGGGTCGCGGATTGGGATGGAGTTTGAGCGGCTGCGCGGGCATGTGTACCGCATTGGCGATGGTTCGGAGTGGTTTCTGGTGGACGAGGCGGTTTTGATGCGGATGACGGCGCAGATGGACGGCGTTCTTATGGACCCGCTGAAGACGACGATTGTGCAGGAATATCGTTGTATGACGACATGGGTGGTTCGAAAACGGACGTAATACTTTCTATCCACGCGCAAATCTGAAAGACTGGAAGCTATGAGCACAACTACGGCAACAAAGGTGTTGACCGACAGGATCAACCGGATAGAAGTTTCGGCCACGATGGCCATCACCGCAGAGGCGCTGAAGTTGAAGGCGCAAGGCATCGACCTGGCCGATTTCGGTGCGGGCGAACCGCACTTTTCGACACCGCAGCATATTAAAGATGCGGCGATCAAGGCGATTGAGCAGAACGTGACGCGTTATACGGCGGTTGCTGGAACGCCGGAGGTGCGGAAGGCGATCGTGGACCGGCACGCGGCGGACTTTGGGACAAACTACACGGTGGAAGAGTGCGTGTTTACGACGGGCGGGAAGCTGGCGCTGTTCAATGCGATCCAGGTGCTGGTGGACCATGGCGATGAGGTGATTCTGCCAGTTCCCTACTGGGTGAGCTTTAAGGACATCATCCAGTATGCGGGCGGAAAAGTTGTTTATGTGGAGAGCGACGAAAAGGAAAATTTTCGCATCACAGCAAAGATGATTGAAGCAGCGATCACGCCGCGGACGAAGGTGATTATTTTGAATACACCTTCGAACCCGTCGGGAGCGGTGGTGAGCCCTGAGGACCTGGAGGCGATTGTGCGGCTGGCGCACGCGCGGGGCATCTATCTGCTGCTGGATGAGTGCTATGTGTACCTGAACTTCAGCGGGAAGATGGTGAGCGGCGGAACGTTTACGGAGTGCAAGGAGCATGTGGTGGTGCTCGGGTCGCTGTCGAAGACGTATGCGATGACGGGCTGGCGCGCAGGTTTTGCGCTGGGACCGAAGCAGATTATTGGTGCGATGAGCAAGCTGCAGTCGCAGAGCACGTCGAATGCAGCGAGCATGGTGCAGCGGGCGTCGATTGCGGCGCTGACGGGGCCGCAGGAGTGCGTGGCGGAGATGCGCGAGGACTACATCAAGCTGCGCGACCGGGTGCTGGAGGGCTTCAAGACGATTCCGGGGCTGACGTGCACGGTGCCTGAGGGAGCGTTCTATGTGTATCCGAATGTGAGCGCTTTTATCGGCAAGGGCGGGATCCGGTCGGCGTCGGACCTGGCGGCGCGGCTGCTGAGTGAGGCGCATGTGGTTGTGGTGCCGGGTGAGGCGTTTGGAACGGACGCGCATATCCGGCTTTCGTACGCTGTGTCGGGTGATGTGATTGACAAGGGCGTGCAGCGGATTCGAGAGTTTTTGGCACAGCTTGACTGATGTACTTTGATTGGCGCGCATGGCTGTAGAGACTCGCGCTAGAGATGGAGATGTATGTCTTTAGGATCGGCGAAGAACAATCATCCGTTTGCGGCAGTGGTGCTTGCGGGCGGAAGCGGAACGCGGTTCTGGCCGCGCAGCCGGCGAGCCCGCGCCAAACAGGTATTGCAACTGGATGGCGCGCGGACGATGATCCAGCAGACAGTAGCGCGGCTGGAAGATGTGATGCACGACCACGAGGTGTGGGTGATCACAAACGAGTTGCTGTTCGAGACGATCGCTGGACAGTTGCCGGACGTGCTTCGGGAGCGGATTCTGCGCGAGCCGGAGTCTCGGAATACAGCGCCAGCGTGCGCGATGGCGGCTTTCCTGCTGGAGAAGTCGGACCCGCAGACGGTGTTTGGGGTATTTCCGTCGGATCATACGATCGGCAATGTAGCGCGGTTCCACATGATCCTTCGGGCGGGGATTAAGCTGGCGGCGTCAGGGCCGAAGATGGTGGTGCTGGGAGTTCCGCCGACGCGCGATGAGACGGGCTACGGATACATTGAGCTGGGCGCTGCAGTAACGCCTACGACGGTGGGCGGCGAGGCGATTCCGGTGCGGCGCGTGCGGCGATTTACGGAGAAGCCGGATCAGGCGCGGGCGAAGGCTTTTCTGCGGTCGGGCAATTATGTGTGGAATAGCGGCATGTTTCTCTGGAGCGCGCAGACGTTGTGCGATGCGGTGCGGGAGCACCTGCCGGAGATGGCTCCGCTGCTGGAGAAGATCGCTGCGGCTTGGGGAACACCAGAGTTTGAGGCGGTGTTCAACGAGGTGTATCCGCAGTGCGAGTCGATCTCGATTGACTATGCGATTCTGGAGCCGCGTTCGGCCAAGGGTGAAGTGGCGTCGGATCTGTATTGTCTGCCGGCGGACTTTGCGTGGAACGATCTGGGATCATGGGCGGCGCTGCATGAGTTTGTGGCGGAGACGCGGGAGTGCGCGAACTCGAATGTGATCGAGGCGGAGCATAATGTGGCGATCGACTCGACGGGATGTTATATCTTCTCGCCGAACAAGACGGTAGCGCTGGTTGGCGTGAAAGATATCGTCGTCGTGGACACGGAGGATGCGATGCTGATTACGACGCGGCAGGCGTCCCAGGATGTGGGCAAGGTTGTGAAGGAACTGAAGAACGTTGGGAGGGCGGACCTCATTTGAGTACAGTGGTCAAGTTTGGCACGGACGGTTGGCGCGGGATCATCGCGGACGATTTCACGTATGAGAATGTTCGCGTGGCGGCGCGTGCGATTGCGCACTACGTGCTGGAGCATGAGGATGCGAGCGCGGGTGTATGCATTGGCTATGACACGCGGTTCGGATCGAAGGCGTTCGCGAAGGTTGTGGCTGAAGTGATGTCGGGCGCGGGGATTCCGGTGGCAATGGCGAACAAGATCACGCCAACACCGGAGCTGTCGTTTGCGGTGCGGGGACGCAAGGCCGCGGGCGGGGTCATGATTACCTCCAGCCATAACCCGGCGGAGTGGAACGGCGTGAAGTACAAGGCGAGCTATGGGGGGTCGGGAAAGCCGGCGATCATTGCATCGATTGAGAGCTATCTGCTGAAGCCCCTGCCCGAAGTTGCGACGCCGACGAGGATTGAAGAGGTGGACTTTTCGGCGCCATACATTGCGGCGCTGGAGGCGTTTGTCGATCTCAAGGCGATCAAGGCATCGGGATATCGGTTTCTGATCGATACGATGTATGGCGCGGGCAAGGGATATGTTGCGGGGATCTTTGAGCGCGCTGAGATACCGTTCGTGGAGTTTCGCAGTGAGCTGAATCCGGCGTTTCCGGGGATCAATCCGGAGCCGATTTTGCCGCACATCGCGGCGACGCAAAAGGTGGTAGTGGACGAGCGCTGCCACGCAGGATTTATCACGGACGGCGATGCGGACCGGATTGGCGCTGTGGATGAGCATGGCAATGTGGTGGACGCGCACAAGATCTTTGCGATCATCCTGCAATGGCTGCTGAAGCGCAAGCAGTGGCCGGGCGATGTAACGCGAGCGTTCAATACGACGAAGATGCTGGACCGGATTGCGGCGAAGCACGGACGGAAGCTGCATGAGCACGGCATTGGATTCAAGTATGTGTGCGACCTGATGCTGGAGCGCGAGATCCTGATTGGCGGCGAGGAGTCAGGGGGCGTGGGCATCAGCAAGCATCTGCCGGAGCGCGATGGGCTGTTGAACAGCCTGCTGCTGGCGAATGTGATGGCGGACGAGCAGAAGACGCTGGGCGAGCTGGTGGCGGCGCTGCAGGCGGAGTTCGGCGAGCATCAGTATGGGCGCATCGATATGCATATCGACGATGCGCTGAAGCAGTCTGCGATACGGCGGGCGGGCGCGGGTGTGAGCGACATTGCAGGGCTGAAGGTGCTGCGGATGGAGACGCTGGACGGGATCAAGTTCTATTTGGAGAATCCCGCGTGCGCGGGCAAGCCGAATGCGGCGGAGACGTGGCTGCTGCTGCGTGCGAGCGGAACCGAGCCGCTGCTGCGGGTGTACTGCGAGAGCTGTAGCACCGAGAGTGTGGCGCAGGTGCTGGCTGCGGCGAAGGCATTCGTGCTGCAAGGCGACGCGCAGTGAACGAGGCTACTACGGTAACGGTCGCGGGCATACTGTTCGATATGGATGGTGTGCTGATCAGCTCGATTGGCAGCGTGAACCGCTGCTGGAAGCGATGGGCGAAGCACTATGGCGTGCCTGGCGCGGAGACGTATGAGATTCCGCATGGGACGCGCGCGGTGGATATTATTCGGACGCTGAAGCCGGAGATGGATGTGGCGGAGGGTCTGCGGCTGATTGAAGATATGGAGATGGAGGATGTCTCCGATCTTGTGGTTCTGCCGGGAGCGCGGGCGCTGCTGGAAGGCCTGCCGCCGGAGCGTTGGGCGATTGTGACGTCTGCGACGAAGCGGCTGCTGCTAGGACGGCTGGAGGCGGCGAAGCTGGCGATTCCGGAGCGGATCATCAGCGGCGACATGGTGGAGCGGGGCAAGCCTGATCCGGAGCCGTATCATCGTGGGGCGGAGCTGCTGGGGTATCCGGCGGGCGAGTGCCTGGTGGTGGAGGACGCACCGAGTGGGATTGAGGCAGGGGTAGCGGCGGGTTGCCGCGTGCTGGGTGTTCTGGGTTCGTATGGCGAGACGGCGTTGCGCGCGGCGGGAGCGAGCTGGGTGGTGCCGTCGCTGAAGGATGTCTCCGCGGAGGCAGTTCGAGAGGGGCTGCGGCTGCGGTTTGATTGTTTGTGATGGGGGCCGGGTGGAGATTTGCTTAGGGCGAGTCCGATTCGGTCCTAAGCATGTGCCTCCGGGGCTAGAGCACTTCTACCTTTTGTGGGTGTATGGACGGGCTGAACAGGCTGCGGAAAAACTCTATGTATGAAGGGGGCAGAAGTTTTAAAGAGGGATTTGCTGTATCCAGGAAATATGCGTGGAAACGATCAGCGGCAGGCAGCGA
>JABBOG010000070.1 GCA_019351975.1 Acidobacteriota bacterium
TGCCCGCATGCAGCACAATCCGCGCCGACTCCAGCTTCGAGATCATCCCTCCGCGTCCACGCCCATTCGCTCCATCCGCCAACGCCAGAATCCTCTCATCCACCGCATCCACCCGCTGTAGCACCGTCGCTCCAGCCTCCGTCGGATTGCGGTCATACAGCCCGTCTACATCCGACAACAGCACCAGCAGGTCCGCGCCAATATGCTTCAGCAGCAGCGCCGAAAGCTTGTCATTATCGCCAAAGATCCGCTCCCGCTGCCGCGACTCCGTTGGCCTGTCCAACTCCAACGTAGAAACTGTGTCATTCTCATTCACAATCGGAATCACGCCCATCGTCAACAGCGCATCCAGCGTCGCCCGCAGATTCGCATGCCGCACACTGTCCCGGAAATCATCCTCCGTCAGCAACACCTGCGCAATCGGGCATCCCAGCCTGTCAAACGCATCGTCGTACAGCGCCATCAAGCGCGACTGCCCAATGGCCGCACACGCCTGAACCTGCGCCACCACCGTAGGCCGCTCCACAAGGCCCAGCCGCTCCATCCCCAGGCCAACCGCTCCCGAAGAAACCAGCAGCACCTCGATCCCCTGCGCGCGCAGCGCCGCCACCTGCTCCACCAGACCGCACAGCAGCCCCAGCGCCACCTTGCCATCCGGCCGCATGATCACGTTGGTCCCGAGTTTGACGACGATCCGATGCAGCGCGCTCTCCCCGCCCATCCTAAGCATGAATCTGTGACACCGCTGGAGCAATCGTCCGGTCAACAATCGGCGCCAGCATCCGCAGCTTCTCCACCAGCTTCGTCAACTGCTCCGGAAACAGCGACTGCGCTCCATCCGACATCGCCTTGTCCGGATTCGGATGCATCTCCATCAGCAGCCCGTCCGCTCCTGCAGCCACCGAAGCCAGCGCCATCGGCGGCACCAAATCACGCTTGCCCACACCATGCGAAGGATCGCCCAGCACCGGCAGATGCGTCAGCTTCTTCAGCACCGGAATCGCCGAGATATCCATCGTGTTTCGCGTATACGTCTCAAACGTCCTGATCCCGCGCTCACAGAGCATCAGGTCATAATTGCCGCCCGCCAGAATATACTCCGCGCTCAGCAGCACCTCTTCAATCGTCGCCGCAATGCCCCGCTTCAGCAGCACCGGCTTGCGCACATGCCCCAGCTCACGCAGCAGGTTGAAGTTCTGCATATTGCGCGCTCCAACCTGGAAGCAATCGATATATGGCAGCATCGGCTCGATCTGCGAGATCTCCATCACCTCCGTGATCACCAGCAAGCCAAACGCATCCGCGGCCTCGCGCATGATCTTCAACCCCTCTACGCCCATGCCCTGAAAGCTGTACGGCGAGCTCCGCGGCTTGAACGCTCCACCCCGCAGAAACTGCGCTCCCGCACTCGCCACCTGCTGCGCGCTCAGCCGAATCTGCTCGCGGCTCTCCACCGAGCATGGCCCCGCCATAATCACGACCTCATCGCCACCGACCACCGTTCCATTCGGAAACGTTATGCGCGTCCCCTCCGGACGAAACCCACGTCCCGCCAGCTTATACTGCGACGAGATCCGGTACGCCTGCTGCACGCCTGAGAGCACCTGAAACTCCGTCACCTCAAAGTGCGCCGGCGTTCCCACACCCGCAAGTATGGTCTGCACATCGCCCGTCGTTCTGTGCACATTGAAGCCAAGCTCTACCATCCGCTCAATCACACTCTGTATCTGCTCATCGGTTGCCTGGTCCTGCATGGCGACGATCATCACTGGATTCCTCTATCTCTTCTTGCCAAATTTTCTGCCGCGACAGCGTCGCAAAACGCCGCCTGTCTTCTACCAACCCTTACTGCGGACGCTGTAGCGCACGCATCACATCCATCACACGTTCATACACATCCTGCACCTGCGCATCCGAAAGCGGTCCCGGATTGATCCTCCGCACATGCTCAAACACCGCCTGCTCACGCTTCGGCTCATAGATGGGCGAACTGCTCTTTGCCTTCAACTGCCCGATCGCAACAGCCGCTGCCGCACGCTCCGAGAGCAGCGTCACAAGCTGCTCGTCCAGTTCATCGATCTTCTTGCGCCAATCGGCGATTTCCATGTTGCCTCATACAGCGAATCTCTTCGACCCGCATCATCGATATGATTTGTCATCCTGACCCGGGCGAAATACTTGCTTTCCAGCCGACCCTTACAACAACGCATCCGCTACCTGGCCCTGCTGCACCCTTTGATATGATACGTGCTTCCAATTGTCTTCACGCCGTCAGCACGCCTCCGCACAAGCTCTTCACAAATTCGCCAACCGCCCTCGGCGCATCCGCCGCATCCGTCTTCTCAATCAACGCCACAATCGCACTGCCTACCACCGCCGCATCCGCAAACTCTCCCACAGCCTTCACATGCTCCGCCGTAGACACACCAAAGCCCAGCGCAACCGGCAGCTTCGTGAACTTGCGTATCCGTTCCACAAGCCCCTGCGCATCGCTCGCCAACTCCGTCTGCGTCCCCGTAATCCCCACCCGCGAAATCGCATACACAAACCCCTGCGAGTTCTCCGCAATCGCCTTCAGCCGCGCATCCGGCGATGTCGGCGCGGCCAGAAACACCGGCATCAACCCGTTCTCGTGCATCACACGCAGATACTCGCCCGCCTCTTCCACAATCATGTCCGTCAGCAGCACACCATCCGCGCCCGCATCCTTCGCCGCCTTCGCAAACGCCTCCATGCCAAACCGCACCACCGGATTGAGATAGCTGAACAGAATAATCCCCGCCTCCGGCCGCGCCGTACGGATCTCCTTACAAATCCCCAGCACATCACTCAGCCGAGTCCCACGCGCGACAGCGCGCTCACTCGCCCGCTGAATCACCGGCCCGTCCGCCAGCGGATCGCTGAACGGCACACCCAGCTCAATCACGTCCGCTCCGTTATCAATCGCCGCCAACGCCATCTCGCGCGTCGTCGCCAAATCAGGATCGCCCGCCGTAAAGTAAACCACCAGCCCCGGCTTCTTTGAAAAATGAATCGCCATATTTGTCACGGCTCCAGTACGACAGCCTGCTCCCAGCGTTAGCTAGAAGCTGGCAGCTAACGGCTGGAAGCTGCGCCTCCCAGATCCATCTCCCGCGTCATAATCCCAATGTCCTTATCCCCGCGTCCGCTCACATTCACCATGATGATCTTGTCCTTACCCATCTTCGGAGCCATCTTGATAGCCTCCGCAATCGCATGCGCCGTCTCCAGCGCAGGAATAATCCCCTCCGTCCGGCTCAGCACGCGCACCGCATCCAGCGCCTCATCATCGGTCGCCGAGGTATACGTCGCCCGCCCCGAATCATGCAGCATCGCATGCTCCGGCCCAACGCTCGCATAGTCCAGCCCCGCGCTCACCGAGTGCGTCGCCGCCACCTGCCCCGCCTCATTCTGCAGCACATAGCTGTACGTCCCCTGCAGCACTCCCGGAACACCGCCGCCGTTCTTCTGGAACCGCGCCGCATGCTCGCCCAGCGCCGTCCCGCGCCCTCCCGCCTCCACGCCAATCAACGCCACATTTGCATCCGGAATGAACTCGTAGAACGCTCCAATCGCGTTCGATCCACCACCCACGCACGCCACAATCGCATCCGGCAAACGTCCCTCATGCTCTAAAATCTGCCGCTTGCTCTCCTTCGAAATCACCCGATGAAAATCCCGCACCATCGTCGGATACGGATGCGACCCCAGCGCGCTCCCGAGAATATAAAACGTCGTCCGCACATTCGTTACCCAGTCGCGCATCGCCTCGTTGATCGCATCCTTCAGCGTCGCGCTCCCCGAGTTCACCCCCCGCACCTCAGCCCCCAGCAGCCGCATGCGAAACACATTCAACTCCTGCCGCCGCATGTCCTCCTCGCCCATGTACACCACGCACTCCAGCCCGAACAGCGCACACACCGTCGCCGTCGCCACCCCATGCTGCCCCGCGCCCGTCTCCGCAATAATCCGCTGCTTGCCCATGCGCCGCGCCAGCATTGCCTGCCCCAGCGCGTTGTTGATCTTGTGCGCGCCGGTGTGCAGCAAATCTTCGCGTTTCAGATAGATCTTCGCTCCACCCAGCGTCTCGCTCAGCCGCTTCGCAAAGTACAGCGGCGTCGGCCTTCCCACGTAGTCCTTCAGCAGCCCATTCAGCTCCGTATGGAACGCCTCGTCCGCCTGCGCCGCTGCATACGCCGCATCTAATTCCAGCAGCGCCGCCATCAGCGTCTCCGGAACATACCGCCCGCCATAGGCTCCAAACCGTCCTGGCGTCGAGTTCAACACGCCCGGTGCAGGCCTCGTCATCGTTGCTGTCGTACCCATACCTTCATTCCTCTCAAACAAACCGGAACCTGAAACACGAAAGCCGCAACCTTTAGGTCGCGGCTCGGGGAATCTTGAGTGTCGCACTCTGAACGCTTCAGAACCGTGCGCTACAACTCCACCGATGCCGCTACAAAACACCAGTAGCGGTACGACGGGGTAAATCGCGGGCTGAAGCAAAACTGCATGAATTTCACATTACACCTTCAACGCTCAACCTGCAACCCTGCCGCAGCGTCGCGCGCCCGCTTCACAAACGCCCGCAGTTGCGCCGCATCCTTCTTTCCCGCCGACGCCTCCACACCGCTCGCCACATCCACACCCCACGGCCTCATCGCCGCAATCGCCGCCGCAACATTCTCCCCGCGCAACCCACCCGCCAGAATCACCCTCGGCGTCACCTCGCGTCCCTGCACCGCTCGCCGCACAACGCCACCAACATCAGCCCAATCCAACGCCACACCCAACCCGCCCGACACCCCCGACTTCGCCGCATCCACCAGCACTGCCCACACCCCTGCCTCGCCAACTACCTCCCGCAGCCTCTCCTCAAACGGCGCATCCGCCATCGCGCCGTCCACCGCATCCACTGCATACGCCACCGTCTGGATAATCTTCAGCCCCGCCCCAAACTCCGCCGTCAGCTCCCGCACCAGGTCCCCGTCGAACTCCCCATGTAGCTGCGCGGCCGTCAGTCCCGCCTGCTTCACGCAGCGCGCAATCTCGCTCGCTTCCGCGCCCGCAAACACGCCCACGCGCTCCACACCATCCCGCAGCTTGCACGTAATCGCAGCCACCTGCTCTGCCGTCACCTGTCGCTTGCTCGGCGCAAACACAAACCCCACCGCATCCACGTCAAGCTCCGCAGCCAGCAGCGCATCGTCTAGGTTCGTATTCGCGCAAATCTTGAGAAACATAGACCGCCCCGCTGCCTCAGCTCTCCGCAGTCGTACGCAACAGATGCGCCAGCGCACCCCCAGGATTCGACTCGCGCATCAGCGACTCGCCAATCAAAAACGCCTCATAGCCCGCCGCACGCAGCCGTTGCATATCGGCAGCCGTATGAATCCCGCTCTCCGCAACCTTCACCGCCGACGCAGGCAGCTTCGCCGCCAGCTCGCACGCCCGATCCAGCGACACCTCAAACGTCCTCAGATCGCGGCTGTTCACGCCCACGCACTCACAATCCAACGCCAGCGCGCGGTCCAGCTCATCCGCATCATGCACCTCGCACAGCACATCCAGCCCGTGCATCTTCGCCGCACCCCGCAGCCTCCGCAATTCCACATCCGTCAACGCGGCAACAATCAGCAGAATCGCATCCGCGCAGTTGGCCCGCGCCTCCAGCACCTGAAACTCGTCCACCATAAAATCCTTGCGCAGACATGGAATCTTCACCGCCGCCGATGCCAGCCTCAGATTCTCCAGCGAGCCCTGAAAGAACCTCTCCTCCGTCAACACCGACAGCGTCGCAGCTCCACCAAACTCCACCTGCCTTGCCAGCGCCGTCGCATCAAACACCTCGCGGATCAACCCCTTCGACGGCGAAGCCTTCTTCAACTCCGCAATCACCGCCGGTCCATGCTGTGCGCGCTCATGCAGCGCCCTGGCAAATCCTCGCGGCGTATGCTCCGCCGCAGCCTGCTCCATCGCACGCACCTTCGCCGCAGCCTTCCGCTCCGCCACCGCCCCGCGCGTATGCGCCACAATCTCCGCCAGATACATCGTCGTTTCGCCCATCGACACCGCCTAGAATCGCTTCACGTGAGGCCCATACTGCGCAATCTTCTTATCCGTCGTCATCAGCACCAGCCCCTCAACCTTCGCCTGCGCAACCAGCAACCGGTCAAACGGGTCGCGGTGAATATCCGGCAACTGCGATACGCCGATCACATGCTCACCGGTAATCGGTAATTCATTAAATCCGATCCCCAACAGGCCTTTGCGCAGCGTCCGAGGATCGACCACAAAGTGGGGCTTGCGTAATGCAAACTTGATTGAAATCTCCCATATGCTGGCAAGGCTAAAAAATACATCGTTCTCTTCCGAGCGAAGCAAATCCGCAGCCGTGCGCGGCAGGTCCGGTGAGTCGTCGGCCAGCCAGATCAGCATGTGCGTGTCAGGAAGCAAGCGGCTCATTTCTTGCGCTTCTTGGAGGAAAACTTAGTTGGATTGCCGTAGAACATCTCGTCGACTTCTTTGCTCGCGAACGCCTTGAAGTCTTTCGGGTACGTAATCTGTCCCTTCATAAATCCAAATTGCCGTACGGGCTCTTTCTCCTGTTGTACCGCCGTCACCTTCACCATCGGCTTTCCAGCCTTCGCAATAATGAACGGTTCGCCCGCCACGGCCTTCTCAATCAGCCGTGACAGGTGTGTCTTCGCCTCGTGAATATTCACAGTCTCCATCACCGTCTCCAGTGGACTTAGTCTACTAGACTAAGTCCGCTCCAACGAAAGCCCTACACTTTTTCCGCCAACTGCCGCAGAACATACTGCAGGATCCCGCCATGCTGGTAGTACAGGATCTCCTGCGGCGTATCGATCCGCACCGTCACCGGGAACTCCTTCTTCGTCCCGTCCGCAGCCGTCGCCACGACGCAAAGATTCCTCCCTGCCGCAAACTTCGAATCCAACATCTCCTTCATCTCGCCCGGCTTCGTCCCCAGCGTGAACGTCTCCTCGCCCGTCAGCCCGTGCGACTCCACGCTTTCGCCCGCCTCAAACTGCAGCGGCAAAATCCCCATCCCCACCAGGTTCGAACGGTGAATGCGCTCATAGCTCTCCGCAATCACAAACCGAATCCCCAGCAGCCGCGGCCCTTTCGCCGCCCAGTCACGCGACGACCCTGACCCGTACTCCTTGCCCGCAAGAATCGCCAGCGGCGTTCCGCGCTTCGCATACTCCACGCTCGCGTCATAGATCGACATCCCCGCTCCCTCAGGCAGCAACCGCGTCACTCCTCCCTCGGTTCCCGGTGCCAGCTTGTTCCGCAGCCGCACATTCGCAAACGTCCCACGCACCATCACCTCGTGGTTGCCGCGCCGCGATCCATACGAATTGAAGTCGCTCGGCTTCACTCCATGCTCGGTCAGGTACTTGCCCGCTGGCCCATTCAGCTTGATCGATCCCGCCGGTGAAATATGGTCCGTCGTCACCGAGTCACCCAGCACCGCCAGCACCCGCGCCTCCGCGATGTCCTCCACCGCCGAAGGCGTCGCAGGCATGCCATCGAAGTACGGTGCCTTCCGTATATACGTCGAGTCCGCCTCCCACCCATACGTGTCCCCTGAAGGAAACTTCAGGTTCTGCCAGTTCGCATCGCCGTCGCTCACCGTCGCATACTGCGTCCGGAACATCGTCGAATCAATGCAGCTCGCAACCGTCTCCGCAACCTCTTTCTGCGACGGCCAGATGTCGCGCAGGAAGATTCCCTTGCCCTGCGCATCTTCGCCCAGCGGATCGTTCTCGAAGTCGTGCGCAATGTGCCCGGCCAGCGCATACGCCACCACCAGCGGAGGGCTCATCAGGTAGTTCGCACGCACCTCCGGCGAGATCCTTCCCTCGAAGTTCCGGTTGCCGCTCAGCACACTCACCGCCACCAGCCCATGCTCTTCAATCGCCTTCGACACATCCGTCGGCAGTGGTCCCGAGTTCCCAATGCACGTCGTACACCCATACCCAACCACCTGAAACCGCAGCGTGTCCAGATACTGCAACAGCCCCGCACGCGTGTAGTAATCCGTCACCACACGCGACCCCGGTGCCAGCGACGTCTTCACCCACGGCGGCGTCCGCAGCCCAGCCTCCACCGCCTTCTTCGCCAGCAGCCCCGCTGCCACCATCACATACGGATTGCTCGTATTCGTGCAGCTCGTAATCGCCGCAATCACAATCGAACCATCCACCAGATACTTCTCCGGATCGACGCCAAACCGCGCCTGCACCGAGTGCATCAGCTCCGCCTTTGTCGTCTCCTTCGTCTTTGCCGCTACATCCTCGTGCGCCGTCGGCGTAATCGTCACCATCGCAGGAGCCACCGGCGACGCTGCTCCAACCGAGCTCGCAATATCGCCCGTCGACGACGCCGTTCCACCCTCACCCTCCCAACGCACCATCTGCCGCACCGCATTCCTGTTCGCATTCGGCCCCTGCAGCGCAGGCAGCTGCGCCGCAAAGCTCTCCGGCGTCTTCGACAGCAGCACGCGATCCTGCGGTCGCTTCGGCCCCGCCACACTCGGCTCCACTGTGCTCAAATCCAGCGACAGCGTCGCCGAATACTCCGCCTCCTCCGCGCCCGCCGCATGGAACAGCCCCTGCGCCTTGTAGTACGCCTCCACCAGCGCCACCTGCTCCTCGCTGCGACCCGTCAGCCGCAGATACTTCAGCGTCTCCGCGTCCACCGGGAAGATGCCGCACGTCGCGCCATACTCCGGTGCCATGTTCGCGATCGTCGCGCGGTCCGCCAGCGGCAGTTCGCTGATGCCCGATCCATAAAACTCCACAAACTTGCCCACCACGCCCAGCTTGCGCAGCATCTCCGTCACCGTCAGCACCAGGTCCGTCGCAGTCGTTCCTTCCTTCAGCTTGCCTTCCAGCTTGAAACCCACCACCTGCGGCACCAGCATGCTCACCGGCTGGCCGAGCATCGCAGCCTCTGCCTCAATGCCGCCAACGCCCCACCCCAGCACGCCCAGCCCATTGATCATCGTCGTGTGCGAGTCCGTACCCACCAGCGTGTCCGGATACGCCGTCACACTTCCATCCGCCTCTGTCTTGGTAAACGTCACGCGCGCCAGATACTCCAAATTCACCTGGTGGCAAATCCCCATCCCCGGCGGCACCGCCGAAAAGTTATGGAACGCCGTCTGCCCCCACTTCAAAAACGCATACCGCTCGCGGTTGCGCGTGAACTCCAGCGCCGCGTTCAGGTCATACGCATTCGCCGTGCCGTACTCATCCACCTGCACGCTGTGGTCGATCACCAACTCCGCTGGCTGCAGCGGGTTGATCTTTTCCGGATCCCCGCCGAGCACCTTCATCGCATCGCGCATCGCCGCCAGATCCACCACCGCCGGCACGCCCGTAAAATCCTGCATCAGCACCCGCGCCGGCATATACGCGATCTCGCGCGACGGCTCCGCCTTCGGATCCCACGCCGCCAGAAACCGAACATCATCCGCCGTCACCGTCTTCCCATCCTCGCAGCGCAGCAGGTTCTCCAGCAAGATCCTCAGCGAGTACGGCAGCCGCGACAGCTTCACGCCTCCGTCACTGGCCTCCAGCGCGCTCAACTTGTAGTAGTTCACCGTCTGCTTGCCGCTCGTGAGCGTCGCTGCAGCGTTGAAGCTGTTCGGGTGGGTGTTCTTCGTAGCATCTGACATGGCGTATCTTCTCCTGTGGGCTGTGGAGTTTCTGGAGCGCAACCTCTCGCGCATCGCGCGCAAGCGGCTGAAAATTGTGCGGTGGTGTCCTTCGAATCGAAGACAAACTTAAGCGGCGCAACGTCCACGGTCATGCCGTCCACGGCGGAATCGCCGTACCTGCGGCGACCGGCGCGCGCGAAACGATCGCATTTGCGGAGCACAGCTCGGCATTTCCAAATTCTAACTCCATGCCCTACCACGCTCCTACAGCCGCCCCGAATTTTCCTCTTTCCTCCCGTGGGACAGCACCACGCTGCAACCCTGCATCTCACCCCTATCACCAGCCCTCACCAAACATCTCTGGGCAACTGGAGTCTTATCCCTAATGACCATCACCCATCTTCCGCGATTCCGCCGTTATTCCAGCACCGCAGCGCTCAGCCTTGCCGCGCTCCTTATCCTCAGCGCCGCCGGCTGCAAGAGCAGCTCCAGTCAGTCCGCGCCAGCGCCAATCGTTGACGGCAACAACACCGCCGCAGCCGACGGCAACCTCGCACCCGTCAGCAACGCCGCGCCCGCCCAGCCCACCCAGGTCCTCGGCACCAACTCCTCCTACACCCCGCAGCAGCAGGGCGAAACCTACCCCACCCAGCAACAGGCCGCGCCCATCGTAGAGGACTACAACAACGCTCCCCAGCAGAGCTACAGCAATCAAGGCGACCCCAACCAGCAGGGCTACAACAACCAGCAAGGCGACCCCAACCAGCAGGACTATAGCCAAGGCGATAACGGCCAGAACGAAGACCAGTACGCCTCCGACGAGCAGCCCATCGACCAGACCGATCAGCCACCACCGCCCCTCCCCCAATACGACCAGCCACCCGCTCCCGACCCCAACTACATCTGGACCCCCGGCTACTGGGCATGGGGCGCCGGTGGCTACTACTGGGTTCCCGGCGCATGGTGCCCGCCGCCCTACTATGGCGCTCTCTGGACCCCGCCCTACTGGGGCTACGTCAATAACCGGTACGGCTTCTTCCCCGGCTACTGGGGACCCCACATCGGCTACTACGGCGGCATCGACTACGGCTTCGGCTACATCGGCATCGGCTTCTTCGGCGGCTACTGGCACGGCAATAACTTCTACTACAACCGCGCCGTCACCAACGTAGGTCGCGGCGGCTACGACTACGATCGCCCCGTCGTCTACGGCAACCGCCGCTACGGGCAACAACCCCTCGACCGCATCAGCTATAACGGCGGCCGTGGCGGCATCAACGCCCGCCCGAATCAATCCGAGCTCGCCGCCCGCCGCGAGATGCACACACCGCAGCTCGCCGAGCAGCGCCAGTTTGCGCAGTCCGCCGCGCAGAACCGCCAGCAGTTCTACAACGCCAACCATGGCCGCCCCGCTCAGGTCGCCTACGCGCGTCCCATCGCACCCAACCGCACCATCGCACAACCCCCCGCCGCCGTTCGCCCGCAGATGCAGCGCTCACCGCAGGGCGCCATCAACCCCCAGCGCGGCAACACACCCGCGTTCCAGCAGCAGCAACAGCAGCGCGGCGTCGCTCCACAGGCCAACCAGCAGCGCCAGCAGCAGTTCCAACAGCAGCCACGCTCCAACGTCCAGCAGCATCCGCAACAGCCCATCCAGCAGCAACAACAGCGCTTCCAGCAACAGGACCAGCAACACGCTCAACCGCAAGACCAGCAGCGCCAGCAACAGTTCCAGCAGCGCCAGCCGCAGCAGCAACAACAGCGCCAGCCGCAGCAACAGCGCCAGCCGCAACAGCAGCAGCAACAACAACAGCAGCGCTTCCAACCGCAACCCCAACAACAGCCGCGTCCCCAGGCGCAACCCCGCCCACAAGAGCAAGCAAGGCCCCAGCAGCAATACCACGCCCAGCCGCAAGCCCGTCCCGATAACCATCCCGCGCCCCGCGAGGAAGATCATCCGCACTAATGCCTGCGCTCTAACCGTCCTCGCCGCAACCAACAAAAAAGGGCTCGCCATCACGGCGAGCCCTTCATCATTCCAGCCAATCTAGCATGCCAGCCAATCTACCCCATCGCCATCTGCACCAGCAGCACCGCATTCAGCCCCACAATCACCGTCGCCACCACCCACCCAGCCACCCGCGTCCGCAGCGTACTGCAGAAATCCCCCATCACCGCCGTACGGTTCGTCAGCAACAGCAGCGGAATCAGCGCCGCCGGCAGCGTGAAGCTCAGCAGCACCTGCGACCCAATCAGTATCTTCAGCGGATTCCATCCAATCCCGATCACCACCAGCGCCGGAATCACCGTAATCATCCGCCGCAGAAAGATCGGAAAATGAATATCCATGAAACCCTCGATAATCACCTGCCCCGCCATCACGCCCACCGTCGAGCTCGACAGCCCCGAGCACAGCAGCGCCACCGCAAACACCACCGCCGCGCCCCTCCCCAGCAACGGCCCCAGCGTGTGGAACGCATCCTGAATCGTCGGCGAAACCCCCGGCCCCTTGCCCAACCCACCCCCCAGCGCCACCGCCGCCATCACAATCATCGCCGAGTTGATCAGCCACGCCCCATTCATCGCCACAAACACATCCACCAGCTCAAACCGCAAAAACTTCCGCAGCACCTTCGCCTTCGGCTGCCCAACCGCCGGCGACAACTCCATCAACCGCGGCTGCACCAGCGCCGAATGCAGATAGATCACATGCGGCATCACCGTCGCTCCCAGCATCCCCACTGCTGCATACACGCTTCCGCTCAGCGCCGCCGAGTTGCGCACGTCGAACGTCGGCATCACCGTCGCCACAAACGCCCTGTGCCAGTCCGGATGCACCAGAAACACCTCAAACCCGTAGCACAGCCCAATCACCCCAACGAACGCCATGATCCCGCGCTCCAGCCACTGGAACCCCGCCAGATCCAGCGCCAGAATCCCAAACACCGCCACCGTCGAAATCCCCGCCGCCACCATCAGCGACCCCGTCGCCGTCATCCCATGAGCCTGCAGCGCAGGCCCCAGCAGCAGGTCCAGCCCCAGCGCCGCCCCCAGAAACTCCGCCAGGTCCGTCGCTACCGCCGACACCTCCGCGCACATCCACAGAAACACCGTCCATCGCCGCGAAAAATGCCGCCTGCAGCTCTGCGGCAGCGTCAACCCCGTCACAATCCCCAGCTTCGCCGACAGATACTGAATCAGGATCGCCATCGCATTCGACCACAACAGCACCCACAGCAGCCGATACCCAAACTGGCTGCCGCCCAGAATATTCGTCGCAAAGTTGCCCGGATCGATGTACGCCACCGACGCCACAAACGCCGGCCCAAAGTAGCTCCACACCTGGTCGCTGCGAAACGCGCTCCGGCCCTTCCCACCCGCCGTCCGCCCGTCAATCAGCCCCGCCGTTCCCGCCGCCAAAGCCGCCGGCGAGAGGCTCGCCTCTCGCTCAGCATCACTTGCGCGCAACGGTTCTTCAGCCATCGCTTCTAAGTATAATGCGCGCCTTACAACCGCAGCAGACCTGCGTCACTACCACCACCAGCGGCGGAACACCCTCTGCCCCGCCGCACACCGCACCGCTCTACCGCAGCATCACGCGCTTGTTCGCATCCGCAGCCGAAACCTGCATCAACTCCTGCCCGTTTACCTTCGTATTCTGGTTGCTATACACACGCACCACGCTCCCCACCGGAACCCTCGCTTCAAACGTCGTCTGCAACCTCAAAACATACTTCGTATCTCCAATCAGCACCTCGCGCTCCTGCGACGAATTGTTCACAAACGTCAGCGGAACCAGCTCTTCCTTCGGTGCGTGGTGACGCAACGACGTCATCGGATTGCTATAGGTTGGGGTGGCGGCAACCGCGCTCAAAGGCGCAGCAAGGGCAAGAGCAATAAGAATAGAACGCATGTGAGTCTCTCCGTGTTCCTGATTTTTCTGAGAGCATCTCCGCCATGGTTCAGAGAATCTCTTCGTGAAAAGAGTTACGCTCAAATCCCCACTTCGGTTCCCACCAATTTCATTGCATTTCTGTGAATCCACGCAATGACCGCGAACCCCGCGCAGTAAGGCCGCCATGCATCACTTGACGAGACGGCTCACCGCTCGGAAGGGGACCGGCTTCAGTCCGTCCGTGAAGCCCATACATCAAGTGGCTTCAGCCACCGAGGCAATGCGCTGAACGGGATAAGAGCTTACCTCGCGCCTCTTCCTGCGAACCATGCACACAGCACCCTACGCGCCCGTCGACCCAAACCCCGCCGCACCTCGCGGAGCCTCAGCCAGCGTATCCGTCTCCTCAAACACCGCCTGTATCCGTTCCACAATCCGCAACTGCGCAATCCTGTGTCCCGGCGCCACCATCTGCGGCTCGCTCGTCAGGTTCGTCAACACAATCTTCAGCTCCCCCC
>JABBOG010000014.1 GCA_019351975.1 Acidobacteriota bacterium
GCAGCGTCCACACGGGAACCCCCAAACGTCATGCATCGGGCTGCGCCGGTCAGATCCATGCTATTGCAGCGATAAACGGTCTGTCTCGGCGCATGCCCTCTGTAAGCTATCGACAAGCGGCGCCCACAACGAGCGCAAGTGAGGAAGCCAGATAGCAATGCCGCTCCACCTCGTCCCGATTTAATATCCCCGACTTTGCTATAAGCGTTGGCAGCGATCTGTTTCTGGTTACGCTCAAACTCTTCCCAGTCTATATAGCCCTTGTGGTGATCTTTGATGAATACTTCCCAGTCGTCGAAGGGCTTGCCATGGCCGTAGCTCCGGTGCGCTCGACCATCCTGAATCACAGTCCGCTTCTCGCTCTTGCCGTACACATACACTCCAGCATAGAAGGGATTCTTGAGAACTGAGATCACGTTTCGGTAGCGTATCAGCGTCCAGTCGAACGACACCAGAGTCCGGCCATCGGAGGGCCGCGGGAAGTGGATCTTTGCTGCCCGCAACGCCAGAAATACCTGTCGCGCACTACCGATTTCACGGAAGCGCGCAAAGACCAGCCGAATCACTTCCTGCAGGCGTTGATCAGGATCGAAATCCAGACCAAGCACACGATGCCAGACATAGCCTATCGGCACGCTAATTCGTAACTCTCCGCGCCTGGCCTTGGCGCGAGATGCCTCCAGCATCCGAGAACGCAGTACGCTCAGTTCAAATTCGCTGATACTCCCCTTCATGCCTAGTAGCAACCGATCGTTGGCGCGACACGGATCGTATACGCCGTCCGGATCAATCACCCGCGCCTCAACCAGACCACAAAGTTCCTGCAAATGATGCCAGTCGCGTCCATTTCTTGCGAGCCGGGACGCGTCCAGACATAGCACAGCGCCAACCTCTCCGGCGCAAAGCCAGGCCACCAGCTTCTCAAAACCCGGCCGGGCTACCGTCCCACTGGCGGAACGGCCAAGGTCGTCGTCAATCACCTCTATATCACGAAAGCCCAAACGTCTGGCTTCGCCGACCAGATCGTACTGCCGTCGCTGACTCTCGAGATCCATTTGGACCTGTGCCTGGGTCGACTGCCGGACGTAGACCACGGCCTTGCGTTTGAGCACCACTGCAGGCAAGAGTTCAGCGTTGATCATCGTTGGCCTCCTGATCTGCGCCTCCGGCGGCCAACATCAAAAGGTGGCTCAGGCAACTCAGCGCTCGCGCCCTCTGCGATGGATTCATCCCGGAAAGCTGAACTGAGGTAAACGCCAGGCTGCTCTGGCGCGGTGTCACGGGCAGCACCTGAAGCGGCCGCCGAATGATCTCGCAAGTTGGATTCATCGCACTCCTCCTGAACGAGATTGGAATCGTTAGAGGAGTTTCCTCGCAAACCGCGCTCAACCAGCCGATGATGCAGTTCTCGCAAAGCGGCTAAAGAGACTCGCGGTTCACCAAGCTTCATACCCACGCAGACTACCGGATCCAACATCCATGCGGGAACTGTCGTGACCACGCCAGAGCCGTCGTCCACATGGACTACACCCCCTGGGCCGCGTCGTTCGGTATCTCGATAGTGAACCTTCTGCCCGAAAAGCGGATGCCATCGATAGTGAACCTCTAATTCCTGACCGACATGGGCGGAATGTCTGGGGAATCGCGCTCGGCCGGCGCAACTGGACCCACATCGGTCATGAGAAGGCCGGACCACGCGTAGCAGCTATCCTCTCCATCGTCGAAACCTGCCGCCGACTCAACATCCAGTCCGCGTGATCAGCGACACTTATAGTTCTTTGCTGGCGACAATTATTTCTCCCTGTTGGAAGTGAGGTTGAGACGATGCTGGAAGCGCTTGGAGAGCGCCTTTCGCATGGTGACAGACCAGCAGATAAGGAGGCTATACAAATTGTCAAACACTGAGGATACGCAGGCGATAGCGGCGTCGAAGGCTGGCATGGATGTTAAGACGGCGCGGAAGTATCTCCGCTCCCGTCGTTTGCCGGGTGAGTTGAAGGCGGACCGTCACTGGCGAACGCGGCGGGACGAGTTCGCTGAGGTCTGGCCGGGGATCGTGGAGCAGATCCGGACGAACGCTGGGCTGGAAGCGAAGACGATCTTTGCGGCGTTGCAACGGACGCATCCGGAGCGGTTTCCCAACGGCCAGCTGCGGACGCTGCAGCGTCGGATCAAGCGCTGGCGGGCGAGCGAAGGGCCGGCGCAGGAGGTGTACTTCGTTCAGGAGCATCGTGCCGGCGAGTTGTGCGAGTCGGACTTTACGCACATGACGAAGCTTGGGATCACTATTGGGGCGAGCCGTTCGCGCATATGGTGTACCACTTCGTGCTGACGTACTCGAACTGGGAGACGGGCACGATCTGCGCGTCCGAGAGCTTTGCGAGCCTGAGCGAAGGGTTTGAGAACGCTCTATGGGAGCTGGGCGGGGTGCCGCTGTTGCATCGTACGGACCGGATGACGGCGGCGGTAAACAACCTGTCGGAGCAGGTTGATTTTCAGAAGAACTACCAGACGTTGCTGCGGCGCTATGATCTCGAAGGCCGTCGGATCCAGACGGGCCGGCCGAACGAGAACGGCGATGTGGAGCAGCGCCACTATCGGCTCCACCGGGCGATGGATCAGGCGTTGCTGCTGCGCGGCAGCCGCGAGTTCGCGGCATTGGACAAATACAGGGTCTTCCTCGGCGAGCTCTTCAATCAACTCAACAGCGGGCGCAAGGCACGGCTGGCTGAAGAGATGGAACAGCTTCGTCCTCTGCCGGGCCGGCGTCTGGATACGGTGAAGCGTGTGCGCTCACGGGTAAACACCGGCAGCCTGATCGTGGTGGAACGAAACAGCTACTCGGTCAACAGTCGCCTGATCGGCGAGATCGTGGAAGCGCGTGTGTTCGCCGATCACCTGGAGGTCTGGTACGGCGGCCAGAAGATGGAGCAACTGCCACGTCTGCGCGGGCGTACAAACTATCGCATCGACTACCGGCATATCATCGACTGAAACGCTGCGAGCAGGTTCCGGAGATCGTCGACGTTCCCATCCCCGAGGTGGCGCTCAGCAGCTTCGACCAGTTGTTGTGCCAAGGCGGTGTGCTATGAGCCATGTGACCGCGGAGTTGACGCAGAACCTGAAACAGCTGCATCTGCCCACCGTGCGGCAGTGCTACGAAGAGGTTGCCCGGCAGGCCGAACGCGAGTCGCTCAGCTATGAGCGCTATCTCCGCGAGCTGATCCAGCGCGAGTGCGAGGAGCGGCAGGAGAACCGCATCGTCAAGATGCTGCGCGAGTCGCAACTGCCGCTCGAAAAGACGCTCGGTGCCTTCGACACGAAACGGCTTCCTGCCAAGGCCGCACGGCAGATGCGGTCGTTGCTCGACGGCGGCTTCCTGGAGCGGAACGAGAACGTCCTGGTGTTCGGCAACCCGGGCTCGGGCAAGACGCATATGCTGCAGGCCGTCAGCCAAGAACTGGTGCGCCAGGGCCGGCGCATGCTCTTCACCACTTGCGAGATGCTGGTGAAGGATCTGCTGATCGCCAAGCGCGACCTGAAGCTGAGCAGGCTGATCAAGCGGTACTCAAGATATGAAGGCATGGTGATCGACGATCTCGGCTATATCCGTCAGACCCGAGAAGAGATGGAAGTGGTCTTTACGCTGCTGGCCGAGCGGTATGAGCGCGGCAGTGTGCTGCTGACCAGCAACCTGCCCTTCTCCAAGTGGGAAGGCATATTCAAGGACCCGATGACGACGGCCGCGGCTATCGACCGGCTTGTGCATCACAGCGTCATCGTCGAGCTCAATGTCCCCAGCTACCGACTGGAACAGGCGCGTCAAAACGTCCAGACCGTCGACCAGCCCCACGCTGAATCCTCTTCGGATGAACCGGCTTCCGGCTCCGGGCTTCGCCCTGCGCCTCCAGCCAGTTCACCCGAGCTCTATGAAGATGTCGTCAGCAGCTAATGGCGGTAAAGGTCGTTCGTAGGGAGAAATAGTTGTCGTTGATGGGAAAGAGTAGTTGACGCTGATCGGCGTTGCGCAGAGCGGCTATCGGCAGATCCTGGCGGTGAGCGAAGGCGCCAAGGAAGACAAGGCGAGCTGGACGGAGTTCCTGCGCGGGTTGAAGGAGCGCGGACTGAAGGGCGTCGAGCTGTTCGTGTCGGACAAGTGCCTGGGGCTGGTCGAGAACTTCGCAGACTTCTATCCCGAAGCGAAGTGGCAACGCTGCGTGGTGCACTTCTATCGCAACGTGTGGACGGCGGTGCCGACTGGCAAGGTCAAGGAAGTAGCAACGATGCTCAAGGCCATCCACGCCCAGGAAGATGCCGAAGCGGCGAAGCAGAAGGCTCGCCTGATCGTTGAAAAGTTACGGGCGATGAAGCTGGCCAAGGCCGCCGAGATCGTCGAGAACGGCATCGACGAGACGCTCAGTTACTACAGCTTGCCGCCGGAACACTGGCGATGTCTGCGCACCAACAACCCGCTGGAACGACTGATGCGCGAGATCCGGCGACGAACGCGAGTCGTCGGGGCCTTCCCGACGGCAACTCGGCGCTGATGTTGGTGGCCGCACGACTCCGGCATGTAGCCTCGACCCGATGGGGAACCAAGCGCTACCTCCAGATGGACCGGCTCGCCAAGATCGTCGCCATCGCCTGACATTTTTGCTCTTGTCCCCCATGGGGGACAAGAGCAAATCAACCCCAACCCAACAACCTTCCTCAGTCATGACTCAAAGAGAATGTGCGAAAGTTTCTGGACACTACCCGAGCGACTGAGTAGCCCGCTTACAGCGTCCCCTCCACAATCAGCCGCCGCTCATCAGCACTCCGTCTCCGACGTGGAGACCGTAACGACAACCCAGCAGTACGCGCTGCTTCCGACATGAAGCCATCATCTCGGAACCCATTCACCCTGTACACACGGCCAACACCACGCGCTTACGGCGCAGAAGTGACCCACCTTTTACTAGCTGCTCGAAAGCGCCAGGCTTCACAGTCTCGATCCTGAGATAACACAAGGGTAGTTCACTAAAAGGCTTTGTACACAAGATCGGGCGCTGGGTGGCTAAGCAGTAGCGAAAACACAAAGGCCAATAACGCGAAGGCCGACGCATAAATTGTTCGAGCATAACGCCCCTGCATCCATGGCCCGTCTGCGTTTGAAGGGCGGAGAATTAGATCGCGTAAACTCTCCCATGCCGCTAGGACAATTGTTGATGCAGTCCAAACGCCTAGCCATACATCAAGCCATTGTATTGGGCTCAGACTTGTTGCCATGGTATTCAATTGAATCCAAGAGGACCAAAACCAGAACAGAGTGAACGCAAACCACGTAAATGTCAGACCACGGCTGAGACTGAGATAGACGTAACTCATGCAGAGCGATTTATATCGATTGCGGCCTAACAGGTTCCCAAGCCATATTTGCCAGAGCTTGTTGACGGCAACGCCGCCACCTTGAAGCAAGCCGAATACCATGAATTCAGAGGTGCGACCGTGCCAGACACCCACTAGAAAAAAGGTCACAAAAAAGCTAAAGACACCGAGATAAGGCATGATCTTTTTAGAAGATACTCGGCGCATCAACGTCATGAGAAGGGGATTGTAGACATATGTCTTCAGCCAGACTGAAAGAGTAATATGCCAGCGACTCCAAAAATCGATAAATGATGTTGCAGAGAATGGCCTATCGAAATTCTCGGGCAGGCGTAACCGCATCAAACGCGCGAACGCGAGCACGATATCGATGTAGCCGGAAAAGTTGCAGTATAGAAAGAACGGATATAGAACCGCGGTCTTAAAGGCCGCGAAGGCTTTCAAGGAGAGAGGTAGAGGTTGGCTCAAAGCGGCAATAGCATCCTGGTGGGCCGAAAAGAGCAGCATTGCTGCAATATTTACTTTGACGAATCCCCTCAGGATGCGTTCTATCTGGCTACCTATAACTCGTGGCCCAAGTGCTAGAGGATTTATTGCAAATTGATCGCGAGCGAAGTCATCATACCGCTCAATCGGGCCACAAATAAAAGTAGTGAAGTTAATCACGTACGTTAGGTAAAAAAATGGTGTAATACGCCGTGGTTCTGCATCCTCCCCTGTTTCAATAATGAGGTGTAATACACGAAAGAAGATGTAAGAGAGACCTAAAACGAGATAAGGGCGACTGAGAAAGGTGGCTGACGGAAGGAATGTGTATCGCTTCAGCCATGCGTATCCTAGGATCACGGCGATGACACAAGCGACCATAAACCGTGAAAATCCACGCTGTAACGCAAAGATACTTACATAACCGAGTACTAGGAAGCCCATAAGCGGCAAGAGCGCTGTAGGGTTTGGAGCTAAAAGAAAGATAAACACCAAGCTTGCAATCAATAGGATAATTGACCGCCACATCGGCCCGCGACGCAAATTCACGAGGATGGTCACCGCAATACCGAAGCCTACGAATTGAATAGAAGCTGTGTCCATTATTACTTACCTGCCAAGGGCGACTTTGCGGACGATAGTAGTGTCTGATTGTTAGGTCTGAGCTGTGGGATTGCACCGGCTGTTAGCTGCTTTGCGAGTAGCGCCGAGATCATTGCTTGACCCGCGGCATCTGGGTGCCCGTCAGTTGGATAGTAATGCTCCTCAGATCCGGGAATGAGACTAAAGTCAGGGAGTATGTCGATATAAGTTCCACCGTGCTTTTCTATGATCGCCCGCACTTCTCTATCGAGTTTGTAAGGATCGAAACCGGCTGGCTGTTCTTTCATCGATAGAACCGCTGCATGAACCCTGCTCGGAACGAAGACAGCCGCGAAAGGGATGTGAGCAGCGTTTGCTTTTCCCTCGATCTGGGCCGCGTAACCGTCGAATTCAATCAGGTGATTCTGCCAATCCCGATTGAAGTTTGCACGCAGATAATTGGGTGCGTTTGCGCCTACTATATAAAGCTTCGCGTAAGAGGTTGGGCTCTTGTACATGTAATAAGCTAGGAGGACAGCAGTGCGTGAATCCTTGGCATAGCCAATGAGACGATGAATCAGACTTTTAGGCTTTGGGTCCTCCTTTGGCGGGAGCAACTCTGAGGACAGTTCCACATCGCGCGATGTTAGGACCCACAAGATCAGATCAGGTTTCGCGGCTATGATTTCTGGGAAGCGCAGCAGTACATCGTGAGGTGTCCCGTAGGACATACCTTCGTTATAAATTTGGATGGGGTGTCCGGAGATATGTGTGAGCACTGGCGGAAGTAGGGCTGCGAAGGTTTTATCTTGAGCGACGCGTGCACCCATCGCGATTGAGGAGCCTGTCAATACAATGCGATAGGTTCCAGGAGGCTTGTTACCGCACTCATAGCCAGCCCGATGTCCGCAACTATTGAAGCGGTATGTAGTTAATGGGGTTTCCGGCAGCTTTTCCAAACACACGCTGTTCGGCTTGCCGCGAACTCCCGTAGCAGGATCGTAGATTAGACAATCGGTGATCTCAGTCGTGGTCTTTGGAAAGAGAAAGTGAGCAACAACTTCTGTTCCTAAGCCCATGGTCAACACCGTGAGTAGGCTCAGAATCGGCAGGATAAACCAGTCCCGCGTTGGTAGTTTAGGTTCTTTTTTGTCAGGATGAGCGGTCGCGCCGTGTTGACTCATGCTGGGGTTCTCTCCAATGTTTTAAAGGCAATATGTGAGATCAGCTTCATGGGTGGCCTTTGGGGGTTGGCTTCATTTACTAGAAGCTTCCAATAGCTTGTGCCGTCCTGAGCTTCATCGACTTTAGAAAAGCCCAGTCGCGCATAGTGGTCGGAAACCATCTTATTTTTTGCGGTAGGACGATAGGTTCCTGTTACTGTATCGATTCCCACGGCGTTCGCGTGTTGGAGCAGTTCGGCTAAGACCATATGTTCTACTTTTCGTCCGAGAACGCGGCAACTCATGAGCCATGTATCGATGTTCCAGATATTTTTTTGCGCCTCCGGACGGCAGATGAGCACACTGATCATCCCATTGTCACCAAATCTGTCAGCCAAGCGGATCTGCATCGCAAGGACCTCAGGATCTTCAGTAATATCGGCTATCTGCGGCTCTGTGTATCGGCGGGTTGTTAGGTTATATTGGTTGGATTTATTGATGAGTTGAACGATCCGAGTTCGTCCTGAAGCGTCGAACGGCATGAAGGTGATTGTCATGTCAAGAGCTTCTAAGTATTCATCCATGTCGCCGGCACTGTGCTTTAGAGAGGCGCGTTTCGCGTTATCAGCATAGGCTGAAGCTCGTGTCAGGTCTTCATCTGTCAACGTCACCGCTTCAAAATAGCCTGCTGCCGAAAGAGTTCTGACGTAATAGGCGGGATCTTCTGGTAACTCTGGTACAGCAACTTGAGGAAGAAATTGTCGTACAAGGTCTCGTTCGACGGGATTGTCATCCATGAAAACTATTGAATCAAGGCTTAGCGACAATTCCTCTGCAATAGCTTTGATATTTGTGGCCTTGTCATTCCAGTTGGCCTGGAAAACCGTGAAATGATGTAGCCTTAAGAGCATCTCGGGATGTGTTTCGAAAGGAATTCGGGCAGTTTCGTCTGTGTTTTTTGAAGACACGGCAAGGATGATACCTCGCTGTCTGAGGCCCAGGGCAAATCGTTGAACCGCCAGATGTGCCTCCCCTCTGGCATCACCCTGGGCGATTTGAATACCCTCTACTCCGTCATCTCCGATAATGCCGCCCCATACAGTGTTATCCAGATCAAGAATCAAGACCTTGCGACTTTTTCCGCGCAATGCGGCTAGGATGCGCGCGACATGGTCGGCATAAAGAGGAACAAAATCACAGGAGAAAGGAATTTTAGCCATGTTCCAAAGGTCGGGTGCATGCCAGTTGGAGAGGCCGACACACTCTGCGACGCCTGAGACATCGAACAAAATGTCGCCAGATTCATTAACGAAGGCCGCAAGCTCGCGGTTAATACCATCTATTAGGTTTCGCAATGTGCCAGGTAAGTGCCTGTCTAGACTACCGAAGAGGCTTTCAACGGGCATCGCAAAATTTTGAAAGATGCAAACGGCTTTTGAATGAGCCTTGATCCCATCACGAAGAGTCTTGAGATAAGCGATTGCAGCGCTAATGGTAGCTGTTGAGGTCTCCAATTCTCCAACAGATAGTTGGAGCGGGAGCGAACGGAAGTCGATTGCTAAAAGAACAGCGTCTAGGTTGCTGTTATTGATAATGGAATCATGAGTGAGTGCCTGCTGCGCAACTTGATCGTAAGGCGGGACGATCAAGTCAAGTGCAATTCCGTGCCTCGCCGCAGTGGCGATGAGCGCAGGCGTGATCAGCTCAGTCGTAGAGTTACTCAGAAGACCGAGACTAAAAGGCGTCAGAGGTGCCAGGTTGCTTGATGGTGCTTTCTTCTCCATGACTGAGGCTAACCGAGTGAGTTGATTGAGATTCAAGGAGAACGAAGCTATGGACTGAATCTCGAAACCCGAAGTCCATTCAGAGGCGGATATGCGCCGCAGACGCGCAGAGAAATCAGAAGGCGATGGCGGTAACCACTGTAGCTCTGAATATAGTGAGTTCAAATGCATATCATCCTTCGATGTGCTGTATAGCGAAGATCGTTAGAGGCTGGGTGACCGATTGAGTTGGCGGTTCATTCGGTGCGGGATTGGATTAGAGTCGCCAGATCACCGACTGTTTCCAATCTCCCTACGTCGGAGGCGGAGAGTTTGATGTTGAATTTCTTTTCAACTGTGATGATAAGCCGAATATGGGAAATGCTATCCCATCCTTCGATATCTTTTGCAGTCGTCTCGGGTGTAATTTCCGTCGAGTCAAGATCAAAGACATCATCAAAGATTGCGTTTAGGTGTGCATAAATCTGGGCTTGGTTCATAAGTAACAGTTCCTCACTATTGGAAGACGAATCCTAAAGCTGACTGTAGGGTATCTTTTTATGGAGAGTAGACACGAACATATGCTACTTCCATATTTGCCTGATCAGGCATTTGGTTTGTAGGCCAACCGCCTCCCAGGCCCAAATCGACGATGGGGTAAAAGGGTTGGTGCATGATTGCAGGCGTTGGTGTGCTATAGAGTAAAGCGCCGTCGCAGTAGAATGACATTGTGGCGGCTGTCCAAAGCATTCCAAATGTGTGAAAACCATCGGACAGGTCATCTACTTTAGCGAGGTGGTGTGCAGGCGTAGATCCGGGAGGGGTCCAGTCATGTAGGGTGGTGTTGATGTATTGCGGTGCAAACATATAAGACTCGACTATATCGATCTCTCCAGCTGGAGCGTGTTGGCTAAGAGCGTTGGAATTAAGTAGCCAAAATGCTGGCCAGGAGCCAACCGCCTTAGGAAACCTCGCTTTCATCTCAAAGTATCCATACTTTTGAGAAAAACCATTGCCATTTGAATCGACAGTCGCAATGACTCCGGAGTACCAAGCCCCGTTATGTTTTTGTAAACGGATATTGAGCCCTCCACCAGGAAGCAGACTGAAAGGGTCTTGTCCAGGTGGATCATTGATGCCTGCCATGAACGTTGGCGTATTTGGAGATGAAGTGTCAGTGAGGCAGCATTGCACTGCGTGCGTATACCACCGTGCGCCGTTTGTGTTTGTATCCGACAAATCCAACGATGAGAAATCATCCTCAAAAGTGAGGTGATAGCCTACCGGGACACTACTTGTGTGCGGGATATGAGGGGCCGCAGCGAAGACAACATCTTTGACTTGCCGCTGAAATCTACCAGAGAATGGCATGACGATGGCGAGACCCACAGCCAAGCACATTAAACTTCTGCCTAACGTAGTTTGTAGAAAAGCAGCCTGGGAAGGACAGATAAGGGGATGCTTGGGGTTGATGACGCACCTCCATTGATGTAGGTTGAAGAACGTTGACTGTTTTCTCTCTGAGCATGCATCTTCAAGGCTTCGCAAGAATGATGGATGATCTATTGCAATTAGCTTCATAATGTAAAATTCGTGTGCGGCGTTGGCTCCACCCCCACGTGACCTTCTCTACCAGCCTTTTACCGTGTTGTTGAAAGTGATACGCCATCCGACTGCGAACAGACATACGAATGTTGAAAGGTTCAAGGCTTGGATGTCGAGTCAAAGCATCTCTGTAAGGGATGCACTCTTCTTGAGTCCAAGGTGGAAACGCGCCATTCCATGGCTTTGGGCTGGACATAAAGTGCTTAATTCGCGGTCTTATTCTCGATTCAACGCGGGAGTTGCTCATGAAAACTGGATAATTCCAAGCTAAAGATAGTGGAAGACGCTTGTTGACGCTGACGATATTGAGAGCGTCTTGATCAGGAAATCGATTCCCTTGAGCCGAACTCCTAAATTGCTCCCAAGCAGCAGATCCAGTCTCATCCCAACCAACCCTATTGATTCGCAAAACGCCGCTATTGAAGTAGCGAAGTGATTGCTCATGCGTAAGTCCAATAGAGAGCAGATGGCGCGATAGATCCCGACTTTGTGGACTTGAGTCCGCGAGGAGAAAAGTCATAGGATCGTTTGCTGCTAGAAATTGTCCATCAGGTACGGCGGCATCGATCAGTGGATCAATGGAGTCGAGGATATGAACGTCTCCATCGAGGTATAAATACTGCGTGTACTGCTGCGGCACGAAGCGGTTGAGAAATAGTCGTGCCAACATGCTTGTCTGGTTTTCGATCAGGCTGCTGTCGACGGGCTGCAGGCCTATCTGCTCCTGCCTGCAAATCGGCGCGAAGATTCGCTCCGTTTCTTCATCTAATCCAAAGCAGCAGATGATTACGTCTGCCTTCGAACGAGATGCATGAAACCTAGCTTGCATTGCACTCACGAGAGTCGGAAAGAGATATTTTGGATCCGTCGTGTAAACAACACAACATTCAGGAAGTTTTGCAGTTTGCTCGATCATTATGCGATATCCGGTGCGAAGTTCTGCTTATGTTTAAAGAGTAAAAGAACCTTTTCAGCGACCATAGATTCGATCCCCGAAGGTGAGCCCACGGCAATCCATAAGCTGTAAAGTGTAGCAATGTATGTAGTAGCGCCTAGGAGGACAGTTGCCGCGGTTGCCGAACCAAGCTGCATTGGACCTGTAAGATGAGCAAGTTGCGGAGCTATGAGGGCAAGTATTACAGCCATGGCCCCTACACTTAGAATGCTCCGCCACGGAGCGATAATCTGCTGGATTATTGAAAGTGTAATCAATCTGCGAACAATGATCATTGAATATATGACTGATGAAAGCTCTGACACGCCGCGAGCCATGATGATTCCCATGAATCCATATTTCAGAGCACCGAAGACGACCAAGGGTAGCTTAATCGACAACTCCAGAAGATTATGCTTCAAGAATATTTCGGTCTTTCCAAAGGACATGACTAAGGGGCCTAGGGGAGCTGCGAAGAGAGTAGGGATAAGGCTAATAGCGAGCCAGCGCAAGAGAGTTGCAGAGCCAATCCATTTTTCTCCAAAGAATAATCTGACGAATGCCTCTGCCATAAGACTTTCGCCGATGAGAATCGGCAAACCAAATGTCACGATCGCCCGGCAACTACTCTGGTAGCTGTTGCGTAGACGATCCGGTACTTCGCGCAAGACAGAGAATGCGGAGAGCAGTGGCCGCATGATGGGGCTCATGAAAGCGAGTAAGGGGATATTCGCAGTGTCGTTAGCGGCTGTGAATAATCCCAATTCCGATCGCGAAGCTATTTTCCCCAGAATCAGTCTATCGGCCTGCCAGTTTAATGAACTGACTACCTGTGCCGCGGTGATCCATCCCAAAAATCCGGAAAAAGCAGATAACTTGTCTAGGCTGAGTCGTGGCCGATATGGGGCCAGAAAGTAAGATGTACCTGTCGAAATAAGAGGTGCCAATACTGTTCCCACAGCAATGGACCAATAGCTGTGGGTCGTAATCGCGATTGCGATAGCAGAGGTGAATGCGACTAGTTTTCCAGCTAACTCCATGATGAAGTCAGGAGTAAAGTCGAAATTTCTCGAGAAATCTGCAATGCGAGGACTAACAAGGCCTCTGCTTGCTGGCGCGAGGCTAAGGGCACACACAAGCACTAAGAGGCGTTTATCCGCATAAAAATGAGCAAATGGCCAGCTTACAAGACAGACTATCGTACTAAGTGCAAAGCCGCGTAAAAGGCCAAGAGTAAAAGCAGTGTCATAGTGGTGTTCGTCGACATGCTTTAGCCGAACGAGCGCTTGACTTAGTGGTAATTCCAAGGCGGCTTCAACGATATAGATAACCGTCATGGCGATGGCTACCAACCCAAAATCTTTAGGCTGCAGAAGATGTGCCAGCACAACCATCGTTGCCAGATCAACTACTCGAGATACAAGGCGTGCACCTACCGTCCATGTACCCCCAATCGCAGTTCGACGACCAACAACTGATTCCTTATCATTCATAGATTATTCCGGTTCTAGTATCAGACAATGGATAGTGACCTCCCGTGAGTGAGGAAGCGGACTTCTTAGGCAACTTCGTCATGTCGCATCTGGACTGTTGCTGGAGTTCTTGACGGTTTGTTGGCTTCTAAGTAGATAGCTTCATAATCTTGTAGGAGCCGCTGTACATTGAAGATCTCGGAACCACTCTTTGCCGCCGCACGTAAAGCGTTTCTTACTGGTTCGTCAGACATTAGCGTCCGCAGTTCTGCCGCGAGTTGGTCAGGTCGACCTGGCTTGATCAAACGCCCCGCGCGTCCAAACTCCAGCATCTCAGGAATGCCCCCAACGTCTGTGGCAACTATTGCACAACCTGCCGAGCGTGCTTCACCGATTGATAGTCCGCACGGTTCTGCGTACGATGCCAATACATAAATGTCGGCCTTTTCCATGAGGGAGCGAGGGGCAGGGAGGAAGCCAAGGAAATGCACCCGATCTTGAAGGTGCAGATTGGCAGATTGTTGTTCCAGCTTCTCGCGATCAGGACCTTCCCCTGCGATGTAAAGATTCCAATGAGGAAACTCAGTGGTCAGAGTTGCAAATGCATCGATGAGATCGAATACTCCCTTACGACGATGAAGCCCATTAGCAGCCACGATGCATGGCGAACTGACTTCAAGAACCCTGCCGTCATTCATAAAACCATCTCGCGGAGATTGATCGGGGGCATTCATAACCATGCAGAGGGCCCTTCGGTTGTAACCCCTTTTCAGGAGCTTGTCGTATTCAGCTTTGCTCACAGCTACAACGCGAGTGCCGAGTCGCATAATCACCGAATGCTTGTCGAAGGAGTTGTGAACTGTCGTGATGAGGGGCACACCAGACAGTAGTGACGCAATATAACCTACAAATGCGCTACTCATCATATGAGCATGGATTGCAATTGGGCGCGTCTTTCGTGCCATGAATGTCAACTTCCATGCAGCACGGAGAATCGCTAAGGGGTTTCTTTGCTCGTGTGGCATCACAACGTGCTGAACGCCATACTGTTCGAGCAAAGGTACAAAGGTGCCACCCGCACTGATGACCGTGACATCATAGCCGGATCTTGCTTGAACGCAAGCAAGATCCACAGCAACATGGACATTGCCATTCGCATAGCCACAGTGCTTAAGGATGTGGATAACTCGCATCGAAGCGGTACTGCGGGGTACCGCTGCTGTCGAGACAGGGTGAAGGGTGCTGGACGTGGGCATGCGAGTAGCTCCAGTATTACATGGTTTCAGTTTAAATCTTAGCGATTTGCCAGGAGAGGAGAGTTGGAGGCACGCAGGGTACCCGGGCACTAAACCTCATTGAACGTGTTTGCGATGAGGATTCTTATAGTGGAACAGCGCTGTTGCGCGGATCTTATCGGGATCACAAGGTTCATTTGTGTGAATTGAGCGATACCCCCAAAAGAAGTAGATATTTCCGGGCTTCATCTTTATCCGCATCGGCTGTAGGTGTCTAGCGCTGACCCGATTTCTCAGGAGCTTCTGCGTTATCGGGTTATCCAAAAGTACCTTATCAAAAGCATTAGCAATGTAGGTACTGCGTATCGTCCGAGTGTTCGGATACATTAGCAAGTCTCCGGCGAGGCCGTCCGCCGGAATATGAATCGGGATGAGCGCCGTAACAACGTACGAATCGTAATGAAATATCAGCGAGTTCTTCTGGCCTGTGGATCCAGATAAACATCGAAGGACCTGATAGAACTCCTCTTTATCAGCTGGATTCCCGGTGCCCTGCTCATATAAGTCATAAATTAACCGATTAAAATCTTCTGAATGGGCGAGTTCCTCTAGCCCAGATCCGGCGACGGCATCAGGGCCGTTGAAGTGAACATACTCATTACCAGCATTCCTGATTGCGTCACTCACGAACGACTGCATCCTAGTTAGGTCGGAGGGTTGAACATAGTTAGGGATGCACGCGAACCCCTTCGTATCAAGTTCGCTGACGAGTTCAAATACCTGCTGCGGCGTTACCTGGGGGACTGAGATTGTCATGTTGGCTCCTTCGTTAAGCCTGGATTTAGCAAATGCGTGGTTTGTTCGAGGATGCGGTTACTGGATATCGGCATAACTTCTCAAACGCTAATAGGCACCCTCCGAAAGCAAGATTGTCTTAATCGTGCGAAGAAGTATGTACGTATCAAGAGAGAGCGACCAGTTTCGCACATAGTAGTCGTCAATCCGTGTCCGAAGTTCATAAGTCGTATTATTTCTTCCGCTCACCTGCCATAGACCGGTAAGTCCCGGAGTAACCAGCTGATACTGAACAAAGCTGTCTCCATACTTTTCGACCTCCGCGTTTACTATGGGTCTAGGTCCAACCAAGCTCATCTCTCCACATATGACATTCCATAACTGAGGTAGCTCATCGAGGCTGGACTTACGCAGGAGATTACCAACTATAGTTACGCGGGGATCATGTTTCAGCTTATGATCTCTTTGCCATTCTTGATCAAGCTCAGGATTAGATTCTAAGTGAGATCGTAAGATATCGTCCGCGCCCACTAACATAGATCTGAATTTCCAAACTCGAAATGGCTTATTGTTCCTACCGATGCGTAACTGCCCATAAAAAATAGGGCCTCTGGATCCTAATTTCACAGCTACACAAATGAGGAGCAACAGTGGGGAAAGCAGTGCAGCTATCGCAAGTGATACGACGACGTCAAAACTCCTCTTACAGAAGCGCGGCCAGAAAAGTCCCAACCGTTGATCTAACTTCAATGTAAGGACGCCACATATGTCTTTTGCGCTAACAGAAAGACTTCGTAAGCCAAAAAGATCTGGAACTATTAATACGTTCTTATAGTCTTTTACGTGTTGCGACACGACGCGCCGCACTGATTCGGCACCGGCCGTAGGCATTGCGATGAGTGCATATGCTCCCGGATAAACTGCCCCTACAGTTTGCGCCTGAGAGATGCTTCCAAATAGAACGTCACAAGGAAGAGACGTATCAACTTCATCACCCAAGCATTCGCTAGAGTCGAGAAGAATGGCAACCGGTCGAAGACCGAGACGTGGATGTCCTTTCAGCAGATTCAACATGCGGACGCCAGCCTCATGTTCGCCTAATATTACGGTAGCAATGCCCCACCATGGCCGTTTTGCGCAATACCCTCGCAGAAGACGCCGGCTCACCGGTACTAAAAGGATAGTTAGGATCCATGCGAGTCCAAAAACAATTCGCGAAAACATTAGGCCAGTCTGCAGAAAAAATGAGATCGCGATCAGAATGAAAAAGCTTATTGTCGATGCCCGTAGGATGATTCTAAATTCATCCGTAGGTGAGCATGCAATACCAGGGTATAAACCGGAAAAAGCAAACACGACCAGGAAAACCAGAACAGCGGGTGCGAATGCGAGCCAGTCTCCTAATATGAAGTGTGCATGGAACACATATCTCGTGAGAACCGCCAGTGAACCTGCGGCACCTAGCGCGAGAAGATCTGCGAAAACTATGCTTCCATAAGTTAACCATCTGCTCGATGGGTGGTTTAATACTAATGGATATTGTGTTGAGGCCACGACGGAAGATGTACCCATTTGAGGGCTCCAAAAGTGAAGTGTTAAGGTGCGGGAGAATGTGAGTCTGACGGTAGTTTGTCAGATAAGAAATTACAAATGCGACTCTGCTACTATGTGATCGTTGAAGGGAGTGGAGCTAACAGTAATTACTGATATACCTACGGCGCGTTCCAATATCCTCTCGAAGCCAGCTAAAAATTTTGCCTCAGAAAATTCAGATGCTCGGGCTCGCAATTCACATTCTTGGAACTTGTGCTCTCTCATCTCAAAACGGTGGATCGCCTCTGCAAGACCATGTTCAGTCGGTTCGTCGTAGAAAACTGCTGTGTCATCTGTCATGGAGTCCAGAATTCCACCGAGCTTGAAAGCTACAACAGGGCAACCACAAGCGATAGCCTCAACTGGGACGATTCCAAAGTCTTCTACTCCAGGGAAGAGTAGGGCACGAGCCTGAGAATAAAATACTGTGAGCATTTCATCGCTTGCGAAACCAATAAACTCTGCATCCACACTCAGCGATGTTGATAACCTCTGCAGCGATTCAGTCTCAGGCCCCTTGCCCACGACACGCAGTTTGCGCTTGGTGATGGCGCAAGCCCTGATAGCATGCTCAATCCGTTTGTAGGGAACCAATGCTGATACTACGAGGTATCGGTCTCCGGCATCTCTCTTACATCCCGAAAAGCGTTCGGTATCGACAGGGGGTGCGAGAACTTCAGCTTTTCTCCCATAGATACGCAGCACGCGTTCCGCAACGTAAGTCGAGTTTGCGATAAAGAGATCAACCCTCCCGCAAGTCATGGTGTCATAAAACTGTAATAGTTTGACCAGGGGACGAAAGAACATGTATGAAGCGAAGCGTCCTACACGCTGCGGCCCGAAATAATCATCAAAGAGATCCCACGCATACCTCATCGGTGTATGGATGTAACAGATATGAAATGGTCGAGATTTGAGTGGACGCCTCACCATCGCTTTCGCGACAGCATGGGAAGTAGAAATCACCAATTCTGTGGCATGTGCTTTCGTCATCTCAGCAAACAGCGGATAAAAAGGAAGATAATTACGATATTTACGGGGAGCTTGTGGCATGTATTGGAGTAGGCTAGTGTGGATAACCCTAGCTTCAATGGTGTTAGAAGTGGACCCAGATATATGAAGCAACGTCCACAATGGGGCTTGAGGAAATCTCTTGCAGAGAAGTTCCAAAACCTTTTCCCCTCCCCGCATACCAGTAAGCCAGTCATGCACGAGTGCCACACGACCACTATCCGCTTTCGTTTGCAACCCTTTGTCGACTTCATTGGGGAACTTGATCATAGGAGGTTACTCCTCTGCATTGATCTTCCAAGCTTTTCCTGTTTAGCAGTTGCTCCCAATGAGGCGTGGAGCACTTGAAGCGTCTTATCTGCGGCGACGTCCCAAGTAAATCTCTCACTCTGCTGTAAAGACGGTACAAACGGAACCGAACAGTCCTTCGCAAGACTGAATTTGACTGCTTCGACGAACTGATGAGGAGCGAGTGGGTCAACGTATAACACGGCGTCCCCTCCAACTTCTGGCAACGAAGAAGTGTTTGAAGCGATACACCTAACACCACAGGCCATCGCCTCCAATAATGGCAATCCAAAACCCTCCGCAAGGGACGGAAATACGAAGAGGCTGGCACCGGAGTACAGCCCAGCGAGATGCTCGTCTGGCACATACCCCGTGTAAAAGACACGCGGCAAATCGCTTGCCGTAGCTTGCTGGCCATAAATGTTCGTGTCGGCCTTTGGTCCAGCGAGCACGAGCCAAATATCATCGCTGAGAACTGCTTGAAGGGAAGACCAGGCCTTCAGCATCGTCTCCGTGTTTTTCCTCTTTTCTTGGGACGAGAGCATCAGGATATATCGAGGAGATGGAAGCGCTAAAGCGTGTCGTGCCCCACGAATCTTCTCGTCACTGGCCCTTCCTCGAACATGACACCCATTGGCGACTACTGTAATGTCATCGGCGTCGCGTCCCAACTTCTCAACAATCCTACTTTTTGTAAACGTCGACACGGCGATGAGGTGTACAGCCTGCAAAGCAAGTCTGCGCATGACGAGACCGTACCACTGTGCATATGCATCGCTATACCATTCGGGATGCTCAATCGGAAATATGTCATGAAACGTAACCACCTGACGAGCGTACAAGAGCGGGCCTGAAGCATTCGGCGACCAAAGTAATCTACCCTTACTTAACCATGGTAGAACTGACTGCTCCCAAAGATGTCCAGTCACACCGCCGGTAGATGTAGGAGTAATAACATCAAGCTTTTCAGAAAGACGCGAAACAATCTCATGAGCGTATCTTTGCACGCCTGTGAGTTTCTGTAACTGAAATCTTCCATTCACGACAATCTCTCGCCTAGATGGCTGCTTCCGAAGTAGATTGTCAAATCCGGGGGATATCATGGAACTCCTTTAAACGTTTATAGGCAAGCTAAGTATTTTCAGGAAGGTAAGGAACGACGTGCGTGTCTTTGAGATCTATGCTGACGGAGCCGAATTTGAATTGCTATGGAGCACTAGTCTCTTCTCTCGAAACGGACCTGCACCGCGAACATGCCGGGTTTCTCTGCAATCGTATGATGGGTGAAATTGTTCATCACTATCTCCGATATCTAAATAAATCAATGACAGATAAATAATTACAAGGAGACATTCATGCTGCACCTTTCCTTGATATTGGTTTGTAATATGTTTGATACGGCTTGTAGCTTGAGCTCATCTCCTGCTCGACACGGTTTAATACGACTCCTAGAACTTTTGCACCAATCCTGTTGAGCGTGAGTAGCAATCCACTTACCGCTTGCCGACTAGTTTCACCAGCTTGACAAACTACGATAACTCCATCTACGAAACTGGCGATCTGTATTGGTTCGGCAAAGCAAAGCATTGGTGGAGCGTCGATGAAGATCATGTCATAATCGGGGACAGCGGCAGTTACGATCCGTTCGACTGCTCGCCCCACTCCTTCGTAAACTCCTGCGCCTCCCTGACCTGCCGTGATCAAATCTAGCCGAACGCTTCCAGGGACTAGTTGCCGCAATTCAGAGACGGGAGTACTTCTGATTACGGCATCTGCGATGCCATATGTATTCTTGAGTTGAAAGATTTCGTGCTGCGAAGGACGGCGCAAATCAGCATCGATTAAGAGGGTCTTATAGCCCTGTCGTGCATGAGACGCCGCTAGGTGTGCGATGCATGAAGATTTGCCCTCTCCTTGTTGTGCGCTGGTAACCAGAATCGTCTTCAAGTGTTGATTGATCCGTGTCATGCAGATTGTTGTCAAAAGAGCATTTGCCGATTCTTCATAGAAGTTAGAAGAGTTAAACCAAGGCTCTTGTCTGGTTGCCAGACCTGTTTTCACGACTTCGATCGATCGCGTACGGCGAGGAGACAGTTCGTTGCGGCGCTGGACATGTGGCAAAATTCCAATAACATCAATGCCAATCTCTCTACGTGTCTGTAGCGGATCACGGAGGCTCTTATCAGACATGTCTGCAAGTAAAACAGCGATCATAGATAAAAGCATGGAGAGTAGAAAGCCAAGCCCGATGAAGATCCGCTTATTTGGGAACACGGGTTGAAGTTCAGGACGGGCCTCATCCGCAATCCTCACATCACTTCCTTGGAACGCCCCGTTGATCCCAACCTCCTTCACTTTACGGAAGAGCTCAGAGTAGAGGTTTTTGTTGGATTCGGCTTCACGCTTCAACTCCTGGTATTGGAGTGAGTTTGCGTTAAGAGCGTCTGACTGTGCCTTGCTTTGGTCCAACGCAGAACGCACCAGTTGCTCATGATGTGCGGCTTCGTCGTACTCTACTTCTATACGCTTGCCGATCTCGACCTGCATTGCATTATATTGACGAGTAACTTCTGAGAGTGCATTCTCGGCTTTCTTGTACTCGGGATTCGCTGGACCATACACAGTCTTCACGGCGTCCATGTTCGCTTGGGATGCGTGGACCTCGTCTTCCATCTTGCTTAAGGTCGTAGCCTGCGGCGATACTTCCAGCGCTGCCAGCGATCCGGATCGAAATGCACGAAGATCTACCTCTTTCTTCATGCGATCATTTTGAGCTTCAGTAAAGTCCGTATTCAGTTGCTGCAAGCGTGCAGCGAGGATGCTAGTTTTTTCATCTGAGTTGATGACCCCGAGTTGCTTTTCGAATGCAGCAACGGCAAGCTCGGAGTCATCCATGCTCTTTTTTAGTTCGCTCAGCTGTTTTTCCATAAAGGCCGATTCATCCATTGCAGCGTGTGCTCTAAGATCTCGCCCACGAACGATATAGGATTCGGCAACTGCGTTCGCAATATCAGCAGCCCGTCTAGCGCTACTTGAGTGATAGCTTATGTCGATCAGAAAACTGTTAGGCGGATGTATTACACTGAGCCCCTTGAGGGACACAGGTGCATCAGAGGCTTTCATGCCTGTTGGAACGCCAGATTGATTATCGCTGGCCATAAGACCGAATTGCTGAGCGACGGGACGTAAGACGACGTCAGATAGAATCTGCTGTAGCTCTGTGGTGAAATATTCATCGGCCTCTCCAGTGCCTGTTCCATTTACGGTGTTCTCACCGATCAAGGTAGAAGGTAGTCGAAGATCGACCGCTAGAACTGCAGTCGACTCGTAAACAGGTTTCAGCTTATAGGCGAGGACGGTGGCGAGAGTTGTACCCAAGATAACGGTGATTACAATCTTGAGCCATGCTTTGCGTAGTATCCAAAAATAATGGCCAAGGCTGAGGATTTGCTCTTGTGGGTGTGCCTGAATCGTTTGCACCGCTGCGAGTTCACTCGGGTGCTTATACAAAGACGGCAGTGTAGATTTCATTGTCATGCCTCAAAAGATGCTTCAGAAAGATAGGCTCATAGTTGAGAGCGGATAAAGATGACTCGAGCGAGAGATTCACTGCACTAAAGCAAAGCCCGCAGCAGCTTGGCCCACACCTGTCATTTGCATCAAGAAGCTCGTTGCCATTTTTTTGCCTGTACTTGTTGGCACATAAAGAATATCGTCGGCTCGAAGTGCGATATCTGGAGCTTTATGAGCCATGATCTTATTGAGCTGTATGGTCACTTCTTCACGGTCGGTTCCCGTTGCTTTCCTGCGGTAGATATATGCTGTATGGGCGCTGAACGGTGCTAGTCCCGAGCTGAGGCTAATAGCTTTTATTACTGTCATTTCAGCGTCGTTCTGCATGGAATACATTCCAGGGCGAAGTACGTCGCCCGCTACAAAGACCTTTTCTCCCTCAGGAACTCTAATGTCTTCACCGCCGTATAGTTTTAGATTCAAGCTTGGCGATGCACCTGCGATAAGGTCATGTGCTGAGATCTCTTGAACATAACCAGGTTGAGTTCCATGTGCTCCTGTTACAAGAATCTCTCCACCTGCGGTCGGGCTCAGGCCGCCTGCCATTGCAATGGCATCAAGCAAAGTGACGTTCCCAGTAACCTGAAATGTTAATGGATGGATGACGGCTCCAACAAGACTAACTGGGCGACTTCGGTATTCAAGTACTGAGACGGTGACAATAGGGTCCGTCAATATTTGTTCGTGGATGAGAGCCTGACGTATTTTTTCTGTCAATGCTATAGGAGTCGCGCCAGCCACGGTGATCGGTTTTGAGAGGAGCGGTAGTGTCAACTTGTCATCGGCATCCACGCGAAAGTTTCTGGTCAATTCAGGACAATCTGAGACAGTGATCTCGACCATGTCATCAGGGCCGAGCGCTCCGGCCGGCAAAATAGTTTGCATGTTTTGCCGCAGTTCTGTACGCACTGTGAGCCCTGGGGTGTTCTGAGCTATAGCTATCGCAGCGATGAGCTGGAAAACGCAGAGCAACGAGCTCAAACGATTAATGCGACGGGTTGTTTGACGGAAAGCTACAGAGCGCATTACATTACCTGCTTGTACAGTGTTGGCTTTCGGGTTGTCGAAGGATCCAGAAGAGAATAATCGCATTCAGTTTTAGCCAAGCTCCGCCATTTTTGTCCCAAAAGCATTTCCGTGTATAGGAAAAGAGCCGCTTGGGCAAGTTGTGGATGCATAGCGAGTATGCAGGGTTTTGCCTTCGGCTATATCGTCTATAGACCACAATTGAGGGATTTTAGCGGTGGGTTCACGATCGGATCATGCCATACTCAATCTTAGGTTACCCCGAGATTACGGCTGAGGGATTCAGTAGGTTACTTATGGATGAATTAACTGCTCCCGCGCGGTGTGAATCACTATCGCGCATGCTTTACCGAGAATCTTCAGCGCGGTTACTTGCTCCCGTCCAGTCGCTGTCGCTCCTGACACTACTTAGAGGTCTTGTATGCGTGTTGGATGAATTTCGTTGTCAAGCAGATCACGCCATGCCTTCAGGTTTCCTTGGAGTCTACCTTTACGATCGACGAACGGCTCAGGATTTAGGCACTTTACCAGGTTTTTAGCGGAGCGACTTACCATGCTTGATATGGCGTAGCTCCAAGAAACGCTACGCTTTCTGGCCAGATATAGGGGATTTGCCACTTGCGAGTAACCGAGACGCACGCCCGACTGACGCCCACCCTTGACGCCGAGGTGCACGCCGTAAGCGTCACTAATCTTCACAACTCTCCCATAGATTGATAATTGCCTTGAGAAATCTACGTCTTCATACCATCCATACAAAGGAAGAGCTTCATCGAAACTCAGGTGATGTTCTCGGATGGGTGTGAGCCGAAGAGCCATATTACATCCATACGCATTGAATACGTTGAGCACTTGTCTCGGACGAATCATCGCGGTATCGACACCTAGAACAGCTTGAGCGTCTTCGAATGTCAATCCTGCACTGTTGATTCCATCGGCTACGACGTGACCCGTGGCTACAACCACATCTGAATGAGTTGTGAAGATGTCGAGGATTCGTGAAACATAGCTTGAATGGAGATAGAAGTCGTCATCCAGAAATAGGATAATGTCTTCGTCAGGTAAGGCTCGAAGTATTGTATTTCTTTGTCGTGTGAGACCTGACGAACTCTGCAGGAATCGCACCTGTGGGAAGACTACTTGAAGATCTCCGATGTCTTGCGGGCCTGTATACGCGACAATGATTGAGTCCGGAGCGCTGGACTGCTCATTGAGATGCTGCAATGTATCGCGAAGGACGGACGGACGACCGCGTGTCGCTATACCTATCGCAATGCGAAGTGCTGAGGTTTTATGCGAGCGGTGCGTTCCGGTCATATTTCCATTCAACGCCATAGCCTCTGACGCCAGTGAATCGGCGATTGCGCTGCGCATTCTTGACCTCCCAAGATATTTGCTTGAAGTATAGGACAACACCCCAAAAATAATACGCCATCATTTTGGTGGCCAATCGAATTGGTGGCAAAGCGCGGAAGTAATTACCGTACCTTAAGCTGTATCACTTCATTTTCTTCGCGACCGGTACCCCTAAATTTTATTAGGGCGATTGGTTCCTATCTCACACATACAGGTATGATGACTATCACACGATTCTAGTACGTGCTGCGCTTTAACCCGCTGCTGGAGCGATTGGTTCTAGCAGCGAACGATGGCAGATAGTACCGAATGAAACGTCTCTAGAAAGGGAAGAGAACTCATGGTGACAGCCTCAACTCTACCGGTTCTCCTCTTGATCGCGATATTATGGCGGATCACCAAGGGTGAAATGCTGTCCATCGTGCTATTTACATCGGCCTTCAGCGCGGCCTCGGCTTTAAATCTTGGTCCCCTTGGTGTAGAACCATGGCTGTTAGCATTTATGATTTGCATGTTCTTCAAGTTGGCACTGGGCACCCCAACTTTGAAATTTCCACCCGGGTTGAACAAAACTGCATTTGTCTTGCTAATTCTTTTTGTTCTGTACGCGATAGGGAGCGCCATTACAGCGCCGTATCTCTTCCAAGGGGTTACGGTGGTCCGGTCGGGCATTATCGCCCCGCTCACCTGGAGTACTTCGAATCTTGCGCAGAGTTTTTATCTTGTAGTTGCGGCTTTGCTCTACGTCCTGACGCTGTCCAAACCACTGGAAGAACTTGAGAGTGCCGTGCAGTGGTATATACGCGCTTGTGTCGCAGCGAGTCTCATCGCGATGTATCAACTTGCGAATGCTGTACTCCACATTCCCTATCCGACACAGGTCCTGTATTCGAACCGTACTTACGTCATCTATAACGCATACAAGATCGGTGGAATGTGGCGTTTAAACGGCCCGTTCTGTGAAGCTTCGGAGATGGCGAGCTTTTTAATTGTGGGTATCGCACTGCTCGGGTGGGAGTTGTTGACAACGCCTTTGCGTTTGAAGCGTGTCGCATATTTTATTCTGATGATCACCTCTTTATTGATGACACTCTCTAGTCTGGGATATGCAAGTTTGATCATCATGACGCTCGTCGCGATGTTCTTCTACGGATATTCGGTTCTGAGACGCGGCATCTCACCTACTAAATTCATTCTTGCGCTCTCTTTAGTTGGCAGCGTCACAATATTCTGTACTTTGAGCACGAAAGGGGTCGAGACCGTAAACAAGGTAATCGCATCGACCCTTATTGACAAGTCGAACAGTGATTCATATAGAGAGCGGACGGCGACGCATGTATTTGCGCTACAAACACTTGAGCAAACTGACTATGTAGGCGCCGGGTGGGGGAGTTTGCGTGCCTCCGGATTAGCTTACATTTTACTGGGAACGGTTGGCTTGCCAGGAAGCTTGTTATTACTATCATTTTATCTATCTTTGTTTCGGCCGCTTCTTCGTCGGCGTTCGTCTATTTTGGGAGACCAGCACTTCGAATTTGGTTCTATCAATGGTAGGGAGTTGTTCTCCAAATCACTCTTCTCGGCAACCATGCTTTTGTGCGCGATGCTCATTGCTGGATCAGAACCTGTTACTCCTATCTTATGGGTTTTGTTCGGCATTGCTACGGTTGCTCAATCTCAGCATGCGACAGTCGCAGTATACGGAGAAGAGGTTTTTGCCGGCGGTGGGAGTAACCCTCTCTCCCGAGTCACAGCATTGGGGTTGTCGACTCGGCCCTATACACGAAAAACTTGACCGCATGTACAGCAACTGCTCATCTCAGCAACTGGCCAGCAGGCTTTTAGTGCATCAGTTAAGTGCCTCAAAATAGGGCGAAATAGAGTGAGGTTTAAAAAGCAGTGACGTCCACAATCTCAATGCCGACCAAGATACCGCGCTTTTATGCGCCGGAACTAGATAGTCTGCGGTTCCTCGCATTCCTTTTTGTCTACTGTCGGCATGTAACTACGAGTTATGGAACTGCGCGACACCAGATGGCCGCGCTGCCAGCCGTCATTTCGAATGTCGGCGGAGGAATAAATCAGCCAAGCTCGCTGTCTCCTATGTTGCTGCGGATCCAAAGTGCAGCAGGAGCTTTCGACTTTGGTGTCTGCCTGTTTTTCTTTTTAAGTGCGTACCTTATCACTCGTTTACTGCTCATCGAAAAGCACAACACGGGAGCCGTAAACATACCAGACTTTTACTTGCGCCGAACGTTGCGTATCTGGCCGCTATATTTTGTTTTTTTAGCTTTTGTTGCCGTGTTTAGGCACCACCTTCCAAACATCACGTGGCCTCGCATTCTTGCGAGTGTATTCTTTGTGGGAAATTGGCCGGCAGTTTTCAACGGTTGGGCAGCTTCCCCTATTGATGTCTTGTGGAGCGTCTCTGTGGAGGAACAGTTTTATCTCGTGTGGCCTCACTTCGCGAAATGGGGAAAGCGCGGCGTGCTCGCTGTCTCATTGATCATGGTGCTCATATCGGTGTGTACGCTTGTATACCTTGGTAGCCGTCCGCAAATTTTGAATAGCAGGGTATGGGCCAATACGTTTGTGCAATGTATTTTCTTTGCTGGCGGTGCAACGGCAGGAGTCTATCTCAAGCCCGAGCGATACACTATCTCTCGCATTGTTCGGATACTCCTGTTTGGAGCAGGTTTTGGATGTTGGCTGGTGGCGTCGATGGCATGTCATTTGGCTCGTGAGATTAGTCCAGGTCCAGTAAGTTTATTATGCGGATATGCACTGGTATTGACTGGGATCCTTTTTATCTTCATGTCGTTCGCGAATCTGAATCACGTCTATCTGCCACGGATTTCGATCTATCTCGGCAAAATATCATACGGACTGTATGTGGTACATGTCTTAATGTTGGAGCTTTCCATCGCGGCCGTCCATCACTTTATTGTCATGAAGGCGGGTAAGCATCCGCCTCTCATTGTGCTGCATCTAGTGAGCTCAGTGTGTGCCTTGGTGGCCACTATCGTCGTTGCGAGTGCCTCATATAAATGTTTAGAGTCACCCTTTTTAGTCCTAAAGAAGCGCTTCACGCTTGTCGCATCACGCCCTGTTTGAGATATGAGGGGACCGAAAGCTATTGCACATCTAGAGAAAATGGCGGAGGGAGAGGGATTCGAACCCCCGTAGCCTGTTAAGGCTAAGCGGTTTTCAAGACCGCCTGTTTCAACCACTCACACATCCCTCCGCGTTGGAGACGGAACCCCCAGCCGCGTCGTAATTAAGAGTAGCACCAAAGCTTTAACCGCCCAACCCATCGACGCTCACCAATGTTTTGCGTGACGGCACTAGTCCTGGCCGTCAAACATCAAAATCAAGGAAAACCAACATATGACGTAGTCATCGGGAAGATTTTCCTCGGGAAGCATCATTGTCAATGCTGCACGGGGAATGAACCGGGAGTTATTTTCGCGAAACATTGTTTGAACGATTCAGGTCAAGCTGCGCCGTGAGCCGGTTACACTCCTCTACCTCGTAGAAACGAGGTAGAGCATCTCTCGGTGCAATAGACCCTTTGAAAGAGTCAACTTCGGTGGAGCGAGTGGTTCTGAAATATAGCCTTAGCGCGATCCAGGTGCATACAGAAGTGGCGCTCGAGCCGACGGAAAGCCAGGGGGGAGTGGCGTCCTGCGCGTTGAAGTTGCTTTCGGTCTGGGCAGCCAAAGGACGCGCTTCTGAAGGCCGTTGCGCGGCGCCGCGCTCCAACCCAAGCCCTTCTTCTTCGTTGGATCAGCGCCGGAGGCAATTCCGGCATCGCCATCTGCTCACAGCGTAGCTATGTCAGGTTCAACCGCCTAACACTCCAGCAGTCCTGGAACGACCGCAAACCACCTCGTCAGCAGTGACCCCACTTCCAACCCCTGAATGTCTGCTCCCAAAGCCCTTGCGAACACTCATTACGTATGTATCCACATAAAAGAGTTTGTGGATACATGACGCTGCCCCTTATCAACAACAACTACCATTACCCGCGTACGAGGAGAATGAATTTCGGCACGTAAGTGATACCATAGATTGTTGCGGCAAAAGAGCCGTATGAAAAGCGAGGAGTTATATCATGGCAAAGCGCCGCGGTAATCCCAATTGGGGAAAGCCGGAGCCGATCGGCCCCGTTGTTCCAACTATTACGTCATTCGAGCAGGTAGTGAAGGAATACAAACTAACTCCTGACCAATACGTTCGGTCGACACGCTTGCGGGAGTGGGCGCGCCGAAACAAGAACTCTAAATACATCCCTGAGGCGCTGTTGGAAGCTTGGGGTTTTGAGATCGAATCTACTCTTTAGTCACAATTGCAAGATAATAGAGTGTTGCCCAAACCTTTCACCCTCATAATACTTCTAAACTATGGCACCTAAAGTGAACGGTCTAGTCGATGTCGCAGAAGCGTTGGCCGAGTTTCGCGGTGGCCGAATGATTGTTCTCGTCGACGACGAGGACCGTGAGAACGAAGGGGATCTGGCGATCGCAGCTGAGTTCTGCACGCCCGAAGCCATCAACTTCATGGCAAAGTTTGGCCGCGGCTTGATCTGTCTGACATTGACGGAGGAGCGCGCCGATTACATGCGTCTCGGTCCTATGACCCAGGCCAATACTTCGCGCTTTGGCACCGCTTTCACCGAGTCTATCGAGGCTCGCGAGGGCGTGACCACAGGTATCTCGGCGGCTGATCGCGCACATACGATACGGGTTGCTATTAGTCCGAACTCTTCGCCAAATGACCTCGCTCGTCCTGGCCATGTCTTTCCACTCCGCGCGCGCAAGGGTGGGGTGCTTGTTCGAGCCGGTCAAACGGAGGCATCTGTGGATCTCGCGCGCATGGCTGGCCTTATTCCCGCAGCCGTCATCTGCGAGATCATGAACGACGATGGAACCATGGCGCGCGTTCCGGACCTATTGCAGTTTTGCAAACGCCACGATCTCAAGATGCTCACCGTGGCGGACCTCATTCGATATCGCATGGCCAATGAACGTTATGTCCACCGCGTAGCGGAAGGTGTTCTTCCTACGGTGCACGGCCAGTTTAAGTTAATCGCTTACGAGAGTGACATCAAGACTTCCGGGTACGAACCGGGAGCGCAGGATGAATCACATGTTGCTCTTACATTTGGAGATCTGTCCGCCGCGACTGCCGTGGACGACCCCATTCTTGTACGCGTCCATACCCACTGCCTTGCAGGTGATGTCTTCGGTTCAACAGCCTGCGACTGCCGCGCGACCGTTGAAGCATCTCTTCGTGAGATCGCGAAGGAGGGACGCGGAGCGCTGATCTACCTGCATCACACACAACGCGGATTCACAATAGATCGGTCGGCCCATCCTCCGCTGCTATGCATCCATCGCTCGGAGCGTGTACGTGCCTCTGAGCGTACGGGGTCACCTGATCAGCGTATCTTGCGTCAAGTCGGCTTAGGAGGTCAAATTCTTTCGGACCTGAACATTCGCAAGATACGTCTTCTTACCAATCAACCTACACATGTTCCCGCACTTCAGGGCTTTGGCATCGAAATCGTTGAACGTGTGCCAATCGAACTCAGGTCTGAGCCGATGCCCGCACTTTAGTGGGTGCGAGTAGCCAGTCCAATCCCATATCTGCCATTGATTGTAGAAATGCGTCGTACCTTCTATAGGTGATCGCGGCCATGCCAACGCCTCTTGCCGCAGCGACATTTTCTTCTTTGTCATCAATAAACAGGATCTCGCTCTCAGGCGTTCCCAGTCCTATCGCTGCATATCGGTAGATAGCGGGATCAGGCTTGACCATGCCAAGCCGATGCGAAAACGTGTGATGTGTGAAACCGGCGAGCCAGGGGAAACGAGCGAAGATGCCCGCTTCCATGGCATCACCAAGGTTTGATAATATGCCCGTTTTGATCTCTGCCGAATGTAAGTTTGCCGCCCATTGGATCATTGGCATATTGGGTTGGGTCCAAAGCTTGTTGTCGAGCCGAATCAGCGCATCGAGATCCTCTGCACTCAGCGGCCTATGCAGATCTTTCGCCACATCTTCCCAGAAGGACAGGCCACGCAGCGTGCCACGATCGTATGCTTCGCGATGACTCCAATAGGCCACTTGCAGCGCCGGCTCATCGATATCCAAGATTTGCTCCATCTCCCTCTGCGCCTCCGGATCGGGTGGCCCACTGAGTACCCTACCGTAGTCAAACAAAACCGCCGTGATCTTCATCGCTTTCCTCTCCAATGCAATCCATTGTAGGCGCTCTATCCGTCGAAGAGGCTTCCCGGTACCATGGGAGTGGCCGAAGTAGCGTATGAATTTCTCTGAAAGAACGAATTGGAATCTCGAAGTAAGCGACTTCGCTGCACGCGTGCGCGCGCACCGCGACTCGGGTCGTGATCTCTTGGATCTGACCAGCTCTAACCCAACCGGATGTGGCCTCTACTACCACCCAAACATGCTCGTTGCACCTGTCGAAGATCCACCTCCGCTGCGGTACGAGCCCGTATCGCTCGGCACGCCAAGCGCTCGATCAGCCATTGCGAAGTACTATCTGGACGGTGGCTGTGCCGTTTCTATTGAGGATATCTGTCTCACAACCAGTACGAGTGAAGCCTACAGCTTCCTGTTTCGTCTGCTTTGCAATGTCGGCGATGAGGTATTGGTTGCGCGCCCCAGCTATCCGCTCTTTGAGTACATTGCCAAGCTCGATAACGTTGTACTACGGGAATATCCTCTCCTCTATGATCCCAATGATGACCTCCCCACCGGTCGCGGCTGGACCATAGATCTCCATACGCTGGAAGCTTCCATCACCGCGAAGACGAAAGCTGTCGTCGTTGTCCACCCCAACAACCCAACGGGGCATTTTGTCTCCGCGCAGGAGCGCGAAGCGCTTGAAGCAATGTGTGCCGAGCATCAGCTTGCGCTGATCGTCGATGAAGTCTTTCTTGACTATGCTTTCACGCCAGCAGTTCAGAGCTTTGCCGCAGCCGTACCGCCGTGTCTCACCTTTGTGGTCAGTGGGATCAGCAAGGTCTGCGCTCTCCCTCAGATGAAGGTCTCCTGGATGATCGCTCTTGGCCCGCAATCACTCGTGAGAGAGGCCATGCAGCGAATCGAGGTAATCGCCGACACCTTTTTGTCGATGAATACTCCATCACAACTTGCCCTCCCGCATTGGCTCGCATCGCGCCACTCGTTGCAACGGCAGATTCGCCAAAGGACAAGCGTAAATCTTCGCGCATTGGACGAGCGTCTTGTGAGCACGACAGCACAAAGACTGGCTCTGCAGGGCGGCTGGACGGTCGTGTTGCGCGTACCTCGGACGGTGCAGGGAAGAGACTTCGCAGACGCAGCTCTCGGCGCCGGTGTGCTGGTCCAGCCCGGTCACTTCTATGGGCTCGATGAAGGCCGTATCGTAATGAGTCTGCTCACCCATCCACAGATTTGGCTGACCGGGCTGCGACATCTGCCCATTGACTGAATACCTTGTTGGTGCTTGGCGAAGATATATCTTGACGACAGGATAGGGTCCGACGCATGATCTTACCCAGTAGTATTTCGAACGTATGTTGAAAGAGATAGCATGACAATGCATCGGCACCAGGTGAATTCACATCGGCCACCGTCTACCCGGATGCTGTGGGTAACTTCGGTCTCAATCATCGCAATGACCATCATGATGTTTCTCCTGGCACACAGCATGGTGCGCCATCACTTCTTTAGTGGTAGCCGTTTCCTGCATCATTGAGGCACGGGGCGTCGCGGTTCGAACGGAGGCATTGTTCCTACATTGCTACAATCGCTGGAATCGCCTACACTGGTCTTCGTGCAACAAGTGGGCGGATAGCTCAGTTGGTTAGAGCGCCTGCCTTACAAGCAGGATGTCGGGGGTTCGAGTCCCTCTCTGCCCACCACTTCGCTCTATCAAAGCAATGCAAAAACCTTCCGTTTGGTCCCGTTGCTAATGGCTCTAGCGATCTGAAGCGAAACGCAAGTCCTGCGACGAAATCCAATCATCCTTGCTTCACGATCTACCGCGTCCGATTCAGCGTTTCTTAAGGTTGCTCGATTATCCTTAGTAGCATGTCGAGAACGACCACGTTGATGATGGTGCTGGCTGGAGTCGTGCTTTGCGGAGGTGCCAATCACTGCCGTCCCATAGAAGCTCAAGCTGTACCTCAACCAGACTCCCAAGCGCCGGAACACTTCACTCTCGATGAAGTGATTCACTTGGCGGAAGCAAATGAGCCACTATTTGCCGTGGCCGCTGCCGACGCCCGCGTTGCTGCGCTGCAGCGCAAAGACGCGCAAGCGGACCTACTCCCAAGCGCATCGGTCCATAACGGCGTCATTTACACAGAGCCGAACGGTCAGTCAAACCGTATAGGGCAAACGGCCAATCAACCTTCACCGGTATTCATCCAGAACAATGCCGTGCGCGAATACGCGAGCCTTGGGGCGTTGAATGAAACGATTGGCTTTAGCAAATTAGGCGCGTTGCGGCTGGCGGATGCGAATCTCGCAAGGGCGGACGCTGAAGCTGAAGTGGCTCGTCGAGGATTGGTCGCAACCGTCGTCAATCTTTTCTACAGCGTTGTGTCACAGGCTGATAGGGTTCTGATCGCAGAGCAGGCGCTCGATGAAGCGACTCACTTTGTAACGATCGCCCAGGATCGGGAGCAGGCTCGTGAGGCGGCCCACGCAGATGTCATCAAGGCTCAGATTCAGCAGCAGCAACGTCAGCGGGAGGTTAGTGACGCCCACTTGGCTGCAGAGAAATCCAAGCTGGAACTGGCTGTTCTGCTCTTTCCTGATCCCTCCAGACCCTACGGTCTTACCCTTGACCCCAAGCCGGCTTCACTGCCTGATAAGGTTGCCGTGGAGCAAGCCGCCCGCTTGAACAACCCTGAAGTGCGCAGCGCCATGGCCTCGTTGCGACAGGCACAAGCGCAGACATACGCCGCGCGCGCAGCACTTCTGCCAGAGCTTGGCATCAGTGCAACCTACGGCATCGACGCTCCGGAGCTAGCCGCACATGGCCCGGATAACACCAAGAACCTCGGCTATGCGGGTAGTGCGACGCTCAGCATACCTGTTTGGGATTGGCTTACCGGAGAGCGCAAGATCAAGGAGTCGAAGATTCTTCAGGGCGCAGCGAAGGTCACCGTATCCAATGCGCAACGGAGAGTTCTTGCCGATCTGTCAGAGTTCTATGCAGAAGCGATGACGGCGCAATCGGAATTGGCCTCACTCGATAAAACCGTTGTCGATTCGAGGGAAAGCCTTCGCCTCACGGACCTTCGCTATACCGATGGAGAGGGAACGGTCTTCGAAGTCGTCGATGCGCAGAACACTCTCATCGCAGCGGAAGTGGCGCAAATCGACGGCAAAACGCGGTATCAATTGGCGCTAGCGCAACTGCAGACACTTACGGGGAAACTTTGAGACCATGACGATCTGGAAGACACATGTGAAGAATATCTGTTCAGCGCGTAGAGCCAGCATCCTCGCGCTTGCAACCTTGGCCATCTGTGCTGGTTGCAAAGGCGGTTCGAACGAGCCATCGGACATACCGGTTGCAGTGCAGGCGGAGCATCCCCACGTCGGCCCTATCTCCGAGGAGATTGCCGCGGACGCAGTGCTCGCTCCCATGTCCGAGGCGGCTCTATCTCCAAGAATCAGTGCTCCAATTCGTGCAGAGTATGTGCAGCGTGGTGCTCACGTTCATCGGGGCGAACTTCTACTCGTCCTAGATGATCGCGATCTTCAAGGCGCTGCATTAGATACAAAAGGTGCCTTGGCCACCGCAGAAGCAGCCTTCGCTACCACGACACAGGCAACCATTCCTGCAGATCTACAACGTGCAAACCTCGATCTTGCGACCGCCAAAATCAACCTCGAAGTCGCATCGCAGACAGCCGCGGATCGAAGAAAACTCTTCGCCCAGGGAGCACTTCCAGGCCGTGACGCAGACATCGCCGCCGCCGCCGCCGTGCAGGCGCAGGCGACTTACGATACCGCCAAAAAACGCCTCGACGCTGTTTTAGCAACCACGCAAGCCTCTGATGCGAAAGCCGCGCAAGGTCAATTGACTGCTGCTCGCGGACGTTTCATGAACGCTCAGGCACAAGTTAGCTACGCAACGTTTCGCAGTCCCATCGACGGCATAGTCACAGATCGCCCTTTGTTTCCGGGTGAGACTGCGCCCGCAGGAACACCCGTCATCACCATCATGGACACTTCCTCGCTCATCGCGAAGCTGCACATCACGCAAGCGGATGTGCAGCAACTTAGACTTGGCGACAAAGCAGACGTATTTGTCTCAGGCATTGAGCAGCCGGTCGAAGCCGCAGTCTCCCTTATCAGCCCGGCGCTCGATCCCGGCTCTACCACGGTCGAAGTCTGGCTTAAGCTCGCGAACGCAGATGGTCGCCTGAAGGCAGGGACAGCTGTGCATGCGAGGATTCGTGGAACAACGATTCAGAACGCAATTACGATACCCATCGGTGCACTGCTTCCCGCTCAAGGTGGCAGTAACGCCGTCATGATCGTTGGCCCCGATCATGTCGCGCATCAGCGATCTGTGACAGTTGGTATCAGGACGCCCGAGACTGCGCAAATCCTCAAAGGTCTTTCACCACTCGACAATCTAATCGTCGAAGGTTCCTATGGCCTAGACGATGGAACGAAAGTTACCTTGGAGAGCACGAAACCGGACAAGGAGGACACCAACTGATGGCCTTGCATCCACCACCTCATTCCAGTCAGCATCATGTAGAGTCAAGTGGCTTCTGGCTTTCAAAGTCCATCAGAACGGTTTTCTTTTTTGCTCTGGTTCTTACATTCGCGGGTATATACGCCTTCTTTCAAGTACCTATCGCTGTCTTCCCTGAGACAAACTTTCCACGGGTCGTTATCGGTGTCGACAACGGCGTAATGCCAGTGGAGCAGATGCAGGTAACGATCACAAAACCCATAGAAGATGCTGTCAACAGCGTTCCAGGTCTTACGGTCGTTCGATCCACCACCAGCCGCGGATCGGCTGATATAAGTCTGTTCTTCGATTGGTCCGTAAATATGTTTCAGACCCTCGAACTGGTCAACGCAGCAATCAGTCAAGTGCAGCAATCGCTCCCAGTCACGGCCAAGATCACGACAAACCGTCTTACATTCGCATCTTTCCCGATCCTCGGATATAGCTTGACCTCCGATACCATTCCGCAGACAGAGCTATGGGAGTTAGCCACATACGTTCTAAAACCTCCACTGAATCGCGTGCCCGGGGTGAGCACAGTCGTCATCCAGGGTGGCAGAGTCCCAGAGTTCCACGTTGTGCCAAACCTCGCTCGACTCCAGACGTCTGGCGTCACCATGCTGGATCTCACCAACGCGATCCAGACCTCGAACATCATCGACTCCCCCGGACTCTACAACGAAGATCATCAACTTGTTCTCGGCCTCGTGGGTGCGCAGGCCCATGACATTGAAGGCATACGGCAGCTTACTGTCAAGACAACGGCTGGTGGCGCGCCTGTGCGCGTAGGCGATCTGGCGACGGTAGAGCCTTCAACCATGCCTGCGTACACCGCCGTCTTCGCCAACGGTAAACCGGCGGTACTCCTGAACATCTCACGTCAGCCCAGGAGCAACACCGTCGCGGTTGCGGATGGAGTTGCCGCAGAGATTCAGCAGCTTCAGACGAAGCTGCCCAAAGGTATTGTTCTTCAACCCTTCTACGATCAGTCGCAGCTTGTGCGCGAGAGCATTCGCAGTGTTCGCGATGCAATCCTGATCGGTCTCGTGCTTGCATGCATCGTGTTGTTCTTGTTTCTGCACGACCTGCGCTCATCGCTGATCGCAGGCTTGGTCATCCCTGTTACCGTCGCGGTAACGGTATTGTTCCTGTGGATCTTTGGCCTGAGCTTCGATCTGATGACCCTCGGCGGCCTCGCTGCCGCAATCGGCCTCGTGATCGATGACGCGATCGTCGTCGTCGAGAATATCGTGCTGCACAGAGACTCCGGTGAGAACAGGGTAGAGGCTGTGCGCAAAGCGCTGCACGAGATCGCTCATCCGCTTATTGGTTCCACCATCACGCCAGTCGTTGTCTTCCTGCCCCTCATCTCTGTCTCGGGCGTCACGGGCAGCTTCTTCCGCGCTCTGGCCCTCACCATGACGGTCGCACTGCTCACGTCGCTGCTTCTCGCAATGACGTGGACACCTGCCCTCGCGATGGTTGTACTGCGCGATTCCGATAGCGCGGCCAAACGGTCGGAGGAACAAGCTGGCTCTACACCTGATCTCGAACCTTCCGAACCAGAGAGCAAAGGCCTGCTAGGACGCGTCCTACATCTTCATCGCACCGTGCTTGAAGGCTCACTGAATCGCCCGATTTGGCTAGGTGTGGCTTGTCTCTGCCTTGTGGTTGCAACGTTCTTTGCATATCGCGGATTGGGTTCAAATCTCTTGCCAGAGATGGATGAAGGTGCGTTTATCCTCGATTACGTCATGCCTCCCGGAAGCTCAATTGCTTCAACCAACCAAGTGCTTGCCAAGGTCGAGACTATTCTGGAAAAGACCAAAGAGGTTGAAAGCACCAGCCGGCGCACCGGGTTGCAAATGGGGTTAGCTGCGGTCACTGAATCCAACACAGGGGACTTTACCGTCCGACTGACGAACAAACGCAGCCGAAACATTGAGGAGATCATGGCGGACGTGCGCTCCCAGATCAAAGCCAGAGTACCGCAGTTAGACGTAGAGCTGAGCCAGATACTTCAAGACAACATCGGGGACCTGTCCAACGCACCGGAGCCCATTCAAATTAAGCTGTTTGCAGAAGATACAAAGTTGCTCGACGATATTGGCCCACGCGTCGCCGATGAGATCAAGAAAGTTCCCGGTGTTGTCGATATCGAAAATGGCGTAGACAACACGCTTAGCGGTCCAGCCACAAACTTCGCTGTTGATCCCGTGCTTGCCGCCCGCTCGGGCTTTAACCCCACTGAAGTCGCTGAAGACGCTACCTCCATTCTTGATGGGCTCGCGGTGACCGATCCTCTTATCGCTAACGGCCGACCCTATACCATTCGTGTCCGCCTCGGTGATGACTATCGAAAGTCCCTTGACACCATTCGAAACACGGTCTTCAACAGCAGTTCAGGTCGTACGGCATCGCTCGGAGCGATGTCTAACATCACACAGCTACCGCCGCAGAATGAGATTCGCAGAGAAAATCTGCAACGCCTCGTTGTCGTGACTGCGAGGCTGGAAGGATCAGATCTCGGCGGTGCGGTAAAGCAGGTGCAAGCCCGCATTGCAGCCATGCATCTTCCATCCACCGTGCGCGTGGAGTACGGTGGAACCTATCAGGAACAACAAAAATCATTCGCCGATCTACTGAGGGTCCTTCTTCTCGCCCTGGCTCTCGTCTTTGGCGTACTCCTCACAGAATTCCGTAACTTCGCCGCACCTTTCGCGATCCTCGTCTCCTCTGTGCTCTCCATCGGGGGCGTTGTGATGGCGCTCCTTATTACCGGCACAACGTTCAACGTAGCTTCATTCATGGGACTTATCATGGTCATCGGCATCGTCGCAAAAAACGGAATTCTTCTGTTGGACGCGGACGAACGATTTCGCACCGAAGGTGCAGGTGCTCGCGCTGCAATGCTCATGGCAGCCCAGCGCAGGCTGCGTCCCATCCTCATGACCGCCCTCGCCGCAGTCACCGGAATGCTGCCTCTCGCACTGGCGCTCGGCTCTGGGTCGCAGATGCTCCAACCTCTCGCAATCGCAGTTATTGGAGGTGTCGTCATCTCCATGGCGCTGAGTCTGGTCGTGACACCCGTAATCTACTATCTGCTGACGCGCAATCATGCTCCTGAAACCGCGCAGATATGAAATGTGACCTGCGAGGAGCATGGTCAGCGAAACATTTTGTTCTCTTAGGCAACGACATTCAGTCGCACCGTCACAGTGGTTCCTTGGCCCTTGACACTCTCCAGGGATATAGAACCGCAGGCAGTGTCGACGATCGATTTGCAAATCGCAAGCCCCAGTCCGGAGCCTCCGGTATCGCGACTCCGAGACGTATCTTCGCGGTAGAACCGATCAAAGACCAGCGGTTGCGCCTCTGCCGCAATGCCAATCCCCCAGTCACGCACCTGAAGCACCGCTGCATCACCACTCCGCATCACGCTCACTTGCACCAATGCATCCTTAAAACTCGATTGCACTGCGTTCGCGACGAGATTTGAAACTAGAATCTCAATCTGCTCCGCCGCCAGCGGAACCTGCAAACCGCGAGCAAGGTCGCTCGCTATAGCAATGTGATTACGTTCCGCGAAGCTGAGGAGATTCTTGATCGCGCGCTCTGTAGGCGCGGCAAGTTCAGACGTAGTCTGACATCCGCTCTGTCCTTCTTCAAAACGCCCTAAAAGAAGCATCTGCGCGACAAGCTCTTCAATCCGCTGGTTATCCGCGAGAACACGTTCCAGCCCCGCCCCATATTCTTCCACTGAACGAGTTCGGAGCATCAGCAATTGTATGCTGGACCGCGCAACGGCAATCGATGTCTTCAGTTCATGCGCCGCATCACTAACAAAGCGATGCTCTTTTTCGACCGCCTGTCTCAGTCGCTCGATCGTCTCCGACAAGGCCCGCGCGAGAGGCTCCAGTTCCCCAATCCGTAGTGCGGATTCAGGCGGGACGAACCGCAGGGAGTTTGAAGTCACACCCGCTGCTTCCACCGCCAATGCGTGGATCGGCTCCAGCAACCTGCGTAGAAGCAGAATCATCACCACAGCTGTGATCACGAGCAACGTTAAACTAACGCCCACGTAGAAACTGACAGCGCCCAAAATCCCCGCCCACACATGGTCTAAGGGTGCAGCATAAATGATGGTTACCGGACGCTGTAGCCCAACGCCGTCATGTTCTTCGCGATCAATAATGCGCATCGCACTACGCTGATAGACCCGGTAGATACGCCCATCAACCGCTTCGTCAAAGAACCCGTCGCGACGCACCGAAATCAGTTCCTTGGGTGCCAGAGCGGACGTACCCAGAAGGCGCCCTCCCCGGTTATATACCGCGAACACATCTTGCTTCGGTACACGGAGCTCTGTCGGATCAACCGTAACGTTGTCATCCACATCCTCCGCATCCTGAATCGCGCCAAGCAGGGAATCGGAGCGCCCCTCTAGCGTCACATCGAATGCCCGCATACGCGCTCGCCGCTCGTGCAACAACGCCGAGCCGGAGAACGCAATGGCGCACAGCAACTCTGCAACCAGCACAATCGAGATCGTCCTTCGCTTCAGTGACGTCATGTTAGGTCTCCAGAAGGCACTGCGAGCCGGTATCCCCGTGCGCGTAATGTCTCCAGCACCATCGTCTGTGTCGTCAAGCGCAGCTTTCTGCGAAGGTTCGACACGTGTGCCTCAATCACGTTCGAATGATGCTCCCACGTGAAGTCATACAGATGCTCAAGCAGCTCTTGCTTGGACACGATGACACGCGGTCGATGCATCAGGTATTCCAATATCCGGTACTCTGTTGGCGATAGCTCGACGGCTTCGCCTGCGCTCGTCACCGTCTGTTCCAAAAGATTCATACGAATCACACCGAAGCTCAGCGTGGATTGCGTCGCTCCTTTTCCGCGGCGAATGAGTGCCCTGACCCGCGCGATCAACTCTCCCAGATCAAACGGTTTGGTCATATAGTCATCCGCACCGGTATTCAGCAGGTCAATCGTTGCCTCGGTGTCATTGACTGCGGTCAGTATCAACACTGGCGTCGCATCGCTCCTGTACCGTAAGCGTCGCAGCACCATTTTTCCCGATACCTTCGGAATCATCAGGTCCAGGATGATGACATCGTAAGCCCCTGCGCTGCTGAGAAGAAGCGCTTCCTCTCCGTCATGCGCTGTGTCTACCGCGTATCCAGGTCCTTCTCGCAGCGCACTCGCGATGTTCTCCGCCAAGCGAGATTCGTCCTCTATGATCAATACGCGCATGGTTTTATGCTGCAATGCTTTTGCCACAAAGCCATGCTGAAGTTTGCATGGCTTTGTGCGAAAGATGGTAGTTGAGCATCGGCAACTGCGGAGCCGATGAAGATGATTCCGTCAAGATTTTACTTTTTTGGGCACGGATGAGCTTTCGAAAGCATGACCTAGCGCCCCGATGAAGGTCTGATACTCGAACCTGCTCCGCATCAACAGATCGCTCAGCGTCACCGCCATTGATGTGAGGGGCTCCAGATTCTTGAGATGGATTGGCTCCGTTCGCGCAATGTTGATCATCTCCGGAAGCATGAGCCAGCATAGTAGTTCCTCAAACCTTTCCTGGTTGATGTACTCTACGCCCGACGCTAGGTTCACACCTGCCAGCCAGCGAACATCCGCATCTTCCCAGAACGTTTTCGTTTCAATCACATCGCCAAAGTTACCCTGATCAATGAATCGCAGCAGCACGCTGATCTGCGCGGCGGCCTTCCATGCAGCTTCTCCCTTCAGCCCAACAGAAGAAAAAGTCTCAGCCAGAGCCCAGCGCAAATTCAGCGTATCGAAGATCTCGATCGGAGGCATACGAGACGCCAGGTTGTGAAGCACCAGCCACACCAGCACCGGGGCCCATCCTTGCTGAAGCTCGATCGCTCCTTCGCCGGGAAGTACCGTTCGTCCTGCGATCCGTAACCGTTCCGGAAGCCCCGCCACTAGCGTTGGTAGGTGCAACGAGGCAGTCGCCATCAACCCGCAAACATTCAGCTCGTCGCCCTGGAGTCCATCGCTAACCTTCGTTGGAAGGGCCGCGGTTGCTTCACTCGTCCAAACTGAAGAACTTGATCCGCGCCCTTCAAGCTCTGGCAAGGCCAACAATTGCGTCAGAAATACATTCGCATGTCCTACGAATTCGTTGAGCCGTGGGTCGGGCGGTACACTCGCTTCTGAAAGAGCGGCCTTTTTCTTCGAGCCGCGTGCCGGCTTCATCTGAGAAGCAGCAGTACTCGAACCAGCTTGCGTAAGCTCACGCGAGAGCCGCGAGAAAAGGTCGATATTGGTGGTTGATACAGCTCCGCGCAGCGCTTCCAGCAGCGGCCTCACTTGGAGCTTGGACAGCGCCTCGTCGAGATTATAGACACCCGATCCATTGAGCGCATCACAAAGGCGGTCCCACGGTTGCACGGCCGTTGATCGTAGCTCGCGCCAATGCAGGAGGGCCACGTGTTGATATCCTCTCAGGCTCAGGCTCAGACCATGGTCGCGTACATCCTTCGCGCGCCGCAGGTACTCAAGTCCCGCAACGGTATCCGCATAAGCGATCACCACAGCGTCATCGTCCGGCAAGTTCAGCCCTCCTGAGAGACTCTGCTGCTGCATCGCACCGGTAGTTTTGTCCAAGAAGCCCACCGAAAAGTGAATGGTTCCGTAGGTCGATCCGTAGCTATTATTGTAAAAAATCACACCACGCTGATGTTCGAACCGATTTGAATACGCAAAGACGTTCTCATCAACGGTTCCGTCCTGCTTCCAGAAATCGTAAAGGAGAAAGTACGTGCTCTCAGCGAATAGATGACGGTTCTTCAGCAGCGGCGCAATCAACTGATCATGCCTTGCAACAAGATCCTGATTCGGATATTCGTCGATCCGTGCCTGTTTGAAATCCATTCCATAGCGTTCAGTAAAGCCTTCGATCTGGCCGTGACCAAACATGGGCAACCCAGGAAGCGTCGCCAGAAGCACACAGACGCCGAAGTATTTATCGCCCGATCCGAACTGGTCGAAGGCCGTCCTCTCATCAGGATTGCTCATGAAGTTTACGTAGCGCTTTAAGATGTCGGGGTCGAACTCTACAGTCTTTTTCAAGTACGACCGATACTTCGCGTTCTCCTCATCCCGGAGCATATTCATAAAAGCACTGTTGTACACACGGTGCATTCCGAGGGTGCGCACGAAATAACCTTCGAGCAGCCAAAACGCCTCAGCCAGCAGCAGTGTTCCAGGCACTTCCACAGCAACGCGGTCCACCACCTCACGCCAGAATTCATGCGGCATAAGCGCATTGAACGCCTCGTCCGACATCGCATCTTCTGCCCTCGACGGAATAGAGCCGCCAGCTCCCGGGACAGGGAACCACAGCCGCTGAACGTGACGCTTCGCCAATACCATCGCGGCATCGAATCGGATGATAGGGAAGCGCCTCGCCACATTCAGAATGATCTGGATTACATGCTCCCTGACCTCGGCCTTCGAGTAGTCGAGTTGCGCCGTATCATTCCAGGCAAAAGTTGTACCATCATTGCCGTGATACACGAAGCGAGTCCTGCCGTCCGAGTGGTGTCTTAAACGGAACACAACAGCGGCATCCGAGTGATCGTAATAGTGATCCTCGATCTTGATCTCAACGCGACTATCGGTTGAAACATCCGGCCCATCAAATGTATACACAGGAAAAGGGCTCTCATGACGGTGCAGAAACCAGTCAGGATGTTCAATGACCCAATCAGAGTCGATGCCCATGTGATTCGGAACCATGTCGCTTGCCAGCCTGATACCCGCTGAAGCCGCATGATTTCTGAGGTGCATATACGCATCCTCGCCACCTAGATCTTCCGCGATTCGGTAATCCTTGAGAGAATAAGCGGATGCCACAGCGTCATTGTTCCCACGCAGCCGCTTGATAATGCGGGACGCCCGGCTCCGCTCCCAAAGCCCAATCAGCCATAGTCCATTGATACCGTGGTGCGCAAGCAGACGCAGCTCTTCATCTGGAATTTGATCTAGACGATGAATATGCCTGCCGTACTTCTTTGATAGCTGCTCAAGCCACACATAAGTATTCTTCGCCATCAGAACCACAGTCGGCATCCAGGCCTGGTCGGCGCTGAACGCCTCGTATTCATTCAGCGGCGCCTGATAGTCCTGCGCGTACCGCCGCCGTCGCGTGCCATCCGGAAGCGTGATAAAGTCCTCTTCGAACCCTATAAACTCATCGCCCACAAAGCCCTCACCGCCGCGGCTCGGGTCACCATGACGATGCCATACCGGGCCCGCAGGGTGAAACTGCATCCACACGGCGATCTCTTCTTCGCGCAGAACATCGACGGCTAGCAACACACGGCTCAGGTCTTCGCCTAGCACAGGCGCCCAATGTTCTCGTATATAGTCGAGCTGTCCCGTGAGCGAATCAGGCGACGCGATCATCGGCGCCTGCAGCGCCTGCAGCAGCGTACCTAAAGACCCCGCCACTGGCGGCCTCGTCTCAAAGTACTCCGGCAGTGACGCAGTCGCTTCAGCATATGCGGTCTCAGTTTTGAGTCCCCGATCCCCAAACAGAAGGCCAAATGAACTGAATGCTGGATTCGTATTCGCCAGCCAGAGCAGTAATAACTCTTCGAACGCAGCCTCACGGTTCGGCAGGTTTTCAGTCCTTCCGAGCAGCCAGTCCTTCGCGCTCACATCCCCCCGAAACACGGCTACGTTCGGAAACTCCTCCGTAAAGCGGAGCAGCAGCCGCTCCCGCTGCTCATCACCGACTTGATTGCCTACAAATCGTAGTCCGTCCGCTAACACCAACGGATCCGTGTGCTTTCGATACGAGGCGATGAGCGCGTGGCTCAACTCATCGATCAGGCCCATAGCGAACAGCTGCGCCCCACTAATCGTCTTCTCCGGCCCATCCACCTCCTGCAATGCCCTCAACCGCTCTGCTAGCTTCCGGCTCGCATTCACATTCGCAAAAATCACGTTTCCCGTATAGCCAAAAAGTAGGTCGCTCAGGTCGACACGTTCACGAATCGACCTGGAAATGTGAAACTCCATGTACTGCTCCTTCAAACGCGGTATGCCAAACATCCATCGTCAGTACTGACTCAACTCATTGCTTCCAAAGCAGCCGAAGGGCCTCTGCGAAACAGCTCACATTCAACCGCCGGCCCGCAATGCCTCAGGATCACGCTGGATTGCCCATCAACGAGCCCTGTCTTGAAGATACCCTGAGCGATTGCCGTATAGCGAATGTCGCTGAGTCAGGTGCCGAAAAAACTCCAACGCTATGAGAATTGCGGACACACCTCTTCAGATGCCGAACTGGCTCGCACGGTCTCGTGTATGCCTCATCAACAATCTCGCTGCCAAAGCGGTGAAGCTGCATCCTATCTATGGAGGCGAGATGACCAAACTGCTTGGTGCCACATTACTTATATCGCTAACGCTCATTGGATGCTCTGCTGAGAGTCGCAGCCCTGACGCAATTCGCAACGACACTGCGAACGCCACTTCAGCCGCCACACGGGACGCCAAAGCTGTAGCTCTCGGAGTCGTGGACGGCCTGCGTCGAAAGGGAACAGTCAACATCAACAAAGCAAGCCGCGATGATTTAAAGTCGCTTCCGGGAATCACCACTTACAGCGCCGATGCGATCATCAGACATCGGCCGTATCAGGCTTCCACTGACCTGCTGCGACGCCACGTACTCACGAAGGTGGAGTACAACCGCATTGTTGATAGAATCACCGCGAGGTAGGCTGCGCCGTCGCAATCACCCGAGAAGACCCACCCTAACGGTCCCGCGACGTTACAAATCCCGGAACCCACAAGAGCGCCCTCTTATACTCATTTTCGGGCAGTTCGGCCAGAGACTGCCTCGCCGCCTCGGCATACGCGCAAGCTGTATCCATTGCATAGGCAATCGACCCATGGCGATAAAGTATCTCTAGGATATCCGCATGCGTGACTCGGTTGAAGCTGCGATCAGCCAATACCATCCGAATCGCCTCACGGTCCGCGCCCGTCCCGCGCTCCAGTGCGTGGATCACTGCGAGCGTGGCCTTGCCTTCCCGTAAATCGGAAGCTGCAGGCTTACCCAGCACATCATCGTTGGCTGTCAGATCCAGCACGTCATCTACGATCTGAAACGCCAAACCCAGGTTGCGTCCATATTCCCCAAGAGTCTCCTCGAATGGACGTTCCCCTTCCAGCGCAGACGGATTCGCAATCACCGCTCCAAGCTGCATCGACACGCGAAACAGGCAGGCCGTCTTGCGATAAATCAGGTCGAAATACTCTTCTTCATTGATCAGATGGCCAAGCTTCTCCATCTGCAGCAGTTCGCCCTCAACCATCTGCTGCGTGAGCGAAATCAGTAGATCAAGGATACGAAAGTTGCGCTCTCCCAAAGCCGTCTGAAACGCCTGCATGTACAGCCAATCGCCTGCCAGCACGCACTTTGCATTTCCCCAGGTGGTGTTAGATGACGGTCTACCCCGCCGTGTGCTCGCCTCGTCAATGATGTCGTCGTGGACGAGCGTCGCAGTGTGCAGCATCTCGACCACAGCCCCCAGCCGGATTCTGGCCTGACTTTCACAATTCAGCGCCTTTGCCGAAAGAAGCAGAAGAAGCGGGCGGATTCGTTTGCCGCCGCCCGCAATCAAGTAGTTCGCGATATCCGTCACAACCGCCACCGGTGAGCCGGACTGTCGCGCAAACTCGAGTTCGATTGCTGCAAGATCCGGCTTTAGGAGCTCGAAGACCTCAGCCGCACTCGCGATGGAAATAGTACTCACGTTACCCTTAAGAGTAGCAGGTGGTTATAGGTGCGCGAAGGAAGAACCAGCTGCAGCAATTGTTCTAATGTGCGCAGGATCGACGTTAATTAGATCGGAAATTCGTGAACTGGAGGTCGATTCCGAGATCTTTCCCGCGTACCAGCGCCATGATCTGCTGTAGCGTATCCCGGTCCTTGCTCGTCACGCGCACCGTATCTCCCTGAATACTTGCCTGTGCCTTCTGCTTTGACTCCTTGATCAGTGCGACAATCTTCTTCGCGGGCTCCGACGCTACGCCCTGTTTCAATTTAATCTTTTGGCGTACCGACGAGTTCGACGCCGGCTCGATCTTCTCGTACTCCAGATTCTTCAGCGAAACATTGCGCTTTACAAACTTCTGCGACAAGATCTCGATCACCGCCTTCAGCGTGTACTCGTCTTGAGACGCCAGCTGGACCACGTCATCGCCCTCCAGCGCAATGGTCGACTTGGAGTTCTTAAGGTCGAATCGTGCATTGACCTCTTTCGTTGCCTGGTCGATTGCATTCTTTACCTCTTGAATATCTACTTTGCTTACAATGTCGAAGCTGTTATCGGCTGCCATGGAACGTCCTCTTACCAATGAGATGCAAGTTTTGTCGCTTGTCCTATTGTGTCAGATACAAAGCTCTTAGGACAGCACAGCTTCGAACAGAGCGCGAAAGTTCGCCGTCGTGCATGCGGCGATCTCTTCCTCGGATACGCCCCGCAGCTTTGCCAGGAACCGCGCCGTATGCCCCACAAACGCAGGTTCATTTCTCTGGCCACGCAGCGGCGTCGGTGCGAGAAACGGCGCATCCGTCTCCACCAGAATTCGGTTCGCCGGCGCTGACGCGGCCACAGCCTGGATCGTCACCGACTTCGGATACGTCAAATTCCCCGCAAACGAGAGATAAAACCCAGCCTCAAGCGAGCGCGCTGCCTGCTCTTCATTACCGGAAAAACAATGCATAATCCCCGGCAGACCCGTCGCCGTCCAATGCTCGGCAATCAGTTCGAGCAGGTCCTCCCACGCATCGCTGCCCTCAAACCTGGCCTTCGCTGCGGGTGTTGCAAGCTCCGATGTGCGGCAATGAATGATGATCGCTTTGCCCACGCTCGCAGCGATCCGCATCTGCGCCACGAACGCCTCCTTCTGGACACCAGCCTCGGGATTTTGCTCATGATAGTAATCCAGACCGATCTCTCCAACCGCGATACACATCGGATCTGCCGCCAACCCGGCCATCTTCGCCAGCGCTTCTGGTGTCGCCTGCAGCGCCTCCTGCGGATGGATTCCCACCGAAGCAAAGATCCGAGGACTGTCCCCGCCGCCATCGGCAACCTCCTTCGCAATCTCCAGTGCCCGCCCCATTGTCTCGGGTCCGTCTCCAATCCCGATCGCCAATAACACAGCAACACCCGCGTTCTTCGCGTTAGAAAGAACCACCCGAAGGTCATCATAGCTATCAAGATGGCAGTGCGAATCAATGAGTGTCATAGTCACTCCTAGACTACAGCCTCACGTGCCGTCCGACTCAATCCACCTAGATGTCTACAGGAGGAAGATAATCGGGCAGGGATGGGAACCGCGGTTGGCGGATCTGATATCCCTTCGTCGCAAAATAGATCAGATATCCATAGCACAGCAGCACAATCACGAAGCTGTGCTGATATCCGAATCGATCCGCTAAGAAGCCTTGTATCTCCGGTATGATCGCCCCTCCAACAACCATCGTCACCAGAATTCCAGAGCCCTGGCTCGTAAACGTACCCAGCCCTTTCAGCGACAGCGGAAAGATACACGGCCACATGACAGAGTTGAACAATCCACACGAGACAATGGCCCACATGGCAACGTGCCCATGTCCAAAGATCGTCGTAGAAACTAGCACAAACGCGCAGATCGCCACAGCGGCAAGTGCTCGTTGTGCTCGTATATAGAGGAGCGCGAACGAGCCGATAAACCGGCCAATCATCGCACCGCCCCAATATAACGAAACATAGCCCGCAGCAGCGACATGCGAAATGCTGCCCATCGATGACTGCCCCAGGAAGTTGATCAGAATGCTTCCAATCGCAACCTCCACACCCACATAGCTGAAGATCGCCGCGGCTCCAAGACGAAGATGCCTGAATCCCCACGCGCTGCCATCGCCCACCGCTGTCAAGGAAGCCTTTTCGATGACCTCAGGCAGCGCAACAAAGCGCGTCACGATCGCAATCAGGAAAGTAAACACCGCCAGAATCAAGTAGGGAATCCGTACCGAGCGCGCCAACTGCGCCGTTGTCGCACCTGCCGCGATGAAGATAAACGCTGCTCCAACCCTTGGTGCGATGGTTGTCGCGACGGAGTTCAGGCCGCCGCAAAGGTTCAGCCGCGACGCTGCCGTCTCCGGTCTACCCAGCGCCCCGACATACGGATTGATCGCCACCTGCAACAACGCAAGACCGCTTCCCACCACAAACAGTGCAAACAAAAATAGCGGATACGAAACTGCAAATGACGCAGGCAAAAACAGAAGGAGCCCCGCACCCATCGTCGATAACGCAGCGATAATGCCTGCCTTATACCCGATCCGGCCAACGATCCATCCCGAAGGCAGCGACATCACAAAATATGCCCCAAAAAAACACAGATCAACAAGCAGCGCGAGCACGTTCGTCAGCCGAAACAAATCCTTGAAATGCGGGATGAGAATGTCATTGAGCGCCGTAATGAATCCAATACTGAAATACAGCGCACCCATCAACACCAAAGGGACGACATAGCTCTCTGACGTCTCACGCTGGACCGTGACGCCTGTCCCAACATCCATTCCAACAGCCATGCATCTCTCCATTTCAGCTTGCAACGCTACCCCGCAGCCCGACGCAAACTGGGCCACGAAGAATGTAGGCAATCTTAGCGGTTCTCTGCATAGACGATAGCAGGCCAGATAAAATCCGCCCTATCCCAGCGTTTATAACCCTGACGCTCGAACCACTCCCACAAGCGCGTTGAGCAGCAGATCAGGTGCACATCCTAACAGCGCCACGCTGGCAGCCAGGAATCCAATGACCACTTGTCCGAACACCGGCGCACGCAGCGGAGCAGCCTGCGCCTCCACATCAGCCACGTACACCCGCTTAAGCACTCGCAGATAGTAGAACAGCGAAACCGCACTCATACCGATCGCCAGCACCACCAGCCACAGCAGCAGCATCGACCCCGGCGCTGCTGCAAGTACCGAAGTAAACAGCAGAAACTTCGCAAAAAATCCCGACAGCGGCGGAATCCCAGCCAGCGAAAGAAGGAAGATCGCAAGGCAGAAGGAAAGAAATGGCGCACGTCGGCTCAATCCGCTCAGCCCGGAGATACTGTCATCGCCATTCGCTTTTTCTGTCACGGCCAGCACGCCGAAAACCCCCAGCGTCGCCAGCGAATATGTCACTACGTAGTACAGCAGCGCCGCCAGGCTCCGCTCCGTATGCGCCACATACCCTAGCAGCATATAGCCTGCATGGGCTACAGCAGAGTACGCCATCAAACGCCGCAGACTCATCTGCGCAATCGCCGCCAGATTTCCAAGCAGCATCGAGGCACAAGAAACCAGCACAAGGATTGGAACCCAACCGCTTGTCATCCGTGTTAGCGAGGCACTTCCTTCCGCTCCCGCAAACCCCAGCACCATCACCTGAAAGAAGATAAAGAAGCTCGCCACCTTCGAGCCGGACGCAATAAACGCCGCACTCTGTACCGGTGCTCCCTGGTACACATCCGGCGCCCAGAAGTGGAACGGAGCCGCCGCGATCTTGAACCCAAAGCCAACCACAGCCATCACCATCGCGACCATCAGAATCGGGTTGTGCGGTTGCTCATGCACCGCCATCGCGATGCCGCTCAGGGTCGTCGAATGCGAAAATCCATACAACAGGCTGAACCCAAACAACAGGAACGCTGCAGACATGCCTCCAAACAGAAAATACTTCAACGAAGCCTCTGCGGAACGCGGACTCGCTTTATCAAACCCCGTCAAGATGTATAGCGACAGACTCAGCAACTCAAGTGAGATGAAGATTGCTAGAAGATCTTGAGCTGCCACCAGAAACAACATTCCAGCCGTCCCCAACAGCACCAGCAACACAAATTCGCCCACGTGCTCGGTAAACTGTGCCCCCACCGATAACAACAGCACGACGATCGTCAACACCAGCAGCCCCGCCTGAACGAGCCTCGTCAGCGGTGTATCCACCATCATGCTGGTCTGGTTCATCACCGGTGCGGACGCCATCAGCTTCCATACGGCACCAACACAGCCCGCCGCGCCGATCGCCACCGCCGCCCCGAAGCGTGCGCCCGCAGTGGCACGCCGAAATGCCACAAGATCGCAAGCAACAACAACAAACGCCGTAAGGACGACGATGATCTCCGGCCACGCACGTTCCAGCAACTGCCCATATCCCATGACGTCCATCACCATCCCCCCTGACGCAAACCGCTGAACAGAGGTGATTCCAACGCGGGCCGAATGACATTCAGAAATAACTGCGGAAAGATGCCAACCACCAGGCTTGCTCCAATCAAAAGCACGGCCCCGATACGCTCGGGCATCGTAATGGGCTCGAGCGGATGCTCTAGCGCCGCAGGTTCAGTGTCCCTGCCAGCAAAGAACGCCATCTGCATCGCCCGCCAAATATAGGCCACCCCCGCAATCAGACCGATTGCGACAAAGATTACAAGTGTTGGATACGCGCGCCACACGCCCAGAACAATCATCAACTCCGCAATAAATCCGCTGAACCCAGGCAGCCCCATGCTCGCCATTCCCGCAATCACGAACGTAAATGCGGCGAACGGCAGAGCCTTGCTCAGGTGCAACCTTCCAAGTGCCGTCAGGTCCCGCGTATGCGTCCGCGCGTAGACCATCCGTCCCACAACAGCGAACATGAGACCCGCAAGAATTCCGTGCGACACCATCTGCACAACGGCACCGGAGATTCCAATTTGATTCAACGTCATCAGTCCAAGCAGAATGAAGCCCATGTGGCTGATGCTCGAGTACCCGATGACGAACTTGAAATCCCTCTGCACCAGCGCCACCAGCGCACCATACAAAATGCCAATCACGGCCAGCACCGCAAATACATCACGCCATGATCCCAGACCCAGAAAATGGAATCCCCACGGCCCCATCCCTAGCGGAAATAACGTCATCGCGACACGAAGACATCCATAGGCACCCAGTTTCATCACCACGCCTGCAAGCAGCATCGACGTGGCCGTTGGAGCCGCGACGTGGCCTGTAGGAGCCCACGTGTGTAGCGGCCACATGCCCGCCAGAATCGCGAATCCTGCAAATACCAACGGAAACGCCCACATCTGAAAGTGTGGTGTGAACGCGAAACCTGCGAGGTCGCCGAGAGCCAAACTCCTGGATCCTGAGGCAACATACGCAGCAATCAAACCAATCAACACCATCGCACTTCCGATGAACGAATACAGCACCAGCTTCATCGCTGCGTACTCCCGCCGCGTCGATCCCCAGATAGCAATCAGGAAGTACTTCGGAATCACGACAATCTCGTAAAACACGAACTGCAAAAATAAATCGTAGCTGAGAAATACACCGTAAACAGCTCCGATCAACAGTAAGTAGAGTGCGAAAAACTCCCTTACCCTGTGCTCTACATTCCACGAAAACAGGATCCCGCAAACACCGATCGCGCCGGTCAACAGCAGCAGCGTCAAGCTGATACCATCCGCCCTCAGATCAAACCCAATACCCAGCGAAGAAATCCAGGACCTGTGCACCACCGTAAACATGGCTCCGGATCGATGTTCAACAAACGCCACAAGTGCAATCGAAAACGTAATCACCGCAAGCAGAAGCGCAATCACACGCGACCACGCGGCAAACCGCTGCGGCAGCAACAACAGCGCCAGCGCCCCTGCAAACGAGATGTAGATCGTCCATGCAAGCATCATCAGAAGTTCCGCAGTGTGAGCGCCATCTGCATAGCGGTATGGTTGACGACTCCCAGCACAAGCTGGGGATACAACCCCAGAACGAACATAAGTCCAATCACAGGCACCAACGACAATCTTTCTCCGACGGTGAGGTCGGGAAGCTGTGCCCATACCTCAGGCAGAGCCCCGTAAAATACGCGCTGCAAAATCCCCAGAATAAAAATCGCCGTGATGAGCAGCCCCAGAACCGACAGCGCGGTAGCCCACGTCACCAGCGGAAAGGATCCCTTGAAGATCAGAAATTCACCGATAAAGCCATTCAATCCCGGCAGCCCCAGAGAAGAGAACAACGCAATTCCCATCAAGCCTGTAAACACCGGCATCACTCTGCGGAGCCCGCCAAAGTCATTCAAGCCTCGCACTCCGCCACTTCGTTTTTCCAGCATCGCGATAAACCAGAACAACGTTGCAGCCGTCAGCCCGTGGTTGAACATCTGCAGGAAGACGCCATCCATCGCCGCGAACTTCTGCGACATCAATCCAGCATCCGTTCCCGTAAACTTTGCCACGGCAAAGATCGCCAGAATGCAATATCCAAGATGATTAATCGACGAGTACGCAAACATCCGCTTGAGGTCTGTCTGCGCCCACGCCGTATACGCTGACAGCACAATTGTGGCAACCGCAAGCCATAACAGCGGCGTCAACACATGCTGCATCTGTACGCCAAAACACGGAAGCAAAATCCGTAGAAATCCGTACAGCCCCATCTTCGACATCGCACCCGTTAGCAGAATCGTCGTGCCCGTGGGTGCTTCGGTATACGTCAATGGTAGCCATGTATGAAAGGGGATGACTGGAACCTTAACCGCGAATCCTAAAAATACGCCAGCGAAGATCACCATCGCCGTGTGCTCAGGCGTGAGCAAGTGCCATCCCAGCCTTGCGACAATCTCCGGCATCAACCTGCCGCTCTGTGCCATCCGCCCAATATCCACAAAGTCGAAGCTCCGTGTAGCAAGGAAGATTGCCAGAAACGACATCAGCATCGTGATGCTGCCCACCATCGTGTACACCAGAAATTGCATCGCCGCCTTCGCGCTCTTCGGCCCGCCCCAAAGCCTCACCAGAAAGAACGCCGGGATCAGTCCCATCTCCCAGAAAATAAACCAATGAATGAAGCTCAGCGCTGTAAACGTCCCAAACAAGCAAGCCTGCAGCAGCAGCATCAACGCGAAGTACAACGACACCTGCCGCTCCACCTGCCGCGATGCCAACATCCCAATCGGAGTAACGATCGCGCTCAGTAGCAGCATCAACAAGCCGAGCCCATCAATGCCAACATGATAGTTTGCGTTCAGCATCGAGATCCACGGGTGCATCTCTTGATACTGGTACCCGTTAGCCTCAGGATGAAACCCATACCACAGCAGCAACGTCAGAGCCAGCGCGATCAAGCTGAATCCCAACGCTGTTCGACGCACCACCGTATGACTCGCCGCCCCCACTGCGAGCACTACAATCGCGCCTGCGATGGGCACCAGCGTAAGCACCGATATCCAGGGGAAGCCGCTCATGCGTTGGCCCTCCACAGCAGAAGGGCCGTGAACACAATGAGCGCCACCCCAATGACCTTCAAATAACTCTGCACTCTTCCGGTCTGCAACTTCGCCAGAATCTGCCCGCTCCGAGACACGCCTTCACATCCTTCATCAAAAGCGCCATTCACCACATGGTTATCAATGAAGCTATCCATGTGCGCAAATGCGAGCGTTCCATAACGCACGATCTGTACGGCCCCATTCCAAACCCACCGGTCCAGCCATGTCGAAATTCTAGAGAACGCGATATTCGCTCGCACGAACGTCTTGTCATACAACGCGTCCATGTAGAATGCATGCCCCAACACGGCGAAGATCGCCGGAACGCGCCTTCCCAGATGGTCTGGCGCATCCGCCGCGTCAACCGGTTCGCGTCCATAGAACCACCAGCCCAGGCCAAGCCCCAAAAACACAATCAGCGACGACGAAATCATCACCGGGAACATGCCCTCGCGCGCAAACGCGCCGAAGTCTACTCGAAGCCTCGTGTCCTCTAAAAACGATTGAAACCACGGCCACGCCGGTGTCCCCAGAAAACCCAGGAGCAGAGTACATCCTGCCAGCGTCATCAGCGGGACCGTCATCACTGCAGGGCTCTCGTGCGGAACCGGTCCATGCTCGTGCTCCATTCCAGCAGTCGCGTTGGCACCATCTCCATGCGCCTCACCAACCTCCAGCCGCGTACTCCCTGCGAAAACGTAATACATCTGGCGAGCCATATAGAACGCCGTCAGCAGTGCTGCAAACGCGCCCATGTAGAAAGGAATCTGCGACAGATCCCAAACATGTGCCGCGTGAAGGATCTCATCCTTGCTCCAAAATCCCGAGAAGAATAGAGGAAAACCGCACAGTGCCAGCATGCCCACTGCGTACGTCGCAAACGTAAATGGCATCAGTTTCCCAAGTCCGCCCATCCGCCGAATATCCTGCTCGCCCGAGCATCCATGGATCACCGATCCCGCGCCCAGAAACAGCAGCGATTTGAAGAACGCATGCGTGATCAGATGAAACATACCCACCGACACCCCACCAACGCCAAGCCCCATCATCATATAGCCAAGCTGCGAGATCGTCGAATACGCCAAAATCCGCTTAATGTCATACTGCGCGACCGCAATCAGCGCACCAAAAAGGGCAGTGATTGACCCCACCCACGTCACCACCTGGAGCGCCGCAGACGTACTCACAGCCCCATGCACCAACGCATGGGCGCTCATCAGCGGGTACACTCGCGCCACCAGAAACACGCCCGCCGCAACCATCGTCGCCGCATGGATCAGCGCGCTCACAGGTGTCGGACCCTCCATCGCATCGGGAAGCCATACATGCAGTGGAAACTGCCCCGATTTACCTACAGCCCCGCAGAAGATCAGCAGCGCGATTCCTGTCGCAACGCACATCCCAATCGTCGTACGTTGTGCCACCAGATGCTCCAGCGACATCGGCTCAAGACATCCCGTGCCCCCGTTATAAAACAGCAGCGTTCCAGACTTCGAGTACAGCCAGACAATCCCGAGAAAGAACGGCAAGTCACCAATCCGCGTCGTTAGAAACGCCTTCTTCGAGGCTGCCGCAGCTCGCGGATTGCTGTACCAGAATCCAATCAACAGATACGACGTGAGCCCAACAATCTCCCAGCACATAAACAGCAGCAACAAACTGTTCGCGACAATCAGTCCCAGCATGGCAGCAGCAAACAACGCCAAAAAGCCGAAGAAGCGCGTGAAGTTTTCATCGTGCGCCATATAACCAATGCTGTAGATAAAAATCAGCAGGCCAACGAACGTCACCATCACAACCATGACCGCCGTCAGTGGATTCAATATCCAGCCCAGAGACACCCATTCATTGCCAAACTGGAACCATCGGAAGTTCCATACCTGCAAATCGATTTGTCCCTGATTTCGCAGCAACACAACATGCGCAAACGCCCACACTGAAAGCAGAAACGACAGTGACATCGATCCAATCGCAAGCGAAGCTGCGAGCATGCGTCCCTTGCGCTTCGTCACAGCGATGATCCCCGCTGCCACCATTGGCAGCATGGGTATGAGCCATAGATTGCGTACGATCCAGTTCATTGCATCTCGACGGAGCACTGCGTGATATCTGAAAAACGTTGCTCCTCGATCACAAGGAACATCCTTGAATGCGTATTCGTTCCACAAAGTACATCCTGCATACGTCCATCAGCCTTTCAGCGAGTCCATCTCATCTAAATTCGTCGTTTTGCTATGCCGATACACAGCGAGAATAATACTCAATCCAACCGCTGCCTCAGCTGCAGCAACGCCGATCGAAAAGATCACAAACATAACTCCCGTCAACGCTTCAGGGTGCGGCCCATAGCGCCAGAATGCAATGAAGTTCAAATTCGCAGCATTGAGCATCAACTCAATGCCGATCAGGACCAACATAGCATTGCGCCGCGTCAACGCTCCGGCGAGTCCTACGGCGAACAACAACGCCGACAGAAACACATACCCCGTCAACGGATTCATCGTGCACCCCGCTTCTCTTCCATCGCAATCACTCCTGCTCCAATCAATGCAGCAGTCAGCAGCAACCCAATCACCTCCAGCGGCAGCACGTAGCTGCGCATCAGCGCGACACCGATCTGCTTGACCTCCGCCTCCGGCTGCACCGGCGCACCCAACGTCATCAATCCGTGACACATCGCCCACGCCAGAACCAGAAATACGCCGCCAGCAATCAGCACTCCGGAGATCCGGACCGATGTCGGCCTGCTCTCCTGCTGTTGCGCCGCGCCGCGCGTCATCATTACGGCAAACATCGCAAGAATCGCCACGGCGCCCACGTACACCAGAATCTGCGTGAATCCCACGAACTGCGCGTCTAATTCCAGAAATAAGCCCGCCAGTCCTACCAATCCAAGCGTCAACGACAGCACGCAATGCACCAGGTTGCGCAGGCTCATCGCCGCCGCCATGCCAACGATCGTTACTCCAGCGAGGATCAAAAACGTGACTGTCATCGTCTATCAATTCCAATGCAAACCCATCTACATCCAGAGGCCCAAACTAACTTGCAAACCGGTACGTCCTTACAGCCACTCGTTTCCCGCGCTTCAATCTCTGACTCAACAAATAGCACGTCCCGGCAACCAGTACTGCGACAACCACCCAACGCACAAAGCCTGCCGCCATGAAATGCCACACCCCTGCGCAAAGAATATTCACAAGCGACATCGGCAGCATGAACTTCCACGCAAAGTTCATCAACTGATCCATTCGCAACCTTGGCAACGTCCCGCGCACCCAGATAAACGCCATGATCAACGCGAGTAACTTCACAAAAAACCAGATGTAAGAAGGGATCCATGTAAGGAATGAGAACGGCGCGGCCCACCCGCCCAGAAACAGCGTGATCGCCATCGCACTCGTCGCAAACATTCCGAGATACTCTCCCAGAAAGAACAGCGCAAACTTGAACCCTGAATACTCGATGTAATAGCCGGCGATAATCTCCGATTCGCCCTCGGGCAGATCGAACGGCGACCGATTCGACTCCGCCGTCGCTGCAATCATGAACAGCACAAAACCCATCAGACCCCACGGCGTAAACACATACCAGTGCGGCCATATCCCCGTATACGTAGCCTGCATAGTCACGATTGTGACCGTAGAAAGTGATCCCGCCGCCATGATCACCACCACAGCCGACAACACCAGCGGCATCTCGTAGCTGATCATCTGCGCGATCGCACGCATCGCACCCAGCAACGAATATTTGCTGCGGCTCGACCACCCGGCCATAAACACCGCAAGCTCCACCATCGACCCAATCGCAAAGAAAAACAGCACGCCCGCATTCAGGTTTGCGATCACCATATTCCTGCCAATCGGCAACACCGCATACACCAGAAACGACGCGACCACCAACAGCAACGGTGCCAGCAGATGCACCAGATGATCTGCCGAACGCGGAATAATATCTTCCTTCGTCAGCGACTTGATCCCATCCGCCATAGGCTGCAGTATCCCGAAGAACCCCGCCCGGTTCGGTCCATAACGATTCTGAATTCTCCCCAGCCCCTTGCGCTCCAGCACCGTCGTAATCGCAAACAGCAGCGGGAACACCAGCAGCACCGGCACCACCGACAGCACCGCCGACGCAAGCGGCTGCAACGCGCCAGGCACATAGCCCATCAGCCACTGCTTCACCAACACGAAGATTTGATCTGCCGTCCCTGCCATGCGCACACTACCGTTCATCACAAGTCAAAACGCAATCCGACCCGACATCTACTTCGTTCCATCCCGCTCCACTGCTGCTGCACCCACAACTGCCGTCGCAGCAGGTTTCGCTTCAGCCGCCTTTGCCGCTGCTGCCTGACGCGCCTTCTCCCGCTCCGCAGCCAGCGCTGCATCCACAGCACCGGCCTCCGTAGGGTGGATCTTGTTGTAATACTCATTCGACTTCGACAGTTGTTCCTTGTTCAGCAGCAATCCACCAAATCGATCCTCCGTACTTAGCTCATACACCACGTCCATCTTGATCGCATCGAACGGACATACCTCCACGCATATCTGGCAGCTCATGCACACCGAGATATCGATGTCGAACTTCGCCGGATAAAACTGCGCCTTGCCCGTCGCATCCGGCTTCTTGTCCTTGCTCTTCTCGATAGAAATGCACTTTGGCGGGCACTCTTTCTCGCAGATCTGACACGAGACACAGCGCATCCCTTTCTCCCAATCCTCACCGTCATACACCAGGAAAGGGAAGTCGCGCGTCGCTTCAATCTGCTCCAGCCGCTCCTCCGGATACTGCACCGTCGTCAGCCGTTCGTCATCGACGTAGCTGCCGAAAAAATTTCGTGCCGTCTCCGTCAAACCCTTCAGAATACCTTCGCCTAACATGCAGCCCCCCACACGCTCACCGGTCCACCTCGCCCAGCACAATATCCACGCTGCCGAGAATAATAACGATATCAGCTACATTCTGACCAATACACATATCCTCAAGCAGCGTCAGGTTGATCAAACTCGGCGGCCGCACCCGAAACCGGTACGGATTTCCGCTCCCATCGCTCACCAGATAAAACCCAAGCTCTCCCTTCGGCGCTTCGATCCTCCCATACGCCTCGCCGGCCTTTGGCCTGAACCCGCGAATCTTCGTCCCCGGATCCATAATCGGCCCCGCCGGAATGTCTCGCATCGCCTGCTTCAGAATCTCCACCGACTCCCGCATCTCCAGCACGCGCAGCATGTATCGGTCATACACATCGCCGTGATCGCCCAGCGGTACGCGAAACGCGAAGCGCTCATAAATCCCGTACTTGTCCACCTTGCGCAAGTCGTAGTTCACCCCTGACGCCCGCGCCATCGGCCCTGAAAAGCCGGCATTCACTGCCTGCGCCGTCGTCACCACACCCACGCCCTGCGTCCTCGCCATCAGGATCTCGTTACTCACCAACATGCGCTCAAACTCATCCAGAAACCGTGGAAACGCGTCCACCACCTTCTGCGCCTGCTGCATCCACCCCGCCGGAGCATCCACACGGCACCCGCCAAACCGCATGTAATTGCACATCATGCGCGCGCCGGTAAGCGCCTCAAACAAATCCAGAATCTTCTCCCGCTCCCGGAACGCGTACATCAGCGGCGTTCCACTCGCGCCCATGTCCTGCATCAGAAACCCCACCAGCGACGCGTGATTCTGTAGCCTCGTCAGTTCGCCGGTAATCACACGCAGATACTCCGCACGCTCCGGCACCTTGATCCCCGCCAGCGACTCCACCGCCAGCGCATACGCCCAGTTATTCGTGATCGAGCAGAAATAATCCAGCCGGTCCGTATACGGCATACATCCCAGATAGCTTTCTTTCTCTGCGATCTTCTCGTGGTTTCGGTGCAGATATCCAAACACCGGCTTCAGCTTCACCACCTTCTCGCCGTCCAGCGTCACATCCATCCGAAACACTCCATGCGTCGAAGGATGTTGCGGTCCCATCGAGATCTCCAGCAACTGCCCGCCGCTGCGATCCTCTGCGCCGCTCCCCAGCAAATCCGCCGTCGTATCCGTCAGCACGCTCACTTGCAATCCTCCGCACTCCAGTGCTCGCGTGTCCGCTGCAGCACCTCATCATGCGCCGTCGGCTCATACTCATAGTCGTCCGGATCGACATAATCCCTGCGCATCGGAAAGTCCTCGAATCCCTCCCACATCAGCAGTCTGCGCAAATCAGGATGCCCATCAAACATCACGCCATACAGATCGAACACCTCGCGCTCCTGATACTCTGCGCTCCGCCACAGCGGCGTCAGCGATGGCAGATGCACCCCGGCCGCACGGTCCTCCGTTCGCATCCGCACAATCACCGGCCCCTCGCGCTCTGCCACGGAGTACAGGTGATACACCACCTCCAGATACCCGCCGCTCTGTGTCTTCACCACCTCATCCACATCCTTCTCCACCCCATCCACCATCTTCTTCGTCTTCACCTTCGTGGAAATCTCTTTCACCGGCCAATCGATCCCCGTCACATTCGAGCAGTAGTCCATCCGCACCGCCGCGCCATCGCGCAAAAACTGCGCCACCGCGAACCCATGCGCCGCATCCACCAGCAGCGAATGTTGCGCCGACGGGCTTCCATTCAGCACCATATCCACAGCGCACCCCGGCACATTCGCCTCGATCTCCTGCTTAACCGTTTCCAGGTTCATTCTTCCCCGCGATCTCAATGTTCACCAGCGGCGCACTCCATACCTCAGGATTGCTCGGCGGCTCCAGATCATGCGCCCCAAACTCCGGAATCACAAACTCGCTTGCCATCTCCGCATTCAAATGCCGAGGCCGGTTTGGCCCCGTCAACTCCTGCGCATCGATCTTCCGCTGCAGCATCATAAACGCATCGATCAGCGCCTCCGGACGCGGCGGACACCCCGGAATATACACATCCACAGGGATGTACCTGTCGATCCCCTTGAGCACGTTATACCCCTGCTTGAACGGTCCGCCCGAGATCGCGCACGCACCCATCGAGATCACATACTTCGGCTCCGGCATCTGGTTGTACAGCCGCACCACCTGCGGCGCCATCTTCTTCGTCACCGTGCCGGCCACGATCATCAGGTCTGCCTGCCGCGGCGATGGACGAAACACCTCCGCGCCAAACCGCGCCAGGTCATACCGCGCCATCGTCGTTGCAATCATCTCGATGGCGCAGCACGCCAGCCCGAAGTTCAGCGGCCACAAGGAACTCTTGCGTCCCCAGTTGTAAAGTTCCTGAAGCGATGTCGCCACCACACCCTGCCGCCGCAACTCACTCTTTAGCTGTTCATCCATCCTTCAAAACCCTCGAACGATTCTTCACCACAGCTATCGACGCAGCGCTCAGGTCCACGCCAGAACATTCTTCTGAAAGGCCCACGCAAGCCCTCCAATCAGCACCAAAAGAAACACCAGCATCTCTATAGCCTGGCCCGCCGTAAATCCGCCAAACGCAACCGCAAACGGTAGCAGAAACACTGCCTCCACATCAAATATCAAGAACACAATCGCGTACAGGTAATAGCCCGGCTTGAACTGCACCCACGCGTCTCCCGACGACGCCAGTCCGCACTCATACGTCTCATTCTTGCTCTTCCCGGATTTCTGCGGAGAATACTTCGCGGCCCACACCTTCGCCAGCACCAGCGGTGCAATCGCAAATCCAGCCCCTCCGGCCAGCAGCACGACAATGGGGAGATACACGTGGTTCGTCATACGCTCTTTCTTAGAACATCCCAGACGGCTTCCAGACAGCTTCCAGACGTCTTCTCAGAAAATCCCAGACGGCCCAACAACAAGTACAACAACACTACCACTCTCTTCCGCAACCTGTGTATCACCGCGCATCAAACTAGCCTCCACCCGCCACCACGCCAAACAAAACACAAGCCAAAACCCGCAACCGGGATAACAAGATGGATCCCTTTCGCGAACTCCTCCGGCAAACCCTCCCGCAACAGGTCTACAATTCCGAGACAGAATTCAGGAGCCCGCCGCGTTCGCCCAAACAGGGCATCTGGCTCGCAGCGGTCACACGCATCCATTGCAGCATCCGCACGGAAGGATTCATCAATGAGCAGCAGCACCATCGCTCCAGAGAGCCAAATCGCCACACCCTCTTCGAATCACCACACCATCACCAACGACCTCTCCATCCACATCGCCACCGTCAACGGCTCTGGCTCGCAGTCCGCAAACACCGTCCTTCTCCGCAGCATCTTCAGCATGGGAGTCCCCGTCTCCGGCAAAAACCTCTTCCCATCCAACATCGCCGGTCTCCCCACCTGGTACACCATCCGCGTCAGCAAATACGGCTGGGTCGCGCGCAAAACCGACGTCGATCTCCTCATCGCCATGAACCCCGACACCGTCGCCGACGACATCCGCAGCCTCCAGCCCGGCGCCTCCCTCATCCTCGACGAAGCCCTCAAAATCACCGACCGCCGCCCCGACCTCACCTACTACACCGTCCCCTTCGATCAACTCGTCATCGCCACCGGCGCCGAAGCCAAGCTTCGCAAGCTCATCAAAAATATGGTCTACGTCGGCGTCGCCGCGCAGCTCCTCTCCATCGATCTCCCCTCCATCGAAGCCGTCGTCCGCCAGCAGTTCGCAAAGAAGCCCAAAGCCGCGGCACTCAACTGGAGCGCCGTTCAGATCGGCTTTGACTTCGCCGCCAGCAACCTCTCCAAGCACGACCCCCACACCATCGCTCCCATGAACGCCACAGCAGGGAAGATCATCATCGACGGCAACGCTGCCTCCGCCATGGGAGCCATGTTCGCCGGCGTCACCGTCGTCAGCTGGTACCCCATCACACCCTCCTCATCCGTCGTCGAACAGCTCATCGGCTACCTCAAACGCCATCGCATCGAACCCGACGGCAAAGCCACCTTCGCCGTCGTTCAGGCCGAAGACGAGCTCGCCGCCATCGGCATGGTGCTCGGCGCAGGATGGGCTGGTGCCCGTGCCATGACCGCCTCCTCCGGCCCCGGAATCTCCCTTATGGCCGAGTTCGCCGGCCTCGGCTACTACGCCGAAATCCCCGGCGTCATCTTCGACATCCAGCGCACCGGCCCCTCCACCGGCCTTCCCACCCGCACCTCCCAGGCCGACCTCAGCTTTGTCGCCGGCCTCTCTCACGGCGACACCAAACACGTCATCCTCCTCCCCGGCACCGTCAAAGAGTGCTTCGAGTTCGGCATCCAGGCCTTCGATCTCGCCGAGCAGCTCCAGACCCCCATCTTCGTCCTCTCTGACCTCGACCTCGGCATGAACAACTGGATGTCCGAGCCCTTCGACTACCCCACAGCCCCTATCACCCGCGGCAAAGTTCTCAACGCGCAACAGCTTGAAGAGCTCGGCGGCTTCGCCCGCTACAAAGACGTCGACGGCGACGCCATACCCTACCGCACCCTCCCCGGCACCGACCACCCCGCCGCCGCCTACTTCACCCGTGGCAGCGGCCATAACGAGCGCGCCCAGTACACCGAACGTCCCGACGACTACCAAAACAACATGCTCCGCCTCGCCCGCAAGTTCGACACCGCCAAAACCCTCGTCCCCGCGCCCATCCACGAAGGCACCGGCAGCGCCTCCATCGGCATCATCGCCTTCGGCAGCAGCCACTGGGCCATCATCGAGTCCCGCGACCAGCTCCACCGCGAGTCCCATATCGAAACCGACTACCTCCGCATCCGCGCCTATCCCTTCACCCCCGAACTCGACGCCTTCGTCGCCGCCCACGACCGCATCTTCGTCGTCGAACAAAACCGCGACGGCCAGCTCCTCAACCTCCTCAAAGTCGATCTAGACCCCGCCCAGATCATAAAACTGCACTCCATCCGCCACTTCAACGGCCTTCCCATCGACGCCCGCACCGTCACCCGCGCCATCGCCTCGCACGCCGCACCATCGCCCCAAGGAGCACACATCTAGCCATGTCCACCGCCCCCATCGCACCCGCCAAAACCAACAGCATCGGCCTCCAGGTCCTCGACTACCGCGGCAGCAAAACTACCCTCTGCGCCGGCTGCGGCCACAACGTCATCACCGAGCGCATCCTCGAAGCCTTCTACGACATGGGCATCCAGCCCGAGCGCGTCATGAAGATGAGCGGCATCGGCTGCTCCTCCAAAACCCCCGCCTACTTCATGTCCCGCTCCTTCAGCTTCAACTCCGTCCACGGCCGCATGCCCTCGGTCGCCACCGGCGCTCTCCTCGCCAACAAAACCATGCACTCCATCGGCATCTCCGGTGACGGCGACACAGCCTCCATCGGCATCGGTCAGTTCGTCCACCTCATGCGCCGCAACCTCCCCATGATCTACATCGTCGAAGACAACGGCGTCTACGGCCTCACCAAAGGCCAGTTCTCCGCCACCGCCGACATCGGCTCCAAGCTCAAAACCGGCGTCATCAACGACCTCCCGCCCATCGACATCTGCGCCCTCGCCATCCAGATGGGCGCCACCTTCGTCGGTCGCTCCTTCTCCGGCGACAAAAAACAGCTCTCCGCCATGCTCAAGGCCGCCATCGCCCACCGCGGCACCGTCCTTCTCGACGTCATCTCCCCTTGCGTCACCTTCAACGACCACGAGGGCTCCACCAAAAGCTACAAATACATGCAGGACCACGAAGAGTCCGTCTCCGAGATCGGCTTCGTCCCCCAGTTCCAGAACATCGACGTCGACTACGACCCCAACACCACCGTCGACGTCGAACTCCACGACGGCTCCCACATGCGCCTCCGCAAGATCCACCAAAACTACGACCCCACCAGCCGCCAGCGCGCCCTCAACCTCCTCCTCAGCGACAAAGACACCGGCGAAGTCCTCACCGGCGTCTTCTACATCGACACCCAGCAAACCGACTTCACCACCCTCCTCAACATGGTCGACGAGCCCCTCGCTACCCTCTCCTCCGACCGCGTCCGCCCCTCCCCCCAGATCCTCGAAACCCTCATGCAGGAGCACCGCTAACCCGCCAAATCAAGCTTCCGCTTTGTACCTGCTCTAGCTTCTCTTGCTGTCATTACGAAAGGAGTCTGCTGCCGCCTTTGCACTCGCTTCTCTTGTTTGTCATTCCCCGAAGGGGATTGCTCCTGCACTTGCTTTTGCCTTTTTTTCTGTCATTCCCGAGGGGAATTGCTCCTGTACTTGCGTTTGCCTTTTTTTCTGTCATTCCCGAAGGGAATCTGCTGTTTGCCAGCTCAGGCCAGCGTCGAGCTGCTTGTAACTCCCGTCAGCAATTCCACCCCACCACCTACCCCGGCCAAACCACAAACGGCAGCTTCCCCACATTCTCCCCCTCCAGCACACACGTCTCATCCGGATTCGCCGGGTTATACCGCACCTCCACCGCCATACCCTCGGCCAACTGCCGCTGCATCCGTCGCCCCTCCGAATCGGTGCAGGGGACACTCCGCACAAACCCGCCATAGTACCCATCCGCAATGCTGAAGTAGTACGGCACCTCCACCTGCGTATCCTGCACATCCAGCCCACCCGCCAGATCATCCTTCATCACAAGCTTCGACTCCAGCAGCTTCGCCGTCACCACCGGCCACCCCGCCGCCGCCCGCAGCCTCTCCGCCCGCTTCCGCCGCCCAACGTATCGAAATGCCCAGCCAAACATCGCCGACCCAGCCATGGCAAAGATTCTAGCCGACCACACCACACCAGTGCATCCGCCTCTACAAAAATGCTACGCTAGCACTAGGTAACACTTAGGAGCGTCCGGTATGCCCTCAACCTCCACCACCAGCCTCAAGCTCGACCCCGACATGAAAGCCCGCGTCCAGCGCCTCGCCGCCTCCCAGCGCCGCACCTCCCACTGGATCATGCGCGAAGCCATCGAAAACTACGTCTCCCGCGAAGAGAAACGCGAGCAACTCCGTCTCGAAACCATCGCCTCCTGGGAGGACTACAAGCGCACCGGGCTTCACGTAACAGACGAAGAAATGGACGACTGGCTCACTAAACTGGAGTCGGGTGAGGACGCCCCGCCACCTGCATGCCACGTATAAGGTGGTCGGAGAGGGCCTCTCTCGACCGAATAAGGTTCTATCAATTTCTGGCACCCAAAAATCGCGAAGCAGCGTTGCGCGCTCAAGACATCATCAGGCGCGAAATCAAGCTACTCGCAACTCACCCTGAAGCGGGTCGCCCCATCGATGACCTTCCCCCCGAATTCCGCGAGTTGATCATCGACTTCGGCCACGGCGGCTACGTCGTTCGCTACCGCTTCGACGCGGAATGGGTCGTCATCCTGAGCATCCGCCACGGCCGCGAAGATGGATACTAACCCAGCTTGATGGGCAAATACGGCATTTCTCGAGGCACTCCAAATCGAAGGATGGAATCCCTCAACCCAGTGGTAGCTTTCTCCCATGAACATTTTCATACATTGGATCAAGACGAACCTCTCTGCGGCCTTGACGATCGGTCTGCTTGCTGTCTCCACGGTAGGTAGCCTTATCGCAGCCACCTCCGCCAGAAGTCAGGCTCGGTCCGCCAAATTGCAGGCGGAAAATGCCGAACGAGGCAATGACGCCGCAGAAAGAGCAGCATCTGCAGCCGAACAGCAGCTATCTGAAGCGAGGATCGCAATAGAGACTGCCCAGAAGCAGAGCGAAGCCGCCAATGAAAGGGCTGAAGTATCTGCTAAACAGGCAGAACTAGCTCATGAACAAATGAAGGCTGCGTTAGCGCCTCTTTTAGTGCTGCTCCGCATACAAGATCATTTTGGTCAAAAGTTTTTCATTGAAAATCAGGGACCCGGTCTAGCCAAAGAGATTACGTGGGATTTCATGCCTCCAGTGAAGCCACTTGACCCTGGGCGCTTGTTCCGAGGCTTCAACGCTAACATGCTGGCACCAAATGCACGCGAGGAATTTTCCTTCAGCTATGACATGTTCCAGCAAACTGGAATGATGTTTCGGTACGTGTCTAGGGATGGAAGAGTGTTTTGGAGTCACATTGGTCTGGTGATCAATGGAAATCATGCATTCCGGCACGACCACCTAAGCTAGACGAAAGGTCTAGGCTTCAGCCAGACGCCTTTTCCTCACCTCTGCCACCCATACCCAGGCAGTAAACTACCCTCATGGCCGCAGAGTTCACCCACCTCCATCTCCACACCGACTACTCTCTCCTCGACGGTGCCTGCGACGTCGACAAGCTCGCCAAGCACCTCACCAAGATCGGCCAGACCTCCGCCGCCATCACCGACCACGGCAACATCTACGGCGCCGTCCACTTCTTCGACGCCATGCACAAAAAGTCGCTCAAGCCCATCCTCGGCTGCGAGCTCTACGTCTGCAAGGAAGACTCCCACCTCCGCGAGCACGCCAACCCTGACTCCAAGTACAATCACCTCCTCATCCTCGCCGAAAACGAAGCCGGCTACCGCAACCTTGTCCGCCTCACCTCCGAGGCCGCCCTCCACGGCTTCTACAAAAAGCCCCGCGTCTCCAAGTCCTTCCTCGCCAAACACACCGAAGGCCTGATCGGCTTCTCCGGCTGCCTCGCCGGCGAGGTCTCCCAGCACCTCATGGAAGGGAACTACGACCTCGCCAAAAAGTCCGCCGGCGACTTCGAAACCATGTTCGGCCGCGGCAACTTCTTCCTCGAAATCCAGGACCACGGCCTCGCCCCCGACAAAGCCGTCACCGAAGCCATGTTCCGCCTCGAACGCGACCTCGACATCCCGCTGATCGCCACCAACGACTCCCACTACATCGAAGACCAGGACTCCCGCGCCCACGAAGTCCTCCTCTGCGTCCAGACCGCCGGGTCCATGAACGATCCCAAGCGCTTCAAGTTCGATACCCAGGAGTTCTACATCAAGTCCGCCGAAGAGATGCACCGCCTCTTCGCCCACGCTCCCGAAGTCTGCACCCGCACCATGCAGTTCCCGGAGCGCTGCAACCTCGAACTCACCAAAGTCAAAAATCCCTTCCCCAAGTTCGATTGCCCCGACGGCATGGACCTCGACGCCTACTTCGAGCAGGTCTGCCGCGACGGCTGGCGTACCCGCCGCGAAACCGCCGTCAAGCACCTCGAAGACACCGGCAAGCTCCGCAAGTCCATCGCCGACTACGAAGCCCGCCTCAATCGCGAAATAGACTGCATCAAGCAGATGAAGTTTCCCGGCTATTTCATGATTGTGTGGGACTTCATCAAGCACGCCCGCGAGAAGGGAATTCCCGTCGGCCCCGGTCGCGGTTCCGCCGCCGGTTCGCTCGTCGCCTACGTGATGGGCATCACCGACGTCGATCCCCTCCAGAACGACCTCCTCTTCGAGCGCTTCCTCAACCCCGAACGCGTCTCCATGCCCGATATCGACATCGACTTCTGCATGAACCGTCGCATCGAAGTCATCGAGTATGTCCGCGGCAAGTACGGCTCCGACCAGGTCGCGCAGATCATCACCTTCAACACCATGGCCGCCAAAGCCGCCATCAAAGACGTTGGCCGCGCCCTCGACATGCCCTACGGTGAAGTCGATCGCATCGCCAAACTCATCCCCGCCACCATCGGCATCACCATCGAGCAGGCCCTCAAAGACTCGCCTCCGCTCGCCCTCGCCTACGAAGACCCCAAGGTCCGAGAGCTTATCGACACCGCTCTCCGCCTCGAAGGCCTCGTCCGAGGCGCCGGGGTCCACGCCGCCGGCGTCGTCATCGCACCTCAACCATTGACCGAGCTGGTCCCCGTAACCCGCACAAAAGACGACGCTATCGTCACCAGCTACGACATGAAAGCCGTCGAGAAGATGGGCCTTCTCAAGATGGACTTTCTCGGCCTCACCACCCTGACCGTCATTGATGACTGCCTCAAGCTCATCGGTTCCAACCGCCACACCGAAGTCGATCTCGCCACCATCCCCCTTGACGACCTCGAAACCTACGAAAAAGTCTTCCACCGCGCCCTCACCTCCGGCGTCTTCCAGTTCGAGTCCGGCGGCATGCGCGACGTCCTTCGCCGCTACAAGCCCACCACCGTCGAAGACCTCACCGCCCTCAACGCCCTCTATCGTCCCGGCCCCATCCAGGGCGGCATGATCGACGACTTCATCGAACGCAAATGGGGCCGCCGCCCCGTCGAGTTTATGTTCGACGAGCTCGAACCCATCCTCCGCGAAACCCTCGGCGTCATCGTCTATCAGGAGCAGGTCATGCAGATCAGCTCCGCCATCGGCGGTTACTCCCTCGGTGGCGCCGACCTCCTGCGCCGTGCCATGGGTAAAAAAGATCCCGCCGAGATGGCCAAGCAGCGCGACATCTTCATGGCCGGAGCCGCCGCCAGCAAGTTCAACAAAGAGCGCGCCGGTCAACTCTTCGACCTCATGGAGCAGTTCGCAGGCTATGGCTTCAACAAATCCCACTCCGCCGCCTACGCCCTCCTCGCCTATCACACCGCCTGGCTCAAGACCCACTACCCCGTCGAGTTCATGGCCGCTCTCCTCACCTCCGAAACCTCCAAGCCCGAAAATGTCGTCAAGTACATCGGCGAGTGCCGCGAGCTCGGCATCTCCGTCGTTCCCCCCAACGTCCAGGTCTCCGCCGCAGATTTCACCCCCACCGGAGACAGCATCCTCTTCGGTCTCGCCGCCATCAAAAACGTCGGCCACAACGCCATCGACTCCATCATCAAAGCCCGCGGAGAACTTCAGGCAGCAGGTAAAGAATCCTTCGCATCCCTCTGGGAATTCTGCGATAAGATCGATCTCCGCCTCATGAACAAGCGCGTTCTGGAGTCTCTATGCAAAGCCGGCGCCCTTGACGCCTTCGGTCCCCGCGCGCGCGTCTTCGCCGCCCTCGACAAAGCCATCGAGCGCGCCCAGAAGTCCCAGCGAGACTCCGCCTCCGGTCAGCACGGACTCTTCGGCATGTTCGACGACCCCGGCCCAACCAACTCCAAATCCACCGACGACCCCCTCCCGCCCGCTCCCGACTGGGACGAACACACCCGCCTCCAGAACGAAAAGGACGTCCTCGGCTTCTTCGTCTCCGGCCACCCCCTCGACAAGTACCGCGACAAGCTCCGCAACCTCAAAGTCGTCGACACCGCCACCGCCTGCGAGATGAAGCCCGAGCCCGCCGTCTTCAACCGCGGCCGCCGCGAAGAGGGAACCAACGAGATTCAGATCGCAGGCGTCATCACCGGCCTCAAGGTCGCCAAATCCAAGCGCTCCGGCGAGATGTACGCCTCCGCCTGCCTCGAGGACACCGTCGGCAAGATCGAACTCATCGCCTTCCCGCAGTCCTACGAAAAGCTCGCCGAGAAGCTCAAGATCGACGTCCCCGTCCTCATCCGCGGCTCCCTCCGTGGCGACGAAGACGCCGCCCCAAAGCTCGCCATCTCCAGCATCCAGGCCCTCGAAGACATCAAAATCAAGCTGCCCGACGCCCTCCGCATCCGCGTTCCGCTCCACAGCCCCGACACCCAGCTCCTCGCCAAGCTCGACCTGCTCTTCCGCTCCGCCCCCGGCACCGGCAAGCTGATGCTGCGCCTCGAAGAGCCCGACCAGTTCGCCGTCGACCTCGAACCCCATGGCCTCTCCGTCGCCGCCGACGTCGCCTTCATTGAGCAGGTCGAAACTCTCGTCGGCCGCGGCGCAGTCCAGGTTATTTAGCGGTTTATGACTTCTTCTTCAACGGTGGGTTGAAGAACTTCGACAGAGCATCGATCAGCTTCTGCGCCTGCTCATCGACCGCCTGCCCCTGGTTCTGCACGGCGCCTACAGCACCGGCCGATCCCCAGAAGGACGGCTTCGTCGTCAGCGTACCCGTCCATGCGACCTTCTTGTCTGGGTCCAGCAGCGTGTACTCCATCGTGATGTGCGATCGCCCTGCGCCCCAGCCAACCAGGGCTCGGGCCGCAGCACTTCCTCCGCTGAAACTCGTCTCCTTGGCTTCCAGAGTCCATGTGCCGTCCGGTTGGTTGTCCTCCGTCGCAAACGTCTTCACGCTGCTGAAGAGCTCGCTGTATTGCAATGCGTTCGCTTCCGAGATCTGAATGTTTGCTACCGCCGCCGCCGCGTTGGTGTCTGTGTTGAACTTCGCGATCCACAGTTTGCGCTTCGCCCCGGATGTTCCGTCCTGCGATGGAGTCGACGTCGCTACGTCCTGCGGCTTTGACGCTGTCGCTGTCGGCGCCTGCGCAAACACTGAGCCTAATCCTGCGGTCAAACACACTGCTGCTGCAAACATGCTGCGCCTCATCGTACGTCTCCTCAGCTCGGTAGAGCATCGCCTGGTAAAGTGGTGAAATCATAGCACGGCAAAGTATTGCCCCTCAAAGCGTCAACCTCCAGAGAAGCGTATCGAGCCAAATGCGCATTACCTCGCATACAATCGTGTGGATCGCAGTGATGACCAATCTCAGGTATCTCAGGCACGCTCTCCCGCTGACGCTCGCATCGCTGGGGTGGATTTCAGTCTCTTGCGCCGCCCACGCCCAAGCCCCAGCCCAGGTCGCCGCCCAGCCCCTCCCCGCCAACTACCGCACCATCCTCAACAACCCCGACCTCCTCGTCATGCGCGTCCACTACGGCCCCCGCGAGCTCGTCCCCATGCACGACCACTCCGCCTACCCCTCCGTCTTCGTCTACCTCAACAACTCCGGCATCATCCAGATCGACCACGCCAACGGCGAATCCATCCAGCGCCCACCCACCCACACCGGAGCCTTCCGCGTCGCTCCCGGCATGATCGAACGCCACAGCATCACCAACCTCAGCAGCATCCCCTCCGACTTCCTCCGCATCGAGTTCAAGCGCATCCCATCCACCGACATCCAACAGACCTTCCGCGGCCCCGCGCCCATCGCACCCA